>JBJFFD010000027.1:0-10890 GCA_051891335.1 Candidatus Scatovivens sp.
AGGTGCACTCGGGACTTTCACCCGTTAGAATTCGCCCATGGCGGGCAAACAAATTTGAGCCGCCCAACAAATTGGTGGGCGACTCTAGTTACAGAAATATTCTTTTTATTTATTGCAAATGTTTGTAGTGGCATGCCTTGTGTCCGCCTGTGAGAAACAATTAAAAATTGGTTATGAGCATTAACATTTTATTTTTTATTATATAAAATAATTTTTTGGCTTATAAAATATTTAAATAAATACTTTGATATATCAATAATATTTTCCTCATTTATTCCCAAAAAGCTGAATAATAATATTGGAAAATAAAAAGAAATAAAAATATATATTTTAATATTAATATTATCAAAGATAAAATTAATTAATATAAATATTATAACTCCATATATAATATCAAAAATGGCAGTTTTCCAATCAATAAAGCCTAACAATTTAAAAGTAAATTTATAATTTTTAGGAAATATAAACTTCATCTTTTTCTCCTCTACTTTGTAATAATCTTTTTTAATGAATTTACTATTTATCTATTTAATTTTCTTTAAACTACTTATTCCCGAATCTACTGTAGTGGATATTCCTCCAATAATTTGATTTATATAATAATTGCTTCTTATTAAAGCATATAATATACCTATATACAACATTTTTAAAAGTGTAATTTCTAAGTTTTTTTCAAAAGAAAATGATAGTATTAAAATTATAGATATTAATATTTGCTCTAATAAAAGAGATATAAAACTAATTAACCATTTCTTAAAAAAATTTTCTGTCTTCTCGTTAACCAAGCTTAAAAAAGCAAATGGCGATATTATTGTTAATGTTTGTATCATTATGTATCTTAATGAATTTGAAAAAATTAAATTTATAAAACCAAAAGTTAAAAATGACTTTATAATTCCATCAAAAGAAAATATATCAATATTCCCATTTTCAATATATATCTTTTCATTTATTACTTTAATAAAATTAGAAAAACATATACTTTCTCCAAAGGATTTTTCTCCTATTTGTCTAATTAATAGTGAAGTTGTTGAACTTATTTCTATTATTTGCAAACAAATCCATACTGAAAAATTCATTAATATTGAGAAAATTATTAATTTAAAAATAAACTGAATTGGATTTTGAATTCTACTAAAAGTTAAATGAGATATTAAATAATTTATAGAATAGTATAGAATAAATCCAAATATTAAAGCATTACATACTAAAAGGATTCCTTCTTTTGGAGATTCTCCTACTATTTTAGTTATATTTGATTTTTTTATAATATCTGAATTTATAAAGGTTATTTCATCTAAATTTAAATATATTTTTTCATCAATAGATAAAAAAAGTTTTGAAAATAATTCATTTAAAGAATTAAAAACTGAATCACTAATATTGTTTTCGACTATAATCACCTCTTATGTAAGTAAAGTTTTTATTAAAGATAAAATTAAATCTATGCACAGTATAAAACCATAAGAAAATAAACTTCCCCTTATTAATCTTTTGGCAGTTCTTATTTTTTCCTCATCGCCAAAACTAAATTTTTTCATTAAAACTCCTGTTCCAACAGCAACTGCTGCCGCTGGAGTAGATATTTTTAAAATATAATCTTCTATTTTTTCAAATGCGTTCGTTAAAGTTGAAACTAATTTAGGATCTGCTCCTAAACTTATATTTTTTAAAAATATAAAATATAATATTAAAAAAAATATTTTTAAAATCTTTCTTTTTTTACTTTTCAATTAAATCCTCCTTTTCTTTTTTTATAAAATATGGAAATAATGTAATCTTTTTTGGAATTAATATCTTATTTCCATTTGAAATAAATGCTAATGCTTGAAATGTTTCTAGCTCTTGAGAAAAAAATCTTGTATCAAATATATAATCATTTTGAGTGTATTTATTGTAACTTTCAGAAACATTAGAATCTTTTGAAACTAATGCATTTTTTATATAATTAAATCTTGTTTCTTTAGCATTTTCTGAAATTGTTAATGATGTTTTTTCTTTTTCTTCTTTTCCAATCTGTTTTTGTACTTCTTCAATTGTAAATATGTCATCAGTTCTAAACCATAATTTATTTATTAAATTCTGAATTATAACTTTAACAGTTTCCTCTCTTTTTAAGGTATTTAAAATAGATGTATAGCTTTGTGTTGCTACAATATTTACACATTTTGCTTCTCTACTTGTTGCAAAAAAGTCAGCATCATTTACGGTTACATATTCGTGATACTCATCACAAATAAAACAAGATTTTCTTATACTATCTCTATTTTTTAGACTTCTCATAACCTCTGTTTGAAAATCTATTTTTAAATAAGCTGCTATTATTTTAGATAGATTTCTATATTCAGCAATATTCATTTTTAATATTACAATTTTTCCATTTTTAAGTGAGTTACTAAATCCATTAAAATTGCATTTTTCTTTTTTGGGGCAAAATGTTTCTGAAATTTCATAATTTGAAATAAAAATATTTGTTATTCTACTTATTTCTGATTTTAAAATAGATAGGGTTCTATCATCTAAAGAAAAAAACTCTTTTTCTAGAAAATTAATACATGATAATAGTTCATATACATTTTTTTGATTTAAATTACCTTTTTGAAATTCATCTTTGACAATACTTATTTTTTCTTTGTAATAATCCTCAAACATAATTAGTTTATGTATTTCTTTAAAATCTACATATCCTTTATTATATAACCTACAAAATTTAATACATTCGGCTAAAACTTGTTCTACTTTGTCTAGCCAATATGATTCTGTGTTATTTGGACTAAATAATTCTAATATTAATTTTAAACGATTACTAAGTACTTGAGGATTTATTTCTTGTTTATCTAAAGGATTATACTTATATTTTCCTCCTATTTCAATTATTATAACATCTCTTATTCTTCCTGCGTTTTTTGCAAACTCTAACACTTGTTTGTAATAATTTCCTTTAACGTCTAAAATAAGCATTGAAAATTTTTCTTTAAAATTATTAGCTTCATATTCTATTAATTGCTTTGTCATAGGATATAAAGCCGAACTTGTTTTACCACTTCCTATGGTTCCTGTTACTAATATATTTTGATATAATCCATTTTCTTCAATATAAATATTTTTTTGTTCCTTATCTTTTCCAATTAATATTTTTAATGTTGGTTCACTATTTTTTAAATTTATTTTACTTTTTTTATTTTGATTTATATTTTTTGATTCAATAAATCTAACATATATTATTCTTTCAATAATTAAATTAGATATTAAAAAACTAATAATATATATTTTTTTTATTAAATTCCATATATATGGATATTTTCTGCAAATATCAAATGGATAAATAGCAAATGGAAATATTAAAGAATCTGTTATAAAAATTTTTGAAAAAAAGCAAAACATTAATAAAGTGCTAGCTATTAAAGAACCAACATAAAATATAATTTTTTTCATTTTTCAAATGATTTTTTCTTAATTTCTAATTTTGAACCTTGTATGTTTTGAAAAAAGATACTCTCTACAAAAGAATAAATTGAAAATATGATTATAAATATATTGAAACAAAAACTCATAAAGAAGAAATATACTAGTACTTGCAATTTGCATCACCTCTTTCTTTTTAGTTTTTATTATATTATAATAATTTTATTTTTTTGTCTATACAAATTTGAAAATTTATGCTAAAATAATTAAAATTATATTTTTAGTTATACTAATAATGTACTATAATTTGTGTAAAAAAGAAACAAGTATTGCTAGGCAAATTTTAAATAAAAACCGGAGCTGTACAAAGGTACATTGAGACTTTTTATTTAAAATTTAACTACGCAAGATGAAGTTTATTTTTTGCACCATATTTAAGAAAGGATGGTACTTAAAATGATAGAAAAAACAATGTTAATCGGAGAACTATTAAATAAATATCCAGAAAAAGCAGATATTCTTTTAGAAGCTGGTATGCATTGCTTAGGTTGCCCTGCTTCTCAAGGAGAAAGTTTAGAAGAGGCTTGTGCTGTTCATGGAATTGATATTGATGCTTTAATTGAAAAATTAAATGCTTAATTTAAAGACTGTTTTATCAGTCTTTTTTTCGTATATAAAATACCCTAAAAATAAAAACTTAATTTATTTTTTATTGTATTTATCTTATTTTAATGTTATAATCAATTCACCATACTAAAGATAATATATTTAAATTGTAGAAAGAGGGCAATCAATGAAAATAGAACAAAAAGATAAATCTCTTCTTTTTTCAAAGACAGAGATTCCAGATGTTTTTTTTACAGAATATTTACCTTTAGCAAATGGTGATTATGTAAAAGTTTATATTTATATGTTATTTCTATCTAATTATGGCAAAGATGCTAATATAAGCGATTTATCTAAAATTTTAGCCTTGCCTTTTGCAACTATTCAAGATGCCCTTAAATTTTGGGAAGAGCAAGGTGTTATTATCAAAAAAACAAATGGATACTCTTTAGTTAACCTTCAAGAAATAGAATTATCAAAATTATATAATCCTAAATTAACATCTTCTCCTGAAGATATAAAATTAACTGAAAAAAGTAAGTATCGTGCTCATGCAATAGAAAGTATTAATAATCAATTTTTTCAAGGACTTATGTCTCCTTCTTGGTATACAGATATAGATTTATGGTTTAATAAATATGGATTTGATGAACAAGTAATGATTGCTCTTTTTAATTATTGTGCAGATAATAGAGCTTTACATAGAAATTATATTCAAACTGTTGCTGATGCTTGGTATAAAAACAATATAAAAACATTTAATGATTTAGATGATTATTTTGCAAAAAATGAAAAAATAAATATTCTAAAAAAAGAAATTTCTAAAAAACTAAGACTTCAAAGGAATTTTAATACATTTGAAGAAGAATATATTTGTAAATGGTATCAAGAATATGGCTATGGAATGGATATAATAGAAATTGCTTTAAAAAAATCAACTTCAAAAGTAAATGTTGGTTTTGATTATTATGATAAATTGCTTACTGACTGGCATGAAAAGGGATTAAATTCTCCTTATGATGTACAAGCTCATTTAGCGAGCATTTCTGATAAAAAATCAAGAGAAAAGCAAATATCAAAAGCAGCTAATCAATTTGAATTTGAATATACTCAAAGTACTTTTGACAGTTTAAATTCTCTTTACGATAATTAAAGAAAGGACTTTTTATTTTGGATAATATATTACTAAAACAACTTTTAAATGAATATGATTTAAAAAGAAATAAGGCAATTTCAGATGCAAATATAAAAAAACAAGATCTTTTGCGAATAAATCCAAAGTTATCAGAAATTGAATCTAATATTTCTAATTTATCTATTCAAATAACAAAAACAATTATAAACTCTGATACTAACGAAAAATCTAAATTGTTATCTGATTTAAAAAAGAAATTAAACTTACTTATTAAAGAAAAAAATCAAATAATAAAACAATTATGTTCTTCATCAGATTATTTATCTCCAAAATTTGAATGCAAAATTTGCTCTGATACTGGATTTATAATAAAAAATGATAAATCTGTTATGTGTAATTGTTTAAAACAAAGAATTTATGATATTTCTTACAATAAATCTAACATTGGAAATTTAGAACAAGAAAACTTTAACAAGTTCGATCAAAGAATTTTTTCTCCAAAACCTAATAAACAATTATATAATTCTGATTTATCTCCTAGAGAAAACATGTTGTTTTTAAAAGAAAAGGCAGAAAATTTTATTAATAATTTTGATGATATAAACGAGAAAAATTTATTGTTTACTGGAAATACTGGATTAGGAAAGACTTTTTTAACTAATTGTATAGCCAATGAATTGTTAAAGCAAGGAAAAACTGTTTTATATCAAACTTCACCTGTTATGTTTGACAAACTAATAGATGAAAAATTTAATAGAGAAACGCATAACTTTGATTTAATGAATAATATTTTAAATGTAGATTTATTAATAATTGATGATTTAGGAACAGAAAAAATTACAGAAACAAAACTTACTGATTTATTTACAATTTTAAATACAAGATTACTTAATCAAAATAATAAAATAACCAAAACTATTATATCCACAAATTTAACTATTGAAGAGATTTTTAAACTTTATACAAATAGAATTGGTTCTAGATTAGCCGGAAATTATCGATTTCTAAGATTCTTTCGGAGATGATTTGAGATTAAAAAGAAGTTCAAAAGAATCTATAAATTAACCTTCTTGTATTATTATAAATAAGATTATAAGGATAAAAAAAACGCTATAATATCAATACTATAGCGTTTTACTTTTCTTTTATTCCTCTTCGTTTTCTGGTTCTATTGTTTCTATACTAACAACCTTTCCATCATTAGTTCTCATTAAAGTAACTCCTTGTGTAGCCCTTCCTAAAATACTGATTTCTGAAACCTTCATTCTTATTATTGTTCCAGTATCTGTTATAAGCATAACATCTTCAGAACCGTCAACTATTTTTATTCCTACAATATCACCTGTTTTTGGTGTAATTTTATATGTTATAACTCCTCTTCCGCCTCTATTTTGAACTCTATATTCATCTACTTCTGTTCTTTTTCCAAATCCATTTTCTGTAATTGCTAATAAAGAAGCTTTACTTCCAACAATTATTGGTTCCATTCCTACTACATAATCATCTTTATCTAGTCTTATTCCTATAACACCTTGAGCCACTCTTCCTACTGGTCTAACATCCTTTTCATCAAAAGTAATACTTAGTCCTTTTCTTGTAACTAAGACTACATTATCTTCTCCATCAGTAAGTCTTACATCAATCAATTCATCATCTTCCTTTAATGTTATTCCTAATAATCCAGTTCTTCTTGATGAATCATATTCTTTTAATGATGTTTTCTTTATTAAACCAGATTTTGTTGACATTAAAATATATTTTCCTTCTGCGAAATTTTGTAAAGGTATTATTGCTGAAACTTTTTCGCCTGCATCTAGATTTAATAAATTTACTATTGCTGTTCCCTTAGCGGTTCTACCAGCTTCTGGAATTTCAAATCCTCTTAATCTATACATTTTTCCCTTATTAGTAAAGAAAAGTATTGTATCATGTGTTGATGCTGTAAATATTTCTTTTACAAAGTCTTCTTCTCTTGTTGCTATTCCTGTTATTCCTTTTCCTCCTCTTCTTTGACTTTTATATGTATCTACTGGCATTCTTTTTATATATCCAAAATGGGTTAAAGCAACAACAGTTTGTTCTTCTTTTATTAAATCTTCTTCATCAAAATCTCCTTCTGCTGCAACAATTTTAGTTAATCTATCGTCTCCATATTTTTCTTTTATTTCTAATAATTCTGTTTTAATTATATCAAATACTAATTTTTCACTAGCTAAAACTTGTTTTAAATATGCAATTAATTCCATTAATTGTTTATATTCTTCTTCAATCTTTTCTCTTTGCAATCCAGATAATCTTTTTAATTGCATATCTAATATAGCCTGTGCTTGTATATCTGAAAGACCAAATCTTTCCATTAATCTTTCTTTTGCATCATCATAAGAAGAACGAATTATTTCAATAACTTCATCAATATTGTCTATAGCAATTCTTAATCCTTCTAATATATGAGCTCTTGCTTCTGCTTTATCTAATTCAAATTTTGTTCTTCTTAATATAACTGTTTTTCTATGTTTTATATATTCATCTAAACACTGTCTTAATGTTAATATTTTAGGCTCTCCATTAACTAGTGCTAACATTATAATACCAAAAGTATCTTGCATTTGTGTATGTTTAAATAAAAGATTTAAAACTACTTGAGGCCTAGCATCTCTTTTTAATTCTATAACAATTCTAACTCTATCTTTTCTATCAGATTCGTCTCTTATTTCTGAGATTCCTTCTATTTTTTTCTCTTTTACTAAGTTTGCGATATTTTCTATTAGTTTAGCTTTATTAACTTGATAAGGTAGTGAAGAAACAATTATTCTTTGTCTATTTCCAGACATTTCTTCTATTTCTGTTTCTGCTCTTACTATAACTTTTCCTTTGCCTGTAGTGTATGCCTCTTTTATTCCTTCTCTTCCTAGAATCATAGCTCCTGTCGGAAAATCTGGTCCTTTTACAATTTGCATTAATTGTTCATCAGTAACATTATCTTCTTCTATTATTTTAATTGTTGCATTAATAATTTCAGTTAAATTATGTGGTGGAATATTAGTTGCCATACCTACTGCAATTCCTGAAGAACCATTTATTAATAAAGCTGGTATCTTTGCTGGTAAAACAGTTGGTTCTTGAAGTCTTTCATCATAATTTGGCATAAAATCAACAGTATTTTTATCTATATCAACAAGCATTTGTTCAGAAATCTTAGCCATCCTTGCTTCAGTATACCTCATTGCAGCTGCTCCATCGCCATCTATTGATCCAAAATTTCCATGTCCATCAATTAACATATATCTCATAGAAAAATCTTGTGCCATTCTTACCATTGCATCATAAACAGAAGCATCTCCATGTGGATGATATCTTCCTAAAACGGATCCAACTGTATTTGCACATTTTCTATATGGTTTGTCAGAAGTAATTCCATCTTCATACATTGAGTAAAGAATTCTTCTATGTACTGGTTTTAAACCATCTCTTACATCTGGTAAGGCACGAGATACAATAACACTCATTGCGTAATCTATATATGCCGTTTTCATTTCTGTTTCTATATTTCTTTCTATTATTTTTCCATCTTGTCTTTCCATTTTTTCCCTCTTTTCATTAATACTAATTACTCTTGTATTATATTAAACTATTATTAAAAAATCAAGAATTTTTAGAAATTATTTACCCTATATCCGTAAGGTTTTTTTATTTTTTATAACTTTTTTGCAAGCTGTATTTCTTCCTCACTAATATTAAAATTTTTACCATTATTTTTTATTAAATTATGTAAATTTTCAATTATTCTAGTCTCTTTTATTGTTTTTTCAATTGGTACTATATTTACAATTTCTTTTTCAATTTTTTTATATTCTTTTTCCATTCCATCAAAGTTTTTGTCTGTATAATATTGATTCCAATTTTTGCAATATTTATTTAGTTTTTCGATAGATTTAATTTGAGATGTTAAGCTTTCTTCTATATTTTTGCTTATTTGTTCTAATATTGTGTTTTTACCTTTCTTTATTAAATTACAAACACTACTATTCAATATATTTTTCTCTTCTGAAATATCAATCACTTTATCAATTAATTTAGATGCTGTATCTATTATTCCACCATTTTTTACTGCTGTTTGTATTTGTGATATATTTTCAAACTTTCCTGTCACTATTCCTAATGCACTTTTACCAATATCTATAGCAGAATCTATTGCTTTATTTATTCCTTCTTTAAATCCATTTTCTAGCATTGCATCTTTAATTTCTATAATTTGCTCTTCAATAAAATCTGGTAATGCTGCCCTTAAACCAATATCTAGTCCTGAGTTTATCACTTTTCCCAATGTATTATTTAAAAAACTTTTTTGTATATCAATTATTTTACTATTATTTAAATCAATTTCTAAATTCATTTTATTTATCTCCTATTATATATTTTATTATTTTTAAATATTCTTTTTTATCAATTATTTCTTTAATCTTGCTATTAATTAATAAATTATATTTATTACTATATTTTATTTTTCCTATGATTTTTTTATTTTTATATATTTTTTTTATTATTTTTTCATCAATAGAATTTATATTTATTTTATTTAATACAATAAAATATTCATTTAAATATTTTCTATGTTTTTTTAATATTTTTTCTGTTTTTTTTATTTCAATTATATTGGGTTCTAATATTAATATTTTCTTATTACTTTTTTTTATAATAAAATCTAGATATTTATAATTATTTGAATTATCTAATATTATATTTTTATATGTTTTTTTTAATTTTTCTAAAATATAATTTATTTTTTCTTTATTAAATTTATTTTCAAAAATATTTATATAATCTAAATTAGAGTTAATTTTTATTATATAATCTTCTATTTTTTCTTTAATTTTTTTATTATTCTTTAAATTAAATATATATTTAATTGTATTATTACTATCAAAATCTATAATAATTGTTTTACTTTTTATTTTTGAAAAGCAAAGTCCTATATTAGCTATAAATACACTTTTTCCTACACCTTCGCTTCCTAGAATACAAATTAAATGATTTTCTTTTTTTATTTTCTCTAACTTACTTTTTCTAGGATTTTTATTTTTAATTATTTTTTTTATTAATTCTGCGTCAATTTCTTCTATTAAATATTTTCTATATAATTTAATATTACTTATTTCTTCATTATTGTTTTTGAAAAAGCATATTATTTTAATTTTTTTATTTTCTAGTTTTATTTTTTCTATTATTTCTATAATATTTTTTTCGCCAGGTAAATTAGAATTTAATATTAAAAAATCAATATTTTTATTTTTTTTTATTATTTCTAATAATGCTTCTTGATATAAAATATCTTTGCAAATTAAATTTATTTCAGAATCTTTTTTTAACTCTTCATTGATATTTTTATTTAAAATGGCTGTTATAACATTTTTCAATTAATTAAATTCCTTTCATATTCAGATGATTCTATTTTCGTTAATATATGATTTTCTCCTATAAACATTAATGATTCTCCCCTTTTTAAAGATTTAATTTCTATTTTTTCCTTTTCAGAAATATTATAATATTTTTCTAATATTTTTATATTTTCTTCTTCTAATGAAAAAAATGATTTTATACTAGAATTATTTAATATACTTTTTCCATAAATTCCATTATCTAAACTAAATAAATCTGAAATATCTTGTGTTATTGCAACACTACTTCCTCCAAACTTTCTTATTGTTTTAAATATTTTATAAATAAAACTAGCTACGTTTTTATTC
>JBJFFD010000028.1:0-38317 GCA_051891335.1 Candidatus Scatovivens sp.
ATTTCCTTTTTTATCTTTTTCTTCTTTTGTTTCATCTTTACTTGCTGTTACTGTTAAATATCCTTCGTTTAGCTCTATTTTTATATCTTCTTTGCTATACCCTGGAACATCTATTTCTAAAATATAGTTACCATCTTTTTCTTTTACATCAGTTTTCATTAGTTTGTTTTCTTTTTTTGTAAAAAATGGATCGTTGAAAACCTCATCAAAAATATCAAATCCACTTCTTCTTGGTATCATCATCATAACACATTCCTCCTTTAATTTAATTCTATGTGTTGACACCTTTTTAAGAGGTAGCACATATATTTTTTATTATATGTAAAAAGCGCTTTTTTATTTACATTTATATTATAGCACTATTTTTAGCAATGTCAATAGGAGAGTGCTATTTTTTTTTAAAAAAATTGTTATTGTTCAGAATAATTTTTAATTGTAGAAAAAATGTAGTGGTCGGCCTCGTGTCGACCCATGAATTTTCAAAGGCGGACACAAGGCCCGCCCCTACAAGCATTTGCACTAAATATAAAAAATATTTTAATCTAAACATTAACAAAAATTTTATATTTTATTTTTTGCTGTTTTTATTAGTCCTACAAATAATGGTGCTGGCTTATTGGGTCTTGATTTTAGTTCTGGATGGAATTGTGCTGCTATAAAGTATGGATGATTTTTTAATTCTACTATTTCTACTAATTTCCCATTTGGTGATATTCCTGAACAGATTAATCCTTTTTCTTCTAATTTTTCTTTATACTCATTATTATATTCATATCTATGTCTGTGTCTTTCAGATATTTCTTCTTTTCCATATGTTTTATAAGCAATAGTATTTTCCTTTAATATGCATTCATATGCTCCTAATCTCATTGTTCCACCTTTACTTGTTATTTCTTTTTGTTCTTCCATTATATGAATTACTGGATTTTTTGTTTCTGGCTCAAATTCTATTGAATTTGCATCTTTTAAATTTAATACATTTCTTGCAAATTCAACTACAGCTAATTGCATTCCTAAGCATATTCCCAAAAATGGAATTTTATTTTCTCTTGCATATTTTATAGTTTCTATTTTTCCTTCTATTCCTCGCTTTCCAAACCCTCCTGGAACTACTATTGCTTTTATATCCTTTAGTTTATTATTTACATTGTCTTTATTTATCGTTTCTGAATCAATCATATTTACATGTACATTAATGTCATTTAAAAATCCAGCATGCTTTAGGCTTTCTACTACAGATATATATGAATCTTCTAATTGAACATATTTTCCGACTATTGCAACTTCAATTTTTTTATTACCTGTTTTTCTTATTTTTTCTATCATGTTTTCCCATTTAGAATTATCTGGCACATACTTATCTAATCTTAAATGATTACAAACTTCTCTTCCTACTCCTTCCTTTTCTAGCATCAATGGTACTGCATATAAATTATCTGCAGTTAAATTTGCAATTACACTTGTTTTTCTTACATTACAGAATAGTGCAATTTTTTCTCTTATCGATTCAGTTATTGGACTTTCTGTTCTACAGACTAATATGTCTGGTTTTATCCCAAAACTTTGTAATTCTTTTACTGAGTGCTGTGTTGGTTTTGTTTTTATCTCATTTGAACCAAAAATATATGGTAATAAAGTTACATGTATATATAAAACATCTTCTGGGTTTTTCTCTAATCCAACCTGTCTTATTGCTTCTATTATTGATAGTCCTTCTATATCTCCAACAGTTCCTCCTATTTCTGTTATCACTATATCAGTATCTGTATTTTCAAAACTATATATTTTTTCTTTTATGGCATTAGTTATATGAGGAATAACTTGAACTGTTTTTCCTAAATAATCTCCTCTTCTTTCTTTTTCAATAACTTCAGAATATATTTTTCCCATGGTAATACTTGAATTTTTTGTAAGATTTTCATTTATGAATCTTTCATAATGTCCTAAATCTAAGTCCGTTTCTGCTCCATCATCTGTAACAAATACTTCCCCATGTTCATATGGGCTCATTGTACCTGGGTCTACATTTATGTATGGATCGAATTTTTGTATTGTTACTTTATAGCCTCTATTTTTCATCAGCCTTCCTAAAGAAGCAGCTGTTATTCCTTTTCCTAATCCAGAGACAACTCCTCCTGTTACAAAAATATACTTTGTATTACTCATAAAAATCCTCCTAACAAAAAAGACTTAAAAAAACAAATTCCCTTTAGGGGTTTTTTTTAAGTCTATTTTAATTTATTCTATAATTATATTAACATTAGATTTTTAAACTTTCAATACAAATATTAACATTATTTTACTTTTTTCTTGTTTTTTTTATTTTTTCTTTTTTATTTCTTAAATTTTTTCAAAAAAAACGTGTTTTATTGTCAGCTTTATTTTGATTTTATTCTTTATTTTATATTGACTTATTTTTTTGTCTAAACTACAATCTTAAATAAGGAATAATTTGTCTAAGGAGGATATTTTATGAATAGTGATGAAATTAAAATAGCTAAATTATTAGATGAGATTTTACTTAATAGCGATTTTATTAAAAATTTGAGTAAATCTGGAATTTCCGATTTCATTGAAATTGATGATGCAAAATTCATTAGATTATTTCAATACGATTTAAAATTAGGTGTAGATTATTTAAGTTCTAAATCAAGCGATACGAATCAGACTAGCAATAGCTCTTCTATTTTAAAAACCTATTTGTTCAATGACAGGGGTTATTTAGAAAGTAGCTATAAACTTGATATTGAAATAGAATATAACGATAATAATACTATAAAGGATTATACAAAAAAGGAGCCTGATTTAGAATCTGGTTCAGAATTAGAAGAAATTAGAAATATAGCATTATATCACTCAAAAAAGTACAAAGAAGAAAATGAAAGATTAATGTTAGAATGGGAGCATAAAAATAAAGGTATTGCTGGATTTTTTAGAAGAATATTTAAACTTAATTCTTGTCCATTGGAATTAGATGAGCCTAACGAAGAATATTTTAAGGTAAAAGAACTTATTAATACAATAATAAATAAACAATTAAGTTTTATAAATGCATAAAATAATTATAATTTATAATATAATTATTTTACTTTAAAAATTGCGATAGACAAATTTAAATTCATCTATCGCAATTTTTTAAATTTTATTATTACATTTCAATTTCATCAGTATTTTTATCTTCAGTATTTTTATCCATTTCTCCATTAACTTTTTCTTGTCTTAGTGAATTTTTTTCTTGTTTACTAAGTATCGCTCCTTCTATTCTTTTTAATAACACTTCTGCTACCTTTTTCCCTCCTCGTAGAGCGCCTATAATAGTATCATTTTTTCTTTTTTCAAATCTATTTTTTGCTTGTTGGTATTTATTTTTTCTATTTTCTATTCCTACTTGTATTGTAGCTTTAGTGAACTCTTTACTTGTTTCTATACTTTCTTTAATATCATTTATTTTTTCTTTTACATTATTTTTTATTTCTTCTTTTCTTTCTTGCTTTTCTTTTTTCTTTTCACTTTTATCAATAGCTTTGTTCATTTGCATTTGTAGTATTTTATCATCTACTTTTTTTGCTATATCTTTTATGCTAATTCCATCGATTTTTCTTTTAACATGTCCTGCTAAAGTTACAGCCCCTTTTATAAGTTTTCCAATTCCAACAACTCCCATTCCTATTGCAGCCACACCAGCTTTTATTGTTGTTTTTCCTATTTGCTCTATATTCTGATTTTTAATTTCTTCCAATTCTTCTAATTCTTTAATTTGTTCTGGAGTTAAATCATTTTCTTCCCACTCTAAGTTTCTTTGATTAATTTCTTCTTGTAATACTTTATGATTCTTATATAATTGAATAATCTCTAAAACTCTTTTTCCAACTGGACTTTCTTTTGCTTTTTCAACACCATCTTCAAATATATCTTGAGCAATATCTTTTAATGTTGGAGCTTCTTCTGCTTCATTATATCGACATTGAGCTAATTCATCTTCATATTCTTTCCAAAACTCTTCATCAGTGTATTCGTCAGTATAATCATAGTATTCTTCACCATCAAAATCTTCTATTTCATATTTATCTCTATTTTCCATTTTATTTCCTCCTAAAATGATTCTAATATAGCAAAAATTTCATTTTTAAGATTTTTTTCTTCTAATTCAATTTCTGCTATTTTATCATTTAATGTTTTTATGGGAGTTGATTTTAAATTAATTAATTCACCTTTTATATATATATCCCCAAGCTTATTTACACTTTCCATTTTTTCCTCCTATACCTTAATACTTTCAAATTTATTGTTTATTTCTTCTCTAATTTCTATTAATTGTTCAATAAATTTAATTGTGTTTTCTCTAGTATTATTTTTGGTATCATTAACTTCTGTTTCTAAACTATTTAATTCTAATTTTGTTTTGTCTATTACATATGTTTGTAATTTTTGTTTTCCTTTAAATATATTAGTTATTTTATTAATTAATTTTGAAAAAATATTAGTTTTTTGGTATATTGATAATTGACTTGTTTTCTTTGATACATAATTATTTAATTCTTCTATATTTTTTTGTGCACATTCTTCTAATTTTTGATTACATTTAACAATTATTTGCTCATAATCTTTTGCTTTTTCTATATACATTTTCATTTTAGAATCATATTCTTCTACAGGATTTTTTAATTCTTTAAGCAAATTCATATTTTTTTCAAATTCTACTTTAGTTAATGAATTATCCATATCTTCTTTGTATTTAGCTTTTAGGTTTTTATATTCTTTAAAACTTTCAGATATTAAAAATTCTTCTTTTAAATTTTTAATCTTTTTACAATTTGCAATAGCTATTTTTTGATTTGCATAAGTTTCTTGTAGTTCTTCACATATATTAATATATTGTAACTCATATTCTTCTGAAATTTTTTTAAATTCATCTTCATATTTACTTAAAGTTGATTTTTTATATTCCAAATAATTTTCTGGTTGTTGTCCATAAAATTCAATTTCTTCATTTATTCTTAATTCTATTTCTTTTATAGAGCTGTCTATTTTTTCATTTATTTTTCTTATAAAAATTGCAGATTTAATTATTAAATTATTTGCTTCTAGTTCTGATAATTTTGTAAGATTTGTCATAAGTTTTTCACTAATTTTTTCCATTGTACACCTCTTTATTTTTATTTTATTTAGATATTTATTGTGTATTAACGCTCTAATTCATTTTCCTTTTTGTCAAATGGCTTCATTTTTCTTTTTAATTTATTTTTATTATAATTTGCTAGTTTTATTAATTCTTCGTTGCTTAATTTGCTTATATCAATTTTTTTTCCATCAATATACACTATTTTTTCTTTATCCTTATTCATAATTTTCCCTCTCTTATTTACCTTTTACTTTATAGTATCAATAACATAAAAAAAAAGCAATATTATTTATTGCTTTTTTTCATATTTTTTAATATTTTTTTATTATTTTCAGAAATTCTATAAGACTCAATGCCCTTTTGTAATGCTTTGTTATATACATAAGTATCTAGATTTGAATATTTTAAAAATTCAATGGTTTCATCAAAAAATTTAATTAAACACATTGACAGAGCCCATGATATTGCCATTTGTACATAATAATCAGTGCTTTTTATATTTTCAAATATTTTAAAATCTTCTTCTAGATTTTCTTCATCTATATAATAATCTAAAATCATAACAATTGCAAAGCGAATTTCAAATTCTTTAGAAGATTTTAAATATTTTTTTATTATTTGCTTCATTTCTTTTTTATATTTTTTTGTTATCTTTAAACTTGAACAAAATATATCGCATATAGCCCAATTGTAAATTTTCGGTACAAAGTATTCTATTTTTTCTTTTAGTTGTTCGAAACTTAGATTACTCTTTAGTCCGATTATAATACCTTGAAGCATTATTTCTTCATAATATTCATTTCCTACTTCTCTTATATTTAAATCTGGATTTTTCTTTAGAAGGTTTTTAGCATAATCTTTTAAAATTGGAGTTCTAACTCCTAAAATATTATCCGTATTTGGGCATAAAGAACTATGAAACTTTTTATATTTTTCATCTGATAATTCAATTAAATCTTTTTTTATTTTTTCTTTTATTCCAATCATATCTTATCCTTAAAATATTTTTATTGTAGAACAGATTTGTAATGCTTTTTGTCTATGCTTTATATATTCTTATTCATTCTTTTTACTCACTAAATGATTTATTTCTGCACCAATCAAAATTATATATATACAAAAATATACCCACATCATAATAAGTGTTATTGTTGTTAAGCTTCCATACATTATTGAAAAACCTTTAAATACATTTAAATATATTGAAAATATTTTTGAAATTATTATCCACCCTAGAGATGCTACTATTGCTCCTGGTATCTGTTCTTTAAACTTATTTTTTTTATTTGGAATAAATTTATAAATCAACATTAAAAATCCAAATAATCCTATTGTAACAATAATATCTGGTATTTTTAATATAAAACTAAAAATATTAATATTATTAAATTTACTTTCTATAAAATTATTTAGCGTTTTTCCAAATACCATTAATATTAAAGCAGCTATTATTAAAAAACTAAATACAATTGTACATACAATTGATTTTGTTTTTAGAAAAATATATGTTGACTTTTTTTTTCTTTCATATACTACTTGTAATCCCTTGCATAATGAATAAAAACCTTTACCTGATGACCATATTATAAATATTAATGATATTGAAATAGTACCTAAAGATTTAGAATATACTTCTTGAATTACTCCTAATATTGTTTCATTCATGTTTTCTGGTATTATTGTCTGTATTATAAAATATAAATTTTCTTTGTCTATTCCAACATATTGTATTAATGTAAGTAAAAGTATTATAAATGGAATAAAAGATAATATTATATAATACGCACATTGTGCCGCAAATTCACTAATATTATGTTTTTGAACACTCTTTAGGAAGTTATTAAATTTTTGTTTAAAGCTTTTTAATTTTATCATTTTTTACTCTTTACTAATTTTTTTATGTACAGAAATAATTTTTGCTTTGCCTACATCTTCTACTTCAATTTTAATCTCTTTTTCTATCATAGTTTGTTCTTCTTGATTTAAATCTGCTGAAATTTCATATTGTAATATATTTATTCTATAAGTAGTATCTTCCTGTGTTAATGTTTTTATACTATAACCATATTTTTTTGCACTATTATTTATATTTTCTATTTTATAGTAATTTCCTGATTCTAAATTTTTTTCTATTAATCCCTTTACTCCTTCTTCTGGAAATTTTTTATTTAAATTTTCTGAAAATAGTGATATTAACTTTTCTTGTATTTGTTCATAAGTAAATAAATTTTCTTCATTTTCTAGATTATTATATAAAACCATCCATATCCACTCTTCTGGCGCTTCATTTATATCACTAAACTCTGGTAAAGGATCTTCTATATTTTCATTTGACACAAAGATATCTTCTAAACACTTTTCTGCATCTTCATAATATACTTGCTGTAATAATTCCTCTATAGCTCTTTCTCCAGCTACATTTCCAGGTACTTCAATAAATTTTTTATAAACTACTATCCCTATAATTATAATTGCTATTATTATTGCTACTATTAATTTTTGCTTTTTACTATTCATATTTTTTTATCCTTTCTTAATAATATTATTTTTGTGAATATTTATTCTTTATTTAAAAATGTTTTTTCCACATATATTTTACTTACAAATGATTGAGCAACATTTTTTAATATATATTTTTCCTTTGTCATTTCAATTTCTTCATTAGTCTTTATTCCATTAAATGTTAAATTAATAGCATTTTCTAGTTCTATACAAAAGCTATTATATGATATTTGAATTTCAGATGTATCTAATGCTAATTTTATTAAATTTTTTATATCGTTTATACTATATATTTGCTTTAATATGCAAATTACAATTAATCTAGCTAAATGTGATTTGCTATATTTTTTATTTTCAGGAGGTTTTATTACTCCATGTTTAACATAGTTATTTATCATAGTTTTTGTTATTATTTTATCTTCTTTATTAGTCATAAAATCTCCTAGGTATTCTTCTAGTAAAGTTACAACTTGATCTAAGTATAAATCTATATTAGGCAGTTCTTCCCATCTTGGAAGGTGAATATTAAAATTTTTTAGTTTCATCTAGTTTTCCTCCATTTTTATTGTTTTTATTCTATCACTTTATTTTCTCTCAGTCAATTAATTAATATTTATGCAATTCAATTGACACTTTATCCATTATATGATAACCTAGTATTAAATACTAGATTGGAGGTATTTATGAAACCATCAAACAAATTATATAATCCTAAAATGTTTGATAATTTAAAGGATTTAATTAAAAATAGTGCAGATTTATATTCAAATAATAATGCTTTTATAATTAAAGAAAAAATTGAAAAACAAATAAACTATAAACATATCACATATAAAGATCTTTATAATGATATAAATAGTCTTGGAACTGGTCTAATTAATTTAGGTTTAAAAAATAAAAGAATTGCTATAATAGGTAAAAATTGTTATGAATGGGCTCTTTCTTATATAGCAATATTAAATGGAGTTGGTATAACTGTTCCTTTAGATAAAGGATTAAAAGAAAATGAAATGATTTCTTCAATTACAAGAAGTCGTGCTAACGCTATAATTTTTGAAAAAGAGTATATTGAAATAATAAAAAATTTGAAAAAAGATAAAAATATTAAAATAGAAACTTATATTTGTATGAACGATATTGACAATAAAGAAGCTTACCATCAAATTCTTACTTTAAAAGAAATAATAAATACAGGGAAAAATATTTTAGATTCTGGTAATGATGATTATATAAATACAAAAATCGATCCAGATGCAATGGCTTCAATAGTGTTTACTTCTGGAACTTCTTCTGCTTCTAAAGCTGTTATGTTATCTCACAAAAATATTGCATCTAATATTTATGATATGCAATGTGTAGAAAAAGTTTATGATACTGATGTTAATATGGCATTTCTTCCTTTTCATCACATGTTTGGTTCAACTGGTATTTTATTTTTCTTATCTAATGGTGCCACGAACGTTTTTTGTGATGGTTTAAGACATATTCAAAAAAATTTAGTAGAATATAAAGTTTCTGTTTTTGTTTGTGTTCCTCTTCTTTTGGAATCTATGTATAAAAAAATAATTCTAGAAATAGATAAACAAGGAAAAACAAAAATTATAAATATTGGTATCAAATTAAGTAATTTTTTATTAAAATTTGGAATTGATATAAGAAGAAAATTGTTTAAGCAAATTATTGACCAACTTGGTGGAAACTTAAGATTTATAATAAGTGGAGCTTCTGGAATTGATAAAAAAGTTGCAAAAGGTTTTAACGATTTTGGTATTTTAACTATTCAAGGCTATGGATTAACAGAAACTTCACCAGTACTTTGTGCAGAAAATGAATCTGCAAGGAAGTTAGGTTCTTGCGGAATTCCTATGCTAAGAGTTAATTTAAGAATTGATAATCCTAACGAAGATGGAATTGGAGAAATTGTTGTAACAGGTCCTAATGTAATGCTTGGTTATTATGAAAATGAAGAATCAACAAGTGAAGTTTTAAAAGATGGATGGTTTTATACTGGAGATTTGGGTTATGTCGATAAAGATGGATTTTTGTTTATAACTGGAAGAAAGAAAAATGTTATAGTTTTAAAAAATGGAAAAAATATATATCCTGAAGAGTTAGAAAATGTAATAAGTAATTTAGAATATGTATCTGAGTCTATGGTATATGGAAAACCTAAAGAAGATGATTTCATAGTATCTGTAAAAATTGTTTATAATGAAGAAATTATAAAAAGTAAATACAATACTACTTCTGAGGATAAAATAAAAGAAATTATTTGGAATGATATAAAAAACATTAACAAACAATTTCCAAATTACAAGCATATAAAGCATTTAGATATAACAACAGAGCCTATGATAAAAACGACAACGGCTAAAATAAAAAGGCATGAAGAAATAAAGAAAAATAATTTACAAAAATAACAAATCGTGATATTATTATTTTAAAGGCAGTTTAAAATATAATGTTTTTTAAACTGCCCACAAATTCATAAAAATATATTTTAAGGTATTATTAAATAATACTTTAAGATAGCTTAAAGTATATTTTTCAATATACTTTAGAAGAGCTCCGTTTATATGAAAGGATGATTATCATGTCTGAAAAGTTATGTCGAAATTGTTCATTCTTCACTTACCACAATTTTTGTGGATTTTGTTCAAAAAAAGGCATTGATACCGTAGAGCCTTATGGTTATAGTGATCCTTGCGAATACTATGATAGCCAAACAGAAAGTCAAGAGCAGAAAATTCTAAAATACGAAGAATATCTTAAAAACTTAATTAAATAACTCGGAGCTACTCTGATGTCTAACTGGCATCAGAGGTTTTTATATTATATGTATTTTTTTAACTTATCCTGTTTTACTCATTATATCTTTTTTCATTTTTCTCATTATTTTCTTTTCTAATCTAGATATATAACTTTGAGATATTCCCATCATATCTGCAACTTCTTTTTGAGTTTTTTCTTTTCCCAAACCTCCTATTCCAAATCTCAATTCCATTATTTCCTTTTCCCTTTTTGTTAGTTTTTGAATAGCTAGTCTTAATAACTTTCTATCTACTTCGTCTTCTATCCTTCTAGAAGTAATGTCATCATCTGTTCCTAATATATCTGATAATAATAGTTCATTTCCATCACTGTCTTTATTTAATGGTTCATCTATAGATACTTCTGTTTTTATTTTCGTTGTTCTTCTAAGTTGCATTAATATTTCATTTTCAATACATCTCGAAGCATAAGTTGCAAGCTTTATGTTTTTATCTGTATTAAATGTGTTTATTGCTTTCATTAGTCCTATTGTTCCTATTGAAATTAAGTCTTCTAAATCTATTCCTGTATTTTCAAATTTTTTTGCTATATAAACTACTAGTCTTAAATTTCTTTCTACTAATATTTGTTTTGCATCTTCATTATCCATTGAAAGTTTTCTTAAAGCCTCTTCCTCTTCCAATGGTTCTAATGGTGGTGGCAATGTTTGACTACCATTTATATAAAAACATGGAAATTTATCTAACTTGTCTCTATCAAAATATTTACTTAAAATTTTTAGTATACTATACTTTACTTTTTTTAAAATTTTCATTTATATCACCACTCCTTTTAAAAATATTTAGGCCAACTAAACTTGTATATTTATTCGTCTTAGTAAGCTTTCCATCGTAAATTCCAATAATGACATCTTTTCTTGTGTTTTCTTCTTCTCCATATATAATAATGTATTCGGGTCTAAATCCTACTAACATACCATTCTCATTTCCTAGAGAAGAAAATGGTATTAATTTAAATTTATATTTCTGAATATTTTCAAAATTTTCTTCTAATAAGTTTCCATTAAGCATATTTTCTATATATTCAAAAGCTTCTTTTTCAAGCAATTCTTTTAAACTATTCTTTTCTACAATTATTACATCCATATTTGTTATAGGATCTTTTAACAAATTCCCAGAATCTATTAATGTTTTTATATTTATTTGTTTTCCTTTATGGACTATTTTTAAATCATAAATTATATTATTTTGATTAATTCTACTTCTTACTATAATTGCCACTATCGATATTATAATAAAGCCTACTATTCCTCCAATTATTGTAACTTTTATAGGATATATTCCAACTAAATGATTTCCATTGAACACTACATTTTCAGGATTTATAAAAAACAATAACATAAATGTAACTCCTCCAAATGTAAAGGAAGTTAAATAAAACATTATCAGTTGCTTAAAAAATGTTTTTATCTTTTTATATCCGAATACTATTCTTATCATTAATATAGATATGAAAATTTTTAATATTAAATTAGACAATGTGCTTAATTGTACCAAGTAATTTAAAATTGAATATATACTTCCTATACTTGCAGAAATTAAAGAACGAATTAAACTTATTTTGGATTTGCTTATTATTGATGTTGCTACAAGAATAATATAATTCATTACAATATTTTCTAATAATATAAGATCAATATAAAGTGTCATTATTTTCTTTCCTCTATTTTTTATAAATATATTTTAGTTTTTGTTGTCTCAAAATTATGTCATTTTTTGAAGCAAAAAAAGAGAATCATTCTTCAAAGAATGATTCTTTTTTTATTTCAATATTAAAAATCGACTACTTTCCACCTAAACCTTTATTTTTTCTTAAAAATGTTGGTATATCTAAGTCATTTTGATTTGTATTTTCTGAATTATTTGAATTAGAAGTGGTGGTTGCTGCATTTCTTTTTCTCCATGCATCTGCTACTATATTTTCATATCCTGCTTTTTTCTCTTCCTCTTTTTCAAAACCTGTTGCTATAACAGTTATTTGTATTTCATCACCCATAGAGTCATCTGTAACTGTACCAAATATAATGTTAGCTTCAGGATCAGCACTGCGTTGAACTAATTCTGCCGCAGTATTTGCTTCATGTAAACCAATGTCACTTCCACCTGTTATATTAATAATAACTCCTCTTGCTCCTTCTATTGAAGTTTCTAACAATGGACTTTGAATAGCTTGTTTTGCAGCATCTTCTGCTCTATTTTCTCCACTTGCCTTTCCTATACCCATATGAGCCATACCTTGATTTAACATTATTGTTTTAACATCTGCGAAGTCTAGATTTATTAATCCAGGAACTGCTATTAAATCTGAAATTCCTTGAACACCTTGTCTTAATACGTCATCAGCCATTCTGAATGCTTCTACTATAGATGTTTTTCTATCAATTACTTGTAATAATTTGTCATTAGGTATTACTACTAGAGTATCTACCTTTCCTTTTAAACTTGTTATTCCTCTTTCAGCTTGTGCAAGTCTTTTCTTTCCTTCAAATGTGAATGGTTTAGTTACTACACCAATTGTTAGTATTCCTAATTCTTTTGCAGTAGCTGCTACTATAGGAGCTGCACCTGTTCCAGTTCCTCCTCCCATACCAGCTGTTACAAATACCATATCTGCACCTTTTAATATTTCAGCTATTTCAGCTTTACTTTCTTCAGCAGCTTGAGCTCCAATATCTGGATTAGCTCCAGCTCCTAAACCTCTTGTTAACTTTTCTCCTATTTGTATTTTTGAACTAGCCTTAGACATATTTAGAGCTTGTCTATCTGTGTTAACAGCTATAAATTCAACATTTTTTATTCCTGCATCAATCATTCTGTTTATAGCATTATTTCCAGCTCCTCCTACACCTATTACTTTAATTGTTGCTGTTCCATCTAACATGTAATTTGAATCATCAGTATCCATAATCATATAGATGCTCCTCCTTTTTTATTTTTATTTTTTATTTTATTTTACGAATAGAAAAAATCTTTTATTTTTTCAAGTATTGTTTTTAAAATGTTTTTTTCCATTTTTGTATCTATACTACTAGATACTGTTTTAGCATATGGTCTTGCAGAAATATATCTTACTAAAGCATAACTTGTTCTATATGTAGATTTTACTGTGTTTACTAGTCTTCCCGTTGATATTTTAACTGGTATATTAAGAATTATTTTTCCTGCCATATCACTTTTATTTATATTAACAATTCCTTCTCCTGTTAATATAACATTATTTATGCTTTGTTTTAAACCATGAGCTAAAATATCTTTATTTATTAATGTGAATATTTCTTCAATTCTTGCTTCTATAATTTCTACTAATTCAGAACTTTTTATAGTTTTGTTTTTATCATTTAAATCTTTGCATGTATTTAGTACTATATTATTGTCATTATCAATAAATGATTTTAAGGCTAATCCATACTGTCTTTTTAATTTGTCAGCTTCTTCTGTTGATATATTTAAGACATAAGCTATATCATTTGTTATTGTATCTCCACCCAAATTTATAGTATTAGTATATACAAAAGATGAACCATAAAATACTCCTATATCTATATTTCCAGCACCAATGTCTAATAACATTACATTATCATTAATTTCATTTACGTCAAGCACAAGATTTCTTTCAGCTAAAGTTGTAGGAACTACTCCATCAATCTCTATACCTGCCTTTTTAAATATAGATGTTATACTTTTTATATATTCTTTATCAGCTAATATTATTTGTGCTGTAAGAGTGAAATTTGAACTAAATTTTCCTACTGGATCTTCTACTTCTTTTCCATCTTCTAATATAAATTTATCTGGTACTATATCTACTAATATTTTATCATCTGGTACTTCAATATCTCTAATTTGTATTATTGCTGAAGTAACATCTTTTAAGGTAATTCCAGCGAATTTATCTTTTGCTTCTTTTACGATACTGTTTTGTACAATTGTTACATACTTACCTGGTATTGTTGTATATGCAGAATTAATTTTTAAGTTAGATATTTCTTCAGCTTCTTTTATTGTTCTAGCTATAGCTTCTCCAATATCTTCCTCACTTACTATCTTACCTTTTACTATTCCTGAGCATTTACTATTTGTACTACAAATAATTTCAATTTGATTGAAATTATTGACTTCTCCTACAACTGTACTGACCTTAGAGGTTCCAATATCGATACCTACTATTATATCTCCAATAGCCAAATTAAACCCTCCATTTTAAATCAGATTTTTACTGTGATAAGAATATTACATTTTTTTGAAATTGTCAATATTATATTACATTTTTTTGTAATATTTGTAATATTTTTGTAATCTATTTTTTTAATCTTTTACTTTTTCTTCACTAATATTTTTCATTTTACTTTTTTCTTCAAATTTTTTAGACCACTTATCAACATAGTATCTTCTTATTATAGATAAATTAGTAAACATTCTTCCAACAAATACTATAATTGCAGCCAAATATATATCTACATTTAGTCTTTCTCCTAAATACGTAAGAAGCATTGATAGTATAGCATTTCCAAAAAAACCAGATAAAAATATTTTTAAATCAAATTTCTTTTGCAATACAGATGCTACTCCTCCAAATACAGAATCTAATGCAGCAATAATTGCTATTGCTAAATAACTTGAATATGTATAAGAAATTATTGGAGCATTTATTCCAATTATTGCTCCTATTATACAACCTAAAATAATAGCTATATAAATCATATTATCCTCCTTTTTTCGAGCGACCATTGTTCGCTCATCCAATTTTTATTATTCATTTTTTATTGTTTTTCTGCATATTTAAGTTCTATTTCTTTTTGATATTTTTGTATTTCAACTTTATTTGATGTTTCATAACTTATTGTTTTATCATTAGCAATCATATCATCATAATATCCACCTTTTATTGTAATTGCACTCTCTAAATACTTTTTATCTCCAATTGCTTTTACTTCATATGGACCACTTATTTTAGATGTATTTACCAATATATTTCCATTAACATCAACAATCTCTGAATATGCTGTAATCCTTTGGCCATTTATTTCTATTGCTTCTGCTCCGACTATTTTTTAGTTCATTAATTAAAGTTATAATATCATAACTCTCAATTGATTTAAGTTCATTATCTGATAAAGTTATTATTATTCCCTCTCCTTTTAAGTTTGTATATCCTACATACATTTCTGCTTCATTAACTTCATTAATAAGTAATGTTGCAGTATCTTCATTACTTTCTATTTTTTCTTTATGTTCTGCAATCTTACCTTCTACTTCATCTAATTTACCTTTAACTTCTTCATATTTTTGTTTTACAGCTGAAAGTTCTGTTCTAAGTTCAGATTCTCTCATTGTCTCTATTGCTTGTATATCAGTATTGGTTACTGTTTTAACTTGTGTAAACATTACCATTGTTAATATTAATGCTGTAAATCCTATTATTATTGATAATACTATTTTATTTTTCATTAACTTCACTCCTATTCATTATTAGTAGCATAATTCATTTTATATACACCTGTATACTTTTCTACTACTATAGAATTTGATCTTTCAACTTTAATTTTTAGTCCATATTGATCTTCAAGTAATGATAAATATCCACCTGGCATAGTTAATGCTCCATATAATTTTTCTACTAACCCAATAGCACTTATTACATAAGGTGTTCCTACTTTTTCATCATTTATTTTAATTACATTTCCAATACATGTTATTGCAGTAGTTGATACTATCCTTTGTCCATTTATATCTATTGCTTCTGCTCCAGCGTTAACTAATGCATTAACAATTTGTAGTAAATCTTTATCATGAACTAAATAATCTGATATATTTAAAACATTTGAACTAACATCAGCATCTTCAATTTTTATAATTATTCCCGGTCCTTTTAAGGAATTATATCCTAATAAATTATCTAGATTTTCTAATCTTTTACTATAAGCAACTGAGTTATCATCTGTATCTGAAATATCTTGTATTAAATTATCCAATTCTTCTTCTTTTTGACTTAATTTTTCTGTTGTCCTTTTATACTTTTCTTGCATCTTTAGAACTTCATCTCTTAATTCGTTTTGTGTAGAAGTCTTTCCAGAACCTGCTGTAGCTTTATTTATTGTTTTTATTTGTATGCAAATTCCTACTGTTAATAATAAACACATTGTAAATAAAATTAAGCTTATTTGTTTTTCTTTCATAAATTAACCATTCCTTTCTTAAGGTAGATTACCTAATAATTTTTATTATTCTTGTCTAAAATATGGTTTTCTAGTATTTAAATCCATATTCACAAAAATTTTACCGCTAACTCCTTCGTTTTTTTGATTTATTGTTTTTACCCATAGAATTCTAGTATTTAAATCAGTTGCGTCTCCTATATATGCAGTTTTCCCCTGTCCTTCTAAATATAAAATATATTCTGATTTATCTGTTATATCTATTTTAGTTATTAAATTTAATATATCATAATTTTTAGCTGTAACTGCAATTTTATTTACAGTGTCTAATTTAATTAAATCTTGTTTTTCTAATCTACTTCCAGCATTTATATTACTTAAGTCTGTTTGAATTCCTAACAATATTGGAACTTCTTGTTTTTCCTTAGATATTTCTAGTATATATCCTTGTCCATCTATATATATATAGCTTTCTGCTAACTGTAGCATATATTTTACTTTTCTTTCCTTAACATTTATCTCTACTTTATTTGGGAAAATTCTTTTTAATGCTACCTCTTCTACATAAGGGTTCTCTACTATTGAAGATTTTGTTTTACTAAAATTTAACTTAAATATATTTTCTCCAATTGTTATTTTAGAAAAGCTTATTATTTCGCTTTCAGATAGTTTGTCCGTTCCTGACACGGAAATTTCTTGTATACTGAAAATTTCCGAACTTGCTAATATTATTGATGCAATAATTATTAATGACAAAATAAATGTAATTTTTATTGCTGTTTTTCTTATTTTATTATTTTTCTTTTTTATTTTCTTTATGTTACTTACCTTTTTTTTTCTATTATTTTTTTTCTTCTTATTATTTGATTTTTGCGGTTTCTTTATTTCTACAATAATTTCTTCTTTATTGTTCAATAGTTATTCACCTTCTTTTCTAATAATATTAGCTCCCAAACTAATCAATTTTTTATCTAGGTTTTCATATCCTCTTAGTACATATTCTAATTTATTAATTTGAGTTTTTCCTTTTGCTGCCAATCCGGATAAAATCATTGCTGCTCCTCCTCTTAGATCAGTAGCTTCTAGCTTTGCTCCCTGCAATTTCCTAACTCCAGTTATAATTAAAGTATTATTTTGTATTTCAGCTTTTGCTCCCATTCTTTTTAATTCTTGTACATATTTAAATCTATTTTCAAATATATTTTCTTGAATAACTGATGTACCTTTAGCTGTCATTAATAAAACTGAAAATATAGGTTGCATGTCAGTCGGAAAACCAGGATATGGCATTGTTTTTATAGTAGTTGCATTAATTCTTTTTGGAGTTTCTAAATAAATTGTTCTTTTTTCGGTTTTTATTTTACATCCACATTCCTCTAATTTAGATATTATTGGAGTAATATGTTCTGGTATAACCTTATTTAATTTTATCTTTCCTCCTGTTATTGCAGCTGCAACTAAAAGAGTTCCTGCTTCAATTCTATCTGGCATAATTGTATAAGATACATCAGTTAAGTTTTTTACTCCAGTTATTTTTATTTCATTTGTTCCTGCGCCTTTTATTTTAGCTCCCATTTTATTTAAGATATTGCATAAATCTACAATCTCTGGTTCCATGGCTGAATTTGTTACAGTTATTTCTCCAGAGGCAAAAACACTAGCTAAAATGATATTTTCTGTAGCTCCTACACTTGGAAAATCTAAATGTAATTCACTGCTTTTTATTGTATCACACTTGCACCCAATAAATCCAGCACTTTCTTCTATTTTTACACCTAATTTTTTAAAACTAGATAAATGCAAATCTATGGGTCTTGCTCCAATTTCACATCCACCTGGATATGAAAACCTTGCTTCTCCGAATCTAGCTAGTATTGCTCCTACTAATACTACTGATGATCTAAGCTTTCTCATTAACTCCTCTGGTATTTTTTTTCTCTTTATATTTTTTGAATTAATTATTAACTTGTTTTTTTCTTTCTTTATTTTACATCCCATATATTCTAATATTTTTATGGTTGTTTTTACATCTTCAATATTAGGAACATTATATAATTTTGTGGTTTTACCACTTAATATTGTTGCAGCTAGTATTGGCAAAGTTGCATTTTTAGACCCAGACACCTCAACTTCACCTTCTAATTTTTTCCCACCTTTTATTATGTAATTATACATTATTCTCCCTCCTTATATTATCTATACTGCATTTTATGAAAATTAACATAAAAAGTGTTTGTACTCTTGATTTTTATGTCAATTTATAAAAAAATTATAATAATTTTTTTATAAGAAGTGTTTACCTAATGTCAAAAATTGCAACTACCCTTAAAAAGTTAATGCCCATTTTGGCACTGGCTTTGGTAGTAATTACTGCGCTGTTGGATTTTTCAGTTGAAATGTCTCAGCTTAAGGAATCCGAAAAAAAGGAATTACCCTCTGAAAAGTAATTCCAAAAAGAACAGAAGCTTTTAACTTCAAAAGCTTCTGTTTTTTTATCTTTTAATTACAAGTTTATTTATTTTATTATTTATATACTTTTCTAATTTTTCCATAAATTCTTTTTCTTTTATCTGCTTTTTTGCAACCATATCTAAGCCTTTCTCCCAACTTGCTGTTAGCTCTGGATTTAACATATCTGGTATTGATTTATTAACTATATCAAAAATTACTTCACCTTTTTGTGTAGGTGTTATTATTTGTGTTTTTGTATTTATTTCAATATATTTTATTCTTTCTAGTTTTTTTACTATTTCTGCTCTTGTTGCACTAGTTCCTATTCCTGCTCCGCTTATTTGTTCCCTTAATTCTTCATCTTCGATAAGTTTTCCTGCATTTTCCATTGCAAGTATTATAGAACCTGAATTATATCTATTTGGTGGAGATGTTTCTGCATCCTTTATTTCAAGTTTCTGTATATCAATTTTTTCTCCTTTTTTTAATTTATTTAAAATTTCAATATTTTTGTTCTCTTTAGAATCACTTGTTCCTTTTGAAACTTCTAAATATCCGATTTTCGTACATACTTTTCCACTTGTATTAAACAGTTCGTTATCAACTTTTATTACTACAGATATTTTATTATATTCTGTTGGTGGATAAAAAATTGCTATAAATCTTTTAACTATTAATTTATATATATTTTTTTTCAAATCATCTAACTTTTCATAATTTTCTAACCCCTGTCCTGTAGGAATAATTGCATAATGATCTGTTATTTTACTATCATCTACATATTTGGTTTTTATTAAATTAGTATTATATTTTTCATTCACCATTTTCTCTATTAAATTGTGAATTTGTTCGTCTTTAAAATTTTTATATATTCCATTTAAGTTTTTCCCTATTTCTTTAGCAATTGCTGACGATAAAACTCTTGCGTCTGTCCTAGGATAAGTTACTAATTTTTTTTCATATAGCTCTTGAACTATTTCCAAGGTTTCATCTGGTTTTATTTTAAATCGTTTGGTACATTCATTTTGAAGTTCTGCTAAATTAAATAATAATGGAGGATTTTCTTTTTGTTTACTTTTTTTTACTTGTTCTATTATAACGTCTTTATCTTTTAATTCTGATATAAAATTTTTAGCATCTTCTTCTTTTTTAAAACCTGAATCATTATATAATTTCGGATTTTCAAAGTATTTTGACTTTTCATTTACTTTCCACTCTGCATTTATTATACTTTCATTTCCAAAACTTCCAATTATTTTATAATATTTTGTTTTTATAAAATTCCTTATTTCTCTTTCTCTACTAACAACCATTCCCAATACACAAGTCATAACTCTTCCAACAGATATTGAAACTTTTTCCTCATTAATTTGAGTTGCTATTCTTTTACCAAAAATTATTGATAGTAATCTTGAAAAATTTATTCCTATCAAATAGTCTTCTTTTGCCCTTAAATATGCTGCATCTGACAAGCTATCGTATTCAGATAAATCTTTTGCTTCTCTTATTCCTCTTAATATTTCTTCCTCTGTTTGAGAATCTATCCAAACTCTTTTCATTTTTGCTTTTGGGTTAGGTTTTGCCATCATAAAAACAAGTCTTTGTATATATTCTCCTTCACGTCCAGAGTCACCAGCATTATATATTTCTTCTATATCATCTCTTTGCAATAAACCTTTTACTATTTCAAATTGTTTTTCTACAGCTGGAATTACTTCATATTTGTATTCCTTTGGTAGAAATGGCAAGGTATCTAATCTCCAAAATTTTAATTTTTCATCATATTTTTCAGGATATGACATTGTTATTAAATGTCCTACGCACCAAGTTATTATCCACTCATCTGATATTATATATCCATTATTATTTTTTCCATTTATTTTTAATGCTTTCTGAAATTCTCTTGCTACTGAAGGCTTCTCTGTTATTAGTAACTTCATTATTTCTCCTCATACTACAGCTTAAACTAATAATAGGCAAAGAAATTTTCCTTGCCTATTATTTATTCTACTTTTTTATCTTATTTTTTAACAAATTTTATTTATTTTTTCAAATTTTATATATATATACCCAGCAATTATTAATAAAATTATTAATGCTATTCTGATATTTTCTCTTGTTCCTGTATATGGTACTGAATTGTTTGTCATTTCTGTTGAATTATTATTAAAATTATTTGCAATTGTATTAGTATTAGTATTTTTATTTACAGACAAGTTATTATTTTTTGTATTTGAATAGTTTGAATAATTTGAAGTATTAGAATTATTTGAGATTAATATTCCACTAGAATTTGTTGAACTATTCTTTGAAACATTCAAGTTATTAGTATTAGTATTAGGAGTTAATGAATTTACTTTATTTTGTACTGTATTATTAGCAATTATTGATACTCCTGTACCAATAGATATACTTGTACTTACTTCTGTTGCAGATATTTCGTCATTTCCATTACTTACAATAATATTTTTTAAAGACACTGTTCCAGAGTTTTTTGTTACATTACTTTTTGTTTTTAGTATTATTTGAAATAATTCTTCATCAGAATTCACAAAAGTCGTTTTAAATAATGTTACTCTCCCATTATCTGGAGAATATGAAGCAGTCCAGTTATTTAAGCCAGTAACACTTTCTGCTGATAATTGTTCAAACACATCTGTATCTATACTTAAGTTTCCAGAAAATGTATTTATTCCATTATCTCCAACATCTAGATTAGATATTTTTACTTTTATTATAACCTCACTTGATGTTTCAACACTAGTAGTGCTAGGAGTCATAAAAACACTTAAACTAAGAGCACTAACAACATCTATCAAAAGAATTGTTACTAAACAAAATATTATAATAATGTGCAATATTCTTTTTCTCATACTAATCTCCTTTATATTAAGTATAGTATTGTTTTGAAACAAAATCAATATTTATAATGTTTCTTTTTTGTTACATTTTTTTAACATTAAGGAATTTTATTAAAAAGTATTATAAGCTTTGAAACATCTACTAAACTTATTTTTCCATCTCCATTTATATCTCCTGCTTCTTTGTTTGCGCCTTTTAATATAAAGTTCTTATCTTCATTGTAATGTAAAACTATTTTAGATATATCTACTAGAGATATTTTTCCATCTCCATTTATATCTCCCATTACTACTATTTCATATTGCTTTTCACCTACTATTAATTTCATTCCTGTTTTTAAAATTTCATCATCTAAAACTTCTTTAGTGTCATCAAATATTTTTATATCTCTATTTGTTTGTATTGCTTCTTTAAACTCTTTATACTTTGTGTTAAATTCTACATTTTTTACATATTCATTTTCTACTTTATATATATTAGAAGTTATAAAACTACTTTCTTCTTCATATGCTTTTTTAGTAAAAGCTTTTATACATATATCACTTTTACTAGTATCTATAGAATTTACAGTTCCAAAAGCACTTAAGTTATACCATACACTTCCATCAAAAGACACTTTGCTTGTTCCTTCTTCAGAAGTAACTACATCATAACATGTTGATGGAATATAAGTTTCTAAAACAAACATAAATTTATTATTTTCTGAAATTTGTTCTACAACAACTGCAAATTTATCAGAATTTAAATTAATATCTGTTATATCTATTGTATGATATCCAGGTGTTAAAACATCAGTACTTCCTACCTTAATCAAACTTTCTTTTGACAAATCTTCTCCATTAGGATTTACATATATATTTAATTTTACATAGTCACATAAACTAACACCTATATTATTTAAAACTTCATTTTGGTTTTTATCTCTATTAAAAATATTAGCATAATAACCTGTATCTTTATTTTTGGTTCCTAGATTAGCTATTCCACCATAATAGTCATGTTGATAAATATTATAATATTCTTCATCTGAGGTTTTTGTTATTCCATATAAAGAAGTTTCTATTAATATGTCTTCATATGAAATATACAAATATCCATTGTCAAAGCAATCCTCTCCATACGAATTTAATACGATATATGCCCCATCAGATTTTGGTCTATTATTTTCATTAAAGTTTTCTTTACTATACTTATCATCCCATCCTACAATTGTTATAGCATGATCTCTTGATACATTTTCATCATTACAATAGTATGCAGTCGCCTTTGTTATATCATCTGAATTATTGTAATAATTATATTTAGTACCAGCAGTTACAGCTGAAACAGCTCCATATTTTACTATATGTTCTTTTATTTTTTCTCTTATGTTTTTGACTTGTTCTTCTGTATATATTACTCCATTACCATTGCTGTATATTAAATTTCCTTGAGCATCGTAATTTTTATAAATAGTAGGTAGCATTTCATAATCTGTAACATAAGTATCTTTTTGTATATCTATTTGATTTAAATAAATCTCATCTTCATTATTTTCGAAAGGCATTTTTTCTTCTAATACTGCTCCTTGTCCATTAGTTAAATATGCTAAAGCTATAGTTTGAAGCCCATATTCTTTTACTCTTTTATTAAATCCTTTTTCATTTTCACCGTCTAAAAAATCCTTTGATGTTGCATATGCCATATGTCTTTCAGAAAAATCCTTATATTTTTCTTCTGTTAAAGCAACATTAGTTTCCATTGAACTTAATATTGAAAAAGCCCAACATTGACTAGTTTCTCCCTGATTTCTTACATTTACATTAATACTTTCATTTAAGTTATATTTTTCACTTTTTGAATTTTTGTTTCCTAATTTCTCTTCTATTAATCTAAAGGTTTTTATTAAGCTCTTATTATTATCTTTTTCTAAATTCCATGTATTCTCTGGGACTTCTATTGAAAATAATTCTGGTAGATATTCTTTTTGTTTTTCTTCTTCACTTAGATTAATCCACCTATCAAATTCTTCTGTATGTTCAGATTCTAAAATAATTTCATTAGCATTTACATATATTGGTATTATACTGACAGAAATAATTATTATAATTATGTTTTTTATTTTCTTTATTAAGTTCATACTTACTCCTTATTAAATATATAATTATATAATTATTATACATTATATAATTTTAAAATCAACGAAATATTATGTTAATTTTCTACATCTATTTTCCTATATATCTAATTCCCTAGGATATATCATTTTATTTTAAGTTTTATTAAATTTTAATTACATATTAAATTTTAGATAAAATTATTATTTGTTTTTTATTTGTAACATAAATTTAACATTTTTGATATTTTTATTTAAATAAAATATTATATAATATAATTATATACAAATGATTTAAGGAGTTGTTATGAGTATTAATTCAACCTTAAGAAAAGAAGGAATTGAAAATATAAAACCTTTAAAAACATTAGAAATAAATAAAATTGCTTCTAGTATTTCAGAAAAAATATGCTCAGCATTTCCTGAACATAATATTAATAAAAGTGATTTATTTATTGCTATTGCAAGACTTAATATGTATACCGCAAAAATGCCTCAAGACCACTCTGCAGCAAAATATTTTTACAAAAATAATTCTATTTACTTTAGTAATGATATAAATTTTGATAATATAAGTACTCTTGCTTTACATGAATCAATTCATTTTATACAAGAAGTACGTAATAAGTCTGGAAGACTTTTAAGAATGGGCCTTTATAATATTTCAAAAAGTAACTCTGGAATGGCAATAAATGAAGCTGCGGTTCAACTAATGGCTTCCATAGCTAATCTAAGTAAAATAGATTTTGTTAAATATTACGATTTAGATATTGAAACAGAAAGTCCTGATTATTATCCAATTGAGTGCGCATTAATCAAGCAAATGCTTTATTTTACTGGTTCTTATGCGTTATTTCACAGTACTTTATATGGTGATGATATTTTTAAAAATACATTTATTACAAAATCTAGTCCAAAAGTTTATACTAAAATAGAATATAATTTTGATTTATTGTTTCATTATGAAGAATTACTAAGTTCTGAAATGGCAAATCTTATGTCCTTTAATGATTCTAATTTAAATTTTAAAAAAATTAATTATATAAATTTGAAAATAAGAAATATTAAAAAAATAATTTCAAAAATCACTCTTGAAACACAGGAATTAATAATGACCAATTGTTTTTCTTCTGAATTAGAACTTGTTAGAGACATGGATTCACTAGAAAATTTTAAAAAAAGATTATATGAATTTAAAGATATTTTAATTTATAATGAAAATTATACTTTTTACAATGATTTTTATTGCTATATGATGGGAAAATTAGAGGAAAAAAGAGATTTAATACAAAAATATGGAACAATAAACTACATTCCTCAAACTCAAATGATTTCTTCTTCTCAAGCTTTCTCTTATAGATACTTTAGAGATTTGTTTGAGAAATTAAAAATTTTATTTGAGAATTATAAATATTTAAAAAAAGAAAATTAAAATGAGCGTTCACTTTACTTAAATCGCTCATTTTTTTATTCTATGATAATATCAGGCATTTATTACCTTCTTTAAATCTTCCCAGAATTCTATTTTCTTATTTTCATCTCTTAATAAAGCTGCTGGATGAAATGTTGGCATATATCTTATATTTTTCTTTTCCATCCATTTACCTCTTGATGAGGTTATACTGTATTCATTACCAAAAACACTTTTTAATGCAGTATTTCCTAATAGTACAATTATCTCCGGTTTTACTAACATTATCTGTTTTTTTAAATATCCAATGCAAGCATCAATTTCATCTTTTTCTGGTGTTCTATTTTTAGGAGGTCTACATTTAACAATATTTGCAATATACACGTCTTCTCTTTTTATTCCTAATCCTAAAAATGCTTGATTCATTAGTTTTCCTGCCTTTCCAACAAATGGTAATCCTTGCAAATCTTCATCTCCTCCTGGTCCTTCTCCTACAAACATTATTCTAGCATTTGGATTTCCTTGTCCAAAAACTGTTTTGTTTCTATTTTGGCATAATTTACATTTATTACATTTTTTTACTTCTTCTTCTATTTGTTTTAGTTCTTCTTCCATTATAAATTCCTCTTTTTATATCACATTTTATTTAAAATATATTAATATTTATATTTTAAGTAGTAAGTGGGGACCTGCTTAGAAAATGTATGAACTAAAAGTGAATTACATTTTCTTATGCTGGGGAGCTACGATAAATATAAATATTAATATATTTTTCTAGCAATTGTTATATTAAATTATTTTTATAAAAATTTTCTTTCAACTCTACTAGATATATTGCATAAAATTTCATAATTTATTGTATCACATTGTTTAGCAATTTCTTCTAGTGTTATATTTTGATTATCCCAAATATATGCATAGTCTCCTACTTTAACATTTTCTATCTCTGATATATCTACCATTATACTATCCATGCATACTGTTCCTAAAATTTTTGCTTTTTTACCGTTTATAACTACATTTCCTTTGTTAGACAACTGTCTCCTTATTCCATCACCATATCCTATTGGAATTGTTGCTACTCTAGTCTTTTTATTAGTTATAAAAGTACCTCCATAGCTAATGCTTTCTCCTTTTTCTACTTCTTTTATATAATTTATTCTACATTTTAATTTAGCTATAGGCTTAACGTCTATTTTCGCATATAAATTTTCACATGATTCATATCCATATAGTATAATTCCAGGTCTTATCATATTAAAATGTGAATTTTTTATATTTAGTATTCCATTTGATGCTGCAGCATGTTTATACTTTATATTTCCTAATAACTTTTCTGCTTTTATTATACTTTTATTAAAAATACTCAATTGTTTTTCTGTATAATCTATATTTGTATCAGCACAAGAAAAATGTGTATATATTCCTTCAACTTTTATATTATCTCCTAGACTATTTATAAAATCATCTAATTCATCATAAAATATACCCGTTCTTCCCATTCCTGTTTCTATTTCTAGATGTACTTTTATTAGTTTATTATACTTATTTACTTCTTTTACAAACTCTTTACTTGATATTCCAATTATTAAATCATTTTCAAATATTGTTTCTAATTCTTCCTCATACGGTTGATTTAATATAAATATTTCGTTTTCAAATCCAATTTTTCTCAAAAATTCTCCTTCTTTTGAATTTGCTACTCCTACTATTTCAAAATCTTTTATTAAATCAATATTCTGATTTATATATGTTCCATAAGCATTTGCTTTTATTATTGGCATTATTGTTATGCCTTTTCCACAATACTTCTTTATTTTTTTGATGTTATTTTTTAATTCATTAACATCAATTTCTAATATTCTCACATCATTAAAACTCATATTATTTAAGATTTTATTTTTTCTAAAATCTCCTCCTTACTTTGTTCTTTTATATAATTATATTTATTATTTTTAAGAGTAGTATCAAACATACATATTGTTTTATATTTACAATAATCGCATCCTGTACTTTTATTATATTTATATGGTTTTATATCTATGTCTCCTCTTAATATTTGTCTTGAAATTTGTTTTATAGTTTTATTAATCTGTTTTTGTAAATTTTTAAAATCATCCTCTCTAAGAACACTAGATGTCCTATTGCTAATACTTCCATCAGTTTTTAAGCCGACAGGAATTATATCAGAATTTCCTGTATTTAAATTAGTATCCATCATCTTAACTATATTAACATCAGCAACTATTAGACCCTGCATTCTAAAGTTTCTTTTTATTTCAGATTTTATTTCTTCATCGCTTTTATTTCTATTAGACTTTACAATATTCTCGATTAGACTCATATATAAAACTCCGTCCTGGAAATGTATTCGTTTGTTTTACAATTGAGTCTATATATGTAAGCAACTGTATTTGTAATCCATTTATTACCTTGTTTAAGTCTATATTTTTTATTGAAGATTTATAATCAATAACTCTTAGAATTTCTTTTTCTCCAATTTTTCCAATATCAATTCTATCAATTTTACCAGATAGTTCCGTTTTTGTGCCATCTTCATTATCTATAATAATTGCAGGATATTTTTTATTCTTTCCAAATTCAACTTCATGTCCTAAAACATCAAATCTACTATTTTTTATCGTATATACAATATAGATTACAGCTTCTAAAACAACCTTCTTTAGCTTTCTTGTTAGGCTTTTAAATTTCGGCGTGCTAGTAAATACATAATATTTAGATAATTCCAAAATATTATCTATTATATCTTCTATAATACTTTTTATTTGTATTTCTTCTATATTGTGAAGATTAATATCCTCCTCTTCTATATATGAAAAGAAATTATCTATAACTTCATGCATAAAATTTCCGGTATCTAATGTTTGTATTTTAAATTCTTTTGCTTCTTTCAAATTTAACCCATATTTAATATGATATGAAAATGGACATTTTCTATATTCTTCTAGTTTTGATATACTAGCTTTTAATTCGTTTTTATATAAGTTTTCAATATTTTTCTCACTAAGTTTTTCTGGTATATTATTAAAATATAGAGCAGAAATTCTATTTTTAAATTCTTCCTCGTCTGTAATCTGATAATACTTTATTATTTTTTTCCACTCTTCGTCAATTTCTTTTCCATTTAAATATTCAACATACTTTTCTAGAGCATCTTCTATTGTAGACTTTTTATTAGTAATAGTATATTGTTTGTTTATTATATTACTCTTCTCTATAATTTTAGGAAAAATCCTTTTTACCTTTTTTATTATTGTTGAAGGTCTTATAGTACCTCCTAATAAATTAGAAGAAGAATACGTAATTATTAATTTTTCATTAGGTATTGTTACTGTTTTATAAACATTAAATTCATCTTCATATAATGTATCTATTGAGTCTTTAGCAAGCTCTATACCACTTAATTTTAAAATTTCCCTATCTTTATCATTAAAGTATCCTTCAGAATCTAGTTTCATTGGAAAGCTACCATCATTAGCGCCTATTATGAAACAAATGTCTATGTCATCAAATTTAGCTCTATTTATTTCTCCTAAAATAACTTGATCTTTAGTAGCTGGAATTGTTCCAAGTTCTTGACTATTTAATCCTACTCTTAATAATTCTTTGTATTTATCAAAACTTATTTTTTCCTCTCCAAACAATCTAATAATTTCATCCAGCAATTCAATAAGTAATCTGTAACTAGTACTATATTCATTTGTAATTTCTATATTGTTTATTTCTTTAATTTTTTCATTTAAATTGTTTATTATTGAATTATCAATTAAAAATTCATATATACTTGTCGTTATGTGCTTTACATTTCTATTATTACTTATATTTTCTTTTAATACTTTTAATGGATTTATTATTTCATATCTAGTATTTTCTAAAATTTCTTGCAATTGATTGGCTGGTTCATATTCAAATTTTTCAAAAATTTTTTTATTTCTTATTCCCCATTTTTTGCAATAATTTTCAAATTCAAAAATAATATTTTCATCTAAATTTAATAATCCTATTTTTAAATAATTTATAATAGATTCAATAGACCAATTAGTAGAAAATATTTCTAATATTGAAAGTATATATTTTACTAAAATATTTTCTGATAATTGCTTTTTATAGTCTAGGTACAATGGTATATCATAGTTTTCAAAAATCATTTTTGCATTTATTAAATAATCTTCCAAATTACTGGTTAATACTGCTATCTTATTATATCTATATCCTTGCCTTGCATACATTATTATTCTTTTGGCAACATATTCTAACTCTGAATATGGGTTATCTGCCAAAAATAATTCTATATTTTTAGTTTCGTTTTCATATACTTTTTTGCTTTTACCACTAAAATTTTCTTCTATTATTTTTAATTCATTTGTTTTAAATTTTTTATTTTCATCTATCTGTTTTTTACTTACTTCTATTTTATTTTTTGAAGCAAAATCCAATATTTTATTTGCAAATAATTTGTTAAAATAAAATATATCATTTTCTTTATTTTTAATATCTAAATTATCTGTGCAAATACTTATAGTTGTTTGTTTAGAATTTAAAAGCAATTTCTTAAATACATTGAATTCTTGAGGTGTAAAACCAGAAAATTCATCAAAATAAATTAGAGAATCCTTAAATATATCTGTTTTATCTAAACACTGGCTTAACAAGCTTAAATCATCATTTTCATCTAAATATTGATTATTAATTTTATTTTGATAGTCTTTATATATTATCTTTATATCTTCTAATTTTAATCTAGTATATTCATCATCTATTTCTATATTTTCTAAATTTTCAATTAATATATTATGCTTTTTAAATTCCGTTATTGTTCTTGATACCGTATCTATATTTTTTTCGTTTTTATTTAGAAATTTTAAATCTTTTTTCCTATTAACCAGCGAATTATAAATTATAAGATTTTTTCCAACATCATTTAATCTATTATAATCCCCTTTTATCTGATTAATAATTCTATATGCCATCCTTTTTAATGTCAAAACTTCCACATTAATAATAGTATCTTTGTTTAATATATTAAGTAATTTAACTTCTGCTGATAAATTGCTTTGTTCGGGAACTATTAAATATATATTTTTTTCATTAATATTTTTCTTTATGTCTTGATATATGTAATAACTTTTGCCTGAACCACTATTACCATATATTAAATTTAATTTCATTTATTGCTCCTCCGTTGCAAATATATGAGCGAACTTACTGCTCGCTCACGCATTTTGTACACAAATTTTATTACATAAAATTTGGCACAATAAAAACAAATATATGAAGTTCAAAAGTGTTTAAATTATATAAAAAGTTTGAGAAATCCATTTTTGTTCTGTTTTCACTAATAATATATTATTAAAAATTGCTTTGACTTAAAACTGGATAATAAAATTTCACTCCTTCTATAATATTTCCATCTTCAAAATGATCTTTATAAAATTCATTAGAACCTTTTAGAAAATATTTATATCTATACGAATCTGTCAGCATTCTTCCACCAATAATTATTGGATCATCCCAAGTCACATCAATTGCGTACCAATTTCCATTTAATTTTACGTAATTCCATGCATGATTTTCTTGCTGTCCATCACTATCTGTTCCTACTCCACAAACAAACATGCAATCTATTCCTATTTCATCAAGTATATATTTAAATGCTTTAGAATATCCTTCGCAAACAGTAAATCCATCTATTAGTGCACCATATATATTATAAATATTTGGTCTTGAAATTGTTTGATCATATTCTATATTATCAATTAAATAATTATGTATACTTTTTATTTTAGTGTACTCAGATCCACCTAAATTAAATTTAATTTCTTCTAATTTTTGATTTATTTTACTAATTGCATTATTAATATCTTCTTTAGAATTAAATCCATCTGCAAGATATGTTTTTCCCTCTTCTGGTCCTATATAAACTTTATATGTCTTCTTTACAACTATTGTTGTTGTCTCTGTGTATAAATACATCTTTGTTATATCCAAATAAAATATTTGAGGATTATCATATATTAATGCATTTAATGATGATTGAAAGGCATTATCCATAATCTTATTTCCATCATCTTGTTGCAATAGACTATTGAATTCTGTATCAAATTTAACTATATAAGTTCCTGATTTCAAATTTTCTATATTAGAATACATTTTATCATATATAATTTTTCCATAGTTATCAAGTTGTTTATAGTAATATTTTTCTTTACTAGTGTTTTGTTGTTTATCTGTACCAGTATTATCAGAATATAAACTTTGTATACCTTCTGGAAGTTCTATATTAGTTTCTTCTTGTTTTCCTTCTGTTTTACTGGATGTGTTTATCACTTCTAGATTAGTTCCATCCATTATTTCTGTATAATCTTTTAATGATATTTCTGTAGAAGTTGTTAAAAAATTAGTTAAGCTATACTGTTCTGGAATATAAATAATGCCAAGTACATCCAAAGCAGTGACTAAAGTAAGTGCAAAGATTATAATTATTATAAAAGTTATTATAAATTCAAAAAATGATAAAATTTTATTCGATTTTTTTTTCATAAATAAATCTTCCTCTCATATAGTATAAAAATTATTAATATCAAAAGTTATAATCGTTAATCCGCTTCTAAGAGTCATATATTAATTTTTCAGATTTTCCAAATAATGCCAAAACACTTAATATATAAGCTATTTGTCACCATTTTAGTTTATTAACCTGAGCAGTAACTAAAAATTAACTATTTTCTCTCTTCCAGTAAAATAAATATTGTTGTGCCATGGCTTGGTAATTATTAAATTTTTCTTCAGCCAAATTTCTAATATCTTCTTTTTTTACTTTTTCTTCTAATTCATTGTGAATATATAAATCATTCATAACCCTTCTAACCCAAACATCTACTGGAAAAACATCAAATCTATGTAAAGAAAAAAGTAAAATGCAATCAGCCACTTTTTCTCCTACTCCATCTAACTTTAGGAGTTCATTTCTTAGTATTTTTGTATCTTCTATTTTTGAAATTTTATCTAAGTCAAATTCTTTATTTAAAATCATCTGGGTAGTCTTGTATACTCTTTTATCTCTAAAACCTAAGCCTAAATTTCTTAAATCTTCTACTGAAGCTTTTGATAAATTTTCTACAGTAGGAAAAGTATAATATTTATTTCCGTTCCATTCAATCTCTTCACCATATTCCTTAGATAAATTATTTATTATTTTCTTAATCCTTGGAATATTATTATTTGCAGAAATTATAAAAGAAATAATAGTTTCCCAAAAATCTTGTCTTAATATTCTAATACCTTCTCCAAACTTTATGCTTTCTTCTAAATAAGAATCTACTTTACTAAGAATTTTTTTTATATCATTATAATTAGTTTTTAAGTCAAAGTATTTTTCTACTATATTTTCTATATTTTCGTTATTAAAAATTTTTCCTTTAATTACTATTTGTTTTTTCTCATTGTCTTTTTTTATATTTAATACACCTTGTTTTATAACTCCTGTATATGAATTATCAGTGTTTTTTTCCCATCTAAAGCACTGTCCACATTCAAAAATGTCTTTTAGTTCAAATGATTCTTGATTCTTTAATATATAAACTTCTTCTTTCACTTTTATCTCCTTATATTCTTATATATTTATTATAACATTATTTAATTATAAATAAAATAGCAAATTTAAGAATATATTTGGTATTTATTCGTTATTCTTTCCAAATCCTAGTCCATAAACTTCTCTTGCATCTGTTATTATAATAAAGGCCTCTTTATCTTTTTCTAATGCTAATTGCTTTATCTTCATAATATCATTTCTTTTTGCCACACACATAATTACTAATTTATTAACTTTTGTATACATTCCTTTTGCATAAAATCCAGTAACTCCTTTTTTAAACTCAAAATTAATTTGATCTGAAATCTCATAAGACTTATCTGATATTATATAAATCATTTTACTAAAATTTATACCTTCAAAAACAATATCAATCATTTTTCCTACAATGTAAATTGCTATAAAAGAATATAATCCTATATCTACTGTTTTTAAGAATACTAAATTAAGAAAAACAATTAATATATCAATAATGACTAAAATATTTCCCATTTTTATATGTGGTTTATATGATTTCATAACCTGAACAATCAAATCAGTCCCACCAGTAGAAGTTTCAGCTTTTAAAACAAGCGCACTACCAATTCCAACAAATATACCTCCATAAATGCTAGCCAATAATCGATCTTCTGTAAAGACATAGATATTATTAAATAAATCAAGTAATTTAGAAAATACAATTGTTGAAATTGCAGATTTAAATAAAAAAATCTTTCCCAACTTAAAATACGTTATAATAAATAATGGAATATTTAATAATATTATTGTAGTTCCCATTTTAACTTTAAATAGATAATATGCAATAGTAGCAATACCTGAAAATCCACCACTAGATAATTTATTAGGTAATAAAAATACGCAAGTTCCAATAGCAAGCAATAAACAACCAATAATTGATAATATAATTTCTTTAAATAATTTCATTTTCTTTCTTCTCTTTCTTTATGGTAAAAATAAGGAAAACCTAAGACTACAATCTTAGGTTTTCCTTATTTTTATTTCTTTATTCTATTTTCTTATTTCATCTTCTTCTAAAAAATCCGAATATTTTTTAAGTACTTTTACCTCTATCTTTTCTGGTATACATTTTATATCTTGTGTAATTACCACGTCAACGTCATAGAATTCTTTTAACTTTTCTATATTTTCTCTTTTATATCCAACAACATTATTAACATTTTGAGGATTAACAATTATCTCAACTTCTTTTACTTTAACATTGAATTTTTTTATTTGCTCTACAATCATATCATAATACATTGCTGATTCTACTAATTGTCTAAATGTTTCATGATATGGTCCAGCAACAACTTGGCTTCCTTCAATATTAGGGCTACATATAGTGTCTGTACTTTGAAGTCCTATTCTGATAACATTTATTTTATGTTTTGCAAAAAAATAACATAGTTCTTTACATCTTTCAACAGCTTTATTTAATTCTAAAGGTTCATATATACCTTCCTTATATTCTTTTTCTAATGGTGTATCTTTTATAACTAGCACTGGATATATTCTTATTATTTTTGGTTTAAGCTTTGCTAAATCTTTTGCAGTATTTAAATCATCCAATTCTGTACTCTCTGGAAGACCTACCATCATTTGATGTCCTAAATTAAATCTATATCTTCTTATCAGTCTTGATGCCTTTTTTACATCTTCAAAAGTATGTCCTCTTTTACACTTTTTTAAAACATAATCATTTGTTGATTGAACACCCAATTCAATAGTCTTTACTTTATATTTCTTTAGTCTTTTAAGAGTGTTTCTATCAATATAATCTGGTCTAGTAGATATTCTTATTCCATCAATTTTTTTTTCTTTTATATAATCATAAGCAGCCTCTAATAATTCATTTTGAATTTTAACATCTATTCCAGTAAAGCTTCCACCAAAAAAAGCAACTTCTTTATAAGTATCTTTATCTTTGAAATTACTTAAATAATATTCTATTGTATCTCTTACATCATTAGGAGTTACATTTTTTAATTCTCCACTTATTTTTCTTTGGTTACAAAATGTACAATCATTAGGACATCCTAAGTGAGGTACAAATATTGGAATTATATATTGTCTTTTCATTCAAACCTCCTTATTTTTCTATTATTTCTATTGCATTTTTTGCAGCTTCCATTTCTGCACTTTTTTTGCTTTTTCCATTTCCTTCTGCCATTTTTTTATTGTTACATAGTACTGCTGCAGTAAATATCTTATCATGATCAGGGCCTTGTTCTTGTATAATTTCATATTTTATTACAACGTCACCATTTTCTTGTAACTTTTCTTGTAAATGTGTCTTGTAATCTTTCATACCAACATTCTTACTAGCATATTCAATTTCATCTTTAATGTTTTTTATTATAAATTTTTCCGCTTCTTCTAAATTGGAATCTAAATATATTCCAGCAATTACAGCTTCAACGCTATCTGCTAATATTGACTTTTTTTCTGTATGAGAAGCTACTTCACTTTTCCCTAAATATAAGAAATCACTAAAATTATTCTTAACTGCAACTTTATATAAACTATCCTCACAGACTGCAGAAGCTCTAACTTTAGTCATTTCTCCTTCTGATAAATTTCTATAATTCAAAAATAAATATTTACTACTTATAAATTCTAATATACTATCTCCCAAATACTCTAATCTTTCATTACTTATAGTTTTATTTTCAAATGCGTATGAAGTGTGAGTTAATGCTGTTTTTAAAATTTCTTTATTTTTAAATTTATATCCTATTTGATTTTCAAATTTAGAAATATCTTTTTCCATAATTTCACCTCCTTTTATTAGAAGTATTTTATAATCTTTAATTTAAAAATACAAGCCTTTTAACATAAAATTAACATGATTGTAATTTTAAATAAACATATATATTCCCTATTACATAAAAAAACAGCTTATACTTTAAGTACAAGCCATCTAGATATTATATTATTATATATTTATACATTTTCTTTAATATATTCAACAACATCACCAACAGTAACAACCTTTTCAGCATCAGTATCTGGAATTTCTATATCAAATTCTTCTTCTAAAGCCATTACTAATTCAACTATATCTAAAGAATCTGCACCTAAATCATCTAAAAAAGATGCATCCATAGTAACTGCTGTATCAACAGCTCCAAGTTGTTCCATAATTATTTTCTTTACTCTTTCAAAGACTTCTTCTGTACTCATTTTTTCCCCTCCTTTTTCTTATGAATACTTTTTATATTTTAGTTTTAATATATGTTTAATTAAATGTCAAGTATTATTTAATTTATTTTTTCAAACTCTTCTTTCATTTTTTCAACTGCATTACTTTTTACAAACATTTCAGCCTGTTTAATTGTATAATAAAATAAGTATTCATCACTACTTCCATGAGCTTTTAATACTGGTTTTTTTACTCCCAAAAATAAAGCTCCACCATATTCTTTGTAATCCATTGTTTTAGAAAATTTTTTTATCGCAGGCAATGCTCCTATAGAACCAATCATTGTTAGTATATTCTTTTTTAAACTTTCTGTAAGATTTCTTTTTACTAATTTTCCAAATCCTTCTACAGTTTTCAAAAAAACATTGCCTGTAAAGCCATCCGCTATTACTACATCAAGGTCTCCAGAAAAACAATCTCTTCCTTCGACATTTCCCACAAAATTTATTCCATATTTTTCAGCATTTTCTTTTAATAAATTATATGTTTCTTTTACTAATTCATTACCTTTTGTTTCTTCAGTTCCAATATTTAATAAACCAACTTTTGGATTATCTATTTTATTCACATTTTTTAAATATATTGTGGACATTTGTGCGAACTGCAATAAATTGATTGGTTTGCAATTTGTATTTGCTCCTGCATCCATTAACATTAAGCTCTTCTTATAAGACGGTAGAAGTGGAGCTAAAGCTGGTCTATCAATACCTTTAATCCTTCCTACTAATAGCGTTGCTCCTGTAAGAAGCGCACCTGAATTTCCAGCAGAGATAAAAACATCTCCTTCGTCTTTTTTTAACATATTGAATCCAACTACCATTGATGAATCTTTTTTATGTTTTATTGCTTGTGTAGGGACGTCCTCCATTTCTATTTGTTCATTTGCATTTTTTATTTTTAAGTTATTAGATATTTCTTCTAACTTCTTTCCAAAAAATTCGATTGCTTTCTTATTTATTATTTCTTCTTTTCCAATTAGAATAATATCAGCATTAACCTCTTTTGATGCTTTAACAGCTCCCTTAATTGTGGCGTCAGGAGCATTATCTCCTCCCATTGCATCTAACAATATTTTCAACTTTTAGTCCTCCTTAATTTCGTATATTAGTTATTTAATTATACTATATAAAATTGATATTATTATTTTATTTTGTTTATTAATAAAAATCAATAGTTTAAAGAACAAAAGTGAACATTTTTTTATTAAATAAATTTAATGTCCATATATTTATTCTTGAATGGAAGAAATCAAAGATTTCCTTTTGAAATAAAACATATTCTTCTCATTCCAATTAATCTTTTAAAGCATAAAAAAATTATCCTTTGATAATTCAAAGGATAATTTTTTTAATATTTTATTATTATTCAATTATTTCTGAAACAACTCCAGAACCAACTGTTCTTCCACCTTCACGAATAGCGAATCTTAATCCTTTTTCTATAGCTATTGGTGTAATTAATTCTATTGTCATTGAAACATTGTCACCTGGCATAACCATTTCTGTTCCAGCAGGTAAATCAATAACACCAGTAACGTCTGTTGTTCTGAAATAGAATTGTGGTCTGTATCCATTAAAGAATGGTGTATGTCTTCCACCTTCTTCTTTTTTTAATACATAAACTTCTGATTTGAATTTTGTATGTGGATGAATTGTTCCTGGTTTTGCAATAACTTGACCTCTTTCGACATCAGTTCTTTGAATACCTCTTAATAAAACTCCTATATTATCTCCAGCTTCTGCTTGATCTAATAATTTTCTGAACATTTCAACTCCAGTAACAACTGTTTTCATTTTTTCAGCTCTAATTCCAACGATTTCAACTTCATCAGAAACTTTTACAACACCTCTTTCAACTCTACCTGTTGCAACTGTTCCTCTACCAGTAATTGTAAATACGTCTTCTATTGGCATTAAGAATGGTTGATCTGTTGGTCTATCTGGTGTTGGTATATAAGAATCAACAGCATCCATTAATTCTTTTATGCATTGATATTCAGGTGCATTTGGATCTGTAGATGTACTTTCTAATACTTTTAATGAAGATCCTTTTATAATTGGAATTTCATCTC
>JBJFFD010000029.1:0-37108 GCA_051891335.1 Candidatus Scatovivens sp.
AAAACATTGCTGATTTTGCTCTTCCCATTTCAATTTTCTGATATGGTAATTTTTCATTTTCGTTATCTATAGTTACATATTTAGGTGTAGCTGTTTCAACGCTTTCTTTAAATATTTCTTCATTATGAAGTTCTTTTAAAACGTCAAAATGTTTAGAATCCACATTAGAAGCTTTTATTATGTACTCAGCTCCATCAAAAACAACAATTGTAGAATATTTTATTTCATATTTTTCAACTATTATCTCATTAATCTTATTTATTTTAGCATTTACAGTTTCTTCTTGTCCTGCAATGTCCATAAAGTTTTGCAATACAGATAAACTATTTACTTTTTGATTAAGATTATTATGTGTTTCTAGTATTTTTCTTATATACATATTATAGCCAATTAAAATCCCTATAACAATAATAAGAATTATTATCGCACCTATAGCCAATTTTTTCACCTCTATATATTTTAATATTTTTTTCTCATTTGCTCTAATGTATTGTTCATATTATCAGAAAATTTATTGCTTCCAAAACTTGGTTTTCTTCTATTTGGTTCATAACTTGATTTAGATACTCTTGGGTATACCATTTCTGATAAAACACTTAATTTTGCTTTAAATGCTCCTGAGTATCCTGTTGATACTTTACAATCAACTATTCCATCTAAATATTTGCTATATGCATTTTCATCAAAAGGTATTGTACAAGCTTTTACTAAATCTTTATTAAATAAGTCTGTCATGAATGACATTGCTGGATCATTATAAAAAGACATTCCTGCTATTACCATTTTACTAGTTAAAGATCTCATTTTTAATTCTTTATTTATAACAACTCTTACCTTTTCGGAATCTAGTACCCCTTTTGTTTTTAAATCTCTTAAAAACATAGTTAAAGGTTGTATAGTCAAAATATCCATTGATTGTACTAAATATATTTCCTGACAACTAGCAAAGTATGATGGATCTGTTGTAAAATCACAGTCTATTAATATTAAAGAGTGATTTTGCACTAATGTTGATAAAATGCTTTCAGCATCACTATAATCAATTCCGTCATTTGGCAGAGCAGTGTATACTGTTAAATTTTTTCCAACTTTTATTCCCTCAGCATATCCATTCTTTAAATTGGTTATTGATTTATATGCTGTTTTTCTTAAGCTTTCTTCATTATTAGTATAAATATAAAATGAATTTTTATTTTTTGTCATATCCAATATAGCTGTATTTATTCCCATTATGTCAAAGATTGCAGCTAAATTATTAACTAAAAATGACGTTCCATTTTTACTTGTACCTACAAAAGTTACTATTTTTTTATCTTTTGTCATTAAACTATTAAGAGATGACATAGAATAATCCATATTAGATTTTATACTAGGTATTTCATTATTTTGATTATTACTAGATACTTCTTTTTCCTTTCCATAGCTATCATTTAGTATTGTATTATCATCATCTTCCTCCATGTTTGGTAATATTGTTTCTTCATCTTCATCATCTTCCTCGAAAGTTGGCAGTTCTAGTCCTTCATTTTCGTCATCATCCTCGAAGGTTGGTAATTCCACTTCTTCATTTTCATCATCATCCTCGAAGGTTGGTAATTCTAGTCCTTCATTTTCGTCATCATCCTCGAAGGTTGGTAATTCCACTTCTTCATTTTCGCCATCATCCTCGAAGGTTGGTAATTCTAGTCCTTCATTTTCGTCATCATCTTCCTCGAAAGTTGGCAATTCTAATTCTTCATCTTCATCATCATCATCGAAGGTTGGTAATTCCACTTCTTCATTTTCGTCATCATCCTCGAAGGTTGGTAATTCCATTTCTTCGTCATCTTCATCATCTTCGAAGGTTGGTAATTCCACTTCTTCGTTATCTTCATCATCCTCGAAGGTTGGTAATTCCACTTCTTCGTTATCTTCATCATCCTCGAATGTTGGTAATTCTAGTCCTTCATTTTCTTCATCATCCTCGAAGGTTGTTAATTCCACTTCTTCGTTATCTTCATCATCCTCGAAGATTGGTAATTCTAATTCTTCATCTTCATCATCTTCAAATGTTGGTAGTTTTAATTCTTCATTTTCGTCATCATCCTCAAATATTGGTAGTTCTATATCATCTTCATCATCAAATATTGGCATCTCTAATGTTTCTTTTATTTTGCCATTAATCATTGAAGATTTATTTTCCTCATCTTCTTCATTTTGAATTATTTTTTTTGGCCTTCCTCTTTTACCTTTAGGTTTTTCTTCAGTGCTTATTGGATATTTTCTAGGTCTTCCTCTTCCTTTCTTCTCTTCTACATTGTTTTCATTATCTTCTGTTTTAATTTCTTTTACTTCATTTGTGCTTTCTATTATTGGGGCTTTTTTTTCTACAACAGGTTTTCTTACAGCTGGTTCTTCTTTCTGTTCTGTTCTAATATTTTTAGCTTCTTGCTTAATTATACTTTGTTTAATTACATTATTATTTTTTTCTACTTGTTCTTTATTAATATTTTCTACAGGTTTACTTTCTAACTTTTTTGGTACTTTAACTACATTTTTATTTTCACTGTTTTTTGAAGTAATGATAACTTTTTTCTTTTCAGATTTTTTTATGGCTGTTGGTATTACTATTGGTTTATTTATTTTAGCTGTACTCTTATTTTCTATACTATTGATTTTAATTCCTGTATCTTCAGCTGATAAACTTCGTTTTGTATTTGAACTTTTTTCAGAACTACTATATATTAGTTTATTCTTCATTATTTCCCTATATTTCACTGATTCTCTTTCTAAAACAGCCTTAACTTTTATAGGTAAACAATTTATTATAATTCTTAACTGAGCATCAGTATATTGAGCAGCTATATTATTAAAACCATCTGAAAATTTTTCAGGGTTTTTAGAAATTTTCTTAAAATATGTTAATATATTTTGAATTTCTACTTCGCTTACTTCGTTTTCGCTTTCACTTCTATACGTAACATCTTCTGAATCTATTTTATAATAAATTTTTGCTTCTTTTTTTGATCTAGGTCTTTTTATTAATTTACATACCTGTTCTATATTTCTATCATTTTCAATAAGAGCATTATATACACCTATACTGAATAACTTAACTAATAAAGAACTATTTTTAGTTCTTCTGTCTGTACAAATAAGTATAATACTCGTTTCTTTTCCTTCACTATCTTGTGCTTCATCACTAATGCTATCTAATTTTTCAAATATAGCCTTATCTATAGCATTATAATTATTGCTAGGAGATGGCTCTAAATCTTCACTTATTACTATTCTATCATATGTTTTATCTCTTTGTATTTCTTTTAATATTGCATTAAAGTAATAAACATTTTTATAAGTTAAAATTTCCTTATATTCTTTTTGATATCTCCTTATTATTTGTTCAGATATACTTTCACTACTTACTGCAAATAAAACTTTCATTTGTTAACCCCTCCAACCATTTACAACTATTGCAAAAATCAATGGTAATACTTGACATATTAGTAATATTGTTACAAAAGTTATTATTAAGGCAAAGCCTTTATCTCTTGTATCTAATCGTCTAATTCCTATAACATATTGATATATTGACCCAACAGCTATTCCAACAAAACAAAATGGAATACTATAAATTCTTAAAGCATTTAAAATATATGCTACTAAACCATACGTTGTACTTCCATATTTATCTGCATATTCTGCTAATTTATCATTTGTACTTTCCTTTATATTAACTAATTCCGTAGGACTTGAAGTTCCTTCACTTTTTTCTTCCAGTGCATACGTATTTGAAAAAGTCAATAAAATTAGTATTAATATTGTTATTATTATTGCTATTTTTTTCTTCATTTTATACTTTAGAACCCCCTTTTAGGTCTTTTACATCTATTTAAATATACATATATAATAATACAATAAGATTAAAAAAATAGCAACAAAAATAATTAAATTTCTTAATATTTTTGTTACATTTTTTATTATTCTTATTAAAACCCTAATACAAAAGCACCCTCGAAATTTCAAGAGTGCTTTATCTTACCATACTTCCTTTCTTAAATTTGCCTTAACTTTATTTCTGTCATACTCCTTGGCATGGCGTATAACTATTGGGGCGGGAATAGGAGCCGGTCTTTGTTTCGGTGTCATTCTTACTCCCTTTTTCTTCTTGCTTTTGGCCATGATGCCTACCTCCATATATAATAAATTTATATTTATATTATATCATATTTTCTTTGTTATGTAAACACTTTTGGAATCCACGTATTGGTTTTCATGTGACAAATTTTATATAATAAAATTTATATAATAAAATTTATATAATAAAATTTATATAATAAAATTTATTATATAAAATTGGTGTACAAAAAAAATAAAAGAGGTTTACCTCTTTTATTTTTTATTTATAATTTTATTTTTTATTTACTAAATCTTTTAATGCTTTACCAGCTTTAAATACTGGAGCTTTTGATGCAGGTATTTTGATTTCTTCTTTAGTTTGTGGGTTTCTTCCTTTTCTAGCAGCTCTTTTTCTTACTTCAAAAGATCCAAATCCAACTAATTGAACTTTATCTCCTTTTTTTAAAGAATCTGTAACTACACTAATAAATGCATTTAATGTTTCCTCTGCACTTTTTTTTGTTTCTCCTGTTTTTGCAGCTATTGCTGCGATTAATTCAGCTTTGTTCATTTTATTATTACCTCCTAATAAGATTTTAGTATATGTAGTTTTACCTACAATAAAATTATTCGCCAAATTAAAGCATTTTCCCTCTTTTTTTGTTTAAAAAACCTTTTTTTTCAGTATTTTTATTAATTCTATCTTCTGAAAGTAGTTATTTATCAAGCATATAAAGATTAATATATTTTCATTTTTTTTAATATTTTTAATATTTTTTCTCCCTTTGGAAGCATTATTATATCTTCTTCTTTATATATTCTTAGAATAATTACATTTACAGCATATACAATAATAGCTATTATTATACCAATTATAGTTGAAATTCTTTCATTATATATGATATTTAAACTCAATCTATAGAAAATATAAGATATAACTCCCATTCCAATGGTAGCTATAATTGGTTTTATCATCATTTTACTTAATTTAAAGTTTAATTTTACTGTTTTTCTTAAGACTATGTAGACAATTGTAAAAGACACAATATGACATAAAACTGATCCTATAGCAGCTCCATTTTCATATATTCCTTCTATTGGTATAAATATTATATTAGCTATTAATTTAGTTAAAACTCCACATGCTAATGCAATTGCAGGAACTTTAACTTTTCCTAACCCTTGCAATGCACCATTTATTGTTTGAGCTAATGCTGTAAAAATTATTGTTATTGATGAAATAGCAAGAAGCGTTCCTCCCGCTCCTGCTTTTGGAAAAAGCAACTTTAATATTTGACTTGAATACATAGCCATTCCTAAAGTACATGGTAATCCAATTAATATTGTTGTTAATAGAGAAAAAGATAATTTTTTATTTATTGTATCATTATCATTTTTTACTCTTGCTCCTGCTATTGCTGGGACTAATGCTGTTGCAAATGCTATATTAAACGCTAATGGCATTGAAGTTAATATATCTACTTTTCCACTTAAAATCCCATATTTTGCTTTTGCAATACCTTCTCCGCAATATTGGCTTTAAAATTCTCACTACTGTAAAAGAATCTATGTTTTTATTTACAGAAGATAATAAAGAACTTAATGAAATTGGTATTGAAACAGCTAATATTCTTTTAATTATTGTTTTTATACTTTCTCTTTTTGCTAAATTTTCTTCTTTAGAAAAATTCCTTATATTTTTATTTTCTTGTTTTCTTGTTATCTTACTCATTTTGTAAATATAAATAAAGCTTATAATAGTAGCAACTGTAGTAGCTAATGTTGCACCTGCAGCCATTAGTTCTGTATTAGTACTAGTTATTTTTGCAACTATTTCTACAAATATTATTGTTAAAGAAGTTTTAAATACTTGTTCAAATGTTTGAGATTTTGCCGTTACTGACATTTTTTGTTTTCCGTTAAAATACCCTCTTATTACAGAAGATATTGAGACAAAGAATATTGCTGGTGAAAGAACCATTAGAGTATATTTTGCTTCTGGAATTTGTAACCATTGATTTGCAATAACATCTGCTCCAAAAAATAATAATGACGTTCCTGTTATACCAATAACTGCAAAAGTCAAAAATGCTATCTTAAAAATTCTATTAGCTCCTTTAATATCTTCTAAAGCTAATTTTTCTGATATTAATTTCGAAATGGCATTTGGCACTCCTGTTGATGATAATGTAAGTAGCATTGCATAAATTTGATATCCTCCCATATATATTGCATTTCCAGCATCTCCAAAACCATTTCTATTAGTAAGATATAGACTATATAATAAACCTAGTATTTTTATAACGACTTGGGCAAACATTAATGTAAGTATTCCTTGCAAAAATGTTTCTTTCTTGTTTTTTACTTTTACTTGAGACATAAAAAATTCCTTTCTTAAAGATATATAAATTATAGCATTTTATTTTTTATTTTCAATACTATATTTTTTATTTAATACTTATCATTATTTTGTTAATACAACTCGTTATTAATTAATATTATATAAAATGTAAAAAATGCTTGATTTTTTTATGTTTTTGTAAGATAATATAGATAGATATTTTTATGTGAAAGTGGTGAAAATTTTGAAACATATAGATTCATTTTTAAAGAAGTTAAAAACTGATAGAAATACATTTCTAACATACTTATTTACTTTAATTTCTTTTTATATTGTTATAGATAGATTAGTAGAAATTATATTTATAGCCTTAACCGGCATGTCTGTTTCTTACTGGGGTCCATTAACATATACATTTGCAATGTTTTTCCCAGTTTTTGCTTTTTACTTTTCTTATTCTTCAAAATTTGTAACAGAAGATAAAGTAAAGTTATCATTTTTATACATATATGTGATTGGATTATATATTATAGCTATATCTATGATTATTCAATGGATTAATAAAATAGGTTGGATTTTACTTTTCTCCGTTCCAAACTATTCGTACATAATAGAAAATTTTATGGATTTAATAAAGCCAGCTTTTTCTTCTATTGGTTGGTTTATTCCGATTGTTACCGCTCCTTCTATATTTAAATTCTGTTTTGTTAAAGTAAATGATACCAAAGATTTAGTTGATTCCGTATTTGATTATGATGGAATCGATTTATCTGATAAAAAAGAAGGTTGGGGACCTTATACTTGTGAAATGTATCTATGCAAAGATAGTGAAACAGGAAAAATTATCAAAACACCTGAGTCAAGGAGATTCGAATCCTCTTTAATCGTTGGGGTATCTGGTTCTGGTAAAACAAGTATGATTTTTGAGCCAATGATGGCTAGGGATTTAGAAAAAAAATATTTCTTTTCAGAAGCTTCAAAGGAAATGGGATATACTGCTCTAAGAACTGGACTTGCTACATTAAACTCACCTTATTCAAATGAATATATAAACGAAAACTTTAATTTAAATATGATAACACCATATTCTTATAAAGAGAAGCTATATAAAGCATATATCTCTAAACTAACACTTGGATATTACAATAATAAATATATTTATAAAAATCTAGGTATTACTTATATGGCTCCTGATATTGAAACTATTGAACATATAAAAGAAGTTGCAGATAATTTTAAAATAAAATACCATATAATAGATCCAGCTGATCCAAATTCAGTTGGTATAAATCCTTTTACATTTGGTGATCCTATAAAAACTTCTATAGCAATTTCTTCTGTATTAAGAAGAATGTATGCAGATGATACTGTTGGTTCACCTAATGCTTCATTGGATTTAGCTTATATGCAAAATATTACTACTCAAGCAGTTGAAAATTTAACTTTACTTTTAAAAGAAATGTATCCTAGATTAAATAATTCTGATTTACCTACTTTGGAAGACTTATTAGATTGTATGACTGATTTTTCTAAGGTAGAATCACTTGTTAAAGAGATGAAAAAAAATGAAGAATTAGCAAAAGAATATCATATTCAAATAAATTATTTTGAGAAAACATTTTTTAAAACTGCTATAAATAGAGATAATACTATGAGGGCTCTTCAAGCAAGTGCTGCACAATTAGAAAATTTATTAAGATACCCTGGAGTTAGAAATATTCTTTGTAATAAAAACAACAATATAAATTATGATGAAATTTTAGAAAATGGAGAAGTAGTTTTAGTTTGTACTAGGCGTGGTGATTTAGGTTCTAGTGTAAATAAAGCTTTTGGATTATTTTTCTTATTATTAATGCAACATTCAGTTTTATCTAGACCAGGAAATGAAAAAACAAGAATACCTCACTTCTTATATATTGATGAATTTCCTCCATATTTTTGTAAAGCTACCTCAGATATATTTACCCTTTATAGAAAATATAGAGTTGGAACTATTATTTCTGCTCAGAACTTGTCTCAATTTGGTGAAGGAGAAAATACATTAAAACAAACTTTACTTGCTAATTGTAGTACGAAAATTGTATTTGGTAATAATACTCCTGAAGATAATAAATGGTGGCAAGAAGAATTTGGAGATAAGCGTGAATGGCAATTTGGTATGTCATATAATTCTGATAATAACGGAGATCCAAAATATGACGAAAAACTTACTGGTATTAAATGGGCTTATACAAAGAACTTTAATGCAGGAAAAGTACAAGCTGTTAAATTTAAGGGTATTCTTTATAAAACAAAAGATTTAAAAGGAAAAAATGTTGTAGGTAAAGCAAAAGTCGACTTTCTTGAATCTAGATATAAAGAATCTCAAAAGTTTAAAAACTTTAATTTTTCAAAATTTTCTTCTGGGATTTTAAATTCAGAAACTGATGAAGAAAAAAATAAAAAAGAAAAATTTGATTTAAAAAATCTATCTTTTGACACAAACCCTAATGTTCCTGAAGAAATAGATCCTATAAAAAGTAGAAAAAATTCTAATTATAATTTTGATGACGCAGATGCAATAACCAATTTCAAACAGAATAATAATAATGAGTAACTATAAAATTTCAAAATAAATTTATAAGATAAGTGTAGAACCAAAAAGTGTTTACATTTATCTTTTTTATATTTTTGTGAGGTCTCTTTATAATCTCTTTATAACTCCTATTATATAAAAAGATGAAATTAATATTTTATATTTATATTAATCATTAATCAAAACAAAATATAAAAAAACTATGTATTTAATTTAATTATAAAAACCCTAATTGAATATATAACTCAATTAGGGCTCAAATAAATTTTTAATTTTAAGATTATGCTATCTCAATTTGTTCATTATGTAGTTACTTGCAGTCTGTCTATTAAAAATAGAACCAATTGATAGTGTATTTGCTTTTAATGAAATTCTTGAATTTCCTATTACTATTCCTCCTTGAACAGTTACTTTATAAGTGTAAATATTATTATTATTAGAATCTTTAGAAATAGTTGGTTCTGAAACTTTTAATATTTTTAATCTTCTACTATTAGATATTATAAAATCAGATTTTTCTAAACTAGTAGATTCTAATTCTGCAGATCCAGTATTAACAACAACAGTAATTATTGATTTTTGATTATATTTTATTATTGATGGTGTTTCCATAGTAACTTCAAGTTTTTCTTCAGACATTCCAAAAAAGCTATCTGTTTCATGCGTTATCCAAACATATCCTATAATAGAACTTGGATTATATAATTCTATATATGGGCTTATATTATTATTAAAAGCAACATCACTTATAAAACTTACAAATCTACTAATTATATCAATATTATATTTTTCAACAGAATCCAAATTTAGTCTGCTATTCTGTTTAATCAAATTTTCTAGTTCTTTAAAATTATTAGCTATTCTATTTAAATATTTATTTGAAAAAGTAATATCTGTATTATGATGATGATTTATACAAGCTTCAGCTGCATTAAATCCAACAGATTTTCCACAATGAGTTCCTAAAGAAGATACTGGATCTCCATTGATATGGTAAGATATTAATTTACCTCCACTTTGATACCAATTTTCTAATGTATATTTTGCTGATGCTTGAGTCATATTAGTTAATGATGAAGGATCAGATAATTTATTATAAGTAGATTCTGTTATTAAATTTGCTTCTAAAAAGGTATCTCTTAAATTTGAAAAGAAGTATAATCCCATACCATTAAAATAACCTATTTCTTTTACATTATCTCTAAATGAACTTTCTAGTAACGCTGCACCCCCTATTTGTGCTAAATAACCTCCTAATGAGTGACCTGTCACATATATATTTGAATCAGGAAAAGTTTCAGCAATTTTAATAGCGTAAGTTTTTGCTAATTCTTCTTGTCCTGTTCTTCCTACTAATCCATAAGATAGATCCTGCATCCAGTCTCCCAAATCATTAAAATCTGTACCTCTATAAGCTATAACGATATCATTATCTCTTTTAAAGGTCATTGCAGTAAATAAAGCACTTTTTTCAATAGCATTTATTGAATTAATTTTAGCATAATTTACTATTTTCCAATCATTAACTTCATCTGTAGAAGCTAAATTATAGAATAAATAAGTATAAGTATCTTCTGTTTGACCCGATAGATTTAAACCTAGCAGTTCTGTACTACTAGTAATAGTTGATAACTGTTTGTCAGTTACCATAGCATAATTATTGAAACTTAAGCAATCGATATTTGTATCTGGATTTAAATTATAATAATTTATATATTCTAAATCAGCATATGCAATTGATGCAAACATTGCTAAATTTCTGGTAGTAATATTATTCGATTCTCTTGTTGTTGCATATATTGGAGTATACATAGTAATAAAAATTACAAATAAAATTATTATTGAAATTATTGAGCTTATTCTTTTTAATTGAATCATAATTACACCTCCTAGATATAAAATTTTAATTTTCTAGTTATACATACATTAATTATATCATAAAATTAACATAAAATCAAACAAGTGCTCCTAGATGTTTGAAATATTATGTAAAATATGTTATAATATAATTACAAGTTAAATCTTGTTTTATATAAATTATTCCCCGCTTTACAGCACTCTGCTGATTCAATATAAAAAATATTATTTGGAGGAGATTCTATGGCAAAAATTTCTGCCAATGTTAAACCAACAACCATGCCGAAAATCACACCAGAATTAGTTTTTTCTAATTTGAAAAAACTGATTAAATTAATTGGAAAAGTTTTTGCAGGAGCGATTATTCTTGTTTTTCTTGCAAGTCTTGCTCCAGAACTTCGTGAACAGATTCCATCATTTTATCGCTTTGTCGATTTATTGATGAAATGTCTCGAAGAAATATATAAGTGGTTTTGGCTTGTTGTTGACAAGTTCTAGCCATAAAAAAAAGCACCAAACTTACGGTGCTTTTTTTTATATTTTAACTTAACATTTTTAATGATACTTCTTTTGCTTTGTATTTTCCATTTTCTTCATCTTTTACAAATTCTATTAATGATTTATTTAAGCTTTCTGCATTTTGTCTTAAATCTGTTGTAAAATATAATTTTGTATTTTTAAGTTCTATTTTATTTTTTACTAATTGCTTAAATACTTCTACCATATGCTTCTCATCTTCACATACAAAAATTAATTGTGGTGGTATTTGATATCCAGAATCAAACTGGATAAAGTTATTATAAAAATCAGAATATAATCTCATTCTATCTTTAAAATTATTTTCCCAGTTTATTTCTCTTCTTACACATTCAAAAATAAAACTAATCTTTTTTCCATCTTTTGTTAAACTAACTTCTCCATGTGCTTTTAAAATTTTTCCTTCATTTTTAGCTTGTATTTTAGGTTTTACAACATAGTCTTTAAAATTTTTAGTTTTTCTTATATATGCTAATATAATTTGATTTCCAGCTAATCTTTTTTTTATCATTTCCACTGGTTTTATATTATCTGTTGGTTGCCATTTACATTCTATTTCTTTAGAGTTTAATAAATATTTTCCCATTTTTTCTAAGCAATAAACTCTATAAATTCCCTTTCCCTCTTCAGAGCTAAAATAATATCTTGTTAAAATTTTTGTTTTAACTAATTGCTCTAATTTATTATTTAATTTATCTTGTGATTTAATTTCGATTCCTTTATGTAACAACATTAAATAAATTTGTCTTGATGTCATAAATTCAAATTCATTTATCAAATCTAATATTTTAAAATGAATATCATTAATATGTCCTAAATTAATCTTATTTATTATTTGATTAATAGATACATATCCATCTTTCCCATCAAATGTTTTTATTTCACCTTCTCTAATTGCAAAAGGTGATACTGTGGTTTTGATATTTGCATCATCTACCATTTTCAAATTCCTCCTTATTTTTTACTATACTTAATTTTATTTTCTTTTTTTCTTTTATAATTTTTTTAATAAATACATTTACTTCCTGACCATATTCATATCCTTCTTGATATTCAGCCATTCCTACTAAGTTAGGAGTTAATTCTATAAATAGGCCATTTTTAAATTTGTCTGCTCCTTTTACAATTCCCTTGGTAAAAGATTTTTCTTTATACAGCTTTGCATTTTCTTCCCAGTTCCCTAGTAGTTCTTTATAAGTAAAATTTATTCTATTTTTTTCTTCCTCTATAGATTTTATCATAATTTTTACATTTTGTCCAATATTTAGTCTTTCTTTTGGAGTTTTTATTCTAGATACTGATATATCATCTATTCGTAAAAAACCTGTAATTCCATTTTTTTCCATCTCGATAAACGCTCCATATGGTTTTATGTTTTTAACCACTCCATCTACTATCATTCCTTCTTTAAGTTTTCTTAATTCAAGGATTTTATTATTATCTTTAGTATTTTTTATATCCATAATGTTTTATTACCTTTCTATTTTTTATCTTTTGTATTTTAATTTTATTTAATCAAATTGCTTACTTCTTTATCATTTAAATATCTCCAACTTCCAAGCTTTAAGTTTCTTACTTCTATATTTCCAATTTTTGTTCTATGTAAAGCTAGGACTTTTTTTCCTATACTTTCACACATTTTTCTTACTTGCCTATTTTTTCCCTCATGTATAATTATTTCTATTCTAGAAATTCCCTTTTCTTTATCTATTTTTATTATTTTTGCTTTTGCCTTGGATGTAATATAATCATCTATTTGAATTCCATTCTCCAATTTTTGTATATCTTCTTGTGTTGCAATTCCTTTTACTGTTGCTATATATGACTTATTTATTTGATGTCTTGGATGAGTCACTTTGTTTATGAATTCTCCATCATCAGTTAATATTAAAGCTCCTGAAGTATACATATCTAACCTTCCAACAGGCAAAACTCTTCTTTCTACAGTTATTAAATCCATTACTGTTGGTCTATTAAATTGGTCTTTTACGGTTGTTACATATCCTATTGGCTTGTTTAATAAAATATATAAATGTTTTGATTTTATCTTATTAACTATTTTATTATTAAATTCTATAACATCTATATCAGGATTTATTTTTGTTCCAAGTTCATAAATAATTTTACCATTTACTTTTATTTTTCCCTCTAGTATTAATTCTTCTGCTTTTCTTCTCGAACATATTCCTGCTTCTGATAAAAATTTTTGAACTCTAATTTCTTCCATTATCATATTCCTCTTCTAATATTTTTAATACTCTATTAAATTCTTCTGGTAATGGAGCCTCCATTACCATTTTATTAGAGGTTATTGGATGTAAAAATTCTAATTTTTTGCTATGTAACATTTGACCTTGTATCCCAAATGGATTTTTTCCATTTGAGTAAATATAATCTCCTACAATTGGATAACCTATTTCAGACATATGTACCCTTATTTGATGGGTTCTTCCTGTCTCAATATTTATCTCTAATAAAGTATAGCCATTATATCTTTTTAAAACTTTAAAATGTGTTATGGCATTTTTTCCATTTTTAGACACAGCCATTTTTGTTCTGTCTTTTGTACTTCTTGATATAGGCATATCAATTGTTCCCTCATTATTTTTAATTACACCTCTTACCAATGCTATATATGTTTTTTTAACTTTATGGTTTTTTATTTGTTCACTAACATTTATATGAGCTTTATCATTTTTAGCAATTATTAATAGACCTGTTGTATCTTTATCTATTCTATGTACAATTCCTGGTCTTAGTTCTCCGCCTATTCCTGATAAGCTTTCTTTACAAATATTCATTATTGCATTTACTAATGTTCCATCCAAATTCCCATTTCCTGGATGAACCACCATTCCTTTTGCTTTATTTATTACTATTATATCATTATCTTCATATATAATATCTAATGGTATATTTTCAGGTTTTATTTTTGATTCCTTTATTTCTTCTTTTTTGATAGTTACTATATCATTTTTATTTAATTTATAAGAAGATTTTACTTTTTCACCATTAACTTTTATGTATTCATTGTCAATTAGTCTTTGTATTGCCACTCTTGACAAATTTTCATCTTTTATTGAAATAGCTTTGTCAATTCTCATTCCTATAAATTCATCTTTTATTATATATTCTAATTCCATTTAACCAAATTTTCCCTTACTTTTGTCTTTTTTAAATAATATTTTTATTAAAAATATCGGTAATACTCTCATTCTAATTATTCTACTTGGTTGTAAAATCAATCTCCAAAGCCATTCCATGCCTATTTTTTGAATAAATTTTGGAGCTCTTTTTATATTTCCAGCCTCATAATCTAAAGTACCACCTTGACCTGCAGCAACATCAACTTTAAGTATATTTCTATTTTTAAATATCCATTTTTCTTGTTTAGGAGCTCCCATAGCAACAAATAAAACATTCGGTTTTAACTTATTAATTTCTTCAATTACATCTTCTTCAGAGTCTTTTATAAAGTATCCTTCATGATATCCTATTATATTAACTTTAGGAAAGTCTTTTTTTATATTTATAACAGCTTTATCTATTACTTGTTCTGTTCCTCCAAGTATATATATGGACCATCCTTCTAATTCTGCCATTCTTAATACTTCTCTAAAATATGCTTGTCCTGGTATTCTTTGTTTAAATCTTTTATTTTGAAGTTTAGCTCCTAAAATTATACCTATGCTATCCGGAGTTGCTAGTTCAGCCGTTTTCAATATTTCAAAAAACTCCTTATCTTTTTGCGCGCACATTACAAATTCTGTATTTGGAGCAACTATTATTTTACAAGATTTATTACTATTTTCTATTAACTGTTTAGTTCTTAATCCACTTTCTTCTAACGTTATATTATCTATTTTCACTCCTAATATTGAAATTTTTTCTTGCAAATTTTCACCCCTTATTTTTTTCTTTTTTATTTTCATTTATAGAAAACTTTATTGTATTTATTATTAATAAAATCCATCCTATAACTATAGCAATATCAGCTATATTAAATATTGGAAAATTTAAAATTTTAATAAAGTCAAGAACTCCTCCACGGAATATTCTATCAATCAAATTACTCAATCCTCCGCCAATTAGCAAACTTAAAGATATTATAGTTTTATTATTTATTAATTCAAATTGGTTTTTAATAAAGTTAATAATTAAAGCTAATACTATTACGGTTATAGTAATATTTTTTAAATTTCCACTGTTAATACCAAAAGCTATACCTGTGTTTTTAATAGTTTGAATTTCTAATATTTTAGGTATTATTATATAATTATTATTTAATTTAAAAACCACAAACTTTGTAATTTGATCAATAATTAATATTAATATCAAATTGATAACAAGAATTTTAATTTTTTTATTTTTCATTTATTTACCATTTTTTACTTTCGCATCTAATTTTTCATATATTACAAAATAATCATCTTCATATATTTTAGAATAATTATTATCCTTATCTATAAGCTTGCAAGCTTTATTATTTGAATATAATATTGCGTAATTAATTCCATATTTATTAAATATTTTTTCATAGCTTTCATTCAAATCTGGAACACTTAAAGCATCTGAAAATACATCTAAATTGTCATCTCCATTAAACTGAGGTGTATACAAATCACATCTAGAATCAATAAATACTGGTATTCCTTGAAGAAGCAAATAACTTCCATAATTATATTCATTATATAATTTTAAATTATCCAAATCTAAATTTTCTTTTATCCATTCAGATGCTTCTATTGGATAACTAGCAGAATTTACAAACGCTTGACCACTTATATTTTTATATTTTTTTTCACCATATATAGTCATTAATAAAATTATTATTATTATTCCTGCTGTACTTGTTGAAAATTTAAAAAATTTTTTTGAAAAGTCTTCATCAATTTTGTCAACTAATTCTGATACTAATTTTGCTAATATTGGAGTACACATTATAATAAATAATGAAATTTGCCTTGCAGATTTAAAAGATAAATAAGTTAATCCAGCAAGCATAAAAAAATCTGATAATCTTATTTTTAAGTCTGACAATAAAAGTATCAATATAAAGGCAATTAACGCTATAGAAAATTCTTTATTATTTATTAAAGTAAGTGGTAAATGTTCATTAATAGAAAAAGTAGTATTTCCTTTATATGTTTTTATTATATAAGTATAGGCTCCTGTTCCTGTTGGATTTATAAGTCCTGTTACAGAAGCAATAATAACCGTAATTAAGAGATAAACTATTATTTTATTTTTGCTTCTTTTTATTTTATATGGATTATTTCTTTTTTCTTGTTTTTCAATTTTACTTTTTTCTATAATTTCATCTATCTTTTTTAACTTTATTTCATATTTTTCTTTTTTTACTTCATCTTTAGAAATATTTCTTAAGATTTTAAAAATTAATTTTATTAACTTATCAAAAATATATAAATCTGATATCCATACTAATATATATTCTGCTATATAAGGCAAAGCCAATACAAAAAACATTGGAAAAACAGCACAGTGTAACTGCGTTATAAGTAATGGTATTAATATTAAATATATTAGATATCTTTTCTTATTAGTTTCAATCAATTTTTCTATTGAATATAATTCAAATAAAAATAATATAAACGTAACAAGTTGTGCTCTTGCAGTTATATATGGATTCATTGCATAGGTTGCTAATAAAGCTAAAATTAAAGAAACCACTTTATTTTTAGATCTTATTTCACAAGTTTTATATATAAAAAGTCCTAAAATTGTTGCTAATACTATTGTTGATATATATATTCCTTCATAGACAAATTTAGAAAAAATTGCAAAAATTCCTAAATCATATAGCCAATGCGGAAAAGTATATGGGAGTTCAATCCATGAAAAAGGATCTTGAGTTAAATTCAAAATTCCATTTTGAAAAATATATTCTCCACATTTTATCGTATAAAAAGTATCATTTTGAAATTCTTTTGGAGTTATTGCTATTGCCAATATTATAAATAATATTAAAGCTAATAATTCAAATAGTATTTTTCTATACTTATAATCTTTCTTATTCATTATTTCTTTACTTTCCATTTATTTCTCCTTACACTTATAGATGTATTATACCATATTTTACAAAAATTAAAATATTTATATAAAAAATATATTTTTTTGATATTTATATTATTAATTGTTACAGTTAAGACTAACTGACTAAAATAGCGCAAAAGAATTTATATATTAGGAGCGGATTAATAATTATGAGTCTGAACATTAACTATTAATTTATATTTTATAAAATGATAATAGGCGATTTTAATCGCACCTTCAAAAGAAAAAAATCCTGATACATTTAAAACATATCAGGATCTTTTATCAAAATAATTTATTATACTACTTCTTCTTTATTTATCTCTTCATCATTTTCATGATTTACAACTTCTAAACTTGCTATTGATACTTCATAGGCTACTCTTGTTTCAACTGTTCCATCTTCATGCTTTTTATCATAATTTCTTGATTGAACTCTTCCGGTTATTTTAACTTCTGTTCCAACTTCCATATTTTCACAGAATCTTGCGTTTCTTCCCCATGCTATGCAAGGTATATAATCACTTTTATTATATGCTCTATTAACAGCTAATAAAATATCTGCAATCTCTCTTCCAAATGGTGTTTGTCTATAAATAGGTTTTTTACAAACATATCCTATTAATATTACTTCATTTGTTATCTTTTCTTCTTCAGACTCAGGTTCATAATATTTAATTTCTTTAGCAAAAACTGTTAAAACTAATCTGTTTTTTTCGTTTTCATAGTTATTATATGATCTAAATTGACCTTCTACTTCAACTTGTTTTCCGATATCTAAATCCAAATTTGTTAACAACCTCTCAGAAATTGTTATTGGTATAATATCGGAAGTAGAGCTTAATCTTAACACTTCCAAATTAAATATGTAGAACTTTTCTCCATAAATTTCGTGACTATAATTTTTTTCACTAACAACCTTACCCCTTAAAATTAGATGATTATTCTCAGAATAATTTGTATTCAATTTTCATTCCTCCTTAATTTATCTATTGTGTCTTAACTCTTTATCTTTTCAAACTAATACCAATTATAGCACTTTTTTTTCGTTTTGTCTACATAAAGTTGTAATATTTTTGTAATATTTGTTTATTTTTTTATTTTTCTAAAACATATTGTTTAAATTTGTCTCCTCTTTCTTCAAAATTTTTGAATTGATCATAGCTGGAAGCTGCTGGTGATAACAAGCAAATAGTGTTTTTTACTGTAATCTGCTTAGCTATTTTTACAGCCTCTTCTAAATAATTAACTCTTATTGCATTCTTTTTTCCATTTTTTAAGCCTTCATAAATTTCTTTGCCAGTCATTGACATACATATTATATTTTCTACGTCAGATTTTTTTAAGTATTCTATTAATCCTTTTAAATTTATTCCTCTATCATTTCCACCAACAATCAATGTATTTACATTTTTTAGTGCTTCAATCCCTTGAATAGTTGATTCTGGAACTGTTGATATAGAATCATTGTAATATTCAATTCCATCTATATTTCCGACATATTCTAGTCTATGTTCTAATCCTTTCATATTCTTAATTGATTCTATAGTCTTCTTTAAATCCAGTTCTAGTATTTCAGAAACAGCTAAAGCAAACATTATATTATTTAAATTATGTTTTCCTTTTAAATTTAATTTAATATTAGTGCTCATTAATTTCTTATCATTTAAGTATATTCCGTCATCTGATAAATATACTTTATTTTTTTCTGGCTTAGAATCTTTTATAGAAACTTTTATATCATTTTCCTTATACTTAAATTTAACGTTTTTCATGTCCAAATTGTCCATATTATATATAAAATAATCATTTTCATTTTGATACTTAGCAATATTATATTTAGCCATTACATAATCATTATAAGAGTTATAATAATCTAAATGCTCTGGGAACACATTTAACATAATTGCTATCTTAGGAGATTTTCTTGACAACTCAAGGGCATGAGAAGATAATTCTAAAACAACTATGGTATTTTTATTGATACTTTCTATCTCATCAAAAATTGGCACACCTATATTTCCTAAAAACTTAACGTCCTCTTTTTGATTTTTTAATATCTCATTAATTAAAGTACTAGTTGTACTTTTACCTTTTGTTCCTGTTACTCCAATTGTTTCACACTCATCAAAGAATTCCAAAAACAACTCATATTGGCTAGTTATTTTATTTAAAATATTAGTTTTATCTATAGTTTTTAAACTTATTCCAGGGGATTTTATTATCAAATCAAAGTTGTTTAAATTATTAAGATACTCATCTCCAATAATATAGTTAAGATTAAAATCTTTTTTTAAATATTCATTATATTGGAAAAAGTCTTTTTGATCTGATATTGTTATTTGTTTTTCTGGAAAATATTTTCTTAAAAATCTATACATAGATTTGCCTTCTCTTCCAAATCCTAATATAACAATATTTTTATCTTCCAAATATTTTATAAGTTCTTTTAACATTATTTTTCAAAAATCCTTTCTTTTAATAGATTAATAAATTCATTTGGAACATTATTTATTTCATTAAAATAATGTAACTTATCTTCTTTTAAATCATCTAATTTATAATTTTCTTTATAATAATTTAATAGATAAGGTAATTTCTTTCCTTCCTGATTTTTTATTGTTTTAGTTATAGCATAATTGACTTCACTAAAAGTTCCAACACATTCAAAAGGTTTTACGTTTCCATATCCGCAAAGTTCAATAAATGTTTCTAAAAGTTCTTCTTTTTCAAATAAATCTTCTCCAAAAATATCTATTAATTTATCTTTATATAAAAATGGACTAAGAATTATATATACAAATAAACATTTAGGGCAATTATTACACCAAATCCACTCTGCTTTTTTACTTCCTTGATTACAGCTTTTAAATATTTTATGATATTTATCTAATTCAGAAAAAAGCATTCCTATCTGTAATTCATTAATTGGTCTTAGCATACTAAAATATTCTATATTTTGCTTAAGGTATTTATTTGCATACACTCTAAAATCATTCTCAAATTCAATCGTTTTAGAATATTGATGATTTATATTTTTATCTTTTACATTAGTTTCATTAGCACTATCTTCATTTGATAAAGCTATGTATTTTTTTTCCATAATAAAAGAAATAAAATATGTTGTAAATGCAACTATAGCGGAAAACGGAGTATGACCATTTATAAATCCTTTTTTATTTAATTCTATAATATTTCTATCTATGTTTCTTCTAACTTCTACAATTTCATTTCTTTTATATCCGGCAATCATTGCGCACTCTATAGGAACATTTTTTGTTCCTATATAAACTGGGTTTGAACTAAGTTTATAATCTTTAAGTAAGTCCATTGTAACATTTGAATCTTTTCCTCCGCCAACAGGTATAAGTATTCCTTCATTATTATTATCTATTTTTTCTAATTCTAACTTTTTTCCATAACTCTCTATTTTTACAAACTCATCTTTAGAGATATTTATATTATTTACAAATCTTAGCTCTCCTAATCCTAAATAAATTAGTTTCTCAAACCATTCTATTTGATTATTATCTAGGTTGCCACACTCTACTATAAATTTAGGTGAACATGTTGCCTTAAAATAACTAATTGCTTCTATCATTCCTAAGTTAAATACTATATTTTTGGCAACATTACTATTTATATTTTTAAACTTAAAATCTTTTTTATTAATTTCAATACTAGGATTAAACTCTACCAATCCTTTTATTTCAAATAAAAATTTTAATATTATTTTTTCATTTTCATCAATTATTTCATATTTTTTATATATAAATTCAGGATAATTTCTTCTTAATTCATAAATATCCATTTCTATCAATCCCTTCAAAATTTATATTAATTACTATTAATATAATATGCATATTTTTATTTTTTATTTGCTATACATATTTATATCAACAATAGTTTGTTAATATTTCTTTTATATAATTGCTTATTTTAATATACATTAAATTTTCAAATTTGTAAACATTTCTCATCAAATAAACATAATCTATATAAAGATAGATTATGTCTTTACATAGGTGAATTTATTTTATACTTTCACCTAAATATATAAAAAAGGAATGAGTATTTATGGAATTTGAAAAAAAAGAAAAATTAGAGATTGACGGATTTATTTCTAATGGTAAGCAATTTGATTTAGACATTAGACTTCCAGAAGATAATCGTGATGTTATCTTTGGAATAATAAGAGATTCTTATGGAGAACCTATACGTGACGCAGTTGTTAAACTTATTGAGGTAGAAAAAAAAGATATGGGATTTGAAAAAAGAAAACCTGTAACTCATACTTTTACTGATGAAAATGGAGAATTCGTTTTCGGTCCTCTTTGTCCTCATAAGAAATATGCTATTGAAGTTTGGGCTAACAGAGTTGATCATATAAAAATCTGCGAAATATGTAAAAGAAAAGGAAAATGCTTAAAAGGTGTTGAATTAGATTGTGATAAACATTGTGAAGCAGACTTTAAAGAAACCTCTTGTGAATGTGAAGACGAAGAATAAAATAATTTAGCGAGTACTTTAAAGTGCTCGCTAAATTGTAAATTTATAAATATATTCCCATTCTTTTTGCAATTTGTTTTCCCTTTTTCATCATTTTTTTCTTATTATTATCTACTCCTTCTGAATAATACATCATTGCTCCAGCAGTAATTAAAGTTCCAAGCATAACTCCATGCATAAATTTCATTTTTATATTCTCCTTTCCAAAATTTATTTTTCTAATTTACTATTATTATGTTCTTTTTTCTTTTTTATATACTTTTTAAAAAATTCATAACTTTCAAAAAAAGCTATAAAAAGTAAAAAATATCCAAAATATTTTTTTAAATTTGGATTATCTATTTTAAAAGATATATTAGCTCCTATAATTGCTCCTATAATTCCAGAGATAATTACTATTGTAGAAATTTTATAATCAATAATTTTATTCTTTAAATTTAAGCATATTGCAACTATTGCAGTAGGAATAAAAAAAATCAAATTAATTCCTTGAATCAAATGTTGATTTAAATTAGTAAAAATATTAAGTAACATTATTAATATTGTTCCTCCGCCCATCCCTAATGCTGCTACAATACCTGATACTATACCAAAAATAATTTCTTTCATAATTCTAAATAATCATTCTAATACTAGTATAAAATAAAAAAATAATAAAAAATAAATTTAGATATTTTTTTGACATTTTAACTAATAACTTAGAACCAATTATTCCTCCAACAACTCCTCCTATTGCACATTTAATACTAATTTGCCAATTAATAGAATCTGCTTTAAAATAAAAAAAACTACTTGTAATTACCATAAATAAAATACATGCAATTGCTGTGGCTCTAGATTTTACTTCATCTAATTTTACTATATTTACTAAAGCAGGTACTAAAATCATTCCGCCACCTGCACCAAAAAGTCCACTCACAAACCCTGCTATTATTCCTATTATTATTAAAATTATATTTTTTTTCATATTTTTATTATGTTCTAAAAAAAATATAATATTCAAATTGTTTTTATTACGAGTGTAGGCTAAAAATAATAGACCTGCATTTTAGGTCCTACCCAGTACTTTCTAAGCTTTCCAGCAATTATTACATTTCTTGAAAATAGGATTCTTCACCTCTACTCCACCTCTTTTTTGTCTAGAAAAGAAAAAAGACTAGATTTTCGTCTAATCTTTCATATTATCTTAATAATTAAATTATACATCTTTTAAATATTTTTCCCAATCCATAAAAGAATGTCCAATTCTAACAACATAAGTAATATTATTTTGTTTATCTATTTTGTAGAAAATTATATAATTTTTTACATTTAATTTTCTAATATCTTTATGACCAGTTAGTTTTTCATCTAAAACTAACATACTTTCAGCAACATCTTCTAATAATTTCAGATTTTGCTTGAATAAAATTTTATATTTATCTGCGATAATTTCTCCTGCTAAATCATTTTTAAGATATAAAATTATATTTTCTAAATCTTGTTCTGCTGTTTCAGAAACTATAACCTTGTATTTTTTCATTATATCAACTCCTAAGAAATTATATAGTATCTAATTTTTCAAACACTTCATCTAAAGTATAAACTTGACCAGCATTTATATCATCTAATCCTTTTTGTAATTTTTCTTTTAAATCTTTTTTACTTTTTATTACTACATTATCTGGAGCTTCCATAGATATTTGTGAAAATTTTAAATATTCAATAAAATCAACAACTTGTTTTGCAAGTTCATCTGGTAATGTTTCTATTGCATTTAATATTTTTTGTTTTTCTATAGACATTATAATTACCTCCTCGTAAATTAATTAATATTATTATATCATTTTTTTATAATGACAGCTATAGATTTTAAAAATATTTTATTTTTTGGAATATATAAAGTTACTTTAAATGTTAGTCACGAAAAACCTGTCCATTATCAAAGTTTTACTTAATATTATGCAATCAAGACCTCTTTTTTTATGATAAATTAAATTTGGCATTCCTATATAATATTTTCATCTTTTATATAATATTTAGTACCAACCATCTTATCTGGTAAGTATTGCTGTTCTATAATGTGACCTGGATAATCATGTGGATATTTATATCCTTCACCATATCCAAATTCTTCCATTCCTTTTGCTGGTGCATTTCTAATATGCATAGGAATTGTTCCAGTATCTTTTTTTCTTACATCTTCTAAAGCTTTGTTTATTGCCAAATAAGTTGCATTAGACTTTTTTGAATTTGCTACATAAACAGCAGCTTCCGACAAAATTATTCTTCCTTCTGGCATTCCTACTACATTTACAGCTTGTAAAGCTGCATTTGCAACAACTAGAGCATTTGGATTTGCTAAACCTACATCCTCAGCTGCTGCAATAACAATTCTTCTTGCTATAAAAACAGGATCTTCTCCGCCTTCAATAGCTCTTGCTAAATAAAAAACAGTGGCATCAGGGTCGCTTCCTCTCATTGATTTTATAAAAGCGCTTATATTATCATAATGACTATCTCCATTTTTATCAAATATTGCTTTTCTTTTTACTAAAGATTCACTAGCAATTTTATCTGTTATTTCTATTATTCCTTCTGAATTAACCTTTGTAGTAAGTACTGCTACTTCAATACCATTTAAAGCTGTTCTTACGTCTCCATTAGATACTTCAGCAATTTTTTCTATTGTTTCTTCAGAAATTTTAATGTTATACATTCCAAGTCCGTCTTTGCTTTTTATTGCATTTTTTAAAATTTGAACAATATTTTCTTTTTTTAAAGGTTCTAATTTTATTACCATTGATCTTGATATTAAAGCTTTATTTACTTCAAAATAAGGATTTTCAGTTGTTGCACCTATTAAAATAACAGTTCCATCCTCTACAAATGGTAGCAAAGCATCTTGTTGAAGCTTATTAAATCTATGTATTTCATCAATGAATAATATACATTTTCCTGAAGGATTAAGTATTGGATTTTCTGCTTCTTCTATTGCTTTTTTTATATCAGATACTCCTGATGTTACCGCATTTAATCTAGTAAACTTATATTTCGTAGTATTACTTATAACTTTTGCAAGAGAAGTTTTACCACATCCAGGAGGTCCCCATAAAATAATACTTGAAAGTCTATCTGCTTTTATTGTTCTATATAGCAATTTATCTTTTCCTAAAATATGCTCTTGTCCAACAAATTCTTCTAGTGTTTTGGGTCTTACCCTATATGCTAATGGTTGATTTAAATCCATATTATATTTATTTCCTTTCTTGAAATATAAAACTTATATAACTTTTGCTTATTATAGTAGCTTTAATGCATTTTTTATTATATCCTCTGTTGACATTTCTTCAATTTCTATCTTATCAAAAGCTTTTTCAATTTCTTTCTTATTATATCCAAGAATTTGAAGTGCATCTAGTGCGTCTTTTGTATTTTCATTTTCTTTTTGTTTTATTATATTCTCATTAGATTTTGAAATAGCATCTTCATTTTTTATCTTATCTTTTAATTCTAATATTATTCTTTGTGCAGATTTTGCACCTATTCCGGGAATTTTTGTTAAGGCAGATATATTATTAGTAATTATCGCTAAAGCAAAATCTGAAGGAGATATATTTGAAAGCATTGTTATAGCAGACTTTGCTCCAACTCCGCTTACAGATAATAACAGTTCAAACATTTTTAATTCTTCACTAGTTAAAAATCCATATAAGCTAATATTATCTTCTCTTACATAATAATGTGTATGAACTTTAACAATATTTCCAATTTCTCCAATATTATTTATAGAGCTTAAGGACATAAATATTTTATATCCAACACCAAAAACATCTATAACAACATAAGTATTAGTTTTTTCTTCTAAACTTCCCTTTATATATGCAAACATTCGAATTCTCCTTATCAAACATAATTTCGCATTCATTTTATCATTTAAATTTTTTTTTTGCAAGTATAAAATTGATATTTATTGCAAACGTTTGTAGTGGCGAGCCTTGTGTCCGCCTGTGAAAAACAATTAAAAATTAAATATAAACATTAACATTCTTTCAAATAGTGGGACGTCTTAAACGACGTCCCACTACATTTACTCTACTATTTTTATTATGCACTAATAATTAATATTTAGAAATCACTATTTTTTCTACTGTTATTGTTTCTTTTGGTACTGATAACTCTCCTGTTGATGATTCATTTTTTTCAACTTTTGCTATTGCATCTACAACATCCATTCCCTCAAATACTTGTCCAAAAACAGTATATCCACCATATAAACTTAGATATCCTCCATAATTTTTATATTGTTCTATTAATTTTTCATCATATCCATAATATTTTAAAGTATTCGCCATCTGTTCTGAATAATTTGCTTGTACTATAAAGAATTGGCTTCCTATGGAAGATGTTCCTGTTCCTCTACTTGCCATACATAGAGCACCTCTATAAGGGATTAATTCTTTATCAATTTCTTCTTCGAATCCTTCTCCCCAAATGCTTTCTCCTCCTGTTCCATTACCTAATGGATCTCCTCCTTGTATCATGAATTCTTCCATTACTCTATGGAATGTTGTTCCATCATAATAACCATTTTTTGCATGTGTTATAAAATTTTCTACAGCTTTTGGGGCAGAACTTTCAAAAAATTTTATTTTAATATCTCCAAAGTTTTTAACAGTTATTGTAGCAATTGTATCACCTTCATTTGGATGCGATATCTGCTTTTGAGCAGCTGTAGTATAGTCTACGCTAGAAGTATTTTTTGATGATGAATTTTTAGAAGTTGAATTTGTTTTATTTTGAACTGAATTTGTAGTGTTCTTATTAGAATTTCCACATCCAGTTAAAACAAATATCAATATTACTAACAATATTCCAAAAATAATTTTTCTTTTCATAAATTTTCTCCTATTCTTTGTTAATTAATTGTAAAGGATTTTTAAAACAAATAATTGTCTAGTCAAAAACTAGATACTATAATTATTTTATTATTAATCAAAATATTTGCTTATTTCTTCTAAACCATCAAACTTGTTTTGCCTTAATACTTCATAAGCAACTATTGCAACAGAATTTGATAAATTCAAAGAGCGTAATGTTTCTCTCATTGGAATTCTTATCGTTTTTTCTAAATATTTTTTTAATGTAGCTTCAGGCAGTCCTTTTGTTTCTTTTCCAAATAGCAAAAAAATCTCTTCTTTTTTGTTATAATCAATATCCGAATAAACGTTTTTTCCCTTAGTTGTTACAAAAAACATATTATTTTCTTCTGGTTTATATTTATTTAAAAAGCTCTCAAAATTTAAATGTTCCTCTATTTGAAGTTTATCCCAATAATCCAATCCTGCTCTTTTTACTTGTTTTTCATTTATAGAAAAACCTAAAGGATAAACTAAATGCAATTTAGCTCCTATTGCAGCACAAGTTCTTGCAATATTTCCTGTATTTTGTGGTATTTCTGGTTCTACTAAGACAATGTTTAATTTCATTTATTAGATTTTCCTTTCAATTATTATTTATTGTTCTTAAGTATTCTATCACAATTTAATCTTTCATTGCAATATTATTACCAGATTCATATTTTTTAATTATTGTCAACCTATTATTGTAAATATTTCATTTTTATAGTTCAGACTGAAATATCCTTTATATTTATTGCAAACGTTTGTAGGGGCGTGCCTTGTGTCCTCCCGCGAAAAACAATTCACGGGTCGACACGAGGCCGACCCCTACATTTAAAATTAGGTCTTAACATTAAGTTTTTGTTTTGATATAAAAATATTTAATATATATTGAAAATAATTTTTTTTATTGCTATTATATATTTAGTTGAGGTGATTTTATGAAAGCAATTTTTCCCTGTTTAGGAAGTTTAATTATGACAAAGAATGATATTGAAAAATTAAAAGATTTCTATGATTCAAGACAAATAATAAATGAAAATGATTCAAGTATCATGATACAAAATAATTATTTTAACTATTTTGATGATTATTCCCAAGTAATTCTTAATAATGTTACTCCTTTAACAGTAGGAAAGTTAAAAAAAGTTCTTGGAATATCATCTAATACTAATGAAACTAAGACAGAAGAAAATCAAGAACAAGAACCAATTGATGATGATTCAATTTTATCAAACCCATTTTTTACTACTTTAAAATTAGTAGATTAAGGAGTACTAATATGAATAAAAATATTAATATTATAGATGAAAATAATTATAAAATAGATGCTAAAATTGTATTTTCTTTTAATATGCTTGAAAAAAATTACATAGTTTTAGATTATTCTTTAAGTCTTTTTGAAGATAATAGTAAATATAATAATTTAAATATATTTGAAATTTCAAAAATTGAAAGCGATAAAATTTTTGTAACTGATATAAATGAAGATGATTGGAAACAAATCAAAGATTTCTTACAACAAGAAATCTTTGATAATATTTAATATTCTTCTAATATACCATTTTCCTTTAGAATCTCATAAATTCTTTCTATTGGAAGCCCTACTACATTTGTATAGCTTCCTTCAATTTTTTCTATAAATAATGAAAATTCACCTTGGATTGCATAAGCTCCTGCTTTATCATATGGATTTGTATCTGTAATGTACTTTGAAATTTCATAATCACTCATTTTTTTTACAAATATTTTTGTTTCATGTAATTCATTATATTCTTTATATGCTCCACTTTTTTCAATTAAAACAGCTATACTCGTATATACTTTGTGTTCTTTTCCTTGTAGATTTTTTAGCATTCTTATAGCATCTTGTCTATCTTTTGGTTTTCCATAAATTTCATTATTATTAACAACAATAGTATCTGCTCCTATTATTGCTCTATCACCTTGAGTATTGTCAAAAATAATTTTCGCTTTACTGTAAGCTAGCTTTTTAGATTGTTCTTCAATACTTAAATTTTCATCAAATTTTTCTTCTTCATCTGAGACCAAAATTTCATATTCAAATCTCCCTAAATTCATTAGTTCTCGCCTTCTTGGTGATTTTGAAGCTAATATAATTTTCATAACAAAAGTCCTCTCTAAAACAATTTTCTTTGAAGAAAGTATATATATATTAATTTTTCTTGTCAATAGCTCAAAATATAACTTTTTTTAACTGTTAAGTTTTTTTAATGTTAAAACTTATAATTTTCAATACGCTCCCAAGAGTTTATGTATTAATTTTTTCGCGCTATTTTAATAAATTGTTGCAACTATTAACAAACATTTATCTCTTTTAATAACTTCATATTAAATTGTTGTTTTTTTATATTCTTTATGTTAGAATAGCTTTTGAAAAATTTGAAATAATAATATTATTTATGGAGGTGTTATATGAATTATAGTGAATGGAAAGATTTTAATGATGGAGATTGGAAAAACGAAATAGATGTTAGAGACTTTATTCAAAGAAATTATACTCCTTATTATGGTGATGATACTTTTTTACAAAATGCATCACCAAGAACACAAAAGCTTTGGAATAAAGTCCTTGATTTATTTAAAGAAGAAACTAAAAATGGAGGAGTTCTATCAATTTCTTCTGATATTGCTTCTACTATTACGAGCCATGATGCAGGATATATTGATAAAGAATTAGAACAAATCGTTGGGCTTCAAACAGACGAACCTTTGAAAAGAGCTATAATGCCAAATGGTGGTATTAGAATAGTAGAAAAGTCTTGCAAAGCATATAGTAAAGAAGTTTCACCTGAAATTGAGAATATATACCATAATTATAGAAGAACACATAATGACGGAGTTTTTGCAGCATATACTCCAGAAATAAGAGCAGCTAGAAGCTCCCACATAATAACAGGTCTTCCTGACGGATATGGCAGAGGAAGAATAATTGGAGATTATAGAAGAGTAGCTCTTTATGGTGTAGATAGATTAATAGAAGATAAAAAAAATGAATATGAAAATACTACTTTACCAAATTTCGATGAAGAAACAATTAGGCAAAGAGAAGAAATATTTGATCAAATATCAGCTCTAGAAGAATTAAAGACTATGGCTTTGAAATATGGTTTTGATATTTCTAAGCCAGCTGCTAATTCTAAAGAAGCTGTTCAATGGCTATATTTTGGATATTTAGGAGCAACGAAACAACAAAATGGTGCTGCTATGAGTCTTGGTAGGACATCTACCTTTTTAGATATTTATTTTGAGCGTGATTTAAAAAATAATTTAATAACAGAAAGTGAAATACAAGAACTAATGGATCATTTTGTTATGAAACTTAGAATGATAAGATTTTTAAGAACACCAGAATATGATGAACTTTTTAGCGGTGATCCTGTTTGGGTAACTGAAAGTATTGGTGGTATGGGAATTGACGGAAGAACATTAGTTACAAAAAATTCTTTTAGAATGCTTCATACTTTAAATACTTTAGGACCTGGTCCTGAACCAAATTTAACAGTACTTTGGTCTGTTAAATTGCCAGAAAATTTCAAAAATTTTTGTAGTAAAATGTCTATAAAAACAAGTTCTATACAATACGAAAATGATGATTTAATGAGAGCTTATTGGGGAGATGATTATGGAATAGCATGCTGTGTATCTGCAATGAGAATTGGTAAACAAATGCAATTTTTTGGTGCAAGATGTAATTTAGCCAAAGCACTTCTTTATGCTATAAATGGTGGTAGAGATGAACTTTCTGGAAAGCAAATTACAACAAGATTTGAACCTATTACTTCTGAATATTTAGATTATAATGAGGTAATAGAAAAATTTGACGCATTGATGGATTGGGTAGCTAGAGTTTATATAAATGCACTAAATATTATTCACTATATGCATGATAAATATTGTTATGAAAGCTTAGAATTTGCACTTCATGATAAAGACATTTTTAGAACAATGGCTTGTGGAATAGCTGGCCTTTCTGTTGTTGCAGATTCTCTTTCTGCTATAAAATATGCTAAAGTAAAAGTTATAAGAGACAAAACAGGTCTTGCTATTGATTATAAAGTAGAAGGAGATTTTCCTAAATATGGTAATGATGATGATAGAGTTGATTCAATTGCAGTTGAAGTTACTAAAAAATTCATGGAAAAATTAAGAAAGCAAAAAACATATAGAAATGCCAAACCTACTCTTTCTATATTAACAATTACTTCAAATGTTGTTTATGGAAAATCTACAGGAACCACTCCTGATGGAAGAAAATCTGGTGAGCCTTTTGGTCCAGGAGCAAATCCTTTGCATGGAAGAGATATAAATGGGGCCATATCTGTTTTAAATACTATAACTAAATTACCTTATAAACATGCAGAAGATGGAATATCTTATACTTTTTCTATTGTTCCTAATACTTTAGGACACGATGATAAAACAAAGATAAACAATTTAACGGCATTATTAGATGGCTATTTTTCTCGGACTTAGCCACCATATTAATATTAATGTATTTGATAGAGAATTATTAAAAGATGCTATGAACCATCCAGAAAAATATCCTCAACTTACAATTAGAGTTTCAGGATATGCTGTAAACTTTGTAAAGCTTACTCGTGAACAACAATTAGATGTTATAAATAGAACAATTCATGAAAGAATGTAAAAATTTGTATTAAGAAAGGAAATTTTAAATGGAACAATTAACTGCAAAAATACACTCTTTTGAATCTTTTGGAACTGTAGATGGACCAGGTATTAGATTTGTTGTTTTTATGCAAGGATGTCCACTTAAATGCAAATATTGTCATAACAGAGATACTTGGGATTATAACGCAGGTACTGAATATACTATAGATGATATTATTAAAAAAATTTTAAAGGCAAAGACCTATATAGATGCTTCTGATGGAGGTGTCACCATTTCTGGTGGTGAGCCTCTTTTACAAGCAGATTTTATTATAGAACTTTTTAAGGAATTAAAAAAATTTAATATTCATACTGCTATAGATACTGCTGGAAGTATAAAAATAAACCAAAAAATAGAAACACTTCTATCTTACACTGATTTGGTTCTTTTAGATATAAAACATATTAATAATGAAAAGTGCATTTTTCTTACTGGGCACTCAAATGAAAATACATTAGATTTCGCAAGATATCTTAGTGATAAAAATATACCAACTTGGATACGACAAGTCATAATTCCAGGTTTAACAGATAATAAAGATGACTTAATAGAATTAAAAAATTTTATTTCTACATTACAATCAGTAAAAAATATAGAACTTCTTCCCTATCACAATTTAGGTCAATATAAATGGGAAAATTTAAATATTAAATATCCTTTAGAAGGTTATCGTGTCGCAACAAATGATGATATAGAAACAGCAAACAAAATATTAGGCATATAATATTTTATTTGCTGTTTCCTATTTACAACTAATTTTCAATTAAAGTGTACTTTTCTAAATTTGGTATTTCGACATCTTCATCTTTTACATTATTTTCTTCAAATATATATGTACTTTTTGTTTTCTCATTAGCTTTACCTGAACTATTTTGTTTTTTATATTCTAAATATAGTGGATATAATGTTGTTCTATCTACATATAGTTTTTCTCTTAAAGTTCTTATTTCATAACATTCTATATCATTATATTTTATTGGAATAATATATAAAATTTTAAAACAACTAAAAATATGTGTAAAATTTTTTTCTTTTATATTTTTTTCTATATCATTTATTATTTCTAAGTTTTTAGGCAAATTTTTTAAATTAGTATCATATTCTCGATTATCTTTTTCTATTTTGTATGTATTAGAACTTTCATAAATTGTTATTTTCTCATCTTTATCTAAATCAATTATTGTAATAATATTCTTATCTAAATTGGTTAACTTTATTATTTCTTTTATTTTTCTATTTTTAGTAAATCTGGTAATTTCACTATCTTTACTTTCATTTATTAAATTTATTTTATAATAAGAATTATCCAATTTTTCAAAATACTCAATTTTATCTCTAACATTTTTTATAAAATTAATTTGGATAATTTTTATAATTATAACTATTACAAAAAAAATTATAATAAGTTTTTTCTTTAATTTTTTATTCATATTTTCACTCTATTTCTATTATAAAATAATATTTTATCTCTTTTTCAGTTTCATATTTAATTTTCATTTCATAAGCAAATTTTCCGGGTTTCTCTCCTACAAATATTTTAATATCATTATTCTTAAAAAAGAAGGTTGAATTATTTTCTTTTTTATTTTCTAAATCTATTACATTTAATGTTAAACTAAATAAATTTTCATTTCCGTATATTTTAATAGTATCTTTTACTTTACATTTTATATATTTATATTCTTTTGAAATATCATAATTTTCTATCTTATATTCAGTATTGTTTATATTAATTGTTAAAAATTTTAGTTCTTCATCATTTATATCAATTTTTTCTTTTGTAAAACAAAAAAACATTATTGAAATAAGTATAAAAATTAAAACAATAATATATTTTTTATTTTCTATAAATTTCTGATTTACTATAATTTTATCTACTCTTTCTTCTATAAAAGATCTTGCAAATCCTAGTTTTAAGCCTTCTTCCATTTTGCCTTTTTTATAAAAACTCATTAATACTAATAAAGTACAATATCTCTTTTTATATGTTTCATTTAAAACTTTTAAAGCCATTTCATCTGTTAAAATTTCAATATTTTTTTCAATTCTATTTAGGCAAACAATAACAATTGGATTAAAGAAATGAAATATTTTAAATATATTTGTAAGAATGTTTGTTATAATATCTTTCCTTTTATAGTGACAAAGTTCATGAGTTAGAATACATTCTAAATCTTTCACATTTAAGTTTTTATTACTTAAGTATATCTTAGGATTAATTAAACCTCCTATTTTAGGTGAATTAATATAGTTAGATTTTATTAAAATAATTTCTTTTTTAATATTAAGCTTACTTTTTATTTTTTCTAAAATTTTATACTCTTCATCATCTTTGCTTAATATTTCTTTTTTAGACTTAAACCAAAATATTCTTATAACTATATTTTTTAATATTTTAAAAATTATTGCAGAAAAATAAATAATAGAAATAATATCTTTTATTTCTAATGTATCAATTTGATTTGTAACATTTTGTTTAAAATCTTTGAATTCATAATCTTCGTTTGAGTTTAAATTATTATAAGTATCTAATGAATTAAATGTAATATTTATTGAAAACTGATTTACTTTTTCAATATTTATAAAATTATAAACACTAAGACTGTTTTCTATTTTAGGCATAATTATTAAAGAAATAAAAAATACTATCCAAATAAGCTGATTAATTTTACAGGATATCTTATTTTTTAGTATTTTTTCAACAATTAATAACATAATTCCAACAATAGTAGCAGATATAGAAAGCATTGCGATTTTACAGAAAAGTGGAGTTAAGATATTTTTTAGTAGATATAAACAAATTTCCAATTACTTAACCTCTTTATCTATTTTTTGCAATAATTTTTCTAAATCTTTTTTAGATAATTCTTCTTGTTTTACAAAATTTAATAATAAATCATCAATTGAGCCTCTAAAAATTGTATCTAAAAAGTGCTTACTTTCTTTTTTTTGATATTCACTTTCTTTTATTTTAGCTGAATAAGTAAATGTCTTCCCTTCTTTTTTTACGATATCTATTGCACCCTTTTTATATAATCTTTTAATTAAGGTTCTTACCGTATTATCGCTCCATTTTTTGTTTTTTAATTCTTCAATAATGTCGAAAGAAGTTGCGTTTTTCCTTTCCCATATAACTTGCATTACTTCCAATTCTGCTTCAGATATTTTTACCATTTTTATCTCCTTTTATATATTACGTGTGTAGTTAATTTTATCTTTTTTTTTTTATTTTGTCAATATTATTGTAATATTAAAACTACTTTTGTCGTTTTTTTTGTTTTTTTGTAGAATTATACTGTTTTTTGTTGAGTTATTCTTATGATATATTTTTATTGTAGTTATTATTTATAAAAAGTAATGGTACAATTCCATTATCTTTTATAATTTGTATTAGAGTAAAGCGCTAGAAGAAAGGACTTGATAATTTTGAAATCACGAAAAATTATTTCATTGCTTTTGGCAATTCTGATGATTTTTGGCGCAACAACTATCTGTGCATCAGCAGAAGTGACTCCGCGGTCAATAACAATTGCCTCTTGTGTTTACAGAGATTTCTATGATAATAGCGGTGGCAATACAATCACACTTTCTCAGGGATGCAATTTTGTATCTTTTAAAGTCAATTGTGAATCTGGAACTGATAGCATGTATGCTATTATAACGGATCATTCAAACGGAGGAGCTTATAATATGGTGCTTAGCTTCCCTGGTGATGGAAGCACCACAACATATGAAACCTATTTTGGTTCTGGAAGTTATACAATAACCCTTTATGGTTCCAATAAGAAACATACCCTTGGTCTTGTAGCTTTTAGCACCTAAGTAATTTTTATTTTAAAGCGCTTTACTCTTTTACAATCTTTCTAATACTCCCTTAAACTGGGAGTATTTTTTTATATAATTTGTTCTAAACTTCAAATATTAACCAAAGTTTTGAATTTTTCTCAAAAAATTTTATAACTATTTTTATTGATTTTTAGCACTTTCTAAGCATTACTGTCGAATTTTGCGCAATGTTTTTTCTAAATTTATTTGACAAATCAATGATTTTGTTTTACATTAGTATTGGGTTACATTTGTAGTCTGAGTTTTAAAAGGAGTGTGTATATCATGCGTTTTTTTTATTTTCTAAATAACTTTTTATTTAAACCTAATTATCTATTCTCTGTAATTAGTGTAACTTTACTTTCAATTATTTTTTTCTACGGTTTTACATATTTTTTCGAAACTACACAAAATAAAAAATATTTAAAATTAAAAAAGTATTTGTTTATTTTTTCAAATTCTTGTGTTTTTGTGTTGTCTACTATATTTGTAAAATCAATATTTTCTCAACTGATTATTATATTTTTTACTACAATGAGTTTAGTTATTATCTTTAAAGAACCCTTTATAAAATATTTTTTATATAGTTCTATTTTTACAATAATTATCTTTAATTTAGAAACACTAATCTTAAAGCCTTTATCTTATTTTCTAAATTATACTTACAAAGACTTAATACAGGTTCCTTTATTTGATATAGCTTTATCATTATGCTTATTTATAGCATTAATGTTATCTTACCTTGTTATATATAAATTAAAAATAAACTCCATAGAAGTAATAAGAAATTTAAAAAATACAATAGAATTTTTTATTATATATTTTATAGATTTATTTCTAAGTTTTGAATTTTTGGATATTTTATTTAACTTTGTTACTAGTACTAACTACTATATTCTTTTGTTTTTCTTTTTCGTACTAAATTTTTATTATTTTATAAGTATTAGTAACATATTAAAAACCCTTAATATAAATCTTAACAATCAGAAAATTTTAAATTTAGAATTATATAATAAAAGTATTTCAAGTGCTTATGATGAAACTCGTACTTTTAAACATGACTCTAATAATATTTTCCAAGCTCTTAGTGGATACATTACAAATAACGATTTTAATGGTTTAAAAGAATACTTTTGGCAAGTTTTTCCAGAAATAAAAAATATAAATAATCTTGTTAAATTAAATCCAACATTAGTAAATAACCCTGCAATATATGGCTTATTAGCAGAAAAACATTTTAAAGCTGAAAAGTACAATGTTACTCTTAATTTAGACATCATGTTAGATTTAAATACTTTAAATATGAAAATTTTTGAATTGACAAGAATATTGGGTATTTTAGTAGATAATGCTATTGAAACAGCTAAAGATTGTTCTGAAAAAAAAGTAAATGTTTGCTTTAAAAAAGGAAATAATAGACAAATATTAATTGTTGAAAACACCTACTCAAACAAAGATGTCTGTATTGATAAAATTTTTGAAAAAGGTTATTCTACCAAACCTAATAATACTGGGCTTGGTCTTTGGGAAGTAAGAAAAATATTGAACAAAAACTCTAATTTAAATTTGTACACTTCAAAAACAAATGACTACTTTATGCAACAATTGGAAATTTATTAAAGTAACCTACAGTATGTTATAAAAAGGCTGTAATCTTATTTTTTAGTTTATTAGTAATTTTCAATCGAGTAGGAGAAATTTCTCGTGACCGAGAAGTTTCGACCTCTCACACCACC
>JBJFFD010000030.1:0-34436 GCA_051891335.1 Candidatus Scatovivens sp.
ATATTTGTATATAATATATTTTAAAGGATTTTTGATTAAAAGTCAATTTATTATTATTGTTAAAACTTTACATGAAATAAAATTGTGCCATAAAATTAGTTTATTAAATAATTAAAAAGAACCATTATCTTTTATAATTCAATTTTAGGTTGATACTTTTCTAACCACATATTTACCTGACAGATGTAAGCCATAAGTTGAGGGCCGTGTCATTAACTGTCCAAACCATGGTCTTGTAAATGCCTTTCCATCTGTATTTAGTATTTCTATTATATATTCTCTATTTAATAAATTGTTTATTGGTGCATTTTTATTCTCAATAATTTTAGATAGTTTTTGTTTTACAACTTTTAAGTAAGTAGGATTATGAGTTTTTGGATATGGACTCTTTTTTCTTTCAACTATTTCTTCAGGCAATAAGTCTCTTACTATATATCTAAGTAATCCCTTTTCTCTTCCATTTAAGGCTTTCATTTCCCATGGTACATTCCATAAGTATTCTACAATTCTATAATCGCAAAACGGAACTCTTAATTCTAATCCATTTTGCATAGCCATTCTATCTGACCTATCTAATAATGTTTGCATAAACCAATTCATAGTCAAATATGATATTTTTCTTTTTTCAGCAGTCTGTTTGCTATCCGTATCTAATATTCTAACATTAGTTAAGCTTTCATTATATCTATAATCTATATAGTCTTTTAATTTAATTTTCTCAGACAATACTGGATTTAAAAGTTTCTGCCTTTCTTCTATCGCAATCGACCATGGAAATGTATCACTATTTAGAGCATCTTCTCTAAAAAACCAAGGATATCCTGCAAAAATTTCGTCAGAACATTCTCCTGATAATACAACAGTATTTTTCTTTTTTATTGCCTCACAAAAAAGTAATAAAGATGAGTCTACATCTGCCATTCCAGGATAATCCCTTGCAATCATAGCATTTTCTAAAGCCTCAGCAAGTTCAGGTGTGTCTATTATTATTTTGTGATGCTTAGTGTCAAATTCTGTTTTCATTATATCTATATAATAATTATCTGAGTTTGGTTGAAAGTCGCTTTTCACAAAATTTTTATCATTATCAACATAATCTACTGAATATGTTTCTAATCTTTTTCCTTTATATTTATAATATCTGCTTGCATAGGCTGTTATAATGCTAGAGTCTAGTCCTCCTGATAACATAGTACATAGAGGTACATCAGACACCAACTGTTTTTTTATGGAGTCTTCTAATAAAAATCTTATTTTTTGACATGTAGTATCAAAATCATCTTTATGGACTTTACTTTCTAATTTCCAATATTCTTCAACATGTATTCCATACTTATTAAAAATTAAAAAATTAGCTGGTTTTAATTCTTTTATTTCTTTAAATACTGTAACCCCCGGAGTATGTGCTGGACCTAATCCAAGCATTTCACTTATGCCTATTTCATCAATTTTTGCCTCAATTCCTGGATATTCAAGTATTGCTTTTATTTCTGATGCAAAAATTAATGTGTTATCTTTTTCTGTATAGTACAAAGGTTTAATTCCAAAATGGTCTCTTACCAAAAATAGTTCTTCTGTTTTGTTATTCCATATTGCAAAGCTAAATATACCATTAAGCTTTCGTAATATCTTAGTGCCAAAACAAATAAAAGCTTTTAATAAAACTTCTGTATCTGAATATCCTTCAAATTCAAAACCTTTACTTACTAGCTCATTTTTTATTTCATCTTTATTATAAATCTGTCCATTATATACTATTGTATAAATTATTCCATTATATACAGCACTCATTGGCTGTTTGCCATTTTCTGCATCTATAATTATTAGTCTTCTATGTCCTAAATTAATATGTTCATCTTTAAAATATCCTTCTTCATCAGGGCCTCTCTTCTGTAATTTTTTATTCATGTTTTCTATTATATTATCTTCATTTGTAATATCTTTTCTCAAATTAACAAATCCTACAAATCCACACATTATAACTCTCCTTTAATTTTTCTATACATATTATATGATTTGTAATTTTTTTTGTTCAATTCATTTTATATAAAAAGAGTGTAAGCTTTTGCTTACACTCTTTTTATTTTAAACTAATTCTCCTATTTTTATTTTTTTCTTATATTCTTTGAATTCTTTTTTATTTTCTTTAGTGAATCCAACTAATGCGTTTGGGCATCTCTTAACTAATTCATTAAATATCTTTTCTTGTTCATCATTTTTATTTTTAGAAGGTTTAATTTTAGCAATTTTATGTTGTTTAAAGTCTTTCGTCTTAATCACTATAGCTCTTTCAACCTCTGAAAAATTAATACTATGTTTATATATATATATCCATTTTATTTGTTCATATTTTAGTACATCAAATCCTTCTACAAAATCAACTAAATAATTTCTTGTTAAGACTGTGTTTATTTTATAAAAGTTTAATGAATCTGTAGCATCCATTTCATCATAAACATTGTTTAATTCATTTGTCTTTTTTAATTTTTTTATAGTTTTTTTTGTAGTATAACTTTTTGTCATATAATTTATAAAAAGTATAATTATAAATCCTATTGAGAAACACATAATCGTACAGCAAATTCCTTCATATAAATCATATGGTCCTTTACCTGTATCTAAATATATACTTCCAAAATAGTTTTCAAAATTTTCTTCTGAAACAATTTCTTCTTGATATAATTCATTATATCCTGTAATAACTATTTCTTTTAATTCATCTGGTATTTTTTTAGTAATTCCAGATATAGCTACACTGTGTGGCTTTTCTTCTATTTCACCATAAGTATAATCATTTATCTGTTCTAATTTTAAAAATTCATTAACTGTAAGTCTAACAATATATGGATAACCTTCAGAATCAAATGCAATATAATAATCTTCTGTTATATTATCTTCATCTGTTGAATATGCAATTCTATCTGTTAGCATCTCTACATCTAATTCTGCATATTCATCATCATATACTTCATTATCGTAAAGTCCTTCTTCTACTACTTCTAGCATGTTTTTTGGTTCTTTTTTTATTAATTCAGGAATTTCAATTATTAAATACACCATTACAGCACATATAGCAACTAATAAAAATATTATTATCAATTCTATATTAGCTTTAGAAATCCTTTTTTGTATTCTTTTTTCCGCACTATTTTCTTCCATTATTATATCTCCCTTTTAACATTTTATTATAGTTATATATTAACATACATCTTCCAAAATAGCAATATCGATAAAAGACTTCTTTTTTATCTTTTTTAATGATTAAATATAAAAGTATTTTAAATGTTATAAATAGTATAAAATATTTTTTATTATAATCAACATAAAATTATGATAATATATAAGTAAAAATTTTTTCAATTCTCTTTATTTTTACAACTAATGTTCGCTATCACCATAGAAAAATTTTCATTTCAAATTATGGAAAAAAGAGTTTATAAAAATCCACTGACTTAAGATTAAACAGTGGATTTTTATAAAAAAGAATTTATGTATTAGTTTTAATAACATTTTTAGTAATATCTATTCATATATTTCTAATTGTTGAGAAAACATTTTTTCTTTTCTAGTGAATAAATTTAAGTTAGTATTCTGCTTCAAAATTTTCCTAACAGTCCATAGACCTAATCCGTGTTTGTTTTCTAAGTTTTCTTTTGTTGTATATCCTTTTTCAAAAATTTTATCTATATCAATATCATGTCTTGAATAAGTATTTTCTATCACAATTAGTTTTCTCTTTTTACTTGAGTCATTTATGAACCTAATATTAATGATTTTTTCATCGCATTCTTTTGCAGCTTCTATTGCATTGTCTAAAAGTATTGCTAATATTCTACAAAACTCATAATTATTAATTTTTATATTTTTTAAGTCTATCATTATTTCCATATTCATTTCTATGTTATTTTCTTGTGCTAAATAATACTTATTTATAATAATACTATATACTGCTGGATTATTAATAATATTTGGATCTAATATTGACATATTATTAACTTTATTACAATCTTTTAGTATTGATTTATTCATTTCTTTAATTCCTTCAATATTGTTTGTTTGTACATATCCGTCTAATGCCTGTATATAATTACAGAAATCATGTCTAAATCCTCGTATACTATCATACATAATAGATAATGTTTTATTATATGATTCTAAATTGTGTATTACCATATCCTGTTCTTCTAATTTTGCTACTCTGACAATACTTCTTATACCAATATAAATACATATAATTATAGATGCTATATCTAATATAAAAATTATGTATGGAAAGTTGCTTATGTACATTGTCATTTCAACAGAATTAAAAAATATTATTGTCATTCCAAGAACTGAGCAAATTATAATGCTTTGTTTATTTCTTTTTTGGATATTATTAGGCATTTTTATTATCATATTTCTCTTTTTTATAATATAATACACAAATAATCTAGAAATACCAATTGACATCATTACGCAAAATTTATATTTATAATTATACATTCCTTCTCCATAACTTTTTACACTACTAAATAATTCGCAGAATATTTTTGAAAAAATTCCTTCCATTGATATAATGATAATAATATTTATTACTTCTCCTAATATACATTTTTCAATTTTTTCTTTAAAAAACACTTTAAATATTATTGTAGTAAGTATTATGTACAATGCTCTATAATATGGAATTGGAATAATAAGTACTATTATAAATTTTATTAATGCATTTATCAAACTTGCATGTATTATTTTTCTTTTTGATGCTTCAATACCAAATATAGCTAGAAAAGTCAATACGTCTATAAATGAAAATAAAGTACTAGAAATTACAGCTACTATAATCCATAAATATATATCATTTATTGGCATATTTTTTTGTATTTCCATAATTAAAAACATATATTTACACCATTCCCCTTTTTCTTTTATTTTAATATCATATTTTGATATTAATCAAGAAAAATCGTATACATTCTTTCTATTTTTTTCTCAAAAATTCTACAATATTCGACTTTTAAAAAATAAAACAACTAGTCAAACTAACTAGTTGCAACATGGCTGGGGTACTGTGATTCGAACACAGGAATGTCGGAGTCAGAGTCCGATGCCTTACCGCTTGGCTACACCCCAATATGTAAAGTATAATGTAAAAACACTATACTTATTTTTCATTTTCCTTTGTTTTTATTGATTCTTTTGAGTTTTCTTTATTTCTTTGAATTTTAGGTTCGTTTATTAAATTCTTTATTAAGATTTTCTTCAAAACATCTTCTTTAACATCTGCAATTAATGTTCCATCTTTTGCTATAGAAATTTTTCCAGTTTCTTCAGAAACCACTACTACCAAAGCATCTGATTCCTTAGAAATCCCTATTGCAGCTCTATGTCTAGTACCTAATTCCCTAGCTATATCTTGGTCGTCTGACAATGGAAGCATGCAAGATGCTGCAGCTATTTTATTTTCACTTATAATTACTGCTCCATCATGAAGTGGAGTATTTGGCACAAATATATTTACCAATAATTGAGGAGATATCTCTGAATTGATTAAAATACCTGTATTTATAATATCCTTTATTTTTATATCTCTTTCAATTACAATTAGAGCACCATTTTTTTGTTTTGATAATTCGGATGCAGCTATAGATATTTTATAAATATTTTCTTTAGTTTTGTTTTCAATATCTTTATCTAAGCCAAAAAACTTTGTAATTTGACTTGTTCCTAATTGTTCTAGTCCCCTTCTAAGTTCAGGTTGAAACACTACTATTAATATCACAACACCATAAATCATAACTGATGATAAAATATAATTTAATATATTTAATTTAAGCCATCCACTTAGTAATGTAATAATGACAAGAATTATTATACCTTTTAATAACTGCCATGCTCTTGTATTTTTTAAAGTTTTAAAAACTTTATATAATAAAAATACAACTATTACTAAATCAATTATTGTCATTATTAATCTAAATGGATTATTATATAACTCTTCTAAATTATATAAAATTTTATTTTTATATAACTGATTTATTGCTTCATTCAAACTATTTATCATTTTATCTCCTTTTTAATAATAATTTATAAAAAATAACTAAAATAAATAAAATAATAAAGTTCCTAGAACAGATCCTAACATCATTACTATTAATAAGATAACTATTATTTTAATAAATATATTTTTTTTATTCATTTAAAAATCAATCCTCTCTTCTTGTTTAATATAACAATTTGATTATAACACAAACTAATTATTTTTCAATATCAAAATTTTCTAATTTTATATTTTAATAATTTTTTCCCAGGTTAAATTTGATTTACCAAAATGTCCATAGTTAGTAGTTTGTCTATAGATTGGTTGTCTTAAATTTAAAGTTTTTATTATTCCTTTTGGAGTTAAATCAAAATTATCTTCAACTATTTTTATTAATTCTTCTTCACTTTTATTACCTGTTCCAAAAGTATCTATTGAAATTGATACCGGTCTAGCTACTCCAATCGCATATGAAATTTGAATTTCACATTTTTTTGCATATCCGTTTGCTACTATATTCTTAGCAATATATCTGGCCATATATGATGCTGATCTATCAACTTTTGTTGGGTCTTTTCCAGAAAAAGCGCCTCCCCCATGTCTACTATAGCCACCATATGTATCTACAATTATTTTCCTTCCAGTAAGTCCACTATCTCCTAATGGTCCCCCAATAACAAATCTTCCAGTTGGATTTATATAATATTTAGTTTTTTCATCTAATAAATTTTCGGGTATTGTTTTAAATATAACTTTTTCTTTTATATCTTTTCTTAATGTTTCCAAGGAAACGTCTTCATTATGTTGTGTTGAAACAACAACAGTATCTATCCTTACTGGTGTACCATTATCATATTCTACAGTAACTTGCACTTTACCATCTGGTCTTATATATTCAATTTCTTTATTTTTTCTAACATCAGATAATTTTTTTGCTAATTTATGAGCTAAATATATTGGCATTGGCATAAACTCATCTGTTTCATCTGTAGCAAAACCAAACATTAATCCTTGGTCTCCTGCTCCCTCTGATTCAATGTCATTTCCTTCTTTTTCCTCTAAAGACTTATCAACTCCTAAAGCTATATCTGGTGATTGTTCACAAATATTTAAAATTACATTACAAGTTCTATAATCAATATCTGTTTGGCTATTATCATATCCAACTTCTTTCAAAACATCTCTTACAAGTTTTTCAATATTAACTTTAGCTTTTGATGTTATTTCTCCTGTTACTAAAATTTGATTCTTTCCAGCCACAGTTTCACAAGCTACCCTTGAATAAGAATCTTGTTTAATATAAGCATCTAAAATACTATCTGATATATAATCACATAATTTATCTGGATGCCCCTCTGTTACACTTTCTGATGTAAATAATTTTTTCATTTTTACTTCATTCCTTTCTATGTTTTATTATTTTTATTTGGCATTAAAATCGAAAACATGATTTAATAATTATTTGATATCTTATATTAGAAATCGTCGCCACTCGGCGGTATATTCATATAACAAAAAGAAGTTATTTAACTAATAACTTCTCATAACAAACATATAAAAATAATATATATTATCATTCAAAGCTTTTAGCTTTGTCGGTATTAGCACCTTTTAGGTTGCTGTGGAGTCATAAAGCCGATTCTCTCGTCCACTCTAGATAATAATATTTAATTGTATAAATATAATAATATAATTGACATATTTTGTCAATTATTTTTAAGTATTTTTTGTGTCTTGCATATTGCTACTTTTCAGAAAAATTTACTAAAATAGTGTGAAATAGTTTATGCATTAATATTCTATTTTTATATCAATCTTATTTATTATTTAACACTGTCTTTGTATTTTTTACTAATATAATTATGTATTCCATTTGCAGCCTTTTTTCCTGCCTCCATGGCTAATATTACAGTTGCAGCTCCACTTGTTGAATCTCCTCCTGCAAATATTCCTTCTTCACTTGTTTGTCCATTTTCTTCATTTATTTCAATACAACCATATTTATTAAGCTTTATTTCATTTTTATTAGAAAGTACTATTGGATTTGGTTTAGTACCTAAAGCCATAATAACACAATCTACATCTAATACAAATTCAGAGTCTTTTTTTTCAATAGGTTTTCTTCTTCCTGTTGAATCTTCTTCTCCGCAATTCCATTTGAATGCATTTAATTCCTTTAACATTATTTTTTTCATCTGTTAAAATTTCTTTTGGATTAGATAATACTTTAAACTCTATTCCTTCTTGTTTTGCATGCTCTATTTCCTCTCTTCTTGCTGGCATCTCATTTTCAGATCTTCTATATATAACATATACTTTATTACCTAGCCTTAAAGAAGTTCTAGCAGCATCCATTGCAACATTACCACCACCAATTACAGCAATTTTTTTAGAATTAAAAATTGGTGTGTCTGAATTTTCATAGGCTTTCATTAAGTTCACTCTGGTTAAATATTCATTTGCTGAAAAAACTCCATTGGCAGTTTCTCCAGGTATATTCATAAACCTTGGAAGTCCTGCTCCTGTAGCTATAAAAATTGCTTTAAACTCTTTTTTCAATTGTTCTAATGTTATTGTTTTTCCAACTACAGTATTACATTCAATTTTTACTCCAAGCTTTTCTAATTGTTCTATTTCTTTTTCAACGACTTTTTCTTTAGGCAATCTAAACTCTGGAATACCATATGTTAAAACTCCTCCTGGCTTATGTAATGCTTCAAAAATAGTCACATCATATCCAAGTCTTATTAAATCTCCTGCACAAGTAAGCCCAGCTGGTCCTGAACCTACTATGGCAACTTTTATATTATTTTTAGTTGTCTTCTTTGTTGAAATTTTACTTTCATTTTCCATAACCCAGTCAGAAACGAATCTTTCTAATTTTCCTATAGCTATTGCTTCAGATTTAAAACGTTTTACACAGTTTCCTTCGCATTGATTTTCCTGTGGACAAACTCTTCCACAGATACCTGGTAATGCCGAATTTTTCTTTATTATTTCATAAGCCTCTACTATTTTATCTTCTTCTATCTTTTTTATAAATTCTGGAATATTTATTGAAACTGGGCATTTTTTTACACACATTGGATTATTACATTTCAAGCATCTACTAGCTTCTTTTTTTGCTTCTTCTAATGTATATCCTAAACATACTTCATCAAAATTTTTAGCTCTTATTTCTGGTTTCTGTTCTTTTACCTCTACTCTAGTATCCATTAGTTTTCACCTCCACAAAAGCCACATCCTCCATGATGAGTATCTCCCTCTTCCAGTTTAAGCTTAGCTCTTTTTTCTTCATCTTTATACATATTTGCTCTATTTATTGCATTATCAAAATCCACATAATGTCCGTTAAATTCTGGACCATCGATACAAGCAAATTTAATTTCATTATTAACTATAACTCTACAAGCTCCACACATGCCTGTCCCATCTATCATTATTGGATTTAAACTTACTATTGTTGGTATATTAAGATTTTTAGTTAAAATACAAACAAATTTCATCATAATTAATGATCCAATTGCAACGCATAAATCGTAATGTTTTCCACAAGCTATCAACTTCTTTAGAACATCTGTTACTAATCCTTTATTTCCGTTTGAACCATCATCTGTAGTTACATATAAATTATCAGCAACCTTTTTCATTTCATTTTCTAGTATTATTAAATCTTTACTTTTAGCTCCTATTATTACATCAGACTTTATTCCGTTTTCTTTTAACCATTTAACCTGAGGATATACTGGAGCAGTTCCTACTCCTCCTGCTATAAATATAATTTTTTTATCCTTTAGATTTTCAACATTTTTTACAAAATCTGATTCATTTCCCAAAGGTCCAACAAAGTCTTTTAATTTTTCTCCTACCTTTAATCTTGCTATTTTCATAGTTGTAGCCCCTACAATCTGAAAAACAATTGTTACTATTCCATTTTTTCTGTCATAATCACATATTGTTAAAGGAATTCTCTCTCCTTTTTCATCCACTCTTGCGATTACAAATTGTCCTGGATTACAATTAATAGTTACTTTTGGTGCATATATTTCCATTAAAATAATATTTTTTGCTAATTCTTTTTTCTTTAATATTTCAAACATGATTACTCCTTATAATTTACTGTTTCAATTTTACCATATTTAATTAGTGTTTTCAATGAAATATTTTTTATTTCATAACTTCTGATAATACTTCGGCTAGATATTTCATACTAGCATTAGACTGTTCTAAAGTATTTCCAGTAGCTCCTACTTCAATAATGCATGCTCCATCTGCAACATTTTGATTATATCTTGAATTTCTTAATATTATTGGTTTAAATAATCCAGGATACATTTCATTTGCTTTTTGTTGAATTAATATTGCAAGTTTTAAATTCTTATTCCAATTATCATGAGTTAGACCTCCACCATTAGTTCCTATAACAAACATAATTTGAGCCACTTGTTCTTCTCCAATATTGACTGTTGGAGCATAAGAGCTACTACTTCCTAAAGCATCTCTATGTAAATCAATTACTAATTCAATAGATTTATTATTTGATAAAATATTTTTAACCGTAGTTAAAGATCTTGTATACGACCCATTATATGCTGGATAATCATGATATGTTGTGTCATGTATTACATTATACCCTTTATTCATCAAGCAATTTGTAAGCTCAGTTCCCACTCTAGCAACACTATAATTTAAATCTGTTGTTCTAAAATTCCCAGTTGATACATAATTATTCTGTTCTGTTGCAGTATAACTTTCGCATGTATGTGTATGGAATATTAATATATCTTTTGTATTTGTAAACTTAACGTTAGGATTGAGCATTTCTTCTGTTAATGTATATGCAGACTCATTTTTAATTTTAACACTTCCATAAACATTTGTATATGTATCTATTTTATTATTTGCATCTACAACTTTAGTGACTAAGCCTCTTAAATCAATAGAATCATTAACTTCATTATTAATACTTTTAATCTTTATATCTTCTTGTAATTTACCTATTTCTAAATTTTCACTTTCTATCTCAATCTTATTATCATTCTCATAATTAAAACTTGATAATTCTGAATCTAATATTAAATCTTTACTGATTGTTTCTGTAATATCATTATTATCAAAAATACTTGTACTACTTTGTATTATTTTCTGTTCAGCATTTAAAATTTTGTTTTTAATATTACCTATTACATCTAAACTTTTTACTATACAAATAAATTTAAAAATCATTGCAACAATAAGAGCTACAATGATTATCTTAATTAAACTTTTTAATAAATTTTTTAAATTAATTACTGCTAAATTTATCATTTACTACTCTCCAATATATAATATATATATTAGAAAGTTATCAATTTATTCTTAAATTAAATTTTTAGCAATTTCTTTTTCATCTAAATTTACTATTTTTTCATTACCATTATCCATATTTTTTATTATTACTTTATTTGTATTTAGTTCTTCTTCACCAATTACAATTAAATTTTTAGCATTTATTTTATCTGCATATTTCATTTGTGCGTTAAAACTTCTATTCATTATATCAAATTCTACATATAATCCATATTTTCTCAATTCATTGGAAATACTTATTACTTTTAATATTTGTTCTTCTCCCATAGCTATTATATATAAATCTGGTTTTTTAACTTCTAATTGTTTAAATCCATCATTTTTTTCAACCACTTCTACAAGTCTTTCTACTCCAGTTCCAAACCCAACAGCAGGGGTAGGTTTGCCATCAAATTCTTCTACTAAATTATCATATCTTCCACCACCTAGCACTGTTAGTCCATCTACTTCATCAACAAATTCAAAAACAGTCTTAGTATAATAATCTAATCCTCTTACTATATTAGTGTCTATTTCATATTTAATATCCAAATTATCCAAAGTCTTTTTTGTATTTTCAAAATGTTCTTTACACTCATCACACAAATAGTCAATTATTTTTGGAACACCTATATTATACTCTTTACATTTTTTTTCTTTACAGTCTAATATCCTCATAGGATTTTTTTCAAAACGAGATTTACAAGTATTACAATAATTATCAATATTTTTACCAATGAATTCTTTAAGTGCTTTCTGATAATCTTTTCTACATTTTTTACAACCTATACTATTTATAAATAATTTTATATTATTTACTCCAAGCTCTTCAAAAATTCTATTTCCTAATAGAATTACTTCTATATCAGCCAAATAACTACTAGAGCCAATCAATTCTGTACCAAATTGGTGGAATTCTCTAAGTCTTCCCTTTTGTACATTTTCATATCTATACATTCCCATATTATACCAAAGTTTTGCTGGACTTGGTTTATTAAAAATTCCATTTTCTAAATACGCTCTTATTGTTCCAGCTGTTCCTTCTGGTCTTAATGTTATGCTTCTTCCACCTTTATCTTGAAAAGTATACATTTCTTTTTGAACAACATCTGTCGTATCTCCGACTCCTCTTTCGAACAATTCTGTATACTCAAATACTGGAACTCTTATTTCTTTAAATCCACTATTTTCAAATATATTTTTTACTTTTTTCTCTATATATTGCCACTTATATGATTCATCTGGTAATAAATCTTTTGTCCCTTTTGGTCTTTGTATCATTTTAATTCACATTCCTTTCTTTACTTTTAATTTTTAAAATTTTTTCGGTTTCAAATCAATATATATATCTTTTTCATCTTGTATCATCGTAGTTTTACCATGTCCAGGATATACTATTGTCTCATCAGGAAGGGTCATTAATTTATTATTTATTGAATCCATAATCTCTTCAAAATTTCCTGTTGGTAAATCAGTTCTTCCCCATGAACCAGAAAATAAAGTATCTCCTGTAAAAATTAATCTCTCCTTTTCACAATATATTGAGATTCCTCCCCTTGTATGTCCTGGAGATAATATAATTGTAAATTCAAGTTTTCCTAAATGAATTTTATCCAAATCATCTAATCTAGAATCAGCTTGTATATCAGGGTTTGTTGCATTTATATATTCACATAAATTAAATTCCGGTTTAAGAAGCCCATCTGCATCATATCTACTTATTAAAATTTTTCCGCCTTTTAATTGTTTTAATTCTTTTACTCCACTTGAATGATCAGCATGACAATGAGTTAAAACTATATATTTTAATTTTGCCTCCATTATTTCAAGCATTTGAGATATTTTTTCAATTTCTCCACCAGGATCTATAACCATAGTTTCCTTACTTTCTTCATCACAAACAATATATGAGTTTGTAAGCAAATTTTCTTGCGGAGTTTTTACTTTTATTTTCTTTAGTATCATTATTTTATTCCCTTTCATAATTTGATATATTATCTAATTATCCTCTTTTTCTTTTCACCTCATAAACACTCTCAACAGAATTTATGGCATTTCTTAATTTGTTTAATTCTTCTTTATTCTCTATTTCAACTGTAATCTCTGTTATTGCAATTTTTTCTTTATTTACTTTGCAATTTATTCCTAATAATTTTGCCTTTGAATTTTCAATTTGTTTAATAATATCTTTTAATAAACCATTTCTATCATTTGCAAAAATTTCTAATTCAACAGTATATGAGCCTTTAACTTCTTCATACCAACTAACTTCTATTATCCTATTTTCCTCATTTAATAATTCTTTTGTATTTGCACAGTCTGCTCTATGAACAGATACTCCTCTTCCTTTGGTTATATATCCCACAATTTCATCTCCTGGAAGCGGATTACAACACTTTGATAATTTTACTAGACAATTATCTATTCCTTTAACAACAACACCATTTGGAGAAGGCTTATTTCTTATTGGCTTAGACTTTGCTAATTCCTCAATCTTCTCTTCAAAATCTTCTTCCTCATGTTCTTTATTATATTCTTCTAATAATCTTGCTATTACTTTGTTTGCACTTATTCCTCCAAACCCTATACTTGCATACATATCATCAACTGTTAAATAATTATATCTATCAGTAACTTTTTTTACCCAATCTGGCTTAAACAACTCAGATTGTTTAATACCCAATTTTTTAACTTCTCTTTCAATAGTGTCTTTTCCTTTTTCTATATTTTCACTTCTTTGCGCTTTTTTAAACCATTGATTTATCTTAGTTCTGGCTGATGAGCTTTTTACAAATTTGAGCCAATCTCTACTTGGACCTTTTGATTGGTCAGATGTCATTATCTCAACTATATCACCATTTCTTAATTTAGTAATAATAGGCATCATTTTTGAATTGATTTTACAGCCAACCATTTTATTTCCTATTTCAGCATGAATACCATAAGCAAAGTCTATTGGCGTAGCATTTCTCGGCAAAACAACTATTTTTCCTTTCGGAGTAAAAACATATACCTCATCTTCAAATAATTCCGTTTTTAAAACATTTAAAAACTCATCTGGATTTTCAGTATTTTTTTGCCATTCAATTGTTTCTCTAAGCCAAGATAATTTATCTTCTGAAACAACTACAGTTTGTTTTGTTCCTTTATTACTAGCTTCTTTATAAGCCCAGTGAGCAGCTATACCAAACTCTGCAATTCTATGCATATCCCAAGTACGAATTTGAACTTCAAATGGAACACCTTTTGGACCTAATAATGTTGTATGAATTGATTGATACATATTTTTTTTAGGAACAGCAATATAATCTTTAAATCTTCCTGGCATAGGTGTATACATTTCGTGAACAACACCAAGAACAGAATAACAATCTTTCACAGAATTAACTAATATTCTTAGTGCAAATAAATCATATATCTGGTCAAGAGTTTTATTATCTCTTTTCATTTTTCTATATATACTATATAAATGTTTTGCTCTACCTGTAACTTCACCTTGTATTTTTTGAACTTTTAATTCTTTTTCAATATCTATTTTTATTTCATCTAAAAACTTTAATCTTTCTTCTCTTTTTTTATCTAATCCTGTTACTATTTCTCTATATTCTTCTGGATATAAATATTTAAATCCTAAATCCTCTAATTCCCATTTCAAAGAATATATACCTAAACGATTGGCAAGTGGAGCTAATATATCTATAGTTTCTTTGGCATTTGCAATTTGTCTTTCTCTTGATAAATGTTTCAAAGTTCTCATATTATGCAATCTATCGGCCAATTTTATAAGAATAACTCTTATGTCTTTACCCATTGCTAAAAACATTTTTCTATAATTTTCTACTTGTGCTTCCTCTTCTGTTGTATACCTTAACGTTCCAAGTTTAGTTACTCCAGCTACCATATTAGCAATAGGTTCACCAAAATTTTGAACAATATCTTCATGTGTTGCTTTTGTATCTTCAACAACATCATGTAGCAAAGCAGCACAAATACTTTCATCATCTAATTCTAATGTAGATAAAATATAAGCAACATTCAATGGATGTATTATATACGGTTCTCCTGATTTTCTTTTTTGATCACCATGCAAAGTAACTGCAAAATCATAAGCTCTTCTAATTAATTTTGAATCTGATTTTCTATAATTTTCTTTTTGTTTCTTTATTATATTTTCAATTGTTATTTCTTCTTTTTCCATTTAGCAAATCCCCTTTTTAATAAGATTTTCTTACATCCTTTATGTTTATTTGTATCATTTCCATTCCATTATATGAGTTTATTTCTAATATTCCTAAAACATCAATTTTATCTCCAATTGTGTATTCTCCGGAAAGGTGTCCTTGATTAAAGCCTATCGCATTCATTAATTTATTACCATCTCTTAAAGTAAGCCTTAAATGCTTTCCTTCAGAAAAAGACCTTATTGAATCAATTTTTAAATTTTTATAAATAAATATTGGCATTTCATTTGATTCTCCAAATGGTTCTAAATCTTTTAAATTTTCTATTAAGGAAAAAGTTACATCTTTTGAATTAATTTGTTTATCAACTTTTATTACAGAAACCATTTCATTAATATTTGCATTATCTGCAATATTTTCAAATTTTTCTTTAAAAGAATCAAATTTAGATCTTTTCAAAGAAAGTCCTACAGCCATTTCATGTCCGCCATATTTTTCTAATTCTTCACTTGACTTACATAAAGCTTCATGTAAATCAAAGCCAGCAATACTTCTTCCTGAACCTTTTCCTTCTTCTCCTTCAAAACATATTAATATACTTGGTTTATAAAACATGTCCGTAATTTTAGAGGCAACAATTCCTATAACTCCATGGTGCCACTTTTCAGAGCCTATTACTATTGCAGATTTCTCATATATCTTTTCTTTTTCAATTTTTAATAATGATTCTTCTAATATTCTTTTTTCAATTTCTTGTCTTTGCCTATTATATTCATTTAATTGATTGGTCAATTCCATAGCTTCTTTTTCGTTTTCTGTAAAAAATAATTTTAAAGCATCTTCTGCATGTCCCATTCTTCCACATGCATTTATTCTTGGAGCTATTCCAAAAGAAATTGCATTTGAATTTATTTGTTTATATCCAATTGTTTTTAATAAAACTCTAAGTCCTATATTTTTAGTAACTTTTACCAATTTAATTCCTAATTTTGCTATAACTCTATTTTCATCTATCAGAGGAACTATATCTGATATTGTACCTATACAAACAATATCTAAGTATTTTAAATACTCTTCTTCTTTTAAATTCATTCTTATGCTTATGGCTTGAATCAATTTAAAAACTACACCAACACCAGCTAAATTTTTAAAAGGATATTTATTATCTTTTCTTTTGCAATCTATTATTGCTAAAGCATTAGGCAATTCCTCTAATGGTTCATGATGGTCAGTTACAATTACCTCTAATCCTAATTCATAAGCATATTTAATCTCTTCCATTCCCGATATCCCGCAATCAACTGTTATTATTAAATTATATCCTTCTTCTTTTATTCTTTTAACAGCCTCTTTATTTAATCCATATCCTTCTTCTAATCTATTAGGTATTGTATAGCCGAACATTCATACCTAATTCATCTAAGAACTTTTTTAAAACTGTTATGCTTGTTATTCCATCTACATCATAATCTCCATATATCATGATTTTTTCATTTTTTTTAATTGCTGTAGTTATTCTATCAACAGCTTTATTCATATCCGGCATTAAATAAGGATCATAAAAATCTTTTCTTGTTGGATTTAAAAATACTTTTATTTCTTCACTATTTACAATATTTCTATTTGCCAATATTGTAGCCAAAATCTCTGATATATTATTTTCTTCTACTATTTTGTTTACAACTTCTAAATTTGTATCATATAGTTCCCATTTTTTATTCATTCCTTTTCTCCTAAATCTAATAATTTGCTTTATATTATATAACATAAATATACTTTTTTCAATTTTTTTATAAAAATTATTTATGTAAAGAAAAAAGGAATCTATTTTTGCATAAAAATAGATTCCTTTTTTCTTACAATACGTCTTTAATTGCTTCTCCTATTATTTTATTAATATCTGCAATCATAACATTAAATTTAACTTCTTTATCAAAATATTCTTTTACTTTAGGCTCTTTTATTAAAATTGCATATAACTGTTGCAATTTATTCATTTTCTCTTCACTTTGTTTTTCTCCTTGCATAGCCAAAAGTTGTTCTTCATATCTTATTTTTTCAAACTCATCCACCTGATTTTTTAATTTTAAATCTTTAAACAAATCGTTCTTTAAGTTTTTATACTCTAAATACTCTTTACTTGATTTTATAGCACTTGCTAATTCATGGCATTTGTCATAAACTTCCATATTAACATCCTTTCATTATTTTTTACTTAATTGTATCAATAATAAATCATATAATCAATATCACTAAAGATATCATCTTTTTCTTCAATATCTTTTAAATACTCTTCATCAATATTATCATTTTTAATTTGAAAATATAGTTTTGTGAACCTTCCAATATAGTCTTTTATAGCTTTGTGAGCATATTCAACCATTGTTCCATTAGTTATTATAAATAACCAATCACTACTTTGGGCTAATAGTAGCTCTCTAGCACACTGATTAAGAGCCCTTCTTTTTAATTTTTGTTTTTCATTAGGAAATAAACTTGCAAGTTCACACATTCTATCTCCTGCTTTATGAAGATGTCTATGTGCATAATCATTAGAAGGATTTAGCCATACTTCACTATATCCATTTGCTCCCCAACTAGATCTACATGGAGTAGAAACCTGCATTTCTGGGAATCTATCTATATACTCACTAGGAGTAATTAATTTAAAATTGCACTCATCATAATAAATCTTTTTAAACAAAATATATAACCAATATGGCCCCTCATACCACCAATGTCCATATAACTCTGCATCGTATGGGCAAAGTATTATAGGAGGTTTGTCCATATAAGAAGATAAGTTTTCAATTTGTTTTGTTCTACAATCTAGAAAATGTCCTGCTTGTTTTTCAGCTGAATCTTTTGCCCACTGTAAATTATAATAATCTTTATTCTCCGTATCTCCTGTAATTCTATAATATTTTATTCCAGTATGAACTCTTACACCATTATGGGCTATATATGGTTTTATATATTCATAATCAACATCATAACCTATGTCTCTATAATATTCTCTATAATTATAGTCTCCCGGATATCCATCAATAGAACTCCATACTTGCCTTGAAGATTCAACATCTCTAGCAAATGCAACTATATTATTAGGTGAAACAATTGGTGCAAAAGTTCCATAAATAGGAGTTGGATCAGCATATAAAACACCATGTGTTTCTGTAATTATATATTCAATTCCAAATTCTTTCAAATATTTTTCAGCTTCTGGAACATATCCACATTCAGGAAGCCATATACCTCTAGGATTTCTTCCAAAATATTTTCTATAAGTTTGCACCCCTACTCCGATTTGAGCTCTAACTGTTTTTTCATTTATGTATAAAATAGGAAAATATCCATGAGTTGCTCCACAAGTTATTATTTCCAAAACGCCCAAATCTTGAAAATTCTTAAATCCATTTATTAAATTACACTTATAAATATCTTTAAAAACATGTAAATCATTTGTATATCTATCAAAATAATATTTAGATAGTTCATTAAGTCTTTTATCATTTTTTGTTCTTATTATCTCTTTTTTACTAAGCTCAATATGACTTTTTAAATATTTTATATATCTTTTTTGTAAAAGCTTGTTATCCAGCATATTCAATAGTGGTGGTGTCATTGTCATAGTTATTCTAAAATCAATCTTCTCATCCACCAATTTTTGAAAATTCAATAAAAGTGGTATATATGTTTCTGAAATTGCTTCAAAAAGCCATTGTTCTTCCAAATAATCTTCGCTTTCTGGATGATGTATATAAGGCAAATGAGCATGTAGAACAAAGCTTACATATCCTTTTACGTTTTTCATGCATATCTCCTTTATTTAAATTGTATTTTTGAAGAAGTATTTCCTGATGAAGGATTATTAATATCAAAAATATTTTCATCAATTTCACTTTTATATATTTTCTTATAAAATTCGTAAATATCATAAATTTTTAATTTATTACCTTTTTCAGTTACTATACTCTCAATATTTTTTTGTCTTTCTTCAAAAGTTTTTAAATTTCTATATTTTACACTATTTCCTAATTTTTCAAATAATATATGGTCATTTGGAACTTCTAAAGAATTAGAATCTACTATTTCTAAATAATCATTTTTCAAGTCAATATACTCTTTTTCCAATTCTTCTGTATCTATTTTTATATTTTTAATATCTTTAAACTTTCTACCTAGATTTACTGTATATTTACATTTTGGATCATTTATATCAACATACCAACAATTAGCAAAATCATTTATTTGAACTTCAAATGTATAATTCATTTCTTCATTATGAATTAATAAAACTGGATAAGTATCATAAAAGAAATTTTCTCCAAAAACTTTTTTATATTTTTTTATATCTTTATCAGAAATATCCCAATACACAAATAACCTTTTTGGAGTTTGAGCTAGTATTTTTACGGTTGTTTCGTTATATCTATATGGCAAATCATAATATTCTGATAAATATGTTTTTGAACTTTTCTTCTTACTAGCACTTTTAGTAACAGATTTTTTTGTTTCAGTTTTTTTAGTTGTTTTTTTTCTATCTAGTGCTTTTTTTGTTTCTGTTTTCTTAGTTGTTTTTTTCTTAACTTCTGATTTTTTAGTTTTAGAATTAGATTTTTTTTCATTCAAATCCTTTTTATCTACCTTTTTTGTATCAGATTTAGCTGTTTTTTTCGTTTGTTTTTTTTCTTTTAGTTTTAAGCTCTCATTTTTTTCCTTTACCAATACTTTTTCTTCTTCACTAGCTTTAGCTTTTCTAGGCATTTTTTCCTCCTTAGTATATTATTTTTTATTTAGGTTTTTAGTATATTTATTAAAATTCAATATATTATATAGTATACTAAATTTAAAATAAAAACAATAGAAAAAAGTTAAAAAAAAATTTTTTTATTTTTTTACAAAACTTTTTTATTTTTTTGTAATTTATTGTTTACTTTTGTATATTTTTTATATAAAATAAATAATAATGTATTTACAAAAGAAAATTATGAAAGGAGTAATTTATTAAATGAAGATTTTAATGTTATCATGGGAGTATCCACCTAGAGTAGTTGGAGGTATAGCAAGAGTAGTTCATGATTTATCTCGGAAGACTTATAAAAGATGGCCATGATGTTACTGTTATAACTTATAGAGATGGTGATGTACCTTATTTTGAAAATGACAATGGTGTTAAGGTATATAGAGTAGATAATTTTATAATTTCTCCAAATAATTTTATAGATTGGATTATGCAACTTAATTTTAATATGATAGCAAAAGCTAATGAATTAATTTCAGAAGGAGAAAAGTTTGATGTAATTCATGCTCATGACTGGCTTGTAGCTTATTGTGCCAAAACATTAAAGACTTCTTATAAAATTCCTTTAGTATCTACTATACATGCTACTGAAGCTGGTAGAAATAGTGGTATTAAAACAGAAACTCAAAAATATATTAATGACACAGAATGGATGCTTACTTATGAATCTTCAGAAGTAATAGTTAATAGTAATTATATGAAAAATGAATTGCAAAGATTATTTGGTCTGCCTTTTGAAAAAATAAATGTTATTCCTAATGGAGTTAACTTGTATAATTTTTCTGGAATTGAAAGAGATTATGATTTTAGAAGACGTTATGCTATGGACAATGAAAAAATAATATTATTTATGGGAAGACTTGTTTATGAAAAAGGTGTGCAATATTTAATTGGAGCAATGCCAAAAATCTTACAAAATTATCATGATGCAAAATTAATTATTGCCGGAAAAGGCGGAATGATTGATGAACTAAAATCCGAGGTTGCATCTTTAGGATTAAATAATAAAGTATATTTTACAGGATATTTAAATTCAAAACAAGTTCAAAAAATGTATAAATGTGCAGATATATCTGTTTTTCCTAGCACCTACGAGCCTTTTGGAATTGTAGCATTAGAAGCAATGCTTGCTGGAGTTCCTACAGTTGTTTCTGACGTAGGAGGATTAAATGAAATAGTCTCTCATGGTGTTGACGGAATGAAGAGTTATGCTGGAAATTCAAACTCAATTGCAGATTCTATATTAACTCTTTTATATGATCATAAATTATGTGAGACAATAACTAAAAACGCAAAACAAAAAGTAAAAACTAATTTTAATTGGCAAAAGATTGCTCAAGACACTCATTTCGCATATCAAAAAGCAATTTGTGAAACAGTTGCAGAACGTCAAGCAAAGCAAATTGCTCAAGAATCTGTTGCAAAAAAGCAAAAAGAAAAATCAAAAGAAATTACAAATTTATTATCTTTCAAAAAACGTCAAGCATTTGCTTAAAAAATCCCCAATCCATTATGGATGGGGATTTTTTTAAAATTCTTCTAATAGTGTATATGTTTTATCATTTAGTTGTAAGTTTTTATTATCTATCCTTGTTATACCAAGGTTCTCAAAACAAACATTTAAATCCGGATTTGCCCAACCTTTATTACTACCAACACTAGCTGTTGTAACGTCATAGGAACCACTTTCTCTTATATATAAAGCAATATATGTTTGTACTCCTTCAGTATTATTATAATAAACACCTTGATAATATTCATTATCATTAAAAGAAAATTTTTCATATGGATATGTTTCTTCTGTTAATTGTATAACCATTCCATCTTGTTCTATAGTTTCTCCATTTTCGCTTACTATTGCATCCATTCCAACTTCCGATATTTTTAAATTTTGTGTACTTTCATCATACTCATATGGCCACATTCCATAGCCCTCTGTAGAAATCCATAAAATACAATGATCATAATTTTTAGAAAACATAAATTTTACATCATCTTGGTAATTATAAAATTTTCCAAATACTAATCCATTATTTTCTACATCTTCTGTTGTATCACTTGGTTCTCCTGTTGTTTCTTCTGGATTTCCAACTGTATCACTTGTATTACCCGTATCACCTATATTACCTGTATTTTCATCATCAATATTATTATTTTCTTTACTTACTATTTCCACATCCTCTTCTAGTCCCTTTTCTTTTACTGTCCCTGTATAATTTCCATATTTTCCTTCAACATTTACATCAATTTTTTTATTTTCTTCATCCACCTTTACTGTGTTGACAATATTTCCATTTTCATCTGTTGTTTTTTCTGCGTTTATTACTGTAAATCCATTTGATGTTAAATTTTTGTAAATTGATATTCCTGTTTTTCCTAAATCTAAGTATACATACACATTATTTTGTGAAGCATTTTCTTTAAATACATATGAACTAGTAATTATTTCTTGTACATTTGCTCTTTCATTTTCTTTTACAGCTCCTTGTGCTCTATCTATTACCCCTCCATCAGCTACCGCTGATACTATTATTATTCCTGCTAATATTACCATTACTATTATTGTAATTATTAATGCTACTAGCGAAATTCCATTTTGTTTTTTCATTTTTTTCCTCCTTTTAATGTGTTTTTTAGTAATTCCTTTGAATATCGGGCGATTAAAATCGCCCCTACAATATAAAAAAACATAAAAAGAGCTATATATAGTTTTTTACTACATATAACTCTTCTTTATCGTACCATTAATAGCACTAATAAAATTAGTGCTTGTTTTAGTTATTAGATTTCTTCTTGTAGAAATACTGTGTGTGTGTGTGTGTGTGTGTGTGTGTGTGTGTACTCCTGCAAGCATTACAAAGATTTTATTCATATTTTTTTCCTTTTTTGATACATTGTTTTTTTATTTTTTTCATTATTATTGTACATATAATTATTTTTTATTGCAATGTTTTTTAGGAACAAAATTGAACTTCTTAAACATTTTATATCATTTAAATGTTTTTGAATTCCATGTTATTTGTCCGCATGTGCCAAATTTTATACAATAAAATTTGGACACAAACTTGGCGAAGCCTTTATAAAATAACAAGAGTTATTATAAGCTCTTGTTATTTTATTTTAAAATTTACTATCTTTCAAAAAACGTCAATCATTTGCTTAAAAAATCCCCCATACATTATTTTTGGGGGAATTTTTTTTACAAATATTCAATTAATTATTTTAATTTTATCCTCCATCATCATCATTAATAACATTCTCTAACTCAATTATTGTTTCAGAATCAATTGGATTTTTTAATGTTACTTTTAACTTTCCTTCCTCACTTGAATCAAAGTCAACCTCCTCATATCCCAAATTCAATAACTCTACTTTAGTATCTTTAAGCGATACTTTACCAGCATTTTCACCCTCTGTTATATACATTTGAGATAATACTATTTTCTCTTTTTCTTCAGCTAGTTTTTGTTTAGCATCTGCGCTTTTTGCTTGCTCTAGTACTCCTCCATCAGATATTACCATTGATATAGTAACTCCAGCTAATATTAACATTACAATGATTGTTATAATTAGAGCTACTAATGTTACACCATTTTGATTTTTCATATCTCATTCCTCCTTTGTTCAAGAATCTTAACTATATTATACCACAAAAAGCATATTTTTTCAATATTATGTCAACTTATTTTTGTCTTTTATTTACCTTCTTATTTATTAAATAATTTTATATAATATGTTCTCATATTTTTATAAAAACTATCAACAAAATGGACTTTCTGTTGATAATCTACAACTCTAATATTAGGATATGTTAATAACATACTTTCTTCAAAATTTTCATTTACAGTTTTTTCATAACTTGTTCTTGCAACTACATATTTTTTTGAATTAGATACATTGAAATCTTTATCTATTTGCAAGTAAAATATTCTTAATGCTACTATTGTTGCAATAATATCAAATATTAGAAATATCATTAAAAGCTTAAATAATCCTTTTATTAAATTATAATGTTTTTGATTTGCTATTTTTAATAATACTTTATTAAAAAATGGATTAACATACCTTATTAAAATAATAGCTAAAGCTCCCCACATTAATGAAAAGTATAAACAAACTCTGCCATTTATATTAAAAAAGTAATCAGAATAATCCCACCATATAAAATGAAATACTTTTTCACAAATAAAACTCATTCCATATTCTGCTATACTACCAACTATTGCTCCTAAGAAAAATAGTAAAACTGGTTTATCTTTAAATCTATTTAAAGTTATTATCATTAGTATAGCACCAATTCCATATATAGCACAAAAAGGTCCAAATAAGAAACTTTGTCTACTTTCTAGCACTCCCTTTGAGAAAATTCCAAATATAGTTTCTAGTAAGTATCCAATAAAACTATAAAATACAAAGTAGATACAATATTTATATATTATACTTTTAAATTTATTTTTTGATAATAATGCATTTTCTTCCATAATTTTATAATTTCCAATAATTTGTAAAATATACAAAATTTTATAAAGATTTCGAACTGGCAGAAGGCCAGACACATACAATTAAAATAAAATTCACGGGTCGACACAAGGCCGACCCCCTACTATATTTTATGATTTATTTTTTCTTCTTCGTTATATTATTTAATCTTTCTGCATTTTCTTTTTGTTTTTCTGGGCTAATCCATTCAAATTCAGTACAAACAAATTCACCAAATTCTTTGTTTATATCTTTAAAGTTTTTCTTTTTATCTTTTTTATTCATACTTCCTCTTTTCTAAATTTTTTTATAATATATTGGGCAGACACAAGGCCTGCCCCTACAGTATTCTTATTATTTTTTATTTTTAAAATTAATTAAAATATATTGTCGGATTTACATTTTTACCGTCTTTATACATTTCAAAATGTAAATGAGCCTCATCTGCACATTCAAAGCTAGCGCTTTGTCCAACAGTTCCTATAGTTTGTCCTTTTTCAACCAAATCTCCTACAGCTACAAATTCTGTACTTAATAAATTAGAATACATTGTTTTATATCCATCTTGATGGGAAATAATTATTGTTAAACCATATCTAGGATCATTTTTTATGTTCTCAATAGTACCTTTTTCAGAAGCTTTTACAACACTAGTTTTTTCTGCTTTTATATCAATTCCTAAATGTGTTGTCCATTCATCTAGGGTTTTAGAATAAACTAAATTATCTTCAGCAAAATCTTTAGTAATATCTCCTGATATTGGAGCTTCAAATTGTAGTTTATATTCTTCTACTTCAATTTCTTGTCCTTCAAAATCTTCTTCTTGAACAGAGTTAGTTATGTTAGAACTATTTTGTATTTTATTACTCTCATTTTTTACTGTATTTTTAGTTTTATTTGTTATATTATTAGTAGTATTATTAGAAACAGAATTTTTAATGTCTTTATCTTCAGAAAAGCTTACTTGTTTAGTATTTTCACTTATAGAATTATTATTTACTTCATTAGCATAGCTCATATTTAAAATACTTAATTCAGATTCTTCTGTTAATTTGTTATTATACCATAAAAATATTACCACAAAAATTAAAGCAGTTATTATTATAATACTTAAAAAAAGATATATTATTTTTTTTATATCTTTATCTTCAAAAAATTTCATTTTTTATCATTCCTTTCTTTATAAAACAATAATTAATTGTGTATAAAAATTTTATATACAAACATTAGCGAAACTTTCATATATTAGAAAAATAAAGTAAATTTTCCTAATATATGAAAAATACTTTATTAAAAGTATTTCCTATTTTTTGAAGATTATTCACTTATTTCAACATCTTTGTAATAATGCTTTATTATGGAAATATAATCATAACCTTGTTTTGCTAAACTATCACTTCCACTTTGACTTAACCCAACACCATGACCATATCCGATAACATAAAAAATTATATTATCATCAATAATATTAAAAGAAAAATTTGCAGATTTTAAAGAAAATAAATTTCTAGCTTCTACTCCAGAAAGCTCTTTATTTCCTATTTTTATTTTTTTAACTCTTTTACTCTCATTTAATTCTAAAATTTGAATACAATTTTCATCTTTAAAGTCTATCTGAAAATCGCTATATTTTTCTAACATTTTTTGTATTAATTCATCTTTAGTAATTTTAACTTCAGAGCTATAACCACTATATGCATCTTCACCACTAGTTTCTACACTTTGTAAATAAGGAAAGCTTCCACCCCAGACATTTATAGGAATTTCAGTAATTCCACCACTATTACTATGAAAGAAAGCATTTATAGGTTCTCCATTATATGTAATATATTTTCCTTTTGTAGAGTTTACAGCTTCTTCAATTTTTTTCCAATTTTCTTCTCTTACACTTTTTTCCCATCTTGCAAATCTATTTTCTTTTGATATCCAAGCCTGACAACATAAATGACTATCGCAAATATCAGCACCCTCATGTTTACTTCCATTTTTTATTCTATATATTGTATACGTTCTTGCAACTACAGCTTGAGCTTTTAAAGCTTCTATTTCATATGTTGCCGGCATTTCTGCAGCAACAACATTAAGTAGATATGTATCCATATCTACTTGTTCAATTTCTCCAGTTTCTGTATGTAATAATTTAATAGAACTATACTCTCCATAATCAAATTTTTCTTCTGGCACACTAGAGTCTTCAATATTTTGATTTTCACTAATAACCTCTACAGTTTCTTTATTTTTAGTAAAAACAAGTGGTATTGCAAACACTAACAAAATAATTAATAATAAATACAACATAATTTTTTTCATAAATTCCTCTTTTATAAAATATTTATGTGGTACTAAAATGCACCATAATTACTATTCTTTAATTAAAGTATAAATAAAACATTACAAACCCACAAATCCCTCTTTCATATTGTTTAATATTTTCTTTTCAATTCTTGAAACTTGAACTTGAGAAATTCCCAAGATTTTTGCAACTTGCATTTGAGTTTTATCTTTAAAGTATCTAAGATTTATTATTTCTTTTTCTCTAAAGTTTAGCTTTTCTATTAATTGTTTTAATGTTATTTTATCTACAATTTTATCTTGAATATTTTCATCAACAATAATTGTTTCTATTTTTTCTTTACCGCTATCCATAAATGCTTCATCATTTATAGATTCTACTTGTTTTGCTGAATCCATAGCCAAATATATTTCTTCTTCTGTAACATCTAATAACTCTGATAATTTATTAATAGTTATAGAAGTTCCTGTTTTACTCAAATAATCATTTTCTATTTCTTTAATTTTAAAACTAAGTCCTTTTATGCTTCTACTAACTTTTATCATACCATCATCTCTTAAAAATCTTTTTATTTCTCCTAATATATATGGAACAGCAAATGTAGAAATTTTATAATCTAAAGTAGTATCAAACCTTTGTATTGCTTTTATAAATCCAATACATCCAATCTGATATAGGTCTTCTACTTCATATCCTCTTCCAGAAAAGCGTTTTACTATACTCCAAACTAATCCTGTATTAGAATTAATAATTTCTTCTAAAGCTTGTCTATCTCCATTTTTAGCTTTAATTATTAAATTTTTGTCTGTAATAAACATCTAAGAAAACTCCTTATTTAATTTCATATGTACTTTCCTTTTTTTCTTTTTTTACTTTTTTGCTCATAGTAATCTTTGTTCCTAAGCCAACTATAGATTCTACTTTAAAGTTATCCATAAAACTTTCCATAATAGTAAATCCCATTCCAGATCTTTCTAAATTACTTTTTGTTGTATATAAAGGCTCTTTTGCTTCTTCTATATTTTCTATACCCACTCCATTATCAGAGATTTCAATTTCAATTTCGTCATCATATAATTTACTTTTTATTTTTATAATTCCTTCTGTGTTTGCATAAGCATGTATTATACAGTTTGTAACAGCTTCTGATATTGAAGTTTTTATATCTGCCAGCTCTTCTATTGTAGGATCTAACTGCGAGAAAAAAGCAGCAACTGCTATTCTAGCAAAAGCTTCATTCGCAGATTTGCTTAAAAATTCTAATTTCATTTCATTTTTTAAAGTTTTTTCCATTTTAATATTTTCCTTCCCTAATTTGTTATTTTTTCATATTCATAAGAATCTATTATTGGTATCATTTTTAAAATTCCGGACATTTCAAATATTCTTTTAACTTTTTCATTAACATTAATAAGTTCTAAACTTCCTCCATAACTTGCTACTGTTTTATACCTTCCAATAATTAATCCAATTCCGGCACTATCCATAAATATAACGCGATTAAAGTCAAATACAACTCTTTTAGGCAAAAATCTTTGAATTTCATAATCTACTCTCCTCCTTATTTTTTCAGATTCATGATGATCTAGTTCTTCAGTAATCTCAACAACTAACATTTTTTCTTTTATAAAATGTTTTATTTTCATTTGTAAAATTTCCTCCTTTTAATATGCTGGTATATTATTCTATAAATTCAAATATTTTTCCTTCAAAGAAAAAACAGAAGTTTTGTCGTTTCTTGATAAGTTTTCGACAAAACTTCTGTTTTTAATTATTTATTTTTGTTTTAAGTAAATAAAATTTCAGCATATGCCATAAATCTTTTTATTTATTATTTTTTCCAATTTCAAATCTTTCATTACCCAGTTTAAAATTATCTTCTATTGTTTTAATTCTTCTATTCTATATTTTAAACCAGTATTTCTCTTTTTAGTGTCCGAATTATTTATCATAAATTCTATTAAATTTTTTTCTCCAATTATTATTAATAACTTCTTAGCCCTTGTCATTCCAGTATATAATAAATTTCTTGTAAGTAAAACTTTTGAAGACTGTGGAATTACTAATATTCCAACATCAAATTCACTGCCTTGCGCTTTATGTATAGTTATTGCATAAGCATGTTCTAATTCATCCAGTTCAGAAAATGAATACCAAGCTTTTTTTCTATCATCAAATAAAACCTCTAATATTTTTTGGTCCTTATCTATTAATGTAACTCTTCCTAATTCACCATTAAATATACCAGATCCACTTTCGAATTTTAATCCGTCATCTTCCCTTGTTCCTTTTTCCCAATATATATCATAATTATTTTTTATTTGCATAACTCTGTCGCCTTCTCTAAAGATTATATCTCCATATTGTTTTTCCTGAACATCATCATTCTGAGGATTTAAAACTTCTTGTAAATATTTATTTAATTGTTTTGTACCAAGTAATCCTTTTTTAGTCGGAGTTAAAATTTGTATATTATTAAAGAAATCATAATTTCCATATTTTTTTAATCTTCCATTACTCAAAGAAATTACCTGTTTTATTATTTTTTCTTGATTATTTTCATTTATATAGAAAAAATCATCGTATTTTTCTCCATCGTAACCTTTTCCTATAAATGAAACACCTTCATTAACTCTATGTGAATTTACTATTATTTTACTTTTTGCAGCTTGTCTAAAAATTTTATTCAAAGTTATATTAGAAAAAGCTTCTGATTCAATTATATCTTTTAATATACTTCCTGGTCCAACTGATGGTAACTGGTTAGAATCTCCTACAAAAATAATTTTTGTTCCTAAGTATACTGCTTTTGTAATATAATTCATTAAAAAAACATCTACCATAGACATTTCATCAATAACTACAATATCTGCATCTATTGGAGAAATATCTATATCTACATTTGCAAGCTTATCATCTTCTATTTTTCCAATCTCCAAAAGTCTATGTATGGTCTTTGCTTCTTCATTAGTTGTCTCGCTTATTCTTTTTGCAGCTCTTCCTGTAGGAGCACATAAAACAACTTTTTTATTATTTTTCTTATATATCTCGATTAAACATTTAATTATAGTTGTTTTTCCTGTACCTGGCCCACCAGTTATTATACAAACATTATTTTCATTTATTTGTTCTAAAGCTTCAAACTGTTTTTCAGATAAAATAATATCAAGATTTTTTTCTTGTTTTTTTAATTCAGTTTTAAAGTGTTTAATATATTTTACATTTTTAAAATTATTTAGTTTTACTAATCTTTCAGCTATATTTTTTTCAGCCTTATATAAAGGATATAAGTACACCCATTTTTCATTTTCTCTTTGTTCTATATATATTTCTTGCATTGCATTTAGATTTATTAAATTATTTTCTATATTTTGTTCATCTACATTTAGAATTGATTTTACAAACTCTATTAAATTTAGCTTGTTTACACACAAATTACCATTATAACTAGATATTAATAATGCATATTTTATACCACTTCTTATTCTATCATCATTATCTATTGAAATTCCTATTTCCATAGCAATTTTATCTATTTTCTTAAAATCTACTCCATAAACAATATCTACCAATATATATGGATTTTGTTCTATTTTTTCTATAGCATCCTTTCCTAAAGTATCATAAACTTTTTTACTGTTATTGGGTCCAATTCCAAATTTTTCTAAGTATCCAACAATTTGCCATACATCCCATTTTTCATTAAATTCTTCTCCAATATCAATAGCTTTTTCTTTTGAAATTCCCTTAATCTCTGAAAGTCTTGATGGTTCAAATTTAAATATACTAATAGTTTCCTCTCCAAATTTATCAATTATTTTTTTAGCTGTAGCTGGTCCTATTCCTTTTATTGTTCCACTTGCAAGATATTTTTCTAATGATTTAGTATCGTCTGGCATAGTTTTTTCAAAAGTTTCTACTTTAAATTGTTCTCCATAATCTTGGTGTACAACAGTTTTTCCAAACACTTTTAAATAATCTCCGAACATTAACAAAAGGTAAATATCCAACAATTGTTATTAAATCATCTTCTGTTGAAAGTACCGCTATTGTATAGCTATTTACTTCATTTTGATATATAATTTCTTCTATTTGCCCTTTTAATTCCAATTACAAAATCCTCTTTATTTTTATTTAATTCAGCAACAAATATATGTTTGATTTATTTTATCACTATTCTATATAAAGTTCAATTGTTTTTATTTTTTTAATAAAAACAAAGTGGACTTCTTAAACATTTTATATTATTTAAACATTTTTGAAGTCCACGTATTTGTTTGCAGTCCCAAATTTTATGTAATAAAATTTGTATACAAAATTGGCAAAACCTTTATATAATATGAAGTTCAACGAATTTTCCCATTAAAAAGAGCCTGTTAACGAAATCTCGTTATCCAAGCTCTTTTCTTTCTTCCTTAAGCTAAAGCCGAATAGTAGTGCCATTCGGTTTTTTGTACTACAATGACATTCCAGGAAGGCTTAAATCCTGTCTGCCAAAGCACATCTTTAGACAAACCAGAATCTATACTACCGTCAAGTAAACCTTTTGCCACCTGCTTTGCTGCTTCAGATGGAACAATACCGTTTTTAATTTTTTTCAAAGTTTGTGGATAACTATTTTTTTGACTAACTACGTCATAAATGGTATCACAATCTTTAAATTCCCAATAGTCGGTATTCTTCCTGTTAAGAACTACTTGACCAACTTTGGCCATTTCAGAATTACCACAACCTCCAGCTTCACAAAAGAGAATCTGAGCTAACAAATAAACATCACTATCTGTATAGTTTTTTTCTCTTACTGCTTTTTTGGTAGTTGTTGTAGATTCTACTACTTTTTTAGTTGTTGTTACTATTTTCCGGTTATTAGAGGTTTGTGCTATGGTTTCCTTTGTAGTTTTAGGTTCAGTAACCAAAGCTTCAGTCTGTTTTTCAGTTGTTTCCATAATTGTAGTTTTTGCCTCTGTTTCAATCGTTACTGTGCCACTAGCCACAGTAGGTTTAGCACTTATGGAAAAGAAAGAAATTAATCCTACTACCATTAATGCCAAAAAAATATGTCCATACTTCGCCATTATTTAACCTTCCTTTTATAATAAAGTATATATAATAATTATACCACAATATTTAAAATTTTACAATTTATGTAAAGTGTGCTATAATATAATTGTTAAGGAATATTTTCTTAATATCAATCTCCTTGGATTGATTGTGATGAAAGAAAAAACATTAAATTTGGAGGAAAGAACATGAAAAAATTAATTACAATTGCAATTGCACTCCTACTCATTATTGTTTTTACAGCTTGTAAAAACAATCGGACAGAAGTTGTAACATCCACAACTTCAGAAATGTCAACCACAGAAGCAATCACAAATGTTGGATATCTTTCAGATTTTCCAACTAATAATTTTGTTTCAAGCAACGCAAAAAAGGTATTTAAAATAATAGATAATGATGAACAAAAATCCTCAGGAGGATATAACATCATTATAAACTATTTACTTGATACTTCTCCTAAGTTGGTTGATTCAAATCAGGTATGGAAACTTGGTAATTACTGTTTTCTAATATTGAACAGGAATAGAATGCTCATTTTGAGTAACTCAACTCAAATTGATGCATTCAGTTATGTTGTTTTAGATAACGTTGATTATCGTTATACTAAGTCAACTCCAAAATTCTTAAATGACTATCAAGATGTAAGTCTGAATACAGATGAATGGATTATAGATGATATGACCTATTCACATGGGAAATTCTTTTACCTTGGAAATAAGTTATTTGAAGCAGAAGATTTAAAAGCTGAGTCTCAAATTCGACTTCTTGGTTGTTCCTCTTCTTCTGATGGAACAAATTTCATTGCAGCCAAAAGCAAAAATAAAATTTGGATAATCAAAGAAAATAATCATGAGTTTGAATTTGAGCTTATAGCAAAAGATGCAGTTGATCACTCTGAACAGCTTAGTTATCCTATGAGAAATGACTGCTATAAGAGCTTTTACAATAATGATGCGGTTCAATATGAAAGAAGTATTATCTACCGTTCTATACGCGGAGGACTTTTTCAAGTTGATATTTGGAATAACAGCATAACAACTTCTAAAATCGATGATTCCGAAAATCCTGTATTGGTATATGACTGTTCAGGAGTATTCTGGCTTCAGATTGAAGATTTTGGAGAGGTCGAAAGCTTAACTGATTTAATCAAGCTTTCTAATCATCCTGAACATTGCATATCAAAAGATGGTGCACTTAAGAAGTACACATTATGCGATTATTAAATTAATTACTTTCATCACAAAAAAGAGACTCTTAAAGGCTTCGCCTTTAAGAGTCTTTATCTATTTTAATTGGCTAACATATTTATATGTTGTACCATCCAAATTTATTCCTTTATCTTCTGTAATTTCTATTGTATGCCCTTCAGCATTTATCGAATTTTCCTGTATTGCATATGATATCGTATGATCATTATCCGTTCTACCCATTATTATTTTTTTATCTGTATCATTAATATAGATTATTGAATCTTCACTTTTATAAAATGCATTTATATATATGCCTAAATTTTCATTTTTTTCAGGATTATAACTATAAATTTCTTGGGTTTTTTTAAATGTCAAAAATCCTTCCATAGGGCTACATTCGCAACTACTAAAATCTTCTGCAAAATTTTTCACTAAAAGTGTACCTCCTTTTTTATCAAGTATTATGTCTTTATTGTTTTCATCTGTTGAAAACTCAGTACAGCAAAACTGTTCAAGAGTATACCCATCTCCTGAGTCAATCTTTATTATTGTAATCCCACATTTAAAAATATAATAATTAATATCATAATTAAAATTATATTCACCTAATTGAAAAGAATACTTAGTTTTATAAGTTCCATACATACTTCCAATTTTTATTTTACCAATTAGTCCATTTTTATTAATTTTTCCGCTGTATTCACCATATTTTCCTATTACAGTTAAATCTATTTCATCTTTATCTTCATTTAAAATATCTACTCCTGACTTTGCTTCTCCATCTCCTATATTAGATATTAATGTAAATTTATTTAATGTTAAATTTTGATATATTGCGTCGGCTGTTTGCTCCATATCTAAAACTATTTTTTCGTTTGCTATAGGTTCTGTTGTGTTATATACATATCCTGACATTGTTATTTCTTCTACTTCTGCTCTTTCTTTTCCTTTCATGGCTTGCTGCGTTCTGTCTATTACTCCTCCATCTGCCACAGCTGACGCTATTATTATCCCTGCTAATATTAGCATTACTATTATTGTAATTATCAGAGCAACTAAAGTAATACCTTTTTTACTTTTT
>JBJFFD010000031.1:0-2193 GCA_051891335.1 Candidatus Scatovivens sp.
GAGTTTGTCAAGGTAACTGTGTAAATTCATAAAAATATTTTATATAAACTGGTAATGTCTGGAAATAAGACATTACTTTTTATATTTAATTGTCAATGTACTGTAAGAACCTATCTTCAAAAATTTGTGCTAATTCATTGTGCACGTTTTTCCAATTGGCTATTCCTTTTGCCCAATTTTTCTGTAAATCTTTTATTCTTAAATATAATACTTTCATTAATGCATTTTCATTTACAAATGAGCCTTTACCTTTTGTAACCTTCCTTAATCCTGCATTTAAACTTTCTATTGCATTTGTTGTGTAAATTACCTTTCTTATTGCTGGAGGATATTCAAATATTCTATATATCCATTCTATATTTTCTTCGGCTTTCTTTAATACTTTTTTATTATCATTATATTTTTCTTTGAAATTTTCAAATTGTAATTTTGCTTGTTCTAGATTATTTGCAGTATATATTCTCTTAAAATCTCCTATAACTTCTTTACATTCTTTTTTAGCAGTAACTGCATAAATATTTCTAGTAATATGGACTATACATCTTTGCATAATTGCTTGTGGAAAAATTCTTTCAACAGCTTCAGGAAGTCCTGTAAGACCATCCATTGAAACAAAGAATATATTTTTAACTCCTCGAGTTTTTAGTTCTTCAAAAATCTCACACCATTTAGTAGCAGATTCTGTAGTATCAACCCATATTCCCAGAACGTCCTTTATACCTTTAGTATTTACTCCTAAAGCTACATAAATAGCTTTCTTAATACTTCTTAAGTCTTCCTTTACAGAACAATACAAACAATCAACATAAACAAAAGGATAACATATTGCTAATGGTCTAGACTGCCATTTTTCAACTTCTTCACTTACAGCTTTAGTCATATTACTTAGAGTTTCTTCACTTAATTCAATTGAATATATTTCTTGAATAGTATCTTTTATATCTTTTAAAGAATTACCTTTTGCATATAGAGAAATTACAAGATTATCAAAACCTTCTAAAACTTTTTGCCTCTTTTTTACAATTTGAGGTTCAAACTTTCCATCTCTATCTCTAGGTGGAATTATTGTTATTTCTCCATTATCTGTTTTTACTTTTTTACCCTTTGATGTTGAACCATTTCTTCTATTAGCGTCTTTTTTATCTTTATGAGAACCTTTATCATATTCCATAAACTCGTTAAACTCTTCATCCAAAAGCTTTTGAACCACTTTACCATACATGCTATTTAAGGTGTTAGATATATCATGAGCAGATTTCATTCCCTTTTTCATTAACAATTCTACAATTTGATTATCTATTTTTTCTTCTTCACTTAATTCTTTTTTAGCCATTTATATATTCCTCCAATTCCTCACCATATACTTCATACAATGAACTTACAAGATTAAGCCACTCACACTTACTGTAATTTCTACCTATTTCAAAAGAATTTATTAAAGGTAAACAGAAAGAAATTATTTCATTAATATTAGTACAAAGATGCTCTTGAGTCTTTAACTTATTTAAAAACTTTTTTGCCTCATGTATTGTGTAATATGGAAAAAACAAAGTCCTTAATTCATAATTATATTCATAAAACTTTTCAAATTCATTTTCTTTCTTTTGTAACAAAAGCATAATTAATTTATTGTCTACATAAATTTCTTTAAAAATCTGAAGCTCTTGAGTGAAGCGTTGTTTATTCTCAAGAAGAAACAAGTTTTTTAGAGAAATCGCCATTTTCCTAGAAGAGTGATCTGCAAAAAATTTAGTAATACTACAGCAGACACTATCAGGAGAATGAATTATTGTTATACCATTATATACGATTTTAATACAACGTTCAATATTTTTATGAGGAGGCGTTACAAAAAACAATATTTTTTCTAAATTTCTAGCTTTAAAATCCTCAAATTTTTCAAGCCAAAACCTATTATCAAATTTATTATCAAAGAAGAAGCCCAAAATCTGTCTATTGCCCATAATATCAATACCAAATATCATATACAATTCTTTATCAGCAATACTAGTATCTGTTCTAATTTTAATATCTTTCGTTATTACATAAACGCATACATAAAAATTCTTAAATTTTCTTTTTTGGAAATCTGTTAAATTAATTTTATCCATTTTCATATCCTTTCTGCACAAAAAATAACTGTGCTTTCAAAAATTTTACTTTTTGAATTTACACAGTTATATTTTAACACTC
>JBJFFD010000032.1:0-2165 GCA_051891335.1 Candidatus Scatovivens sp.
GAAATTATGAATGTATCAAGACAGGCAATTACTAAATGGGAAAATGATTCTGGAATACCAGATGTTAGTAATTTACAGGAACTATCTAATGTGTTTGGAATTACAGTTGATTACCTTTTAAATAATGAAAATAAGTTACCACTTATGGTTATGAGAATAAATTTGGATAAAAACAAATATAAAAGTAAAATAAGCTCTTATTCAGAAATACTTATGGAATACTTTCCTGATTATAAAATATACAATTTAGTAAGAAAAAAGAAAATGAATAAATTAGAAGCAGTTTTAGATTTTGCTACTTATGGCATTCATGATGACCTTGATTCTATTGGTGATTTATCTCCATATTATTTAATTATAAAGAATAATTTGAAATTACTTGTAAATATTAAAAATTGGGTTTTAGAAGTGAATGAACTTCCTTTTGATACAAATACAAAAAAAATTATATTAGGACATAATAAATTTACAAATTGTGGTAGGTTAAAATTAAACAAATAAGAAATGATGGCAAATTATTAAAATGATTTGCTTTTTTTCGTGTTATAATATTTATATATAAAGAAAAATAGTAATTTGGTACTATAAAAGTGTAAGAAGTAGATCTAATAGTTAGATTGAAAATTACACTTCTTTTTATTATGATTGTAGTAGGATTGGTTAACGTATAGTAATTGGAGTTAAAGTACTCGTCCTACAAAGTGTTAACTAACCTCTACATTCAATATTCGATTAAGCAAGTTGAGGATGAAAGAATACTCGTGTAAAGAACCAAACTGAGAGATTGTAGAAGTGTTAGAACCAATCATAATTTAAAGAATAGGAAGGATTATAAGATGAAGTATGGAGTTGGTATTGATGTATCAAAAGGAAAAAGTACAGTAGCAATATTAAGTATTGAGGGAGAAGTAATAGAAATGCCTTTTGATATTAATCATGATGTTGAAGATTTAGAAAAGTTAGATAAGAAATTACAAAAGTTTTCTAAAGAAGATTTAAAAATAGTTCTTGAACAAACAGGTACTTATCACTTACCAATATTAACTTATTTGTTGGATAAGGGATATTGTGTAATTGCAGAAAATGCTTTAAAAATTAAAAAGTATTTAGACAGAAGTTTAAGAAAAGCAAAGACAGATAAAAAAGATTCATTAAAATTAGCAGAATATGTTTGTGATAATTGGTATAAATTAAAAGTAAATTTTATCGAAGAAGAAAAATATAAAGAATTAAGATTTTTATCAAGACAATATTTTTCATTAAATTCTATGAAAGTACAACAAAAAGTGGATTTTTCTGATTTAACAGATATGTTATTTCCAGGATACTATCAGTTATTAGAAGAATGTAATTTCGTAGTAGGATTAAAGATATTTGAAAAGTTTAATGATCCAGAAATTATTAGAAAAAAGAAGTTAGAAACATTTTTAAATGATGTTGAAAAGATTGCACAAAAAATAGGACAACAAAGAGCTGGCAGAAATTTAGCTATAAAAGTTTACGAACTAGCTAAAAAATCAGTTCCTTCTTGTCCATCAAATTCAAGCACACAACTTATATTAAGTAAGCGTGTGGTTGCTTTAATCAATTTGATTGAAACAACTAATGAAATTATAGCAAAGATGAATGAAATTGCCAAGAGCATGGATGAATATAAAGAAGTAAGAAATATGAAAGGGGTTGGAGAAAGATTAGCACCATTGTTGATTGCAGAAATTGGAGATATAAGAAGATTTAAGAATGCAGGAAGTTTGATTGCTTATGCAGGAATAGATTCTCCGCCATATCAATCTGGAAAGTATGAAGCAACAAATAGGCATATTTCTAAACGAGGTAATAAGTATTTAAGAAAAACAGGATTTGAAGTTATGCAATCTATAAAATCATTTTGTAGAGTTGATTGTGAAGTTTATGATTATATAATTAAAAAAGAAGCAGAAGGAAAATGCAAAAAATCAGCAAAAATAGCAGGATTAAATAAGTTTTTAAGGCAATATTATGGTATACTAAAGAAGAAATATATTGAATTAGGTACTTGGTAGGTTTTAAAATTTAAAATGTCAAAAAAAGACCTAGCAATAGGCCTGCGTTAGCATGCTTAAAATTGAAAATTAAAAAAGTTACAAAACTTTATAAAAAGTACTTGATTTATATTAGCAAGTTTG
>JBJFFD010000033.1:0-33262 GCA_051891335.1 Candidatus Scatovivens sp.
TTTATTTTTTTCAAAAATTATCTTATTTTTTCCCCAGATAATTTAACTCATATCAAGTTCTTGATAGTGTTACCTTAATTTTTATTTTAATATTATAAAAAAATACTTGAAATGATAAAAAAATAATATTATTATAATGAATAGTCACGCATACTTACTAATATTTAGCGAAAAAAGTGAGTATGTAGGAAAATACATACAAAGATTAAACACTTCATACTCTCAATTTTATAATAAAATTAATAATAGAGTAAGGAGTGTATTTAGAAATAGATACTACTCTCAAGATATATTAACTGGCCAATAATTATATAATTGTTTAAGATGTATACATAATAATCCAGTTAAAGCAGAAATTACAAGGATGATGAAAGAATAAAAATATTCAAGCTATAAAGAGTTCTTAGGAAGAAAAGAAAATTTTTGAATTGAACGAAGAAAAATAAAAAGTATTTGGAGGTATAAAAGATGAACAATAAAACAAAAAAGATAGTTGGATTTAGTTTATTATTTATAATACTAATAGTTATTAAACTATTTTTAGGTGGAACATATTTATATCATTTTTGGGAAGAACTAATACCTGAAATATTAGTACTACTTGTTGTAAGTTTTATATTAATGATAGTTCCATTAATTTTTAAATTAGTAAATAGAAAGAGAATAGAATATAAAAAAGGAAAAATTGTATGTTTGTTTAATAGTATTATCTTATTTATTCTATTTTCAACCCCTAATTTATTAACTATATTAAAAGGTAATAAAAATACTGAAGTAATGAGCATAGATCCAATTTCTTTTTCAAAACCATTAATTTTAGTTTATTGCATTATTGCTATAATTTATTATTTTATTAATATGTGTTTTTTTGTGGATAATAAAAAATAAAAGGGTATGGGAATTTCCACAATAGAATTTATACGGGAGTATAAATTCAGTGCTTGATATACACAACTTTTACTCCTATACTTAATAAAGAATAAAAAGAGGATTAAATTATTTTAATAATTTTTCCTCTTTTTTTCAGTTAGTTTTATATAAAATAAAAACTCACGAACTTTAATTAGTCCGTAATTTGTCTTCAAATGGAGCTTCTAGCCAGAATCGAACTGGCGACCTACAGGTTACGAATCTGTTGCTCTACCAACTGAGCTATAGAAGCATAGATAAATTATACATATTTTTAAAAATAAAATCAATATTTTGGTTGAAAATATATTTTATATGATATAATGTATTATATCTTAAAAATGGAGGAAAATTATATGTCAAATTTGAAATTAAAGTATGAAAATTCAAGTATTAATGAAGAAACCTTGCTTGAATATGAGGAAAAGGTTACTAAAATTCATAATGAATTAAATGAAAAGTCTGATTTAGAAAATGAATTTGTTGGATGGTTAAATTTACCTACTGATTATGATAAAGAAGAATTTGAAAGAATTAAAAAGGCTGCTAATAAAATAAGAAAAGATTCAGATGTTCTTGTTGTAATTGGCATAGGAGGTTCATACTTAGGTGCAAGAGCTGTTATTGAATCTTTAACAAATACTTTTTATAATTCTATAGCAGATGATAAGAGAAAATCACCTCAAATTATTTATGCAGGATGTAATTTAAGCCCAGTATACATGAATGATTTACTTGAATTTGTTGCAGACAAAGATATTTCTGTAAATGTAATTTCAAAATCAGGAACTACCACAGAGCCTGCTATTGCTTTTAGGATTTTTAGAGAAGTACTAGAAACTAAGTATGGTGCAAAAGAGGCTAGGAAAAGAATTTATGTAACTACTGATAAAAAGAAGGGTGCTTTAAAAACTTTGGCAGATGAAGAAAAATATGAAACATTTGTTATACCAGATAATGTAGGTGGAAGATATTCTGTACTTACTGCTGTTGGATTATTGCCTATAGCAACTGCTGGAATAGATATAGATAAATTAATGGCTGGAGCTAGAGAAGCTAGAGAAAAATATAGTGATCCTGATTTAAGATTTAATGATTGTTATAAATATGCTGTAATAAGAAATTTATTATATAACTCTGGAAAAACTACTGAAATATTTGTAAATTATGAGCCTAAATTACATTATTTTACTGAGTGGTGGAAGCAATTGTTTGGTGAGAGCGAAGGCAAAGATTTAAAAGGAATTTTTCCTGCTGGCGTGGATTTTACAACTGATTTACATTCTATGGGACAATATATTCAAGAGGGAAAAAGAAATATATTTGAAACAGTTATTAAAATAAATACTAATCAGTCTGAAATTACAATTCAACCAGATGATAGAAATTTAGATGGACTTAATTATTTGGCTGGAAAAGAATTGGGATATGTTAATTCTAAAGCAATGGAAGGAACTGTACTTGCTCATGTTAAAGGAAATGTACCTAATCTAATGGTTGAGATAGATGCATTAAATGAAGAAAATTTAGGCCATTTAATATATTTCTTCGAAAAAGCTTGTGCTATTTCAGCATATATTTTAGGAGTAAATCCTTTTAACCAACCAGGAGTAGAAGAATATAAAAAAAATATGTTTAGGTTATTAGAAAAACCAGGATATTAAGAAATATTAAAAAACCAGGTAATTTTTATAAATTACCTGGTTTTTTAATATTTCTTATATTGTTTTTACTTTTGATATAATCCTTTTATTTTTAGACATGTTATTCATAGTTTTAGAAATTTCTTTATATTTAATTTTTTGTTCATTTTCTAATTCATATTTATTTTCATCTAATCTATTTTCTAAATTTTCTTCTAAATCATTGAATTCTTCTTTTAATTTTTTTAGATTGCCTAAATTATCTAATTTTTTTGACATTACTGTAAGTTTTCTTAATACTGCTATTTTCCAATATCCATCTTGAACTTCTCTAGCAGTTCCTATTGTTAATAAAAGTGCAATTGCAAAAAAAAGCAAAGTCGAAATACTAATGATTATAATTCTATAACTATCATTTACTGTTATTGTTTGAACAATATCACTAGCAAAAATTCCAATTAAACATCCAATTACTGAAAATAATAAAATAACAAAAATTCTTCTTACTTTTGTCCAAAATATATAATTTTTAAATGATTTTTCATTATACATAATAAAATCTCCTTATTAAATTAAAATATAATTAATTATATTATTAAAAAAATGCCTAGTCAACAGTTCTAAAATTAAAATAAAAGAATATATATATATTAGAACTAAGGAGGAATATAAAGTTGGATAATATTTTAAAATATTTCCCAGAAAAAATCGAGAAAAAAATTTCTGAAGAATTTTTAGACAAGTATGACAATCTAGAGGAAATTAGAATAAGAGCACAAAGACCTATTATTTTAAAATTAAGTGATGGAGAAAAAGTAATAAAATATAGTGTTTCAACAGATGAAATTCTCTCATGTCTTCAATTACTTTGTGAAAATTCTATATATTCTTATCAAAATCAAATAACATCTGGATTTGTTACAGTAAAAGGCGGACATAGAGTAGGAATATCTGGTTCATGCGTAATTGAAGAAAATAAAATAATTAATATAGATTACATATTTAGTCTAAACTTTAGAATAGCTAGACAAGTTATAGGATGCAGCAATAGAATTATAAAATATATTCTTGATTTGGAAAATAATTCAATATTTAATACACTTATAATTTCTCCTCCTGGTTCTCGGAAAAACAACAATATTAAGAGATTTAGTAAGGCAAATAAGTTCAGGAATAAAAGAAATAAAATTTAAAGCTATAAATGTAGGAGTTGTTGACGAAAGGGGAGAAATCGCTGCATTGTATAAAGGACTGCCACAAAATGAAATTGGAACAAAAGTTGATATATTAGAAAACATACCAAAATATATGGCAATGAAAATGCTTATACGTTCAATGGCTCCAAAAGTTATTGTTGCAGACGAAATTGGAAATAGAGAAGATATAGAAGCTATTAATTACGCTGTATGTTCTGGAATAAAAGGAATATTTACAGCTCATGGAAAAAGCTTTGAAGATATAGCATTAAATCCTGTTATAAAAGATTTAATAAATATGCATTTAATAGAAAGACTTATATTTTTAGATGAAAACCAAAAAGGAAAAATTAAAGAAATTTATATTATGAATAAAAAAACTTCAGAATACGATTTAGGAAATAATTTATGATAATTTTAAAATGTACATGCTTAATTTTAATATTTATAATATCTAGCAAAATTGGGTTCATTAAAGCAAAATCATTTAGAACTAGAGTGGATGAATTAACTAAAATAGAATCTGCTCTTAATTTTTTTAAGACTAAAATATTATATACAAATGAAACAATAGGAAATATTTTTTTTCAAATATCTAAAGTTATTTATAATGATGAAAGCAACATATTTTTAGGAACAATTGATAAACCACAAAAACAAGATATTTATGAGAATTGGAGTTTTTGCTTAAATGATAATAAATATTTGAGAAATGATGATAAACAAATTTTAAATATATTTGGGAAAAGTTTAGGAAAATTAGATAAAAATGGACAACTAAGCCAAATAGATGAGAGCATTAGTTTAATTAAAAAGCAAATTAATATTGCAGAAAAAGAAAAAGAAAAAAACGAAAAATTATACAAAAGTTTAGGAAGTATTATTGGAGCTATTATAGTTATTATATTAATTTAAAACGTAGGTGTAGATGTATCTACATTGATACGTTATATTAAAAACATATAAAATTAAATCAAACAGAAAGGAAAAATATGAATATAGACTTATTATTTAAGATAGCCGGGATAGGTATATTAGTTGCTGTTTTATACCAAATACTTACTAAAGCAGGAAGAGAAGATCAAGCAATGATGACAACTCTTGCTGGTATGGTTATAGTTTTAACAATTGTAATTAAAGAAATAAGCAATTTGTTTGAAACAGTAAGGACGGTGTTTAATTTATAATGGAGATTATTAAAGTAATAGGAATTGCATTTATTACATTGATTTTTACAATTATTTTAAAAGAATATAGAAAAGACTTTGCTATATATGTTGTAATTATTGGTGGAGCTTTAATATTACTTTATTCAATCGATACAATAAGTGGCATAGTTGGATTTGTAAATAATCTTGCAAATAAAACAAATATTAGTGGTGAATTTATAAAATTGCTTATAAAGATAACTTGTATTTCTATACTAACAGAATTTGCAATAAGTATTTGTAAAGATAGTGGAGAAAATGCTATAGCAAATAAATTAGATTTAGGGGGAAAAGTAATTGTTATATCAATGTCAATACCGGTAATATCAACAATGCTAAATGGATTACTAGAATTATTATCTTAATTATTTTTTTTATACTTATTTGTTCAAACATTTCTTTTTCAACTGAAGAAATAATAGAAAACGAGAAAAAGTCTTTAGGAATAACTGACTTTTTAAATTCTGCTAGAGAATATACAAATAAAACTTTTGAAGATATAAATATTGATGATTTATTTTCAGATTTGATTAAAGGTAAATTTTCAACTTCTTCAATACGAACAAAAATATTTAAAATTTTTTCTAATGAATTATTAGAAACTTCTATTATTATGTTAGATATATTAATAGTAATTATTATACATAGCATTTTAAATGCAATAATTGAGGATTTAGGTAATTCTAATGTTGCAAAAATCGCATATTTTATTCAATATTTAATTATAGCAACTTTAATAATTAAAGCTAGTAAAAATATTATATTGCTTACTACAGAAAGCATAAAAAATATAAATAATTTTATGAATTTGTTAGTCCCATTATTAATCACTTTAAGCATAACTACAGGAGCTATAACAACTGCAAATTTAATACAGCCAATATTATTGCTAGTAATAAATATTTCAAGTAATTTTATAACTAATTTTATATTACCTTTTGTAACGGTAACAATAGTTTTGGCAATTATCTCCAATATATCTGAAAAAGTTCAAATTGGAAAATTATCAAAATTTTTTAAATCATCCGTTATCTGGATCTTAGGGATAATATTAACAATATTTGTTGGTGTTTTATCTTTGGAAGGGACTTTGGGTAGTTCTGTGGATGGATTAACAACAAAAACAGCAAAGGCTGCAGTGTCTAATCTTATACCAGTGGTTGGTAAAATATTAGGTGATTCTGTAGATACGGTTATAGGATGTGCAAATATTTTAAAAAATACAGTAGGTTTAATTGGTGTTATTGTTATATTAGCTATAGTAATTAACCCATTAATCAAAATTGTTATTCTGTGGTTTTATTTTAAGATTACGAGTGCAATTTGTGAAATAATAGCAGATAAAAAAATAACTAATCTTATTGAGCAAATAAGTGATGGATATAAAATATTATTGGGAGTATTGTCATCAGTTTGCGTAATGTTTATTATAGGAATTACTTTAGTTTTAAAAATAACTAATAGTTCTTTAATGTATAAATAAAGGAGGTTTATGGTTGCAAAATTAAATACATGGGTACAAAGTTTAATAGTAGCAATTGCAATTACTACTATTATAGAAATGATTTTGCCAGAAGGTAATAATAAGAAGTATGTAAAAATTGTTTGTAGTATATATATACTATTTACTATAATATCACCAATATTAAATATTACTAAATATGATTTTGAAAATTTAGAAAATATTTATGAACCAACAATTCAAACTTCAATCTCAAATGAAGAAGAAGTGATTAATGTGTATATGAATGCTTATGAAAATGAAATAAAACAAGAGCTGATAAAACAAGGATTTAATATAAGAAAAGTAAAATTAAATCTAGATAATAGTTCAGAAAATATAAGCAACATTGAGATAGAAACATATTATATTTCAGAAGAAGATAATAAAAAATTAGTAGATAAAATTAAATATGAATATAAAATAGAAAATATAATCATAAGATAGGAGTTATATGTATGATTGAAAAAATAAAGGAAAAGTTCAAGAATAATAAAATAGAAAAGCTTGTTAGTTTTCTAGTTATATTAGTTATAACTTTAATAATAATCAATAAAATATTAAATGAGGATGATAAGAATAAAAAAGAAAATCTTACTAATACGACTCAATTAGTTACAACAGATAACGAAAATAATGATGTAGACAATTTAGAAGAAAAGTTGGAGACAATTCTTTCTCAAATACAAGGAGTTGGAAAAGTAAATGTTTTAATAACATATTCAGAAAGTAGCAGTATTAATCCATTGTATAATGAAAATTCAAGTTCTAGTACTACAGAAGAAAATGTTAATTCAGATACTACAAAAGTTACACAAACACAAAGTACATCAAAAGAAATATTAACAGATAGTTCATCAAATCCTATAATACAAAAGACAACTTACCCTAAAATTGAAGGCTCTATAATAATTGCAGAGGGTGCGAGCTCTGCTGAAGTGAAAACTAGTATCATTTCTGCTGTTGAAGCAGCAACAGGACTTGCTAGTCATAAGATACAGGTGTTTGAAATGAAAAAATAATATTTCGAGAGGAGAATAATTACTTTTTTATGAAAAAAAATATTAGAGAAAAATTTAAACAATTTGCACTTACTACATTTGCTATAATATTGATTGGAATTGGATACATAAATTTTAGTATGCAAAACGAAAAAAATGAAGAAAAACTTTCGGTAGAAGATAGAAACAATATAGGAGATGTGGAGCTAGTTAGTAGTAGTAGCACAGATGAAAATGATGAAATTGAAGAAAAAAATATTGCTGAGAATGTTGCTAATACATCAAATTATAAAGAAGAAGTAAAAGATGAAGTATCAGAATATTATACGAACTCTAGATTAGAAAGAGATAAAATGTATTCTCAAATGTTAGAATCATACAAAAAAATTGCTGATAATACCAATATATCTCCTGAGCAAAAATCAATTGCAATAAATGAGATTTCTAAAATTACAAATCAAAAGAATTCTATAATGATAGCAGAAAATTTAATTAAAAATAAAGGCTTTGAAGATGTTTTAATATTAATAAATGAAAACTCTACAAGTGTAATTGTTAGAACTGAAAATTTAACTTTAGAAAATGTTGCACAAATTCAAAATGTTGTGTCACGAGAAGTTGGAATAGAAATATCTAAAATAAATATAACTAATAAATATTAATTTAATACTTGTAAAATATTTTTTTTAATATATAATGAAAATAATAAAAATGATTATAATAATAGACGGAGGTATATTATGAAGAAAGTTGCAATATTAACAAACGGTGGAGATGCTCCTGGATTAAATGCGGTTATAAGAGCAATAGTTAAGACGGCTGAACATAATGGAATAGAATGTTATGGATTCATTGAAGGATATAAAGGATTGCTAGAAAATAATTTTGTAAAACTAGAATCTAATGGAAGGGCTTCTGGTTTGTTACAAAAAGGTGGTACAATAATTGGAACTTCAAATAGTACTAATGTATTTAACTATAAAATAGTAAATGAAAATGGAGAAGTAGAGTATAAGGATTTATCTGACATTTGTGTAGATAATATTAAAAAAGATGGATTTGATTGTGTATTTGCCTTAGGCGGAGATGGTACTCAGAAATCAAGCAGAGACTTTTCTTTAAAAGGAGTTAATTTTATAGGAGTTCCTAAAACTATAGACAACGATGTGGCAAATACTGATATTACTTTTGGATATAATACTGCAGTATCTGTTGCTACAGAAGCTTTAGATAGATTGCATACAACAGCAGAATCACATCATAGAATACTTATATTAGAGGTAATGGGAAGATATGCTGGATGGATAGCATTAGAATCAGCGATTGCCGGAGGAGCTGACGCTGCTCTAATACCAGAGATTCCATACGATATCAATAAAGTAGTTGAAAAAATAAATAATAGAAGAGCAAAAGGAAAAGAATTTAGTATAATAGTTGTATCTGAAGGAGCGAAACCAATTGATGGAGAGATTATAGTAAAAAAACAATTAAATGACGGAAGTGGATTAGATAATATAAGGTTAGGTGGAATTGGAGAAAAACTAGCTGGAGACTTAGAACATCTAACAGGAATGGTTACAAGGAACACTGTTTTAGGATATGTGCAAAGAGGAGGAACTCCTACAGCTTATGATAGAGTTTTGTCAACTAAATATGGAGTTAAAGCTATGGAACTTGCTATGGAAGGAATTTTTAATGTTTTAGTAACATATAGAAATGGAAAAATGGGATATGTTTCTTTAGAAGAGGTTGTTGGAAATAATAAAGTTATTGGAGCTGCTTCAGGAAATACTAAAGAAAGTAATATAAGAAAAATACCAATGGATGATGTACTAATTACAACAGCAAGACAAATTGGCATTTGTTTAGGAGATTAAGATTAATTTTTGAAATTAAATTATATAATCTAATAAATATATTCTCACACTTATTTACAGTGTGAGAGTTTTTATGTAAAAAAGCTTGATTTTTAAAAAATATTGTAATATAATAAACAAGCTATTTATTTAAAATGGTAAAGTATAAATTTTGTGGAGGATGATTTATAAATGAAATCAAAAGTGGAAAAAATAGAAAATAGTAAAGATATTAAATTAGAAATAACTATAGAAGCTGAAAAATTTGATGCAGCAATTAATAATGTTTTCAAGAAAAGTGCAAAATATTTTAATATACCAGGCTTTAGAAAAGGTAAAGCTCCTATGAACATGGTAGAAAAAGTTTATGGAACAGAAATTTTTTATGAAGACGCTTTTAATGAAGTAGTTCCTGAAGCTTATGAAAAAGCTTTAGAAGAAAATAAAATAGATGCAGTATCTAAACCTAATATAGATGTAGTACAAATAGGAAAAGGAAAAGATTTAATTTTTACTGCTGTTGTTTCTGTTAAACCTGAAGTAAAATTAGGAAAATATAATGGAATATCATTAGAAAAAAACATATATAAAGTAACAGATGAAGTAATAGAACATGAATTATTACATATGCAAGAAACTAATTCAAGACTTATAAATGTAACAGATAGACCAGTTGAATCAAAAGATATAGCTGTTATAGATTTTGAAGGATTTGTTGATGGAGTTGCTTTTGAAGGTGGAAAAGCAGAAAACCATGAACTAGAAATTGGAAGCAATACTTTTATTCCAGGTTTTGAAGATCAAGTTATAGGTATGAATATTGATGAAACTAAAGATATAAATGTAAAATTCCCAGAAGAATATTTCTCAAAAGAACTAGCTGGTAAAGACGCTACATTTAAAGTAACTGTTCATGAAATAAAAGTAAAAGAATTACCTAAATTAGATGATGAGTTTGCTAAAGATGTTAGCGAATTTGAAACTTTAGATGAATTAAAAGCAGATTTAAAAGCAAAGAAAGAAGAGCAAAATGAAAATAAATCAAAAGCAGAATTAGAAGAAAAAGCTATTGAAACAGTTTGCGAAGCTTCTGAAGTTGAAATTCCAGAGGGAATGATTGAAGTTGAATTAGATCATATGGTTGAAGATATGGACAACAGATTACAATATCAAGGAATGAAGTTTGAACAATACTTAAAAATGATTGGAAAAACTATGACTGATTTTAGAAATGAAAGTAAAGATACAGCAGAAAAATCTATAAAAACAAGATTAGTTTTAGAAGCTATTGGAAAAGATGCTAAAGTAGAAGTGTCTGATGATGAAATAAAAGAAAAAATAACAGAATTAGCAAAAACTTACGGAAGAGATGAAGAAGAATTAAATAAAAATGAACATTTAAAAGAACATTTGAAAGAAAATATAATTGCAGAAAAAACTATAAAATTAGTAGTAGATTCAGCAAAGGTTAAAAAAGTAGAAAAAGAAGAGGAATGCGAATGTGGGCATAATCATGAAGAAAAACCAGCTAAGAAAAAAACATCTACAACAAAGAAATCTACAAGTAAAAAAGAAGATAAATAAGAAAAAGCACCAGTAATGGTGCTTTTTTTGCAAATTTGGCTATTATTAAAACAATCATTTAGAAGTAGATTTTTGAACAAACTATAGTCCAGTCAAGATAATAGCAATACAATTTTTATTAATTATTTTACAATATTATAAAATAAAAATATTGTGTTAGATAGTATCGCTTTGACCAGAATGATAATATTTAATTTTTATGTCTTTTTTTGTTAGTGAAATATACTAAAAAGGTATTGAAAAAAAAATGAAATTAGTATATATTAATTTCATGCTGAAATATACTTAAGGAGGAAATAAAAATGTTAGAAAATAGTTTAGTACCATATGTTATAGAACAAACAAGTAAAGGAGAAAGATCTTACGATATTTTCTCAAGATTATTGAAAGATAGAATAATATTCTTAGCTGAGGATGTTAATCATACTTCTGCAAGCTTAGTTGTAGCCCAATTATTATTTTTAGAGTCAGAAGATCCAGACAAAGAAATATATTTGTATATAAATAGTCCAGGTGGGTCTATTACAGACGGAATGGCTATTGTAGATACTATTAATTATATAAAATGCCCTGTATCCACAGTCTGTATAGGAATGGCCGCTAGTATGGGAGCTGTATTATTAGCTTGTGGAACAAAAGGAAAAAGATTAGCTACACCAAATTCTGAAATTTTAATACATCAACCATTAATTGGTGGTGGAGGTCTTTCAGGACAAACGACCGAAATTAAAATCCATGCAGACCATATGGTAAAAACAAGAGAAAAACTTAATAGATTATTAAGTGAAAAAACAGGTCAATCTTTAGAAACTATAGAAAGAGATACTGAAAGAGATAATTATATGACAGCAGAAGAAGCTCTAAAATATGGTTTAATAGATGGAATACTAGATAAAAAGAAATAAAGAGGTGAATAAATGCCAAAGAATTATGACAAAGGAATAAAATGTTCTTTTTGTGGAAAACCACAAGAAGCAGTAAAAAAAATTATAGCTGGTCCAGGAGTATATATTTGTGATGAATGTATAAGTGTATGCCAGAATATTTTGGAAGAAGAAGTCTACGATAGTGAAGAGGAATTACAAGATGAAGAAATACTTACACCTGAAGAAATTAAAAAAAATCTAGATGAATATGTTATAGGGCAAGAGGAAGCTAAGAAAACTCTTTCTGTTGCTGTATATAACCATTATAAAAGAATTAATAACTTAAAAGCTATTGAAGATGTTGAGATTCAAAAAAGTAATATTTTATTATTAGGTCCAACTGGATGTCGGAAAAACTCTTTTAGCTCAAACTCTTGCTAAACTTTTAAATGTACCTTTTGCAATAGCGGATGCTACTACTTTAACTGAAGCAGGATATGTTGGTGAAGATGTTGAAAATATTTTGCTAAAATTATTACAATCAGCAAATTTTGATGTTCAAAGAGCAGAAAGAGGAATAATATATATTGATGAGATAGATAAGATTTCAAGAAAATCAGAAAATCCTTCAATTACAAGAGATGTTAGTGGTGAAGGAGTTCAGCAAGCATTATTAAAAATTGTAGAAGGAACAATTGCTTCTGTACCACCTCAAGGAGGAAGAAAACATCCTCATCAAGAATTTATACAAATAAATACATCAAATATATTATTCATATGTGGAGGAGCTTTTGAAGGATTAGAAAATATTATAAAAGATAGAATAGGAACAAAATCTATAGGATTTGGAGCAAAAATTGAAAGCAAAAAAGACATTAATAGATCAGAAGTATTTAAAAAATTGTTACCTCAGGATTTATTAAAATTTGGACTTATTCCAGAATTTGTTGGAAGATTACCAATTATTGCAACTTTAGATGGATTATCTAGAGAAGCTTTAATAGATATTGTAAGTAAACCAAAAAATGCTTTAATTAAGCAATATAAAAAATTAATAGAATTAGATGGAGTAGAATTAGAATTTGAACCAGAGGCCTTAGATACAATAGTTGATAAAGCAATAGAAAGAAATACAGGAGCAAGAGGATTACGCTCAATTATTGAAGAAATAATGAGAGATATAATGTACGAAATTCCTTCAAATCCTAAAATTGTTAAATGTACAATAACTAAAGAAACTGTTTTAAACAAGGAAAAACCAAAATTAATATTAGATGAAGATAAAAAGAAAGCTCCAAAAACTCAGAATAAAAAAATTAAAGGCAGTAAAGAAACTGCATAATTAAGTAAAAATATTAAAACAATCAAATTGGAATATAATTTTGGATTTATAATATTTATGAATTATAAAAACAGATAAGAATAATAAATTCATATCTGTTTATTATATTATAGGAAAGTTTTCCAAACTTCCCATAATATAAATACATTCCACAGAAAAATTGCTATGAAATTTTTCGCGGGCGAACAAAGACGGGGCATGTAAGTTTGTTAAAAAGTTAAAGAATTTTAAACATGCCCCTTTTGTTCTTTATAAAAAATTTTAATTATAACATATTAATCTTGCAACTTGATATAAATGGTGATACAATCTAGAAAATTAAATATATAGCTGTACCAAAATAATTTTAAGGAGATGACATTTATGAGTAAGACCTCAGAGGAAAAAATAGTGTTTAATGTGCCAGACGGAAAAAAGATAAAGCGGGTAAATGTTAAAAATGACGGAAAAGAACTTGAAGTATTTACGGTAAATGAAAATGAGCAAGAAAAAGAAAATGTTCAAGAATTACTTGATGAAGTATTTCCTATTGTTGAGGCAAGCAAACTTTCTTTTTTGGATGCTTTTTTACTTCACCAACCTAAAACTTTAAATCAAAAAAAGTTTAAAGCAGAACTTGAAGAAATAATAAAATCTGGAATTGAAGATTTTAGAAAACCTATTTATGATCCTTCATTTGGAGAGGGCGAAGAAGAAATTTTATTTATACCAGACGCTATTGCAGCAGTGAAGTTTTCACCTGATTCATGGAAAAAACTTTCTAAAAAAATAAAAGCTGAAAAAAAATCACGTTTAGGTACAAGAAAACAGTATGTTGCATTTCTTGGCGTACTTATAAAAATGCTTATAAGTGAAAAAGGATATGAAATATCAGAAGCTTGGAAAGCAGTATGCGATGATAGTTCAAAGCTTGGACATTATTTTAATTCTTGGTGTGCTAAACGTAATTTTGAACCAACAGGTTGTAGGAAAGTAGTTTATTGGTATGACCTTGCTAATACTACTAAAATTATTTTAGATGATGAGTCAGATGAACTATTACTTGCAGCAGGAAACTTCTATACTTATGGAAATAAAAATCCATTATATCATTTTGAAACTATTAATCATATATTTGCAAAAAGTGATTTTAGTGTTGGATGGATTATAATGGATGTCTGAACACTTTAAATACTAAACAGCAAAAAACAGGAGATTTTTTTAAGTCTCCTGAATTTTTTGTTTTTAGTTTATTAAAGTAACTTAACTTACACAATAATTCTTTTCATATCTAAAGGAATTTCTGATTTTATAATTACTTTTTTGTTAGTAATAGGATGTATAAATTCCACTTTATTACTATGAAGGGCTTGTCTGTTTATTAAATTTGATTTTTCACCATATAAGCTATCTCCTAAAATTGGATAACCTATGTAATTACAATGAACACGTATTTGATGAGTTCTACCAGTTTCTAACAAACATTTCACAACAGTATAATTGCCTAATTTCTTTATAACTTTAAAATGAGTTATAGCAGTATCCCCATTTAAATTAACCTCTCTTTCAATAATACTATCTTCTTTTCTTGAAATAGGTGCATTTATAGTAAATTCATTTTTTTTAAGAATTCCATTTAAAATTGCAGTATATTCTTTTATAAATTTATTTGCTTTCATTTGCTGAATTAAAGATTCTTGGATATATTGATTTTTAGCGAATATAACAATACCAGAAGTATCTTTATCTAGTCTATTAACTGGTCTGATTTTTAAATTTAATTTTTTTGATAAATAATAATACTTTACTCCATTTGCTAAGCTAGTATTATAATAATTACATGATGGATGAACAGGAGTAAATGGAGGTTTATCTACTATTAATAGCCAATCATCTTCATATAAAATATTTAAATTCATTTTTATTGGAACAATATTATCTGATTCTTCTTCAAAATTTAAATCAACTTTCAAAATATCATTAAAAGAAACTTTATTAGTCACATAAATGCTTTGATTATTTAGATAAATTTTGTTTTCTCTTTTTAATTTAGAAATCAATCTATCTGACATATGAAAATAATTTTTTAAAATATCTTTTACATTATTATATTTATAATCTATTACTTTGTAGTATAATTCCATTTTTATAACCTCTTAAATATTATATCATGAATTTAAAATTTATCTACACAAATTAATATAATTATGATAAAATTACAATTAAATAAGTATTGAGAGGAACTTTTAATGAATTATATAGAATTAGAAAAACATGTAAATTCAAAACAATTAAAATCAGTTTATTTGTTTTGGGGCGAAGAAGAGTATTTAATGTCTAATATAATAAAAAAAATTAAAAAGACTTTTGATGAGCTAATTTTAGGAATTAACTATGTAGTATTAGATGAAACTTCCATAAGTAATTTAATATCAGATATAGAAACACCTGCATTTGGATTTGAAAAAAAACTTATAATAATTAATGATTCTAAATTATTAAAAAAAGATGGAAGAAAGAAAACTCTAACACCAATACAAGAAAAGATTTTAAATTATTTTAAAGAAAATATGAATATTATTAATGATTCTGTAATAATTATTTTTAAAGAAAAAGATGTAGATAAAAATGAAATATTTGCTCAAATAGATAAGGTAGGAATAACTTGCAATTTTACTGAATTGAAGCCAGTAGAAATAATACCAAGAATAAAAAAAATTTGTAATGGGTATAATGTTTCGATAAATGATTTAGCAATAAATCATTTAATAGAAATATCAGGTACAAATTTACAAAATCTAATTAATGAAATAAGAAAATTAATAGAATACAAGCAATCAGGTAATTCAATAAGTATTGAAGATATAGACTTGCTTGCAACTAAGCAAATCGAAAGCATAATATTTGAATTAACAGATAATTTAGCTTTAAAGAAAACTGATAAATCATTAGAAATACTGAATAACTTAATTTATCAAAAAGAACCTATTCAAAAAATATTAGTTACTTTATATAATCATTTTAAAAAATTATACTTATATTCTATGTCAGTAAAATTCAATAAAGATCCAATATTAGCATTGAATTTAAAACAAAATCAAGTATTTTTAGTTAACAAATATAGAAATCAAGTAAAGTATTTTAATCTTAAAACTTTAAGAGAAATACTAGAAAAATTTGCTGATTTGGATTATTTATCTAAAAATGGAAAAATTGATTTAGAAACAGGTTTGAAAAGCCTATTATGCTTTTATTGCAGTTAATATTGACATTTTAGAATTTAAATTATATAATAATATTATTAAAAACGTTTGATAGAGAAAAAGTAAAATAAAGGTTACTTATATAAGAGAGAGTTAGTCATGGGCTGAGAGCTAACTTAAGCAAACATATTTGAAAAACTACCTCTAGAGTTTCTATTCGAAAGAATAGCGGTGTAAAGTTACGTTATAAACTTTTAAGAGTTAAACATTAGGGTGGAACCGTAAGAAATAAACTTACCCCTATAAGCTATTTTGCTTATAGGGGCTTTTTGTTGTATAAATAAGTAAAAATACAGGTAAAATTTAGACATTTAGTACTAATAAAAAAATCTTTAATATGCAACAGTAGCCTCTATATATTACAATAGCTTTAAATAAATTTTTTTAAAAGCCTAAAAAAGGCCAAAGGAGGAATTTATATGTTTAAAATTAAATTACATGGAGGAAAAACTGCAGAAGTAGAAGAAAGTATGTATTGGCATACAACTTCTCACATAATGGCACAAGCAGTAAAAAGATTATTTCCAAGTGCTAAAGTTACAATAGGGCCATCAATTGATAAAGGTTTTTATTATGATTTTGATGTTGAAAAACCTTTTACTGAAGATGATTTAGGTAAAATTGAAGAAGAAATGAAAAAAATCATTAAAGAAGATTTACCTATTGAAAGATTTGAATTACCAAGAGATGAAGCACTAGAATTTATGAAAAATGAACCATATAAAGTGGAGCTTATTTCTGAATTACCAGAAGGAGAAATTATTTCCTTTTATAAACAAGGTGATTTTACAGATCTTTGTAGAGGTCCACATTTAGCAAGTACAGGTTGTGTTAAGGCAATAAAATTGCTTTCAACTTCTGGCGCTTATTGGAGAGGAAATGAACATAATAAAATGCTACAAAGAATTTATGGAATATCTTTTCCAAAGCAATCAGAACTTGAAGAATATTTGAAAAAATTAGAAGAAGCAAAGCAAAGAGATCATAGAAAAATTGGAAAAGAATTAGATTTATTTATGACTCATAAATTAGTAGGATCAGGATTGCCAATATATTTACCTAATGGAGCAGCTATAAGAAGAGTACTAGAAAGATATATTCAAGATAAAGAAATTGCTTTAGGATATAGCCATGTATATACTCCTAGTTTAGCAAATGTAGCTTTATACAAAACATCAGGTCATTGGGATCATTATAAAGAAGACATGTTTCCTATGATGAAAATGGGAGAAGAAGAATTGGTTTTAAGACCAATGAATTGCCCTCATCATATGCTTATATATAAAAATAAAATGCATTCATACAGAGATTTACCTATAAAAATTGGAGAATTAGCTCATGACTTTAGATATGAAGATTCAGGAGCTGTTTGCGGATTAGAAAGAGTACGTCAAATGTGTCAGAATGATGCACACTTATTTGTTAGACCAGATCAAATAAAAGAAGAGGTTGGTAAAGTTTTAAATCTAATTAAAGAAGTATATCAAAAAGACTTTGGTTTTTCAGCATCTTCATTTAGTTATAGATTATCATTAAGAGATAAAAATAATAAAGAAAAATATATAGATAATGACGCTATGTGGGAAACAGCAGAAAATCAATTAAGAGACATTTTAACAGAATTAAATATTGACTTTTATGAAGCTGAAGGAGAAGCAGCATTTTATGGACCAAAGATTGATATACAAATAAAAACAGCTTTGGATCACGATGTTACAATTCCAACATGTCAATTAGATTTTGCATTACCTGAAAGATTTGATTTAGAATACATTGGTAAAGATGGACAAAAACATAGACCTGTAGTTATTCATAGAGCTATTTTAGGAAGTTCAGATAGATTTATTTCTTTCTTATTAGAAGAAACAAAAGGAATACTTCCAGTATGGCTTGCACCAGTTCAAGTAAAAGTATTACCAATATCAGATAAACAATTAGAATATGCAAATTTAATAAAACGATCTCTTCAAAAAGAACAAATTAGAGTAGAAATGGATGATAGAGAAGAAAAAATTGGATACAAAATTCGTGAAGCACAACTTCAAAAAGTTCCATACATGCTAATTATTGGAGATAAAGAAGTGGATTCAAATTCTGTAGGTGTTCGTTCTAGAAAGCAAGGAGATATTGGAGCAATGAAACTTAATGAGTTTATAAATAAGATCACAGAAGAGATTAAAAATTACAAAAGTTAAATTTTTTAATATATATTTATTTAATAATAAAAAGACTATGTAAATTTATAAGGAATAATTTATCCCGTATTTAAGAAACAACTCTTAAATATGGGATTTTTAAAATGAAGTTTTCTACAATTTAAAATTTGGTTTGAACATTAGCCATTTTTTGACATTTAAAGAAAATTATTGTTGACATTTGTCGTTTTAATGCTATAATTTAAAAGGTATGTTTAAGTACAACAGGCGGATTCTATAATCCGTCTTTAATACTATTTTAAGGAGGTTTTTATTTATGGCAGAGGAAAGAGAGCTAATGCTAGAACGAAAAAAACTCAAAGAAATAATTACTAAATTAGCAAAAGAAGAAAATAATATAGAAGATTCACTTTATAAAAACTCATTTAATCACCAAAAAGACGAAGATATTAGAGCTAATTTAGAATATATATGTCATAAAAAGATTGTAGATATTAGAAATATAAAATCTAAACCATACTTTGCTAGACTAGATTTTAAAGAAGATAATCATGAAAAAACAGAAAGTATTTATATAGGAAAAATTTCAATTATTGATAGTCAAACAAAAGAACCATTAATAATTGATTGGAGAGCACCGATTTCTAATCTTTATTATGAAGGAAAAATTGGTAAAGCAACATACAATACTATTGAAAAAGAAATTAGCCGGAGAAATACTTTTAAAAAGACAATTTTTTATTGATAATAAAATACTATATAAAATATTTGATATAGATGAAACTGCCATAGATGAACTATTACAAGATGCACTAGCTACAAATGCAGATGATAGATTAAAAAATATTGTAGCAACAATACAAGAAGAACAAAACAAAATAATAAGAGCTCCGATTGACAAGCCTTTAATAATACAAGGAGTGGCTGGAAGTGGAAAAAGTAGTATAGCACTTCATAGAATAGCATATTTAATATATAAGTACGAAAAAAATTTTAACCCAGAAAGTTTTATGGTAATAGCACCAAATAAGTTTTTTCTAAATTATATTTCAAATGTATTGCCAGACTTAGGAGTGGATAATGTTAAACAATATACTTTTGAAGATTTTACCAGAGAAATTTTGGGGAGAAAAATAAGAATCGTTGGACAAAAAGAAAAATTAATATCAATAATAAATAGAAGCTTTAGCGATTTAGATAATGGAGAAGTAGAATTAATGCTAAAAGAAGCTAAATTTAAATCATCTTTGAAATTTAGAGATATTATTGATAAATATTTAGAACAATTAGCTGATAAGCTTTTGCCAAAAAGAGATTTTATTTTATCCAATGTTAGAATAATTAAAAAAGAGACGATAAGAGATTTATTTTTTAATACTTATAATAATTTGCCTTTTGAACAGAGAGTAAACGAAATAAAAAAACATGTCTTTTCTAAAATAAGAAATAATTCATATATAATTATAAAAGAAAGTGTTGCTAAAAGATCTGTAGATATTCAAAAATTAATGAAAAAAGATTTACCGTTAAAAGTAATTAAAAGCAAAAAAAATGAAATTTTTGATAGAACAGAAAAATTATTGAAAATGTTATATAAAGAAGATATAAAAATTGTAGATTTATATTTAGGTAACATGAGTTTTAAAAGCGCAAGAGCTTATTATAAAGATTTCATAGCAAACTTTGCGTATGATTATATAGAAGATAAAGAGTTATCTAGATACTTAATTGATGATACTAAACAAGATTTAGTAAGAAGTGATTATGCTTTTGAAGACTTAGCTCCACTTATATATATACATAGTAAAATTTTTGGAACTAAATTTTCAACCAAATTAAAACACATAATAATTGATGATGCTCAAGATTATGGAGAATTTCAATTTAGTGTATTAAAAGATATTCTAAATAGTGAATCTATGACAATTCTTGGTGACATAGCACAAGGAGTATACTTTTATAGAGGTGTTGAAAATTGGAATGATTTTGTAAAAACTCAATTTCCAGAAAATGGAGCTAATATTGTAACATTAAATAAAACATATAGAAGTACTAGCGAAATAATAAAAATAGCTAATAGAGTAATAAATAAATTACCAAAAAGAAGCAAAAGTTTTATTATTAATGCGCAACCAATAATTAAATCGTCTGGCTCTATAAATATTTTTGATATGCAAAATTACGATGAGATTGGAAGAGAAATTGCAAGAAAACTTAGAGAAATACAAAAAACTGATAAATATAAATCTGTGGCGATTATTGGAAAAGATATGAAAGAATGTAGAAATATAAGGAAAATTTTAGGAACTTATATTTTTGAACCTAATTTAATCGAAAGTCAAGATTCAGAATATAAAGCAGGAATTAATATAATACCATCATATCTTGCAAAAGGATTAGAATTTGATTATGTAATGCTTGTAAATGTTAGTGAAGAAAATTACACTAATAATCCTTTAGATATAAAATTGTTATATATTGCTATAACTAGGGCAATGAGTAAATTAGATATATTTTTTATAAAAAATATAAGTAAATTAATCATTGAATAAAAAAAATAGTTATGATATACTTTGTTTTGTATTATACAAAGGAGGAATCTTTTTAAAGTGGAAAAAATTATTAAAGATGACTTATTAGATAAATTAAATTATTTAGGTTTAGATTTAAATAATATTCCAGAATGTTTTAATTATTATGAACCAATTAATTTTAATATTTCTAGACTAAATAATGATAAGGACCATAAAGTATTTAAATATGTGCCAATAGACAAAATCGAAATACTTTTAACTCCGACACTGCGTAGTGATAGTATAAAATCCAAGTATTCAAATGCATCTCCTTTAATTACTTATTTAGAACCTTATTCTAAAAATGAAGAAGAAAATATAGAAAAATACTCAACTTTTTTAAGAATGTTATCTACAATATCTATTCCAGATATAGAAAATATAAGTAACTTACAAAAGGAAATGGAAGATAAAGAACCATTTAGAGTAAAATATAATAAAGATCATTTATGGCAGATTTATTATTCAGAAGCTACAGATAAATATTTTATGTTAGTTTCAACAGAAGAACAAACATATTCTGAATGCTTTTATTTAATTAAAAAAAAGATTGAGCTTTATAATTCAAATTCAAAAAAATCTCATAAGATTTTTGTACCTATAAATTATTTAAATTATTCTGAAGAATTATTAAATAGGAACGAAATAATTGATGTAGAAAATTATTTATGGTTATTTACAAAGAATTGGCCATTAATTTTTGAAGTTTATGATAACAAGAATAACTTATCTTTACAAATTATTGGAGATACTTATGTATTTGACAATGTAAAAAGTACTTATAAAATAAAACTAGAAAATAGTGAAGAGGCTATAAAATTTTATAAACTTTTGAAGGCTTGCTTTATTTTACAAACGGAAATAAAAGATGCTTTTAAATTTACAACTAAAATTGATAGTAAAAATAATTTAGAATTATACTACGGACAAATAAAATTAGACTACAGTGTTTTACCAGACTTTATAAAAACTCAATATATGATTGCAGAAGAGGAAATTAAGGCTCAAACTAAATCTTGTAATGAAGAAGAAAAAAAACTTAAAGATTTAAATAATAAAGTAAAGAAAAAAGAAAAAGAGTATCTTGAAAAACAGAAAGAAATTTCAACATATTTAGAATATAGAAAAACTTTTTTTGGAAAAGTGAAATATTATTTTAAATCAACAAAATCAAAGAAAAATTCTGCTAAACTTGAAGAAAATACTGAAGAAAATAATATTGAAGAAAAAAACAGCGATGTTTTAAAACCAATGCAATTATACACTAGCGAAAAAGATTACTATAGCTTAGAAGATTTAATAACAATATACTCAATATATGAAAAAGGCGAAAAGTACTGTAAAGACTTAGAATTAGATTTGAAAGCAATGGAAAACAAACTTGCAAATTATGAAGCAAAGGTTAAAAATGCAACTTTATATATTTCAGAAATAGATAAGCATAAAAAAAGTATATTTGATTTTTGGAAATTTGCTAATAAAGATGAACAATTAGCATTGGACGTAGGAATTGACAATACAAATAATACACCTAGTTCTCAGATAAGAAAGAGTTTTGATTATAATTCTGATTTTGAACAAATGGGAATTGATATGGACAAAATTCAAAGGACAAAACTTTCAAAAGATGAACAAGATAGTATTTTTGTTGCAAAATCTAATATATTGTTTTTATTAAATATGCTTAGAGATAACAAAATGGATAAAGATATTCTAGAAACTAATTTGATGAATTTACAAAATGATTTTAATAAAAGCAGATTATTTATTGATTTAGATTCTTTTGATGTTTTTGGTAACATCGAAGAAGATAGTAGAAAGATAAAATATATTGGAAATAAAAGTCATAGAGAAAATGAAAAAAATGTCTTTAAATTATTAAATATAAATAAAAAAATAGATGTTTTTGATTTTACTGAGAGATTACAATATATATTAAATAATTTAGAAAGTTCTATAAAAAAAATAAAAGCTAATTTTGATTTTCCTATATATAAATTAGTACAAATTTCTGAAAACATTAAAGAATCTTGCTTTGATATATTTAATTTAAATATTGAAAATGAGTTGAAAAATTTCGAAGATAGAGGAGAAGGAGCCTTAAATTTAATAAAAATTAATTTTGAAGAAAATTTACCATTGCTTTTCTATACAAATACTATTTTGTATGATAATAATAATAACACATTACCAGAAGGAATGGATTTATCTACTGAAGTTTTATTAGATTGCTCAAAATTTAATTTTGAACTTGTAAAAAAGTATAAATTTAGAACGAACAATTATTTTAGAGAAAGTAATAATTTAATCTTGCCAAAGTATAAAGATATTTTTGTGTATGAATATAATATAAATTTAAAAAAGTAAATATAGGTATCTGCATTCAGTATAGTTATATAAAAACCAAAAAGTAGACTTTGTTTTTTAAGTCTACTTTTGGTTTTTGTAATTCAAATTAGTTTATATCGAGATAGGGTCAAAGTTTCTTTTAAATCAGTATGAATATATTTAATTACAATAAGACTATTTTTCTATTGCAAAATAAATTAAAAAATGATATATAATAAAGAATATGAAAGTTAATTTTAGGAGGCAGATATTAATGGGTTTATTAAAAAAAATATTTGGAGATTATAGTGAAAAAGAAGTTAAGAGAGTTATGCCAATTGTTGATAAAATTAATAGCTTAGAGCCACAAATGCAAGCTCTTTCTGATAAAGAATTAACAGCTAAAACAGAAGAATTTAAAAGAGAATTAGCTAATGGAAAAACATTAGACGATATTCTTCCAGAAGCATTTGCTGTAGTGAGAGAAGCTTCTAAAAGAGTTTTAGGGATGAGACATTTTGATGTTCAACTTATTGGTGGTATTATATTACATCAAGGAAGAATCGCTGAAATGCAAACTGGAGAAGGAAAAACTTTAGTTGCTACTTTACCAGTTTATTTAAATGCGCTTACTGGTAAAGGTGTTCATGTTATTACTGTTAATGAATATTTAGCAAAAAGAGATAGCGAATGGATGGGTAAATTATATAAATTTTTAGGATTATCTGTAGGATTAATATTAAGTAGAATGTCTCACTCTCAAAAACAAGCTGCATATAATTCTGATGTAACTTATGGAACAAATAATGAATTTGGATTTGACTATCTAAGGGATAATATGGTTATAAGAAAGGAAGATATGGTACAAAGACATTTGAATTATGCTATTGTAGACGAAATAGATAGTATTTTAATAGATGAAGCTCGTACACCTCTTATAATTTCAGGTAGAGCAAACAAATCTTCTGATTTATATAAAAAAGCTGATTCTTTTGTCAGAAAGTTAACTTCTAAAGTTATAATAGAAGAAGACGTTAAAGATGATACTCAACTAGAAGATAATGAAAAATACGACTATATAGTAGATTTAAAAGCTAAGTCTGCAACTCTTACTCAAAAAGGAATTGAAAAGGCTGAAAGAGAATTCGGATTAGATAATTTAAATGATATTTCAAATTCTGATATAGTACATAACATAAATCAATCATTAAAAGCTCATGGAATAATGAAAAAGGACATTGATTATATTGTTAAAGATGGAGAGGTTTTAATTGTTGATGAATTTACTGGAAGAATAATGTATGGAAGAAGATATAATGACGGATTACATCAAGCAATTGAAGCTAAGGAAAAGGTAAAAATTGCAGATGAGTCTAAAACCTTAGCAACAATTACATTTCAAAATTATTTTAGAATGTATGATAAATTAGCTGGTATGACAGGTACAGCAATGACAGAAAAGGATGAATTTGAAGCTATTTACAATTTGGATGTTATTTCAATTCCAACAAATAAACCTGTTATAAGAATTAATCATGTTGATTCTATATATAAAAACGAAAATGCAAAATTTAGAGCTGTAGTAGCTGATATTAAGGCTTCACATGAAAAGGGTCAACCGGTATTAGTTGGTACTGTTTCAATTGAAAAATCTGAAAAACTTAGTAAATTGCTAGATAAAGAAGGACTAAAGCATGAAGTATTAAATGCTAAAAATCATGAAAAAGAAGCCGAAATAATTGCACAAGCAGGAAAATATGGTGCAATAACTATTGCAACTAATATGGCAGGACGTGGTACTGATATAATGCTTGGAGGAAATACTGAATATTTAGCAAAACAAGAAATGAGAAAATTACATTACTCAGATGAATTAATAGAACAGGCTACTGCCTTTAACGAGACAGATGATAAAGAAATTCTAGAAGCTAGAAAAAAATTTCAAGCTTTAGAAGAAAAATATAAAGACGAAATAAAAGAAGAAAAACAAAAAGTTATAGATGCAGGCGGACTAAAAATAATAGGAACAGAACGCCATGAATCAAGAAGAATTGACAATCAGTTAAGAGGTCGTAGCGGTCGTCAAGGAGATCCTGGTGAATCTAAATTTTACTTAGGAATGGATGATAATTTAGTAAAAATATTTGGTGGGGATATTATGACTAAATTATTCGACTTAGGAAAAATAGATGAAGATATGCCAATTGAGGTAAAATTGGTTAGTAATCAGATAGAAAATGCTCAAAGTAAGGTTGAAGGAAGAAACTTTTCTATAAGAAAGCATATCTTAAGTTATGATGATGTAATGAATATTCAAAGAAATATTATCTATGATGAGAGAAGAAAAGTTCTAGATGGAGAGGATATGCATGATAACATAAAAAACATGATTGAAGCATCTTGTGAAATGGTTGTTGGAGCTTATGAATCAGAATTTAACAATTCAAATTTTAATAAAGAGGCTCTAGAAAATGAAATAAAATCTACTTTTAATTTAGATAATATTGAAGCATTGAAAGATAAAACAATATCCTCAAATAAACTTTTAGAGGAATTAACAGAAAAAGCAGTAGGAGCATTTGAAGAAAAAGAAAATAGTATTGGACCAGAAGTTAAAGAATTAGAAAGAATTATTGTTTTAAAAGTAGTTGATTCAAAATGGATGGAACATATTGATAGCATGGATAGCTTGAAAAATGGAATTGGACTAAGAGCATATGGCCAAAAAGATCCTGTTGTTCAATATAGAATTGAAGGCGGAGAGATGTTTGATGAGATGATTGCACAAATAAAACTAGAAGTAACAAAGTTCATGCTTCATGTAGTAAAATCAGAAAGAAAAGTAGAAAGAGAATCTGGAGTAAAAATAACTTCAGAAGGTCTTGACAGTTCAGCCATTTCAGAAATGAGTATAGAAGGAGAAACAGCACCAAATAAGAGCACAACATCAAAAGCTCAACCAATAGTAAATGATGGACCAAAAGTTGGAAGAAATGATCCATGCCCATGTGGGTCGCGGAAAGAAATATAAGAACTGTTGTGGAAGACAGTAATATCAAGGAATTGACAGATTTACAGAATTATAAAACATGAAAAAAATTACCTTTAGATACGTTTTTTATAATTGAAAAAGGACTTAAAAGATACGTTGTTATTGAGTAATGATGTATCTTTTTTAATAAATATTGGAAAAAACACAACAAATGATATAATAATCAAAGGAGATGATTTTATGAATAAAGTTGTATTAATAACAGGAGCATCAAGAGGAATAGGTAGAGCTACAGCTATAAAATTTGCAAGACAAGGATATGATGTTGTAATTAATTATAATTCTAGTGAAGAAAAAGCAAATGAATTAAAACAATTAATCGAAAAAGATTATAATGTAAATGCTACAGCATACAAAGCTGATGTTTCAAACGAACAAGAAGTTAAAGAAATGATTGATATTGTAGTAAACAAATATGGTAAGATAGATACATTAGTAAATAACGCCGGAATAGTATATGATAGAAATTTTGAAAATATTACAATTTATGAATTTAAAAGAACTTTAGATGTGAATATAATTGGAGCCTTTATAGTAGCTAGAGAATGTTCTAAACATATGGAAAAAGGAGGAACAATTGTAAATGTGTCATCAACAAATGGAACTAAAACAATTTCACCTGAATGTTTAGATTATAATATTTCTAAAGTTGGATTACAAAGTTTAACCAGAGATTTAGCTTTTCAATTTAAGCCAGATATAAGAGTAAATGCTGTTGCAATTGGATGGGCAGATACTGATATGAACAAGGATTTACCTAAAGAATATATAGAAGAAGAGAATAATAAAATATACTTAGAAAGATTTTCTGATCCAAGTGAGATTGCCAATGCAATATATTTCTTAGCAAGTGAAGAGTCTAGTTATATTAATGGTGAAATATTAACAATCGATGGAGGGTATTAAGATAGGAGATTTATAATGGAAATAGAAATATGTAATGCATTATCAGGATATATACAAACTTTATATGTTTTAAATCAAAAGCTAATTAAACTTTGCGGAATAGATGTTATTAATAAATATGAATATTGTCATAAAGAAATATTTGATATAATTCAGGAAATTCCAAGACTTGTACCGTATGTGTTTAATACTAAGAAAAAAGCATTGGAATTAACAGATAAAAATGGATTATTAGAATATAAAAATGAAATCAATTATTTGGAAAATCATTATTTAAACATATTGCAAGAAAATTATGAATTTTTAAATAAGATTAGAATAATAAGGAATAAATATGAACATAAGATGCATGACGTTAAAAGAAAATCTTCCGGAAGTGGCACAACATCTTATTTTGATTTTGAATTTGAAGTATATATTCCTGAAAATGAAAAATTTGAAAGTATAGAAGTCAAAGCAATAGAATTTATAAAACTTACAAAGCAATTAAACACTTTGTTCTCATTAATAATTAAAGAAGTATTAGCTTATTCATACAAAGAGGGTAAAAGTGATTATCCATATTATCAAAGGTTATATAGATTTGATTTTGAAGACTTTAATAAAATTTATAATAGCGATTTATTGAGAACTTTTGGAAAATTAATGCTTGATTTTTAGATACGTTATAAAATACGTTGTGAGAAAGTATCTAAAACGTATCTAGAAAGAAAAGTAAACAAGGAAAACGATGTAATTTCAATGCTTTTAGAGGCTTTGAATCATTGCCATAGTGATAGTGGTAAAAATGTGATATAATTAAAATCGAAGGTGATAGTGATGAATGAATATTGTATGTTAGAAACAGCAAATGATAATTATGAAGAAATAAAAAGTATTGCAAAAGAATTGTTAGATAAAAAATTAGTTGCTAGTTGTCACATTCTTGAAAGTGAAAGCAGCTGGAATTGGAATAATGAAAGAGAAGAAGCAAAAGAATATTTACTTCAAATGAAAACTAAGAAAAATTGTCTAAAAGAAATATATGAAGTTATTAAGAGTAAACATAGCTATGAATGTTTTGAATTTCCTGTGTATAATATTACGAGTATAGATGAAGAATACTTAAATTGGATAGATAAGGAAATAAAAAATGGATAAAAATAGATTAAAACATTCGATATCAGTTGCTAGAAAAATGGTAGAGATTGCAAAAAGTAAAAAGCTAAGTGAAGAGGAAATTAAAGACTGTTTTATTATAGGATACAATCATGATGTGGGATATGAATTTACTAAAAATGGAATTAATCATAATATAATTGGAGGAGAAATCCTAAAAAATAGTAATTTCAAATATTGGAGAGAGATTTATTATCATGGCGAAATAAATGTAGAATATAAATCTTTATATTTAGATATTTTAAATCAAGCAGATATGCAAATAGATAGATATGGAAATGATGTTGGATATGATAAAAGGTTAGAAGATATAAAAAATAGATATGGAAAAGATTCTGAAGTGTATTAAAAATGTTGTAGAATAGTTGATAAAATTAGGAGTTGTTAATGGTAAGTATAATAATCGGAAATATAATTGCACTTGTTGCTTCAATATTAATGGTATACTCTGGTATGTTAAAACAAAAGAAAAAAATATTATATTTTCAGACAGTACAAATAGGAATGTTCGTAGTTAGTAATATCATTTTAGGTGGAATGACTGGTGCCATAATAAATGTATTAAGTATGATTAGAAATATATTATGCTATAAAGATAAACTAGGATTAAAAGAAAAAATAATAATAACGGTTTTATCAGTAATTTTAACTTTTAGATTTAATAATTTAGGTTATATTGGAGCATTACCGCTAATTAGTACAGTCGTTTATATATGGTTAATGAATATAAAAGATGTAAAAAAATTTAAATTATTAATTGCTTTTACTATGCTTATGTGGTTTATATATGATGTAGCAATAAAGTCATATACATCAGCTATATTTGATTTTATGGGTATAGTTGCAAACATAGTAACAATATTTCAAATTAAATCAGTCAAAAATTAGATATATTTTAGATATGCTGTGAAAAAGTATTAAAAACGTATCTAAAATGAAAATAATATAAAATATTTTAGTAGCTACTAAGCAAGGAGTTGAAATAATGGATAGAATTATTTTAGAAGAAAAAATTAGTGTAGAAGAATTTTTAGAAATAATAGAATCTGTTGGATTCAAAACATATTCAAAAGAACAAGTCGAAAAAGCATTACAAAATACTATGTATATGGTAAAAGCAATAGTAGGCGATAAAGTTGTTGGTATAGGGAGAGTTGTTGGAGATTTTAGTATAGTTTGCTGTTTATCAGATATTTGTGTTAGACCGGAATATCAAGGAAGAGGAATAGGTCTAAAAATTGTAAATAAATTAAAAAATATGATTGAAGAGGGAGTAAAAGAAGGTGAAAAAATGCAAATCGAATTAACTCCAACTGCGGGAAATGAAGGATTTTATCAAAAAGCTGGATTTAAATATAAACCTGAAGTTATTACAGGGATGTACTTATGGATAAAAAAATAATATAGTTTTAATTCAGATAAAATTATTGTTATGATATAATAATATTGTAGTAAATCAATTAAGTCATTCGCGTTTTGCTACCAGATAAACGCAAGTTTAAAGGAATAATGAAGAGCCTTAAGAAACTCCTCATGAATGACAAAAAATATACACAAATTTTTTGTGATTGTTTTTTGTTGTATATTCATGAAAGGAGTTTTTTTGTATACAATCACAGTATTATTAAAAGAAAGGAAGAAAAAAATGAAAACAAATGAACATGATTATTATAGTAGATTAGACAATTGGTCGTTTGAAGATATTGACTATACAAGCGAAATATTTACAAATTGGATTTATGAAGAAGAAATAAAAAAGCATGTAAATAAAAAATTAAAAGTTTTAGATTTGGGAACAGCTGGTATAGAAAAAGAGATATTTGAAAAATATGTAAAAGAAAATATAAATGAAAAAGGAATTAAATTAGTAAGAAGATATTATGGAATAATTGGTAGAAAATAAATAATAATATCAAGAAGAGAGAATATACATTAAAATTTAAAAATTTCCGCGGGCGAACAAAGACGCGGCATGAAAAGTTCTCTAAAATGTTAAAGAATTTTAATCATTCCACTTTTGTTCTTTTTATGTTATAATCTAGACTATATAGAGCTGTAATAAATAATATAAGATGAAAATTAAAAATAGAATTGGAGGAAAATATGAATCACGCTCAACAATCAGCAATATTCCTAGTAATATTTACAATATGGATTGTAACATTAATATTAAGAGTATTTGACAAAACACTCAAAAAATATACTTTTTCAATAGGAATATGCCTAATATTTTGGATGATAATAAAAGTATTTAAACATTATACAACAGGAAGTATAAATCATTATATGTGGTATTTATTTTATCTTCCATTAATATTTATACCCACATTCTATTATAATTGCAGTGACTATTTATTGAAACGTGATAATAATAAAAAAAGAATAATAGCAATAGGAATATCAATTATTCTATTTTTGTTAGTAATAACAAATGATAGCCACCAATTAGTATTTAAAATATTAAATGAAAATAATGATTATATACATAAATGGGGATATTATTTAGTTTGTATATGGATTTTTTTATTACTAGTAATGGCAGTAAAAAATCTTGTAAAAGTTAGTATGGCAGAAAAAGATAAAAAGAAAATTATAATTCCATTTATTCCTATTATTCTAGGATTAATATATACAGTAGCATATGTTTTAGATATAGGGTTTATAGAAAAAACAAATATGGCAATAGTTATTGGAACATTATTTTGCATAGGGTTAGAAGTTCTTTTTAGATTGAAGTTAATACCAAACAATTTTAGATATAGAAAAATTTTTCTAAATTCAAACTTACCAATAGAAATAATATCAAAAGATGGAGCTAAAAAAATCAATACAAATCATTATATAGAAGTAGAAGAAGATATAAGAAAAGACATTAAAAACAATGAACTCAAAACACAATATAAAGCAGAAAATAAAATTCAAAATGTAAAATCAATACAGGGTGGATATGCAGTAGAAGAAAAAGATTTAAGTAAAATAAATGATCTTAAAAAGAAACTAGAAAATACAAATCAAGAACTTTTAAAACAAGAAGAACTACTAAAAAATCAAAAGAAAATAAAAGAGAAAATTTATGAAGTAAAAATAAAAAAAGAGATAATAGAATTACTAGATGAAAAGATAGATGAAAAACGAGAACAAATAAATAAAATGCTAGATGAAATGACAGAAGTAGATATACAAAAAATGTATATGATAAAGCTACTAATCAATTATTGTAAAAGAATGAGTAGTTTAGTAATTTCAAATTATAATAAAGAAAAATATAACAACAAAAGAATAGAAACTATTATAAATGAACTTTTAACAGAAGTAAAAACATTAAATGTAGGTGGCGTATTACAAACAAATAATTTTGAAATAAATAGTAGAGAAACAACAGCGATTTATGAAATAATATTTGAAATAATATACAACTTAAAAGATGTTAATTTTATACTAAATATAGAAGTAAACAATACATACATAAAATTAAAGTATCTATTTGATAAAAATATTAAAGGATTTAAACGAAAGTTAGAAGAACTAAAATTGGAAAGAATAACTGTAATAGATGAGAAAAATAATGAAGAAGAAACAAAATTAGAAGTAAGAATATTAAGAGGAGAGAGTTAAATATGATTGCTATTTTAATAATATTATCTTTAATATTAGTGGCACAGACAATAAAAATTATAGTTAAAACAAATATAATTGATAAAAACTTAATAGACTATTATATAGAATATGTTGTAGCAATAATAATATTATTAACACTAATATTTGAAAAAAGTATTTCTCTTGATATTTTATTATTAGTTACAATTACGAGTTTATTATATGAAGTAATATCTTTCATATATATGTATTTTAAATACATTAAAGAAGAAAAAATAAATCAATTTTCTATAAAAAAAGTAATAGATTCATCTGATTTTGGGATTTTAGTATTAAAAGGTAATAAAAGTGTTCTAATAAACAATACAATGTATGCAATTTTGAATAAATTAAATATAAGAACAAACTATATATCTAACATAATAAAACAAAGCGAAGAACAAATGGAGAGAAATTATGTTGTCAAAGTTGAAGAAAAATATTACCTATTTATTATTAACCAAAATGAAATAATAGCATTTGATATAACAGAAGAATATAGTTTAAAAAAAGAATTAGATGAGCAAAATAAAAAAATAAAACTTAATAATAAAGAATTAGTATCAAGTATGGAGAACATAGAAAATTTAGAAAAAGAGAAAAACTTACTTAAAATAAAAAATAAATATCACGATTTACTAGGGCAAAATCTTTCTGTATTACAACAATATTTAAATAGAGAAGAAATAAAACAAGAAAATTTTGATGAAATAAAGTTTATGATAAAAAAGATGTTTATAGATATAGAAGATACAGAAGATTCTAATATAAATTTACAAAATTTAATAAAAATACATAAAAAGAATGGAACTAATATTATTATAAAAGGCAAATTACCAGAAAACGAGAAACAAGCAAAAGTGTTTTTTGAAATTATAAGAGAGGCAACAACAAATGCTATAAAACACGCAGGAAGTTCAAAAATATTTGTTGAAATTAAAGAAACATTAGAAGAAACATATATGGTAATTACAAATGATGGTAAAAAGCCAAATGAATTTATCACAGAAAATGAAGGAATAAAAGGTATGAGAAGAAAAGTAGAAGAAATAAAAGGGTACTTTTATGTTTCAACAGTTCCACAATTTTCGGTTAATGTATCAAT
>JBJFFD010000034.1:0-32193 GCA_051891335.1 Candidatus Scatovivens sp.
ATGAAGTAAAAAAATCTAAAGAAATAATTTTATTTATAGATGAAATTCATACAATTGTTGGAGCAGGAGCTGCTGAAGGAGCAATTGATGCCGCAAACATTTTGAAGCCATTGCTTGCTAGAGGCGAAATACAAGTAATAGGTGCAACAACTATAAGTGAATATAGAAAATATATAGAAAAAGATAGTGCGTTAGAAAGAAGGTTTCAACAAGTTCTTATTAATGAACCAAGTAGAGATGATTCAATAAAAATTTTGATGGGATTAAGAGATAAATATGAGGCACATCATAATATAAAAATAACTGATGATGCTATAGAAGCTGCTGTTGATTTGTCTATTAGATATATAACTGATAGATATTTGCCAGATAAAGCAATAGACTTGATTGATGAAGCATGTGCCAAAACAAAACTAGAAACTTATACTGAACCTGAAGAAATAAAAAAAATAAGTGAACAGCTAATAAAACTTGAAAATGAAAAAGAAGAGGCCATAAACATACAAGAATTTGAAAAAGCAGCAAGTTTGAGAGATGAATACCAGAAATTAAAATATTTTTTAGAAGAAAATAAAAGGAATTGGCAAGAAGATAGAATAAGAAAAGTTACAAGTATAGGAAAAGAAGAAATTGCTAAAGTATTATCGAGAGCTACTGGAATACCAGTTAATAAAATAAATGAGAATGAAAATAAAAAATTAAGATTATTAGAAAATCAAATACATGAAAAAGTTATAGGACAAAATGAAGCTGTTGAGGCAGTTGCTAAGGCTATAAGAAGAAGTAGAGTTGGCTTAAAAGATCCGGATAGACCGATAGGCTCATTTCTATTTTTAGGCCCTACTGGAGTTGGTAAAACAGAACTTGCAAAAACTGTTGCAAAAGTAATGTTTGATTCAGAAGATTCAATAATAAGATTAGATATGTCTGAATACATGGAAAGTCATTCAGTTTCAAAAATAATAGGTTCTCCACCAGGTTATGTAGGATATGACGAAAATAACATGGGACTTACTGAAAAAGTAAGAAGAAAGCCATATACTGTTATACTATTTGATGAAATTGAAAAAGCACATCCAGATATAATGAATATATTATTGCAAATATTAGAAGATGGAAAATTAACAGATAGTCAAGGAAGAGGAATAAACTTTAAAAATACTATAGTCATAATGACTTCTAATATTGGCGCAAAATATATTTCTGAAAAAAAACAACTAGGATTTTTAAAAAATAATGATTTGGAATATAGCGATATAAAAAGAGAAGTAACCAATCAAATAAAAAAAGAATTTAAACCAGAATTTTTAAATAGAATAGACGAAATTATTATATTTCATAAATTAACTGATATAGAAATTGAAGAAATATTTGATGTTATATTTAATAAGTTACAAAAAAGATTAAAAAATAAAAATATAAAAGTTGACATATCCAAAGAAGCCAAAAAATTTATAGTGGAAAAAGAAAAAATTTTAGAGTACGGAGCAAGACCACTAAAAAGAGCAATACAAAGTAATATTGAAGATTTGATAACAGATAAAATTTTAACTGGAGAGATTAAAGAAGGTATGAATATAAAATTAGAATTGAAAAATGAAAAACTAGTTATAACAGTATAGTAAGTTATGTAAAAATGATGTTTGACAAATTTTGAAAATTATGTTAATATATATGCATAGATTGCTTTAGCAATCTGAGATTATATATACTTATATAATCTGTTGAGGCGTGCTGTTGCTACTTGAATTTTTTTGAGTAGTCAAATCTTTTTATTTTGTACACGGAAGTGGAAGTTTTTAAAAGGAGCCAGCGTGAATAGCACAAAACCTATCCTTTATCCTTATTTGACTTATAATCCTATTTAACTAAAACCCCCTACCTCCAAATGATAAGGATATACAAAAAAACACAGTCAAATAAGGAACCCCCTATGCTTCGGACACATAGGGGGTTTTTTGTGAAAAAAATTGTATATTAATAAACTTATGATATAATAGATATAAAAAAGAGGATTTCATAAAGTGAGAGAAAAATTTATAAATATTTTAAAAAAACATTTTATATTATTAACATTTTTTATATGTTTTTTATTTTCATTAATATTTGGAAATATAAATGAAAATATAGATAATAATTATGGAAATATTATATCTGTTATTGGTATATTTTTATTATTCTTATGTTTTATAATATTGGATAAAATAAAAAAGTTTAAAAAAGAATATACAAAAATATTTATTTTTGCGCTATTATTTTTTGTATATATAGGATATATTTTAAATACTAATTGTGCTACAAGACAACATGATACAAGAGGTTTAGACTGGAATAATGGAGGACATTTTGGATATATTCAATATATATTAGAAAATTCAAAACTACCAGATTTTAATCCAACAGAAAAATGGTGTTTTACTAATCCGCCATTATTTTATATAATTTCTGCTATATTTATTAAAATTCAAAATTTTTTAGGAAGACAAGGATATCAAGCTGTTGAAAACTTACAATATTTAACTCTATTTTTCACAATTGTGTTTGATATATATGTTTATAAAATATTAGATACTTTAAATGTAGAAAAAATGAAAGAATATATTGTATTATTTATAGGATTGTCTCCTGCAATTGTATATTTGTCCGGAAGTTTAAACAACGACATCCTTTCAATAACTTTAGTAACAATATCAATATTTTATACTATACAGTGGTATAAAAATCCAAAATTTTTAGATCTATTAAAAATTGCCATATCAATTTCTTTTGCGATGATGACAAAAATAAATTCTGCTATAGTAGCAATACCAATTGCAATAATATTTTTTGTAAAATTAATAAGAGAAAAAAATAATTTAATAAAATATATAATATATTATTTTATTTTTTCATTAATAGCACTTCCAATAGGATTATGGTTTCCTATAAAAAATCTAATAAAATATAATATTCCAATAACTTATATACAAACTGTTTCAGAAGGAAAAGAAAATGCAGGATATATTGGAGAGCATTCGGTAATAGAAAGATTTTTTGTAACTGACCTTGAACATTTAAAGAGTATAAATTTAAAATTTGAAAAAGGAGAGTCAGATTATAATATACTTTTAACTACTTTAAAATCTTTTATAGTGGATGAACAAATTGATTATTCAAATAATGCATTTATTGAAATTGCTATATATTTATTGTTTTTTATAAATTTAATTATGGTTATTTTATTTTTAATATCAATTTTTAAAGTAAATAAAAATGTTGAAAATATTTTTATTTATTTAATTTTTATATTAGAAATAATTTTCTATATTAAGTTTTGCTTTGATTATCCTTATGCTTTTACTATGAATTTTAGATATATTGTTCCAACTATAATAATAATTGGTTTTGGAATAGGAAAAATGTGTGATAATAATAGTAAAATGTTTAACTTTGTTAGAAATCTAATAGGGATATATAGTTTACTTTCTATTATTTTATTTATCAGTTTATAATTAATAAATATATAATAAAAAGTTGATTAAATAGCTGTTTAATGATATAAATATATAGTAAATTATTATTGAAAGGAAAATAATAAATGGGTTTTTTTAGTAAGTTTAAAAAAGGGTTGGAAAAGACAAGAAATTCCATAGACGAAAAAATAAATAATGTGTTTAGTAATTTTAGAAAAGTTGATGAAGAACTTTTAGAAGAATTAGAAGAAATATTGATAATGTCTGATTTTGGAATGGAGACATCTGTTAATATAATAGATAAATTAAGAAATAAAATAAAAAAAGAAAAAATTGAAGATGAAGAAAATGTAAGAAAAGCTCTTAAGGATATTATAAAGGAAATTTTAGATTCTCAAAATGCTGAATTAATATTAGATTCTAAGCCTGCGGTAATATTAGTTGTAGGAGTAAATGGAGTAGGAAAAACAACAACAATAGGAAAATTAGCAAATAAGTTAACTAATGAAGGAAAAAAAGTTGTGCTAGCTGCTGCGGATACTTTTAGAGCTGCTGCTGTTGAACAATTAGAAATTTGGGCAGAAAGGTCAAATAGTATTATAGTAAAAAAAGAAGAAGGTGCAGATCCTGCTTCTGTTGTATTTGATTCAATAAAAAAAGCAAGAGAAGAAAATGCAGATGTTTTAATTTGTGATACAGCAGGAAGATTGCATAATAAAAAATATCTTATGGACGAACTTGCAAAAATAAAAAAAGTTATAGAAAAAGAGTTTCCAGACACAAAAAAGGAAGTATTAATGGTATTAGATGCAGAAACAGGACAAAATGCTATTTCACAAGTTAAAGCCTTTAAAGAAACTACTGATATAACTGGAATTGTACTAACTAAATTAGATGGAACGGCAAAGGGAGGAGTGGTTATAGGAATTGTAGACGAAAATAAAGTGCCAGTTAAATTTATAGGAATAGGTGAAAAAATAGAAGATTTAGAAAAATTTAATTCAGATGAATTTTTAGATGCTATTATATAAATTCATTGAAAGGATAGTGAAATATGGACAGTAATAAAAAAAATAAAATTAAGAACATTGTAGTCTCTTGCATAATTTTGATAATTTTTTTAGGAGTAGCTATTGATTTAAGAGGAGAATACTTAGAGATAAAAGAAATAGGTGAAAACTATATAGGCGTTTTCTTTACGAACTTAAAATATAAGTATATTATGTTTTTAGCAATATTTTCTGCAGTGTTTGCTATATTTTCAATAAACACCAAAATAATAAAAAGAGGATTAAAAAAATTTTTTACCGAAGAAAAAGCCAATATGCCTAGACTCCCAAATTTTAGTATCAGTAGCATAATTGCTATTATCGGAGGACTTGTGGGTCAAACATATCTTATGGAAAGCTATAAATTGTGCCTTAATAATTCATTATTCGGAGTAGAAGAGTCTGTGTTCGGAAAAGATATTGGATATTATGTTTTTATATTGCCTTTTATAAAAAAAGTAATATTTTTTATTATTGCTATTTTTTTACTGTTACTTATTTATACTGCAATTTATTATGTTCTAGCTTTAAATACATATTTGGATGGTGTAGAATTAGAAACTTTAAAGAAAAATACTTTTATAAAACAATTAGTGAGTTTTGCGATAACAATTGTTATTTTAATATCATCACTTATATGGATTGGGTCAACAGATATTTTAACACAGGAAATGCTTAATATAAACGATGCAGAAAGTACAGAACTTATAGGAGCAAGTGTTGCTGATGTTACAGTAAAAGTATGGGGGTATAGAATTCTTAGTATATTAATTATTTTTGATATATTAATATTATTTAAATTTATAAAAAAAGGTAACTTTAAAAAATGTATTATAACAGTTTCTGTAGTACCAATATATTTAATTTGTATGTTTGTATGCCTAATATATATAAAAGAAATATATTTAAATTCAAATGAGTTTGATAAAGAAAAACAGTATATATCTTATAATATTGAAAATACAAAAAAAGCTTATGGAATAGACATAAGTCAAGTGGAACTAGATGATTATGATACAATAACATATAGTGAAGTATTGGAAAATCAAAATTTAATTGATAACATCCCACTTATAAATAAAGATATATTGGAAACTTCAATAGCAGAACATCAAGATAATAGTGTGTATTATAGATACTCAGATACTAATATTTCTTTATATGATTTCGAAAATACAAAAAAGTTAACTTACTTAACTCCTAGACAGATACTAACAGATTCTAATAGATCGTATAATAATAAAACATTTGAATACACACATGGATATTCCATGGTTCTAAGTTCTATAAATGAATTTGATAAAAATGGATACATAAAATATTATAATTCTGATATAACAGATGAAAATTTAAATATACAACAACCTAGAATTTATTTTGGAACAGGGGAAAACAGTATTATTGTAACGAATTCAAAATATGGTAAAGAATTTGATTATCCAATATCTTTAACTATAAATGAAGAAAATTGCTATGACGGTAAAGCAGGATTAAATCTAGGATTTTTAGATAGATTTGTTTTAGGGTTAAAAAATAGAAATTTAAAATTAGCACTTTCATCTTATGTTGATAAAAATAGTAAAATAATTACAAATAAAAATGTAGTAGAAAGAGCAAAAGCTATATTGCCAGATATAATATATGATGAAAATCCATATCTGGTGGTAACAGATGAAGGAAAATTAGTTTGGGTTATAGATGGTTATACTGTTACAAGTAATTATCCATATTCACAATCTCTTATTATAGATTTACCAAACGGAGAAAAACAAAAAATAAATTATATTAGAAATTCGGTCAAAGTATTGGTAGACAGCTATGATGGGACAGTTAGTTTTTATATAACAGATAAATATGATCCAATAATAATATGTTACAAAAATATGTATCCAAACTTATTTTTAGAAGATATTACAGAAGATATTAAACAACAATTTATATATCCGAAATATTTATACAATATTCAATCCGAAATTATAAAAGTGTATCATGATATAAGTGAAGATGTTCTTTATAGAGGTGATGATATTTGGTCAATAACTACACAATCCACAGCAAAAACAAGTGAGATAGAACCGTATTATACAATGGTAAGAACTATAGATGATAAAGATTATAAATTAGGATTAGTCATAACTTATAATAAATATAACAAACAAAACATAATATCTTATTTGGTAGGAACCTATGAAAATGGAGAGCCTAGTCTTTCACTATATAAATTTAAATCTAATAGTAATGTTGCAGGAATAGTTCAATTAAACAATCAGATTGAGCAAGACGAAACTATATCAGCTCAATTAGAAAGTATAAATACAACAGGTACAAAATTGATAAAAAATATAATAATAGTGCCAATAAATAATACATTACTTTATGTAGAACCGATATATCAGGTTATGTTAAATGAAAATACTGAAGTTCCAATAATAAAAAAAGTTATAGTTGCTTCAGGAAACAAGGTTGCAATAGGAAATAATATAGAAGAAGCAATAAATAATTTGTTTACAGATTATTCTGTAGAAATAAGTATAGAAGATTCCGATGATATAGAAAGTGTCATAAACTCTATAATAAAAACAAATTCAAACTTAAAAGAATCATTAGATTCTAATGATTTTGAGCTAATAGGAAAGGATTTAGATACATTAAAAGAACTGATTGATAAACTAGAAATATTAAAAAATAAAGAAGAAAAAAATAATATAAATGAAAATCAAGTACAAAATATTACAAGATAGGAGATTGTTAATATGAATTTACCAAATAAATTAACAGTATTTAGAATAATATTGGTTCCAATAATGGTAATAATACCATTTTTAGGAATTAGTGGACAATTTTTAAATGTACCAATTGAAAATTGGATAATAATTTCTATATTTATTATAGCATCTTATACAGATCATTTAGATGGAAAAATAGCTAGAAAAAATAATATAATAACAACCTTTGGAAAATTTGCGGACCCATTAGCAGATAAAATTTTGGTTTTATCTGCGATGTTAATGCTAGTAGAAATTCAAAAATTACCAGCATGGATACCAATTATTATTTTAGCAAGAGAATTTGTAGTTTCTGGATATAGATTAATAGCTGTAGAAAAAGGTGGAAATGTAATTGCAGCAAATATTTGGGGAAAAATAAAAACAGTAACTCAAATGATAGGTGTAATAATAATGTTTTTAGATAAGTTTCCTTATGCAAAATTTATTTTTGCTACAACCAATTTTGAAAATGCCATGAATAGTAGTGTACTTACATATATGTCAACAGGAGAATTTGTATTTAATATTATTTCAACGGTTACTATAACTATATCTGTTCTAGCAACTATATTTTCAGGATGGAGCTATATAAAAGAAGGAAAAAATTTATTTAAAGACTAAAGCTTAATTTTGTGGAGAAATATTATGAAAAATAATATATTTTATTTATTAATATTTATTTTGTTAATATTAATATTATTGATAATGGTAATAGTTTATAAAAAGAGAAAAACAAAAAATGTAAGTAATTATTTCTTAGACATATGGGATAATATAAGGAGTCCTTTAGAAATAGGATATTTAGTAGATGGAACAATGAAATATGAGCATATAGTAGGTACACTATTAAAGTTTATAAGTGAAAAATATATAAAAGTAATACCAATATATAAGAATGATGAAATTATATCCTATGAGCTTGAAAAAATAAAATCTGATATATATAATCCGAAACCATATATCAATTTAGTGGATATTAAAGAAATTGAATTAAAAGATATAAAATATCTAATGAAAAAGAAATTTAGTATTTCAGAGATATATGTAATAAACAGAATAATATTTAATGATAATGATAAGATTTCAATTAAAGATATAGAAAAATTTTATGATAATAAAGATTGTATTGGAGAAGAAACGGAAGAACTTTTAGCTAAAAAGGTTTTTGCTACTAAACTTGTACAAAAAGAACTTGAAATATGTGGAATATTGAATGAAAATAAAAAGAAACTGACTGAAACAGGAAAAATGAAAAAGCAAGAATGGATTGACTTTGCTAGTAAACTAAAAAAAGAAACTTATATGAAAGAAAAAAATATTAATAGTTTAACAATTTGGGGAGAAAACTTGGCAATAGGTGTAGCACTTTCTGTTTGTAAAGTATCAATAAAAGATGCTAATGAATTGTATAAAGGAATTAAATTTATATAAGTTAGGAGAAAACATAATGAATAAAAAAGATGCAAAAAAAAGAATAGATGAACTTAATAAACTAACAGCATATTATGCAAAAAAATATTATGATGATGATGAACCAGAAATAAGTGATTTTGAATATGACATGTTGATGGTAGAACTAAGAAATCTAGAAAAAGAATATCCTGAATTTATAACTAAAGATTCACTAACTCAACATGTTGGAGGAACAGTAAAAGAAGGATTTGAAAAAGTTGAACATGAAATTCCACTTCAAAGTTTGCAAGATATATTTGATTTTGAAGAATTATATGCATTTGATGAGAGAGTGAAAAAAGCATTAGAAGAAAATGTAGAATATGTAGTTGAAACAAAAATTGATGGATTATCAGTTTCTTTAGAGTATATTAATGGAGAATTTGTTAGAGGAGCTACTAGAGGAAATGGATTTATTGGAGAAAATATAACTGAAAACTTAAAAACTATAAAAAATATACCAAAGAAATTAAAAGAACCAATAGATATAACAGTTAGAGGAGAAGTATTTATAGGAAAAGAAGAGTTTGATAAGTTGAATCAAGAAAGAGAAGAAAATGATGAAACTCTATTTGCGAATGCAAGAAATGCTGCAGCAGGCTCATTAAGACAATTGGATAGCAATATTACGGCTAAAAGACCTTTAGATATATTCATTTTTAATGTACAGAAATGTGAGTCAAAACATTTTATTTCTCATTATGAATCTTTATTATATTTAGAAAAAATAGGATTTAATGTTAATCCTGTAAAAGTATTAGTAAAAGATATTCCAGAGGCAATTAATGAGATTAATAAAATTGGAGAAGAAAGAGAAAAATTATCTTTTGGAATAGATGGAGCAGTAATAAAAGTTGATAATTTAGAGCAAAGAGAAATATTAGGAACAAATTATAAAACTCCAAAATGGGCTATAGCTTATAAATATCCTCCAGAAAAAAAAGAAACAAAATTAATAGATATAATATGTCAAGTAGGAAGAACAGGTGTCATTACTCCAATGGCAATTTTAGAATCTGTAAAAGTTGCTGGTTCAACAATTTCAAAAACAACTCTTCATAATGAGGATTTTATAAAAGAAAAGGACTTAAAAATTGGTGATACGGTCTTAATACAAAAGGCAGGAGATGTAATACCTGAAATTGTTGAAGTTGTAAAAAACAAAAGAACAGGTAAAGAAAAAGATTTCAATATGCCAAGAAAATGTCCAGTATGTGGAGCAATGGCTATAAGAGAAGAAGGAGAAGCTGCTGTTAGATGTATAGGAATTGAATGCCCAGCAAAACAATATAGAAATATAATTCATTTTGCATCTAGAGAGGCAATGAATATAAAAGGATTAGGAGAAAATATAATTCAAGAATTATTAGATAAAAATTTGATTAACAATATTGCTGATATTTATTTTTTAAAAAAAGAAGATTTTGAAGGATTAAAAAAAGATGGTAAAAAATTTGCTAGTAATTTAATTGAAGCGATTAACGATTCTAAGAAGAATGATTTTGAAAGAGTAATAACTGGATTAGGAATAAATCATATTGGTGTTAAAGCAGCTAAGGCTTTAGCAAAAAGATTTAAAAATATAGATAATTTATTAAAGGCAGAACTTGAAGAAATAAATATGATTGATGACTTTGGAGAAATTATGGCTAGAAGTGTTTATGAATTTTTCAAGCAAGAACAGACACTAGATTTAATTGATAAATTAAAACAAGCTGGAGTTAATTTAGAAGAAATTAAAGAAGAAAATGTGGACAATAGGTTTGAAGGTAAAACATTTGTATTAACAGGTGCATTAGATAATTTTTCAAGAAAAGAAGCAGAAAAAATTATAGAAAGTTTTGGTGGAAAAACCTCAAGTTCGGTATCTAAAAAAACAGATTTTGTGTTAGCAGGAGAAGATAGTGGAAGTAAATTAGTAAAGGCAAATGAATTAGGAATAAAAGTAATTTCAGAAAATGAATTTGAAAGTATGATAAAATAAAATTTACAATAACAAAAGAAAATAAAAATATCGTGAAAGGATAAAATATGGATAAAAATTATACATTTGAAATGTTTTGGGAAGACTTAAATAATGGATTTGAAATATATTACACATATATGGAATGTAGATATTTAATATACAAAATGGATAATAACTGCTATAAAAATGAGTTAATAGAAGCAAAACCAAAATGCCCACATCAAAAAAGTGCTATATATACATTAAAAAGAGTAAAAGAATTATTTGATTTTATGGAAAACTTAGAATATAAATCAATCGTATAATTATATTTAGAAAGGATTAGACAAATTATGGACGAAGAAAATATTTTTGTACCAACAGTAAATTCAGATGAAGAAGAATTGTCAGAGGTTTCTTTAAGACCTAGAACCTTAAATGAATATATTGGTCAAACTAAAGTTAAAGAAAATATGAGAATATATATTGAGGCTGCTAAAAAAAGAAATGAAAGTTTAGATCATGTTTTATTATATGGACCTCCAGGGTTAGGAAAAACAACATTATCTAATATAATAGCAAATGAAATGAAAGCAAAAATAAAAATAACTTCAGGTCCTGCCATAGAAAAACCTGGAGATTTAGCATCTATTCTTACTAATTTAACTCAAAATGATGTTTTATTTATAGATGAAATACATAGATTAAATAAAAGTGTTGAGGAGATATTGTATCCTGCTTTAGAAGATTTTAGTTTGGATATAATGATAGGAAAAGGACCAACTGCTAAGTCCATTAGATTAGATTTGCCCAAATTTACTTTAATCGGAGCTACAACAAGAGCTGGCTCTCTTTCAACACCATTAAGAGACAGGTTCGGAATTGTTGAACGACTTGAATTATATAATGTTAAAGATTTAACAACAATAGTTGAAAGGTCAAGTTCTATTCTTAATATAATAATAGATAAAGAGGCTGCTATTGAAATAGCAAAAAGATCAAGAGGAACTCCTAGAATTGCAAACAGACTCCTTAAAAGAATAAGAGATTATGCTTTAGTACTAGGAGATGGAAATATTAATTTGGATATAACCCAAAAATCTTTAGAAAAATTAGAAATAGATGATTTAGGATTAGATAATACAGACAGAAAAATATTAGAAACAATAATTCATAATTACTCAGGTGGACCAGTAGGTATAGAAACTTTAGCTGTAAGTGTAAATGAAGAAGTTGAAACAGTTGAAGATGTTTATGAACCATATTTAATGCAATTAGGATTTATTTCAAGAACACCAAGAGGGAGAATAGCAACAGCATTAGCATACGAGCATTTAAATATCGAATATGATAATTAGGAATTAATATAAAATAAATTTTGAAAATTATAAAAAGGGGCGATGTTCACATCGACAACTACAACATAATAAATTTATTTAAAAATTCAATATGAGGAGAAAAAATGAAAAAAGTTATAATAATTGGCGCAGGGCCAGCAGGCCTAACAGCAGGATATGAACTTTTGAAAGAAAAAAATAATGAATTCGAAGTTGTTATTCTAGAAGCAGAAAACCAAGTTGGAGGAATATCAAAAACAGTTATATACAATGGAAATAGAATGGATATTGGTGGACATAGATTCTTTTCTAAAAATGAAGATATTATGAATTTTTGGGAAAATTTAATGCCAATACAAGGTGAAAATTCTTTTGATGATGAAAAGTTAGGAAGAAAAAAGCCTCTAAAATTAGGAGGACCAAACCCAGAAAACGAAGATAATGTCATTTTAGTAAGAGATAGAGTTTCAAGAATTTATTATTTAAAGAAGTTTTTTGATTACCCAATAAGTTTAAAATTACAAACATTTATGAATATGGGATTAATACGAACAATTAAAGCTGGTTTTAGCTATTTAAAAACAATCTTTATAAAAAAACCAGAAAATTCATTAGAAAATTTTTATATAAATCGTTTTGGAAAAGTTTTATATGGAATGTTCTTTGAAAAATATACTGAAAAACTTTGGGGAAGACATCCTAAAGAAATTTCTGCAGATTGGGGAGCACAGAGAGTTAAAGGAGTTTCTATAACAGCAGTAATAAAAGATGCTTTTGCTAAAATATTAGGTAAAAAAAATAAAACAACTGAAACTTCATTAATAGAGCAATTTTGGTACCCTAAATATGGACCAGGGCAATTATGGGAAACATTAGCGTCTAAAATAGAAGATAATGGAGGAAAAATATTAAAAGGATACAACGTAAAAAAAGTTAATATAGAAAAAAATAAGATAAAAAGTGTTGTTTGTGAAGTAAAAGGTACGGAAGTTATTTTAGAAGGAGATGTCTTTATATCATCTATGCCAGTTAAAGATTTAGTTAAAGGATTTACAGGAGCTAAAATTTCAAATGATATAAAAAATATTGCTGAAGGACTTCCATATATAGATTTTCAAACAGTTGGTGTGTTAGTAAAAAAATTAAAATTGAAAAATAAAACTAATGTCAAAACATTGGGAAATATAGTACCAGATTGTTGGATATATGTTCAAGAGCCAGAAGTAAAAATGCTAAGACTTCAAATATTTAATAATTGGTCACCATATTTAGTAAAAAATACAGAAGATACTGTTTGGATTGGATTAGAGTATACTTGTCAGGAAGGTGACAAATATTGGAATATGTCTGATGAAGAATTTTCAGAATTTGCAATAAACGAATTAGTAAGTATGAATATTATTGAAAAAGAGGATGTATTAGATTCACATAGAGAAAGAGTTAAAAAAGCATATCCAGCTTATTTTGATACATATGAACATATGGACAAACTTATAGAATATTTAAATAAGTTTGAAAATTTATATTGTATTGGTAGAAATGGTCAACATAGATATAATAATATGGATCATTCAATGCTTACAGCAATGGAGGCAGTAAAAAACATTAAAAATAATGTTAAAACAAAAGATAATGTTTGGAATGTGAATGTTGAAAAAGAGTATCATGAAAAAAAGTAGGAGTTGAGATAAAAATGAAGTTATTATTGCATACTTGTTGTGCACCGTGCAGTGTATATGTTATAGATTCTTTGAGAAAAGAAGGGATTGAGCCAACATGTTTTTGGTTTAATCCTAATATTCATCCATATATGGAATATAAACAAAGAAGAGATACACTAAAAGAGTATACAAAATCAATACGGAGTAAATGCTATATTTGAAGAAGATTATGGGCTAAGAGAATTTTGCAAAAATGTAATAAATGATTTAGAAAATAGATGCGTAAAATATTGCTATAAAATTAGATTAGAGCAAACTGCAAAATACGCAAAAGAAAACGGGTATGATACTTTTTCAACTACTTTATTAATTAGTCCATATCAAAATCATGATGCATTAAAGCAGATTGGAGAAGAAATGGCTAGAAAGTATGGAGTGAAATTTCTTTACAGAGATTTTAGAACAGGATTTAGAGAAGGACAAAATAAAGCGAGAGAATTAGGATTATACATGCAAAAATATTGTGGATGCGTGTTTTCAGAGGAAGATAGATATAGTAAACAAATAAATGCAATGAAAAAAGACTAAAATATATTCCATTATGATTTAGGGGCAGACGACTCTGTCTGCCCGTTGAAATTTGTTTTTTACGGGCGGACACGGAGTTCCGCCCCTACAGATTTAAATTAATTTCCATCATATAAATTAAAATTTAGAAAATGGGCAAATCAAATTGTAAAAGATTATACAATAAAAGGTTGGGTAATGGATGATGATTGACTAACCTTCACAAAAATTTGGCAAACTACTTTAAAAAAGTGTTGACATAATTTCGAAAATGATATATAATATTTGCATATTAAGAGTGTGTATAAGCTCAAAATATGAGCGAGCTACACAGCCAATTGTGAATTTGGTACACTTGTTGATAAACACATAAGGAGTCTTAAGAAAAGATTTCTTGTGTGTTTTTTGATTTTTAAAGGAGGTTTTTTGATGGAACAAAAGAAAAAATATGAAAAAAACTTAAAACTTACGGCAATTGAAACAATATTAACATCTATTGGAGCAGGATTTTCTGTTTCAACAATAACTCTTTTTTGGAACTCAATTGGAATGAATCAAACAGACATAGGTTTTACTCAAATGATGTTTACAATAGTTTTAGTTTGCCTTGACATCCCAATGGGATACTTGGCAGATAGATTTAACAGAAAAATTGTAAATATAATAGGCGACGTGGGAGTAGCATTAACATTTTTGTTTTATGCTTTTTCACAAAACATGTTTATGGCAATTATAGCTGAATGTTTACTAGGGGTATTTATGGCAATGACAAATGGAGTAGATTTTTCGTTTATCAAATATAATTCTGATAAGATAGATCCTTCAGGAGAATTGTTTAAAAAAGTTAATTCGAAATTGCATACATGGCGCTATATAGCAACTTTTACTGTAATGCTAATAGGAGGATATTTGTCAAAATATAGTTTAAGACTTACAATAGCAATGTCATTTATTCCATATTTTGCAGGTGGTATAATAGCGATATTCATAAAAGACTTTGCTAAAAAGACTGAAAAACAACACGATAATATCTTAAAAGATATGCTAATTAATGCAAAAAAAATATTGAAAAATGCTAAAACAAGAACTTATGTATTAAGCTATGTAATAGCAAAAGAAATAACACATCCACATATTTGGATATTTACTCCGTTGCTAGTAATGGTAGGAGTACCTATTGAAGTAGTAAGTATAGGATGGGTTATATCTGAAGTAGTGAAAATATTTGGAGCAAAATTGTCTGAAAAATTAGTCAAATATAAAATATCTAATAGATTTGTACTTTCCGTAGGAATAACATTTTTATGGATGTTAGTACTAATTATAGATACTAATATTTTCACAGTATGGATGTTTGCACTAAACGGATTTGTAGTAGGACTTAATTCTTCAATGATAAGCATTCCTCTTCAAGAAAGTGTAAAAGAAGAATATCAAACAAGCGTATTATCTATAGCATCAACTGGTGCAAGATTATTTTATATTCCATTAGTATATATTATTAATTACTTAGGAAACATTAAAATACAATTGGCATTAGTAGGAATGATTATAATATTTATACCACTTTCAACTTTAGTTTTTATGAAACTAAGAAAATGTGAAGAGGTAGAAACATAATTATTCTCAAAAGTAAGAAAAGAGAGAAACCTCTCTCTTTTCTTATTGGAAATTTGTAAGTTACTATACTTTTTATTCTTACAAACTGTATTCAATACTTGACTTTTTAAATGTTATAATACAATCAAGACACATTATTAAAAAGTAAATTTCTAAAATCGTTGAATATTTTGTTGAAAAACAAAAGTAAGATTGATATACTGTATACAATAAATAACTTTAATTGAAAGGATTCTAAAAGATGAATATAGATTTAATAAACGCAGAAGAAAAATTTATAAAATATGCAGAAAAATATAACCTAAATGAAGAAAGATTATTAAGAAAAGAACATCATTCTTTAAGAGTAATGGAAATTTCAAAAGTTATTGCTCAAAAATTAAAATTAAGTGAAGAAGAAATAAAGATAGCTACTTTAATTGGGTTATTACACGATATTGCTAGATTTGAACAATATACAAGATATCAAACTTTTAAAGACATAAATAGTATTGATCATGGAGACCTAGGAGCTGAAATTTTAAAAACCGACTTAAGAAATTATATAGAACTAAGTGATTATGATGATATTATAATTAAAGCAGTAAAAAATCATAATAAATTTAAAATAGAAGAAGGTTTAAATGAAAAAGAAGAACTATTTGCTAAAATTATAAGAGATGCAGACAAGTTAGATATAATGTACCAATCTACAGTAAAATTTTGGAAAGGCATGGAAGAAGAGGTTGAAAATTCTATTTTATCTAAAGAAGTCATAAAACAATTTAAAGATTATTCTCAAATAAAAAATACTCCAACAGAGAGTGCAATTGACAATATAATGAGAGTTATAGGCTTCATATTTGATATAAACTTTAAACAAAGTTTTGAAATATTAAAAGAAAATGATTATATAAATAAAATTTTAGAAAGGTACGACTTCAAAGATGAATATACTAAACAAAAAATACAAGAAATTAAAAAAATAGCAAATGAATATATAGAAAATAATGCAATGAAAAAAGACTAAAATATATTCCATTATGATGTAGGGGCAGACGACTCTGTCTGCCCGTTGCTTAATAGAACTACGCATATAATTATGATGAAGAAATATGGGATGGAGATTGTATTATATGTTCTCCTATAAAAAGAACTAAAGAGACTTGTGAATATATAAATATTAATAAAATTCAAGTAAAATACGATGACAGATTAATGGAAAGAGATAGTAAAAGTCTAATGTATAAGCCTATTTCAATGCTAGATAAAAGCATATGGTATGATATAACACAAGATATAATATATGGAGATAATGAAGGATTTAAAAGTGTAATTACTAGATCAAAAATATGTCAATTTAATAACAATGGAGAATTTAATGAAAATTTGATATATACTATATTATAAATAAAACTACAAATATATAGGAAAAAATAGTAATATGAAAAATCAAAAACCGATTTGTAAAAAATACAGTAATAAAATAAAGTCCATTATAAAAAGGAGATGATAGTATGTATGGAGGAAAATAGCAAGGAAAATAATGAAGATTATAAGAAAAACAGATTGTTTGAAGGCTTAAAAAATTTTTTTCAAGTAGATATGAAAATAAAAGAAAGTCTTTTGCAATTAGCTCCATCTGAAATAGATGATTATAATGAAGAAACTAGAATTGAGTATACGGATAAATTATATAGAAATTTAAAAGAATTAGAAACTGAATTTATTAATTGTATTCAAGAACTTAAATTTGAATCATCAATAAAAGAAGCAATTGAATCACATTTTAATAAAGCACGAGAATCATTTTTAATATCTCGCTATGATTCTGGAACTATTAGAAAACTATATGCAGAACAATTTTCTGACATGAATCCGAAATTAATTGAAGAAGTTAAAGAAAAGTGCGTTGGATATACGTTAAGAAAAGATTTAGGAAATCTTATAGATAAATCTAAAAGTATAAATGAATTGTTACATGTAATGCATTCATTTATAACTAATGATGATAAATTATTACAATCAATGCCAGTAATAGCTACAAAAGAGAATAGTGAGGGATATCCTATAACTCTATACGGAACAGAAACAGAATTGACAAGAGAATTATTTGAACATTTTCCTAATGAACTGGATTGTGGAGATACAGATATTATTTCAATGGAGGACAAGATTTTGATGATGATAAGAGATAGAGGACATGCTTTAATGATAGATATTGACACTTCAAAGAATAAGGATACATCAGTTAAATATTTTATACCGAAACTATGTAATAGAGCTATGGTAGAAATGTTGCCGGGAATAGATTTGCAAACAATTAATGAGTATGGAGCAAATGGAACTTTTGAAGTGTCAAAAGAAGAAATGGTAGAAGCAGTTGTTGATTTTATTGGACAAGTTCCTATGGACAAAGATATTATTAAGCCAGAAATTACAGAAGAGGTATCAATTAATGCACTATCACAAAATGCTTTAGTAAATGGAACTACATATACAGATACTATAAATATAGATAGAGATATAGATATAAATATAGATAGAGATATAGAAGAAAAAGGAGTATTTTTGGATGAACAATAATAATAAGGCATATACAGAAGTTTTGGAAATAATAAAGTACTTACCAAAAGAAGAATTTGAAAAAATACCAAAAGAAAAAATAGAATTTTATAAACAAAATCGTGATAAAGAGTATAAATTTAATTTTGATATTTCTAAACCATTGGAAGAACAAAATTTTTTAAAAGAAACTAATGCTATAATTGTAACATTATTTAGAGATTATTTTGCAACAGAAATTCAAAAAGAAAAACTTCAAAAAATATTACTAATAAATGAACAAAAATATCAAGAAGATTTAAGAAAAAAATATAATCCAGATGATATATTTAAAAAACAAGAAAAAAATTATCAAGAACAAAAAGCAAATACTCAATTAGTAGAAGTAAAAGAAGAAAATGTAATACAAAAGATTTTCAGAAAAATTATAAATTGGATAAAAAGTTTTATTTAATGTTTACTAGTATTATGCTTGTTTTAAGTTGGAATTTGACATAAATTATTTGAATGTGTTATTATAAATTTACTCTTAACATTATTGTTTCTTGATAACATCAAAAGGAGGAAGAAATTTATGCAAAATCAAGAAAAATATGCTGTCATCTTTGGTGGCGGGGGTAGCAGAGGTGCTTATGAAGTTGGCGCTTGGAATGCTATTCGGGAGTTGAACATTCCTGTTGGGCTAATTGTTGGAGCTTCAATTGGAGCTATCAATGCAGCCCTTACTGTACAAGGTGCAGATTTAGTGAAACTGTATAATACCATTTCACTGCAAGACGTTATTCCAAATGAAAAGTTAAACCCTGATAAAGACATCTTTGAATTGGAAAATCTTTTGGCAACATTAAAAGGAGTAATAAAGAATAAAGGTTATTCAACAGATGGCCTTCGGAAATTGCTTAATGAATTTATCGACTTTGATAAAATTTGTGCATCTCCGATCGATTTAGGTATAGTAACCTGTACAACACCATTAACGCCAATAGTTGCGTTTAAAAAAGATATAATCTCTAAAGAAGAATTAGTTGATTACATTTTAGCTTCAGCCGGTTTTCCAATATTTAAAAGACAAGTTATTGATGAAAAAAAATGTATTGATGGTGGTTTTTGGGATAATGTTCCTGTTAATGTGGCAATACAAAAAGGATATAGAAAAATAATTTCTATAGATTTAAGCTCTGTTGGCCTTAGAAGACCAACACAAAAAACAGAAGACTTAAAGTTATGTATTGTAAAAGCACCTAGAAATTCATTAGGAGGACTTTTTGAGTTAAACAAGGAGATAATACAAAAGAACATAGAGTCAGGATATATTGATACAAAAAAAGCTCTTGAAGGATGTCTTGGCTAAGTAAGCTTCAAAAAAGGTGGAAATAATAGTTTATTATTTTTCACCTTTCTATTTTTATATAATAGGAAATTGCTCTGCAATTCCTATTATATAAAGGCTTAGCCAACATTCCACAGAAAATTTCTTCAGAAATTTTCGCGGGCGAACAAAGACGTGGCATGAAAAGTTCTCTAAAATGTTAAAGAATTTTAATCATGCCGCTTTTGTTCTATTGATTTAAAATTATAAAAATTTTTTTCTCATTTTCCAAAAAATACTAGGATATATCATTTTAGAAAGTAAATAAATATATCATGAAGAGGTTTATTATGTATGTAAAAAAAACTAAAATGTATATATTTATTATATTTGTTATAATTTTTATTTTAACAATAATTTCAATATTATATAAAAATACCAGTTATAATGTAAAGGAAGAAAATACTGAAACAGTTGAAAGCAGGGAAATAGAAAGGGAAGAAAAAGAAAACAAAGAAGAAATTAAAAAAATAGATTTTCTTGAAAATGTAAAAGAGCCTGTATATAAAAAGAATGAAAAAAACATTAGAATTCCAATTATTATTTATCATGCATTTAGCACTCCAGAACCACCAGGAGATAAATATAAATTATTCAGTACACAAGAAAGATTTGAAGATAATATAACTGCTTTGATAAACAATGGATATACTTTTATAACTTTGGAAGATTTATATCAATATTATGTAGGAAACATTGCTTTACCAGAAAAAGTTTGTATTATTACAATGGATGATGGATGGCTAGGCTGTTATACAGAAGCGTTTCCAATATTACAAAAATATAATGTTCCAACAACTATTTTTATTGTTAGTAATTTAGTTGGAACAGAAGGATATTTTTCTTGGGAACAAGCAAAACAAATGTATGATAGTGGACTTGTTAAATTACACATTCATGGAAAAGCACATATAGATTATTCTTCTGTAAGTAAGGAAAAATTATTATCTGACTATATAACTGCGCATAAAGAATTAGAGGAAAAAATGGGAGAAGAAATACAAAAAATAATGGCTTATCCTTCTGGAAAATGTTCTTCAAATACAAAAAAATGGTTAAAAGAAGCTGGATTTGAAATACAAGTATTGACAAAATATGGAACAGTCAACTCTAGTAAAACACTAGACTTAACAAATTTGGGAAGAATACGAGGAGAAAGAACAAGCGGAATACAATTATTAAAGATAATAAAAAATGATTCAAGTTTGTAGATAAATTTATAAAATATATTGACAAAATATAAAATTTTGTATATAATGTGTATAGAATACACAAAGGAGAGAAATATGGATATAAATAATCCTTTATATAAAAACCAAGGTATACATGTTGTATGCGCATTATTTACAGTAAAAGATGGAGATGTAAAAGTATTATTAGCGCAAAGAAGTAATAGCCCATATCAAGAAAAATGGATGTTGCCAAGTGGAGCTGTGTACAATAATGAAGACTGTGAGACAGCTATGAAACGAGAAATGCTAGAAAAGACAGGTATAAGTAATATTTATATAGAGCAATTTCATGTATTTAGTGATCCTAAAAGATCCCCTTTAATGCGAATGATAGCAGTTGGGTATATAGGTATAATAAATAGCGATAATCTAATAATAAAAAAGAAAACAGAAAAAACACAAGATGTAGAATGGTTTGACTTAAATGATGTTCCGACAGATTTAGCATATGACCACAGAAAAATATTACTAGAGGCTATAGAAGCAGTAAAATTAAAAATAATGAGAACAAATATTATAAAAGCATTGTTACCTAAATATTTTACACTACCAGATTTACAAAAAGTATATGAGGCAATTTTAGGGAGGAAGTTTGATAGAAGAAACTTTAGAAAAAAATTTTTACAACTAAATTTAATTGAAAACACTGGCTTATTAGAAGATGTAAAGGGACATAGACCAGCTAATTTATATAAATTCATAGCAACAGATAAGTGTAATATAGACATATTTTAGAGTGTTATTATTTAACGCTCTTAATATAAAATATAAATGTGTAAAAAATACACATTAAGGAAAGGAGGAAGATATGAAGTTTCAGAAAGAAGAAAATACAAAAGTAAGATTTGAAAAAGACGGAATATATATAATGAATTACAAATATCAAACAAAAGAAAAAATAACTGATTTACAAGAAGAAGGCAAGATGTTTTATAATGCAATTCATTCAGTAGAAATAGAAGATATATCAAAAATAGAAAGTTATTTAAAGAAGAAATTCATCATTCCCATAAAAAGCTATGAAGACGAATTTGAAACAAAAACAGTAAAATGCACAAGTACTCCAATTTATATGACTATAGGAATTACATCAAATTGCAACTATAACTGTAAACACTGTGGCAATAACTCGAATAATAAGAAAGAAACAGATTTAGGACAAGAAGAAATTTACGATTTGATAGACCAAATGGTAGAAATGAATTTACTAAAACTTAACTTTACAGGAGGAGAACCAACAACAGACATAAAGTTAGTAGATTATATAAGGTATGCAAAGGGCAAGATACCAAGAATAACATTAACAACTAATGGAAGCTTAATTACAAAAGAAAAAGCAAAAGAACTAAAAAGAGCTGGATTAAATATGGCAAAAATTTCTATAGATGGTATATCAGAATTTCATAATGAATTTAGAAATTACAAAGGTGCTTATGAAAAAGCAATATTAGCAATAAAGAATTTTAAAGAGAATGAAATAGAAGTAAGAGTGCAATCAACATTAACAAAATACAATCAAAAGGATTTAATTAAATTAATGGAAATACTTTCAGATTTGCAAATATCTCATCATACAATAGTTCCTGTATGTCCTATAGGAAGAGCAGATGTTAGCATGATGTTATCAAAAGAAGAATATAGAGAATTTATAAAAGAAATGTATGAAAAAGTAAAAGAGTTAAATAAAAAAGAAACAAAAACGCATTTTCAAATAAGACCAATATTTGGAGCAAAAGAGCTATTTAATGAACAACTGCAAACGTCATTTGAAACTTTAAGTATAAAGTACAGCTGTGAAGCACTAAAAAACACAATGGAAATAAAACCTAATGGCGAAGTAGTACCATGCTCCTTTTTAGATATTCCAATAGGAAATGTAAGAAAAAATTCACTGTTAGAAATATGGAACCAAATAAAAGCAGATGAGATGAGGAAAAAATTTAAGCAAAATAATAAAAACGAAGAATGCTTAAAATGCAAAAAAAATAATATATGCAATGGTGGATGTATAGCAAATAAATATTATTACTATAAAGATTTTAATCACAAAGACCCATATTGCTTTATATAGTAGAAAATTTCTATAGGGAGGTAAATTATGTTCAAAGAACTTAGAAATATTGAAAAAAGAGAAGATGGGATTTATATATTAAATAGATTGGGACATGTTGCTATGTTACCATTATCACTAGAAAATCAATTATATGAATATGCAGAAAAGGAAGAGCTACCAACAGATGCACCTGAATTTATCTATGAACTGGCTGACATAGGACTACTAGAATATAAAAATTATAAACCTAATACAGAAAAACTATATTTTGATGATAGCATACTTAGAAGTCAAGATGATAAACCAGTATACAAAGGACCAATAATAGCACATCTAGCTATAACAAATGCTTGTAACATGAACTGCAAATACTGTTCAGTAAAAAAAATGCATAGCAAAATAAGAAATGGATTAACTACAGAAGAATATAAAAATATAATAGATAAATTAGTAGAGATAGGTACTTTTCAAATAGGACTTACAGGAGGAGAGCCAACAACTAGAAAAGATTTGGTAGAATTAGTTAAATATATCGCAGACAAAAAAGTTGCATGTAATTTAACAACAAATGGATACAAAGTGTCAGAGGAATTAATAATTAAACTAAAAGAAGCAGGACTAACTCAAGTGCAAATATCACTTGATTCATATAAAAAAGAAGTACATGAAAAATATAGAACAGAAGGAAGTTTTGATAGAGCAATAGAAACTGCAAGACTATTTAAAAAACATGGATTTATTGTAGGAGTAGATACAGTAGTTACAAATAATAATCTAGAAGATATAGAAAAATTTATGGAGTTTTTGGAAAAAAATAATTTTGATGGGCTAACTATAATAAAACTAAAACAGGGATATTTAAATTTAGAAACATTTAAAGAACAATTACCAGAATATAATAAGTATGCAGAATTAATAGACAAAATATGTAAGAGAAAAGGAAAACTAGAAGTAACAATTGATTGCTCATCAGTAAATAATTTATGTAAGACGCTAACATTAGAAGAGCAAAATAAAATACATTCTGCTGGATGTCCAGCAGGTCACACACTGATTTCAATAGCACCAAATGGAGATATATATCCATGTGCAGCATTGACAAACGAAAAATATAAAATAGGAAATATGCTTATAGATAATTTAGAAAAAATATGGAATGAAAATGAAACACTAAAAAAATTAAGGGGAATAAAAAATCATATAGAAGGTAAGTGCAAAAAGTGTCCTAAATTAGATGTGTGTAGAGGAGGATGTAGAGGAATTTCAGACAGTTTAAATGAAAAACAATATTATAGTGACATAAATTGTAAATATTTATAAGGAGGTGGAAAATATGGTAAAGCTAATAATATCAGCAATGGCTTGTGGTCACTACTGCTACTATAGTAGACTACCAAAAAGAGACTAAGCTTTAAGGAGTGCATGAATGCACTCCTTAAAAAGTAATAAAGTAAGGAGAAAACATGAATATAGAAGAAAAAATTAAAAGTATGTATAAAAATAGAAAATGGAACGAACAAATAACAGATATAATAATTGAATTTTTAATTAACTTTGAAAAAACATTTGGAAGTAAATACATAAACAGAATTATTAAAAGATTAGAAGAATTGGAAGAAATAAAAGAAGAATATAATGACAGTAAATATATAGCATCAAGCAAAAGAAACTATATAATCTTTTTCAAAAAAGTAGAAGATAACAATGAACTTAAATACGTATTAGAACATGAATTATTTCACTTTATTCAAAAAGAAGATAGTAATTTTGAGAAAATTCCAAAAGAATATGAAGACATTCTATCAAATCAAATTAAAATAGAATTACTAGAAGAAGTATTTGTTCAATATTTTACTGCAAAGATAAATAATAAAACACCTGAATATAAAATGAAGAATAAAGATGGAAAAGTAAGAAAATATTGGCTAAATGAATGTTATAAAAACATAGTATGGCTTGGTGAAGAACTAGAAAATAGAATAGGAATAAATGCAATGATAAATATGTATATGGAGGATAGTTTATATGAAAAAGAAAGAAAAAAGTTTGATAATAAATATGGAAAAAATGCTTTTGCTATATATTTACAAACATTAACAAAGTATGCTTAATTTAGTATAATTAACTAAACTTTTTGAGAACATATTAATAATTATAATAACGAATATTAAAAATGTATTTTTTTGATGCTATTAAAACTAAAAAAAATATAGAAAAAATTATATAATATGTTATAATAAAAATATTATTATGATTTAAAGGGAAAAATGAAATAGAAAATGAATATCTACAAATTTCATTAAAGGAGGAGAGTTTTGGATAAATTAGTTTTAATAGATGGCAATAGTATAATGAATAGAGCTTTTTATGGAATTATGGGAAGTAAGATGCTGCAAACTGAAGATGGAACATACACAAATGCTGTATATGGATTCTTAAATATAATGTTTAAAATAATAGAGGATGTTAAACCTAAATTTTTAGTGGTAGCCTTTGACTTAAAAGCACCTACGAAAAGGCATTTAATGTATAAAGAATATAAAGGTACTAGAAAACCAATGCCTAATGAATTAGCTCAGCAAATGCCTATTATTAAAGAAATACTAACAAAAATGAATATAAAAATAATAGAAAAAGAAGGATATGAAGCTGACGATATTTTAGGAACTCTTTCTAAATTTGGAGAAAAAAATAATTTGGAAGTTGTTTTACTTACAGGAGATAGAGATTCTTTCCAATTAGCAACTAAAAAAACTACAATAAGAATTCCAAGAACTAAACAAGGAAAGACTGAAACAGAAGACTTTGATGAAGAAAAGATAATAGAAACATATGGAATAAAGCCTCAAGCTTTAATAGAAGTTAAAGGACTTATGGGGGATGCTTCTGATAATATACCAGGAGTCCCTGGAATAGGAGAAAAAACTGCTTTAAATTTAATAAAAGAAAATGAAAGTATAGAAAATATTTATGAAAAATTAGAAAGCAATTCAATAGAATTAAAGCCAAAATTAAAAGAAAATCTGCAAAACAATAAAGAACTTGCTTTTCTTTCAAAAACGTTGGGTACAATAGATACAAATGCTGAAATAGAGAAAAATCTTGATGATTTCAAAGTGGAAGAATGGAATAAAAAAGAAGTTTTAGAATTGTTCAAAAAATATAGATTTAAAAGGTTTATAGATAGATTTAATTTAGAAAGTGAAGATGAAAAAACAACAATACAACAAAATGAAATTATTTGTAAAGAAATATCTTCTGAAGAAGATATGGAAAAATTAATTAATGAGATTAAAGAAACAAAAATAGTATTTTATAATTTTGAAGTAAAAGATTGTGATAATAATGATTTGATAATAAAAGAAAAAATAAGAAATGTTTCAATTTATTCAGAGAAAGAAGAAACAGCCTATAAGGTTGATTTTGATGATTTCAAAGAAAAAATAAAAAAAATATTTGAAAATGAAGAGATATTAAAATGTGGATATGATGTGAAAAAAGATATTATATTATTAAAGCAAGAACAAATAAATGGCAAGAATATATTGTTTGATGTTGCAATAGCTGCATACCTATTAAATTCAAATTCAAATAACTATCTTATAAAAATACTAGCAAATCAATATTTAGGAATAGATATTGAACAATATTTAAATCAAGAAGAGGACAAAAATAGTCAAACAAGCTTATTTGATACTATAGATAATGAAAAACAAAGTAATGAGTCTCAAGTAAACTGCTTTGTTATTTCAAAATTATATTATAAGTTACTAGAAGAATTGAAGAAAAATGATATGTTAGATTTATTTTATAATATAGAGATGCCTACAGCAAAAGTTTTGGCAGATATGCAATATACTGGTGTTTATGTAGATGAAAAAGAAATAAAAACATTTGGAGATAAGTTAAAAAAAGATTTAGAAAAATTAAAAAATGAAATATATGACTTGGCTGATGAAGAATTTAATATTAATTCAACTAAACAACTTGGGGAAATACTTTTTGAGAAATTAAAATTACCAGTATATAAAAAAACTAAAAGTGGATATTCTACAGACGTCGAAGTATTAGAAAAACTAAAAGAGGAACATCCTATAATTGAAAAGATCTTAGATTATAGACAAATAATGAAATTAAATTCAACATATGTTGAAGGATTAATTCCTTATATAAATCCTAAGACAAAAAGAATTCATACTTTTTTTCATCAAACTGTAGCTGCAACAGGAAGGATAAGCAGCACAGAACCCAACTTGCAAAATATCCCAACAAGAACTGAACTTGGAAAAAATTTAAGAAAAGTATTTAAGGCAGAAGAAGGAAAAGTATTTATAGATGCAGACTATTCTCAAATTGAATTAAGAATATTAGCACATATGTCAAATGATGAAATAATGGTACAAGCATTTAATAATGGTGATGATATTCATGCTATATGTGCATCAAAAATATTTAATGTACCTCTAGAAGAAGTTACTAAAGAACTAAGAAGTAGAGCAAAAGCTGTAAATTTTGGAATTGTTTATGGAATTAGCGATTTTGGGCTAGCAGAACAAACAGGCATAAAAAGAAAAGAAGCTAAACAATATATTGAACAATATCTAGAAAAGTATCATGGAATAAAAGAATATATGAATAATATTATAGAAGATACAAAGAAAAAAGGATTTGTAGAAACTATATTTAAGCGTAGGAGATATATACCAGAGCTAAAATCAAGTAATTATATGGTTAGAAAGTTTGGAGAAAGAGCCGCAATGAATACACCAATTCAGGGAACAGCAGCAGACATAATGAAAATGGCAATGATAGAAACAGATAAAAAATTAATAGAAAATAATTTAAAAGCAAAAATAGTTTTACAAATACATGATGAATTATTAGTAGAAGCACCAGAGGAAGAAAAAGATATTGTAAAAAACATATTAAAAGAATCTATGGAAAAAATATATAAATTAAGAATAAAATTAAATGTAGAAGTGGAAGAAGGAAAAAGTTGGTATGATACCAAATAAGGAGATAACGTAAGTGAAAAAAATATATAAACTTTTAATTTTGATTTTTATATTAATAATACTAATTATATTTATTTTAAGTAGAATGAAGAATTTATATAAAATAGAATATACGGAAATAGTAGAAAAATATGCAAAAGAATTTAATGTTGAAAAAGAATTAATATATTCGATAATAAAAAATGAAAGCAATTTTGACAAAGAAGCAAAATCTAGTAAAAATGCAATAGGACTAATGCAAATAATTGAAGAAACAAAAAATGATATGGAAAAAATATTAGAAAAAGAAAATCTAGATTTATTAAATGAACAAGACAATATAATGGTAGGGACAAAATATTTATCTATATTGGAAGATAAATATGAAAATATAGAATTAGAAATAGCAGCTTATAATGCAGGACCACGGAAACGTAGATAAATGGATAGAAAATAAAATATTAGATGTTGAAGATTTAAAAATAGAAAACATACCATTTAAAGAAACAAATATGTATGTAAGAAAAGTATTAAGAGATAAAAAAATTTATGCAAAGATATTAGAAACAAGATAATTAATGGTAGATCTTCATTCAGATAGACCTGAAAACGTAACAATAACAAAGGGGTAATATATGAAAAAATTTTTTGTAAAAAAAGAGCAAATAAATAATAATATAATTGAAATAAATGGAGAAGATATTAACCATATAAAAAATGTATTAAGATTAGAAGAAAATACCTTAATTCAAATAAGTGATGGAAATCAAAACTATATTTCAAAAATAAGTAAAATAGAAAAAGATAAAGTGATTTGTGAAATTATAGAAAAATCTGAAAATGAAAATGAATCTTCTGTTCAAATAGATATATTTCAAGGATTACCTAAATCAGATAAAATGGAATATATAATTCAAAAATGCACTGAATTAGGAGTTAAAAATTTTATTCCTGTTCAATGTAAAAGAAGTGTAGTAAAACTATCAGGAAAAGATGAGGAAAAGAAAATTTTAAGGTGGCAAAAAATAGCCGAAGGGGCTTCTAAACAATCAGGAAGAGATATTGTGCCTAAAGTAAGTAGTATAATAAATATAAATAATGTTTGTAATAATATAAAAGAGTATGATATAGTATTAGTTGCATATGAGCTTGAAAAAAATAATTCACTAAAAAAGGAACTTGAAAAAATTAAATTAAATAAAGAAATTAAAATTGGAATATTAATAGGACCAGAAGGCGGATTAGAAGAAGAAGAAATTAATTTATTAAAGAAAAATAATGCTAGAATAATAACTTTAGGAAATAGAATTTTAAGAACTGAAACTGTAGCACTTGTGATTTCTTCAATAATAATGTATGAATTTAATGAACTAGGAGGAAATTAACTTGGAAAAAGAAAAATTAATGCAACAAGAAATAGAAGAAAAAAGAAAATTAACAAAAGATATAAAAAATAAAATAGATAATGATGTATTTTATAATTTTTGGTTGGCTGTATTCATAATGATATATATGTTTTTTATAAATTTAGCATATATAAAATTATCAATATATGATTTTAAATTATGTATAAAGATTTTTTCTCTTATATTAACAACAATAACAATTGCTTATTTCGAAATATCCTATAGAAGAGAAAATTTAAAGTATGCGTTAACAGGAATAGAGTTGTTTATATTAAATATTTTAGTTATGTACATTCCATATGTTTATTACACACAAAATGAAATTATAAGGAAACTAATAATGCTTGTTCCTATATATTATGGAGTTTATTATTCTGTAAAAAACCTTATAATATATAAAAAAGAACAAATAAAACATGAAAGTAATTTAAGTGATGTAAAAGAAATTGTAAAAGAAGAAAAGGAAAGTTATTTAGAAGAAGATAGTAAAAAAATTCTTAAAGAAAAAAAGAGAATAGATGAAAAAAATAAAAAGGTTAAAAAGAAAATTAAATAGATAAAAACGAAAAATTGTCTGACTGTATAAAATTAAATAGAAAAGTATATGGGATTAAAGGAGATAAGATATGATAAAAAGTATGACAGGATTTGGAAAATCAAAATATGAAATAGACGGAAGAATATATAATGTTGAAATAAAATCAGTTAACCATAAGTATGCAGATATAACAATAAAATTGCCTAGATTTTTAAACTATTTAGAAGACAAAATAAGAAAAAGAATTTCTTCTGTAATATCTAGAGGAAAAATTGATGTTTTTATAAATTTTGAAAATTATAGTGATAAAGGTATAAATATAAAATTTAATAGAAAACTTGCTAAAGAGTACATACAAGAATTAATTGCTTTATCTGAAGAAACAGGAATACAAAATAATATAAATTCGCTAGACATATCTAAAATGCCAGAAGTTTTAAAAATAGAAGAAGACGAAGATGAAGAGCAAATAGAAAAAGAACTAATTTTTGCAGTAGATGAGGCTTTAAAAAAATTTGTAACAATGAGAGAAGCAGAAGCAATTAAATTAGTAGAAGATATAGAAAAAAGATTGGAATTTATTTCTAACAAAATAAATGAAATTTCTAAATTTTCTGCTGGACTTGTTAATGAATATGTAGTAAAATTAGAGGCAAGAATAAAAGAAATTCTAAAAACAGATGTTGTAGATGAGGCAAGACTTGCTCAAGAAATAGTCATTTACTCAGATAAGTGCTCTATAGAAGAAGAGATAACTCGTTTAAAAAGTCATATAAATCAGTTTAATAAATTAATAAAGGAAGAATCTCCTATAGGGAAAAAATTAGATTTCATAATTCAAGAAATGAACAGAGAAACTAATACTATAGGCTCAAAAGCAAATAGTTTAGATATAACTAATAGAGTTATTGGAATAAAAACAGAAATCGAAAATATAAGAGAACAGGTTCAAAATATAGAATAGATATATGAGAAAGGAAGGATATTTTTATGCAACTTATAAATATTGGTTTTGGAAATATTGTATCCGCAGAAAGAATAATTTCCATTGTTAGTCCAGAGTCAGCACCAATAAAGAGAATTGTTCAAGAATCTAAAGATTCAAAAATGGCAATAGATGCAACTTATGGCAGAAGAACGAGATCAGTAATTATAATGGATTCTGGTCATGTTATTTTATCTGCAGTGCAACCAGAAACTATAGCTGGAAGAGTAGAAAATAATCTTGAAGAAGATAATAATGAATAAAGGGGGAATTTGAAAATGATGGTAAAACCAACAGTTACAGAATTATTAGAAAAGGTGGAAGATAGATATGCATTAGTTGCAATAACATCTAAAAGAGCAAGACAAATATCAAATGGAGATTCTGTACTTACAAATGCTGAGGAAAAATCACCAGTAACATTAGCTGCAATAGAAATTTCAGAAGATAAAGTAAAACAAGTAGAAGAATAATATATAATTAAAAGGAAGGTTTTTATATGTTAGTAATATTATCTGGTGTAGCAGGTGCTCGGTAAAGATACTATAAAAAAAGAAATAATTAAAAGGATGAATGGAGTAGAAACTATTCCATCTTATACAACAAGACCTCAAAGAGAAGGAGATATAGTTGGTAAAACTTATATTTTTATTTCAAAAGAAGAATTTGAAGAAAAAATTAGAAATAATGAATTCTATGAGTACGATATTCATCATAATCACTATTATGGAACATCTAAGAAATTATTAAATGAGAAGGCTAGGGATTTAGTTGTAATTAAAGACATAGATGTTAATGGAACCCAAGCTTTAAAAGAAACATTGACAGATGTAAAAATTATTACAATTTTCTTAAGAGTACCAAAGGATGAATTAAAATATAGACTTGAAAATAGAGTGGACAGGCCTTCAGAAGGAGAAATTATTTTAAGATTAAATAGATTTGATTATGAAGAATCTAAAATAGGATTATATGATTATGTACTTAAAAATGATAATCTAGAAAAATCTTTAAATATAATTCAAACTATAATAGAACAAGAATCTAAATCATAAAAACTAAAGGCGATATACATCGTCTTTTTGTTATATAAAAAGTAAATTATAAAATAATAGTAACGTAAAAACTAATCAGAAAGGTACAAAAATGATTGCAGAAATAATAATAAATAGTAATGCTAGAGCTTTAAATAGAATATTTGATTATATAGTTCCAATAGAA
>JBJFFD010000035.1:0-79702 GCA_051891335.1 Candidatus Scatovivens sp.
ATTAATTCTGGATATATAAAAGGAGCAACAGCATCTGCTATTAATACTTTATCACACCTATAGTTGTGTTTTATAAAGTCAAAACCATTTTTAACGGAGTCATATCTTTCTTTTCCATTATCTGCAAAAACTATTTTTGAATCTTCTTGTTTCAGAATCTCTGAATAATTTATATATTCTTTATCTATTACTACTACAATTTTATCTGTTAATTTTGATTTCTTTACAGCACTTACTACATAATCAATAACTGGTTTTCCATTTAATTTTACATATTGCTTTGGAATGCTAGCTCCAAATCTTTTTCCTACACCACCTGACATTATCATTACTATATTCATTTTTATATATTCCTTTCATTGTTATTGTCATAATCTATTTTAAAATTTTACTTTTTTTATTCTTTACATAGTCTAAGTTATTTATTTTATTACATTTATTACATATAAAATTCATACTAATTGCAATAATTAGTGTTACTATTAAACAAACACTAAAATATACATATATATTATTATAAATAATATTAACATTCTTAAATAAAATCATTGGTATTCTTTGATATATGTATATATAGAATACATTATTTCCTAAAAAATCCAATAATCTGGTTTTATCTTTAAATTTAAATTTCATTGTAAATAATATTACTATGCTTATAAAAGATAATACATATAAAGTAGAATATATAATCATATATTTCTTTAACATAAAAATTACGGTAAAAATCAAAATTGTTATTATACTTACTTTATATAAATTATTATTTCTTTCTAGATATTTTTCTATTATATCTTTATATTTTGAAAACCACATTCCGAAAGGATAACACAATAAAGTATTGTACCACCAAGATTCTTTAAATACACTCATTATAATCATAAAAATTATCACTAGCACTGTATTCGAAATTAGAGCCATTTGATTATCTTTTTTAAATAATTTAAAAGAGATATAAGTAAATATATACATCCATATGATTGAAAAAATATACCAATTGCTATTTCCTATAGATGACCAACCTATAAATGACAATAATATTGTTTTTAGAGAATATTCATTTCCAATAATATAATTTAAAAGTGCATATATTAAAACTGCTATATCAAATTTTATAATTATTTTTAATATTCTATTTTTAGGCATTAAATTAATATATTGTTCATTTTTTCTTTTTATGGATTCGTATATACCATATCCAGAATAAAAAATAAAAGTTGTTACCATTAATTGACCTATTTTTAATATTATAATTAAGAAATAATTGTCTATCCATTCACTACTTAAAGTTATTTGTTGTGATATATGACTAAAAAAAACTAACAATACAAAGATGCCATTTATTTTTTTACTATTTTCTTTAGAAATATATTTATCATTTAATCCATTTTTTACGTATGTAATATTTAAAATAATGTATAATACAAATAATCCAAAAATTATAGTCATTTTTTATCTCCTAATCTTAGATATGATTTTTAAAATAAAATCTTTTTCTTCTTTATTAAAGTGCACTTTCCATAAATAGATAAAATAAATTGCTATATATATTATTATTGTTGCAAATAAATTTATCCAACCAAAATTCACTTTATCTATACAAATTTTAAAAAATACTGAAAAAATGAATACTGGTAAACATAATTTAATAAAGTTTTTCCAATATAGTGGAATATCTAGATGAGCTATTTTATAGTAATAGATATTCATTATTAATATTTGTCCTAAAATATTTGCCAATGCTGTTCCAATTGCAGTTCCTATTCCACCATATACTTTAGCTAATGGTATTGATACGCCGATATTTAAAACTGCAATAAAACAATAAACTACTGATCTAAATCTATGTTTATTCATAGCTTGTATGACTGATATGCCAACATTTTGTGTCATTGGAACTATACCAAAACCTATTAATAATAATACAATATAATATACATCTTTATATCCTTTTCCTACCCAAAGATTTATAAAATTTTTTCCAAATATAAAGAAACCACTTAAAATCAATAACATTATATATAATTGAATTTTTGATATTTTTATAAAAGTATCAGATATTTTTTCTGTTTCATTTTTTGCAAACAATTTTGTTATATTAGGTAAAAATAATCCACTTATTGCTGTAGAAAAATTATTGTTAGCATTCTTAATTTGATTTGCGACAGTGTAAATTGAAACAGCTGTTGTCCCAGATACTACTCCTAAGATAACTTGGTCTGTATTATTAAATACTGTATCAACAATTAGTGTTAAAAACACAAAAAATGAATAGCATATAATTTCTTTAAAAATACTAAAATCAATCTCTTTAATATTTAAAGTTATTTTCATTTTTAATTTAGTTAAAGAATAAATAGCATAGCATACATGTGATAATAAATTTAGTGATGTAAAAACAATTACCATAGTAATTGATTTGAATCCTAAAATTAGTAATGGTAGTATTGCTAGTGGATATAAAATAACTTTTAATAAATTTATAAACTTTAGAAATACAAATTTTTCATTTGCCATAACATAAGAGTCAAATACGCTTAATGGGAATGATAAAGCAACATTTATTAAAAATATTATCATCATTATATTAATTTTTTCTAGTTCTTGTGATGATAGTGATTCTCCAAAGATATTATTTAAATTAAAATAAATAACACTTCCTAATACTAATGCAATAATACCTATGAATATATATATAATTAAAAATAGACTATTTATATTTTTATCATCCTTGTTTTCTGCTTTAAACTTTGAAATATATCTTATCATTGCATTCCCAAAACCAAAGTCTAAAACTGAAAAATAAGCCATCATAGAATAAATTAAAGAATATAATCCATATTCCTGATCTCCTATTAATTTTAATATAATTGGCGTCATTAAAACAGATATAAGTATATTGCATGCATTTGTCAAATAAGTAATTATTGCTCCACTTTTAATTTGATTTTTTTCTTTTCTTATTTCGTCCATTTTTTCCCCTACAAATATTTTTCTATATATTTTACAACCCTTTCAGTAGATTTACCATCAGTATATTGATGGTATTTTTCTAAGACTTTTTTTCTTTGTTCATAATAAATATCATTGTTATTTGATATATTTTCTATAAAATTAATTAATTCATTTAATTCATAAATATAATGGCCTTTAATTGTATTGTAGTAATCATAAACAAATCCAACTTTCTCACTATACTCATTTATGTCACTTATTGCTAATCCTATTGGTTTATTTGTTAACAGATAATCATAGTACACTGACGAATAATCTGTTATTAATCCATCTGACATGGATAGTAATTGGTAAAGATTTATTTTTTTTTCTAATAATTGTTCGTCCGTAATAATTCTAATATTTTCTTTTTCAAAGTGATTTAAAATGCTTTTATCTTGCGCTGGATGCAATTTCAATAATATTATTATATTTAATTGCTTTAAAATATTATTAATCTTTTCAAAATCTTCTTCATTTTCAAAACATGGAATACCAAATTTCAAAGAAGAATCAGAATAATCATTATTATAATTGTGTTTTCTATATGTAGGAAGCCATATTATTATCTTTTTATTAGTTAATTCCGGTAAATATATATTTCTATCTAATTTTTCTAATAATTCGTCATTTCTAGGAAACCCAAGATCTATAAATTTATTTTTATCTAATTTATATGAAATAGAATTAGCTTCTTTAAAAAAATTAGACAATTCTAAAATGTAATCAACATTTCCTATACTTTGATTATATTTTGTTGCATTTTTCAGTGGAGTTCCATGTGCAAGATGTATTCTAATTTGTTCTTCTCTTACTTTTGGTATAAAATTATTTGAATCACATATAATTTTAGCCATATTCAATATAACAAATTTTCTTATTTTTATAAATAAGTTATATTTTGACTTTACTTTTATAAACTTTACATTTTTAACCTTTTTATTTTTGAACAGTTTGCTTTCGGATACAAACCATATTATCTTATATTTTTTATTTACTCCATCTTTAATTAATTCATCAAATACTAATTTAGAATTGTCAGCAAAATCCGGATTACTTTCCATAATTATTATATTTTTTAATGGAAAAATTGAAAATATTTTATTTAATAATTTTTTTATAATTTTCTTCATTTTTTATTAATTCCTTAATTTAAATTTAATATATTTTATTAGATTCCTTTATGGCTTTTCTTTTTGTCACTTTAAGAAATACAAAAAAATAACATATTATCTAATTTTTCTCTATTTGATATGTGTTTCTTTATTATCATTTATTAAATAAAAACATTTTAATAAATAATACAATTTATTTCGTAATAAAAATAATTTTATTCTGTCTTTCATATTCAAAAATTTATATTTAATATTTTTAACTGAATTTTCATAAAATTCAAATTTTAGCATTTTTTCTATATATTTTCTATAATTTCGTTTTGAATAATTATTTTTTAAAAGTATTAGTAAAAGTTCATAGCAGCAATAGTAAAAAGATTCCATATAGTTTTCCATTTTAAAATTATTAATAAAATTTATTATTTCTGAAATTATTCTACTATTTCTTTCAAATTGATTATTAACAATTTGGTGTGTTGCAGAAGTTGAGTGTTGTCTATAGTGATATAAATTTTTATTAAATATTAACGTAGCACGTGAATAAAAATATGCATACAAATTAAAAATACCGTCTTCAAATGTCTCCATTCCATCAGGAAAAGCAATTTTATTTTCTATTAATAGAGATTTTTTATAAAATTTTCCTCCAATGCATCTGCAATTCCCATATTTTTCTCCATATTTCTTACTTCCATAGTTTATACAAATTATTGTTTCTATTATCTCTTTTTTTTGAGTTGATTCTTTTTTTATTAAATTATCCAATACTTTATATTTATTTGAATTCTTATAATCATTACTTATATATATGTTGTTTTGTATTAATTCGATTTCCGAATTGCTTTCTATTTCCTGATTAATTATTTTTAATGTATTATCATCTATCCAATCATCTGCATCTAAAAAAGTTATCCATTCTCCTTTAGCATATTGAATTCCTAAATTTCTTGCCATAGAAACACCTTGATTTTCTTTATTTACAATTATTATATTGCTTCTATTTTTGTAATTTGAATTTATAATCTTTAAGGTATTATCTGTTGAACCATCATTTATAATAATAATTTCATAATTATCATAAGTTTGATTCAATATACTATCTATACATTTTTGAATGTATTTTTCACTATTATATACTGGTACTATTATGCTAAATTTCACTTGATTGTTTTTTTTCATATATCTTTATTTAACTCCTTATTATTTAAGCTTGAGTTTCAATCCTGTAGCAAGCATGCAACAAAAAAAGAATATAAAACTTGTTATTGAATATTTAAAAGTATTATCAAAAAATGCAAATATATAAAAATATAATAATCCTTGAGAAACTACTATAAAATATGGTTTATTATTTTTATATGTGAAATATAACACAAATATACATAGCAATGTTTTTGTCATATAAAATATAATTACTCCTGTCATTCCATAAGTTAAAAATGGTGTTATATATTCCGTACATACCGTTAAAGAAGAAACCATTAATTTAGGATAAATATTGTAATTAGTAAACTTTGTAGAAATAAAATCTGGAACAAATTGTAAAATAAGCTTATCTAATTCGTCTATAGGTATATTATTTTTTACGTTATAATTTAAATTAGCTAGAGGTGACACTAAATATGTATATCCCCAAAAATATTCTTTTGGCAAACAGTCAGGATAATTGTCATTAATCTGACCTAATGTACAAATCATTGAGGAATCGTTCCACGCATATGAATATCCATATCTCATATTTCCCATTACTCCAAAAGCATATAGTAAAGCCATTCCACCTATTATCGCAATAGAAAAAATAGCAATTAATTGTTTTAATGATTTTTTTTCTGCAAATAATGATGCTATTCCTATATTAATAAAAATTAAAATACAAATTAAAATATTTTGTCTCGTAACGCATAATATATATATACTCATTATTATCAAATTTTCAAGCAATAAACGTTTTTCTTTAAAAGAAAAATACAAATATGACAGGTAAAAACTATAGATTATTCCAAATGAATTTATAATCATGTGCAATACAGGAATATATTTAAAATTAACATTTCCATAAGTTGTTCCTGATAAGACCTCAAATAATGGAATACTTTTTGAATATATAAATTCTATTATAAAAAACAAAACAAATAATTTGGTTAGAGTAGACTTTTTATGAGGATTTTTTTCTATCTTTTTAAATTTTAAATCTTTTCTTAAAAAAAATCCTATTAATACTGATACGATAATTGTTACTATTAAAAAACATAATAATTTTCCATCAATTGGCTCTATACATAAATTAGACCATTTTAAATAATAACCACACAATATCGTAGTCCATAGTAATGCATATATATAAAAAAAGTTTATCATTTATTCCTCCACTAAATTTTTTTTAAACAGATATATAATTTAAAAACAATCCCTTTAAAATTTTTATCAAACAGTAATTTCATTTGATCTTTAAAGCTTTCTTTATAAAAAGCTAATCTTTTTATACTCTTAATATATTTACTAGGAATTTTCTCATAATAGCAACTATAAAAATCTTTAGCAAATTTCGATCTTGTACATTTACTTTTTTTAAAAAATCTTTTTAATTTTAATTTTATTTTTTGTAATTTAGTCTGTATTCCTAAAGTGTTATTTTCATGTATTCTATAATATATATAAGATTCTTTATCATATAACACTTGTCCAAAATAATTTATAATAATATAAGTTGCCCAGTCATGTGATTCCATAAAACCATCATACTGTTTTAGTAAAGATTGAGCTTTATTATTAAACACAAAAGTACAACCCGGTAAAATAGATTTTTGCAAACATTCATATTTATTCAGCACTTTTCCTTCAAACACTTTTTTTGAGATTATTTCCTTTGAATTATTTATACAAATCACATTACTTGTATATAAAACTGGTTCATTTTCTTTTGTTTCCTCTTTTATTAGAGTAATAGCTCTTTCTATTTTTCCTTCTAGCCAAATATCATCTTGATCACAAAAAGCATAATATTCATAATCGTCTTTTTGTTTTAGTAATTGCCAAAAGCTTTTAGCATAACCTAAATTATCACCAGAATAATATGAAATGTTTTTGTGTAAATTAGAATATTCTTTTAATATAGATATAGTATTGTCTGTAGATCCATCATCTCTAATTAATATATCAATATTTTTTTGTAATAATAAACTATCCAATTGATCTCTTAAATATTTTTCACCATTATATGTAGATAATAAAATTAATGTTTTATTCTTCATAATAATCCTTTACTTCTTTTATTATTTGTAAATATTTATATTTATCTTTCTCTGTAGGTTCAAGCATTGCTCCCTCTCCCCATTCATTCCAAGCATTTATTACTATAATATTTTTATTTGCATTTTTTCTATCTTTCTTTGCTAATTCGAATAAATATCTTTTAAATTTTTCTGGAGTTGCTCCTTTTACAATCATTGAGTTTTTTCCTTTTCTTGGTGAATTATCCCATCCTACAAAACATCCTTTAAAAATTTCTCTATTGTCATATGTTTTTTTATTTCTTAATATCTTTTTCCACAAATAATCATAGTTTCCAAAATCTATAATTTTCATTTTTTTACATATAAATCTTTTTATCTTTAAAAAATTAGAAATATCAAATCTATTAACATACATCGGTTGAAATTCCATTACTGCATTTGAATAATCACTTATTGGTTTAGGATTTTTAGTACAAATATATTCAACCAAATACATTCTTTCTAGTCCATTTTCTTTCAAATAGCTATTCCAACACTCAACCATTTCATCAAAATTTGGAATCTGACTAGGTGAATAAACATAAAATATTGGTTTATTGTCTATCTTTATGTATCTATCATCCTTAAAAAATTGAATTAGATATTTTATATGTTCAATCCAATCACTTTTGTTTCCATATTCTTGTGGCATTAAAATATCAGTATTTTTTCCATCCCAAGTTCTGGCCCAAGGTTCATTTGCCCAACAAAAACAAAATGGAAAATCAATATCTTTATTATCTAACACAATTTCACATGGTTTTTCTAATAATTTTTTTCCATTAAACCAATAATGATAGCATACAAACCCATCTAGTCCATATTTTTTCGCTAATTCCCACTGTTTTTTTATATCCTCTTTTTTAGATAAATCATAATAATCATCTCCTAAAGGAATTTGTGGTTGAAGATGTCCTTTATATAATGGTTTTCCTCTTTTTACATTATCCCACTCTGTAAAACCTTTTCCCCACCATTCGTCATTTTCTTTAATTCTATGATATGCTGGTAAGTATAATGCCATTATTTTTACATTATTGTTTTCCATCTATTTTCCCCTTCTTCATTCCTATATATCTTACTATCATATCTGGCACAAATCTTAATAATACTTTCCAATTTTTTTCTTTTATTGCTCGTATCAATATGTATTTTGCTAGTCCTCCTCCAGCTTTTTCTTGATTGAATTTGTTTAATTCTGATACCATAACAAAAAATTTTCCCGTATTATAGTATCTTCTATATAATTGCTTTAATGTAAAATTATGAGAATGATACACAACTGAATCTGCACAATATTTTATTCTATATCCATTCATGATTAATTTATATGCAATATACATATCTTCGTTTGTTGGAAAATCTTTTTTATCATATCCATTTAATTGCACAAAAATATCTTTTTTTATTGCTGAAGAGGCATCTGAAAAGAAAAATGTTTTTAATCCTTTTTCTTTAACATCATCTTTTGTGACTATGAAAGAATCTTCTGGATAATTCTTTTCTCTTGTATATTTTTCTATATTATTATATTTGCTTATTTGTTTACTGTAACAAGCTTCTACCTCTCCTTTTAAAATTGGGTCTATTAGTTTATTTAACCAAAGATTATCCTCGATTAGAACATCCTGGGTTATAAAAACTAAAATATCAGCTTCACTCTTCATTGCTATTTTTTCTCTAGATAAGCTATGAGAAAATTCTTCTTTTTTTACGAGATAATAATTAAAATTATTTTGGTTTAATATTTGTTGAGTCCTATCTTCACTTTCTGTTAAAATATATGTTATTTTTTTTATTTCAACATTTTCTTGTTCTATTAATGATTTGTTTAAATTTATAATATATTTTTCTGCATTATAAAGTGGGCATATAATTTCAACGTTCATTTTTATACTCTTTCCTATACAAAATTCTTTTGAATTATATCATATTAAAAAATATGATACAACAAATTTAAACAAAAAAATAAAGTAGATTTTATTTTTCTACTTTATTTTTTATACAGCTCCTTCTCTCTTAAATACCATCAGGAAAGTTTTAAATATTATTTTTATGTCTAAAAATATAGAAATATGTTCTGCATAGAATTTTTCCATTGCAACTCTTTCTTCATAAGTTGTATTGCTTCTTCCATGTGATGCCCAATATCCTGTTATTCCAGGTTTTACAGAGAATATTTTATATCTATCGTTTCCAAACTTTTCAATTTCTCCGTCTACTACTGCTCTTGGTCCTATTAGGCTCATTTCTCCTTTTAATACATTTATAAACTGAGGAACCTCATCTAAGCTTGTCTTCCTTAAAATTTTTCCTGCCTTTGTTACTCTAGGGTCTTTATGCATTTTTCTATTTTTTTCAAACTCTTCTTTTAATTTCTCATCTCCAGCCAATATTTCTTCTAATATTTCATCAGCATTAACTACCATTGTTCTATATTTATACATTTTAAAATGTTTTCCATTTTTACCTAATCTAACATGAGTGTAAAAAATCGGACCACTTTCTCTATATACTATGTTCATTATAACAACAATTAAAGTTAATGGTAACATTAATATAATTCCTATAATTGATCCTATTATATCAAACATTCTTTTTAAAAATATCGTTGTATAAAATTTAATTTTTCCTAAAATGTTATCAGGAGCTACATTATATTTTTTACTAACTAGTACTGGCTTTGTTTCTTCATTGCTTTCCAATTTAACATCCCCCAAAAATTATCTTTTTTGATAGTATGTATTATAACACCTTTTTCTACCATTTTCAACATTTTTAATCAACTAATCTATATATAACATAATTTTCAGTTTCTCCATATTGCTCAAATCCGTATTCTTCAATTTTTTCTGCTAGTGTTGTACTTTTGGAAAATACAACATAATTAGTATTTGAATTTTTACATAAATTTGCTATATATTTAGCATCTCCTGAATTTAATTTTTGAACAGGTTCATAATTTGAAGCATCATCTGTATCATGTGGCAAACTATTTCCATTTTCATCTTTAGGGTTAGTTACTATCCTAGAATAATATAATTTTATATTTCCACAAACTTGTCTTATTTGTGATGACATTCCATAGGGTACTATAGCTTTTTTATGTTCTGTTTCTTTATCTCCTGAAATCATATAAGCAATTTGTACTGTTTCATCTGGCAATTTATAATAGTTAGATACTTTTGTTGTAGAATATTCGTTAAATATACATGTTCCATAACATATTATTACTAAAGCTATTCCTATTAAAGCAACCATCTTTTTTACTAATTTATCATTTTTTTCAATAATTTTTGTTAAAGCATATGAAATAGTTATACAATTTGGTAACATATAGTAAATTCTATACATAGAACCTATATTGATGAATTTATTTAATATGTATATACATATAGGATTCCAAATTATGATTAATATAATAGCAGAATAAAAGACAAAAAAATCTTTTATTTTTTTATTTTTTTCTGTTGAGAAGATATATATTATTGATATTAAAAATAATACAAAAAATATATAGTTTTCATTATTAAAATATTTATATAACATTTTTATTTCTTCTAATAATTCTTTCACTTTTTAATTTCCTTTACTTTATAACTAAATATATAATACCAACTATAACACATGGAAGTATGCATACAAAACTTTTTAATAAATAAGATATTTTTTTATCTCGTACTGTTGATATTAAAGCTAATACACCTACAGAAATAGCAATTAGTGGAACAGCCATTTCAGAGCACAAACATCCTGCAAGCACACAAAAAAACAGAGTTATCCAATCAATAAATTTATTTTCCTCTTTATTCATAGCGTCAATAGATATTTTCCACATGAATGGTAATATTATTCCAGCTAAAATTGCTCTTCCAAACCATGTATATAATATTAAATATCTATTATATCCTTTATAGCTAAAAGCATATAAATTTAAAATAGATAATAATATTAAAAATATAAATATTGAATCTTTCTCTTTAAATAATTTTTTTCCAAAATAATAATATACACAATAAGCCAAAAGAATAAAAATTATTGGCATAATTGTATGTGTAACTATTGCTACATGTATATTTAAAAGCTTTGAAAGTACTGAATAATATGCTGAAATTGGGGCTAACGCTCTTCTTGATATTATATTATTTAACTCGTTTCCATTTTCATCATGTAAATACATTTTATCAGTTTCTATCATTGCAGTTGATAATGTAACAAAGCTAGCATCGTCATTATTTATATTGGCATACTTAAATTTTATAAATAATTGTAGAAATATTAATAATATTGCTATTATCTGAAAAGCTGAAATTTTTTTTAATTCTATTTTTGATTTAAACTTTTTTCTATTAAATATGCAAGATATAATTAGCAATACTAATATTAAAACCATATATATGTATAATAACTTAGTAAATTTTTCTTTAATAATTATTAGTGGTATAGAAACAACAAAAAATATTCCCATTTGTAATACATTTCCTAATATCCACGAATATATTATTTCATTTTCATCTTTTTTTATCAAAAACTTTCCTAAAATAAATGGAACTAAAAATAACCAAAAACCACATAATAAAATTTTTAAAACTATCATTTTTCTCTCTCATTCTTTTTTATATAAATTATTTTATATTTTGTTAATATATTTGTCAATAAAAATAGTATAGCTATCTTTTAAATTCAAAAGCAAAACTGAAGAGGAAGTCCTCTCCAGTTTATTTTTTTAAAATGATAAAATTACTTAAAAGCAACCCATCCATGAATTCTGTAAACTTTTTCTGCATTTTTTTTCATTTCTTCATACTCTGATCGTTCAACTTCTTCAGTTTTCACAGGTCTGAAAGATGATCTACAAGATGCACAAAAAACTTGCCAGTCTTCATCATGACCTACTTTACAGGTTGCTCCACATCTCGGACATTTTGTTAATTCAATCCGTTCTTTGTTCATTTTAAATGCCTCCTTAATAAAAATTATGAACAATTATATATTAATTCTTTAAATTGTAATTTTAATGTAATAAATGTGTTTTTTGTGTGAATTCTACATTTTGTCTGGCATTTGTATTCCTAATAATCTCATACCAGTCTTTAGAACTATTCCTACTGCATAAGTTAAATATGCTCTAGCTTCTTTTACTTTTTCATCTTCTACTAATATTTTATTTTCATTATAAAAATTACTATAACTTTGAGCTAACTCTATTAAATATCTTGTTAGGAAAACTGTCTCATTTTTCTCAGTAACAGATTTTAATATATTACCAAATTTATATAAATTTAATATTACTTTTAAACTCTCTTTGTCAGAGATTAAATTAATATCAACGTCTTCAAAATTTGGAACATTTCCTACTTTTTCTAAAACACTTTTTGTTCTAACATAAATATATTGAATATAAGGTCCTGTTTCTCCTTGAAAATTTAATACTTGATTCCAGTCAAATACTTGGTCTTTTATTAAGTTTGTGCAAAGGTTATTAAATATTATTGCTCCTATTCCAATTTTTTTTGCATTTTCTTCTTTATTTTCCATCATTGGGTCTTTATCATTTATTATTTCAAGAACTCTTGAAACAGATTCATTTAATAAATCTTCTACTTTTATAGCTGTTCCTTCCCTTGTTGACATCTTGCCACTTGCAAGCCTTACCATACCGTATTGAACATGTTCTAATCCATTAACACTCTTTTCTGGTATTCCTAAATATTTTGCAACCTCAAACACTTGTCTAAAATGAAGTGCTTGTTCATATGCTACGACATATAAACATTTGTCAAAATCATAAGTATCTGCTCTATATTTTATAGCAGCTAAATCCCTAGTAGCATAAGTCGTTGAATCATTTGATTTTTTTATCATACATATACCTTTTCCTTGTTCTTCTAAATCAACAATCTTAGCTCCTTCAGATTCTTTTGTTATTCCAGTTCTATCCAATATTTCTATAATTTTATCCATTTTGTCTGTGTAAAAAGCTTCACCTTTTAATGAATCGAATTTGACTCCTAACATATCATATATTCTTTGAAATTCTTCTAAACTTACTTTTCTAAATTTTTCCCAAAGTTTAGTACAATATTCATCTCCATCTTCTAGCTTTTTAAAATTGTCTCTACAAGCTTCTAATACAGATTCATCATTTTTGCATAAGTCATTTATTCTTATATAAATCTTTGTCAATTCATTTATTGGATCTTCATCTACTTTGTACTCATTTCCCCATCTTTTATATCCTTCGATTAATTTTCCAAATTGAGTTCCGTAATCTCCTAAATGATTTATTCCTATAGTGTTATATCCTAAAAATTTATAAATATTATACAAAGCAGCTCCAATAACAGTATTTCTTAGGTGCCCTATATGAAATGGTTTTGCAATATTGGGAGAAGAATATTCTACTATAATCTTTTTTCCATTGCCAAGATTACTAGAACCATATAATTCTTTTTTATTGTTTATTTCTTCTAAAACTGTTTTTGTCAATTCCTTTTTATTTATATAGAAATTTAAATATCCACCAACTATTTCTATTTTTTCTATATTTTTATCTAATTTTATTTTTTCTTTTATTTCTTCTGCAATAATTTGTGGTGCTTTTCTTAAAGTTTTTGCAAGTTTAAAACATGGAAAAGCAAAATCACCCATTTCATCATTCGGTGGTATTTCTATATAATTTTCTATTTCATCTACTTCAATTTCAACTATTTGAGAAATTTTTTTTGCAATTTCATTTTTAAAATCAATCATATTATTCTCCTTTGCCAATATATTATCACTTTATTAATAAATTTCTAATCGATGTTATTATCGATTTATCTTTATTCATTTCTAATTGCTAATCAATTTGTTCATTGACCCCTACAATATATTTTTTCTATTATTTTTCTTATTAATAGAATCATTAAAATTCCAAAAATTACTCCTAATGTATCTATATATACATCTAATGTTTTACCTTCTCTGCCAGGTATAAATAATTGATGCACTTCATCTGTTACTGCATATAAAAATCCTATTACTGTTGCTAAAATTAATTTTATATTTTCTTTTATTTTTTCTATAGTAAGTAGCAGACAATATATTAAGCATCCACCTACTGCATATTCTGAGAAATGAGCTATTTTTCTTATATATGGTTCAAGTATTTTTGCATTTTCTTCATTATTTCTAGTTAAAAGCATTGATATTTTAAAGCTTATACCGCCAGACTTTTCTCCATTTTGACTTGAAAATCCAAAAACAATATACATCCATAATAAAATTAATATTATTAATATTATTCTAATTATTGTAATTTTTTTCATTTTTTATCCTTTAATTATTTTAATGTTTTGCTGATAATTTTATAATTAAATCCATATTATCATCTTCTGCAACTTTATTTTTTCTTATCATCCCGCACTTTTTACATTTAAATATTATTATATAACCTTTTTTACTATTCGAATCTATTCCTATTGGTTCTAATATACCATGGCAACTTTCTGCTCTATCTCCCGGATTTATATCTACATGCTTTGAATGTAAACAATAAGGGCAATGGTTTCTACATGAATATCCTAACTTAGTTACTTTTTTACCACAATTTTCACATATAAATTCTTCATCAATAACAGTAAAATTTGACATTTAAATTCCTTCCTTAAACCACAATATTGCAAATTTTTTCTTTAAAATTTCAACACAAAACGAAGTTTATTTTTTCCTTAAAATTTAAAATACATAATAATAGTTCCAATTACCATGAATAAAAAGCCAAACAGCTTTAATCCCAATGTTGCGTCATTTTCTTGCCCAAAAGCAAAATATTTTTTTACTATTGGTCTTGCATCAAATATAAATTTTACTCCTATTATTAATAGTAATATAGCTATAAATAGCAAAAATTCTCTCATTTTAACATCCTTCTTTTTAAGCCTTTTTCTACATTTTAGTAAAATAGTGTAATTATTTTATAATTTTTAGCACTATTTGTCAATGAAATTATATTGTTCCACTAAATTCTTCAAATTTATTTTTTATAATATTTTTTAATTTTGAGTTTTCTTCTCTTTCTAATTTTGGGTCTTTATTCAGAATTTCTATAGCAATTGACTGAACTTGTTTTAGTATTCCTATGTCTTCAAACAAATTAGCAATTTTAAATTCTGGCAAGCCATGCTGTTTGGTACCAAAAAACTCTCCTGTTCCTCTCAATTCTAAGTCTTTTTCAGATATTACAAATCCATCGTTTGTATCTGATATTACTTTCATTCGTTCTTTTATAATTTGAGATGAGCCTTGATATTTCAATATGCAATAAGATTGATGTTCTCCTCTACCCACTCTTCCTCTTAATTGATGGAGTTGTGCCAAACCAAATCTTTCTGCATTTTCTATAACCATAATATTAGCATTTGGAACATTTACTCCTACTTCTATAACTGTTGTTGATATTAAAATATCTATTTCTCCATTTTTAAAACGTTCCATTATTTCATCTTTTTCTTTTGGTCTCATTTTCCCATGTAAATATTCAACATTATAATTTGTAAATATTTTATTTTTATACAAATCTACTAATTCCATAACAGACTTAGCATTAATTTCTTCATTTTCTTCTACTAATGGGCAAACAACATAGCATTGTCTTCCTTCTTTTATATTTTTTTCTATAAATAAATTTACTCTTTCCTCCATTCCTTTTTTTACTGCATAAGTTTCTATTTTCTTTCTGTTTGGAGGTAATTCATCTATGATTGAAATATCTAAATCTCCATATAAAATTAAAGCTAGTGTTCTCGGAATTGGAGTAGCAGTCATTACTAATACATCTGGATTTTCTCCTTTTTTTGCAATGATACTTCTTTGTCTTACCCCAAATCTATGTTGTTCATCTGTTACTACTAATCCTAAGTTTTTAAATACTACATTTTCTTCCAAAATAGCATGTGTGCCTATTAATATATCTATTTCTCCATTTTCTAGTTTTTTTAATATTTCTTCTTTTTTCTTTTTTGATATTCCACTTATTAATAATTCTATTCTTATTCCATATTTATTTAAAACTTCATTAAAAGTTTCTAAATGCTGAGTAGCAAGAATTGCTGTAGGAGCCATTATTGTAGCTTGATATCCTGATTTAACGCATTTATAAGCAGCAATTAAAGCAACTATTGTTTTTCCGAGATCCAACATCTCCCTGTAGAAGTCTATTCATTGGATTTTTGCTTTCCATATCATTATCAATTTCTTCTAAAACTCTAAGTTGAGCTTTTGTTAATTTAAAAGGAAGTTCATTTATGACATCCGACATTTTAACCTTTTTATCAAATTCTATTCCAGGTTTATTAGTTTCATATTTTTCTTTTAATTTTAGTAATGATAATTGCATAGTAAATAGTTCTTCAAATACAAGTCTATTTCTAGCTCTTTTAAATTCATCAAAATTTTCTGGAAAATGGATTTTTTGAATTGCAGTATTTAAATCTTCTAAATTGTATTTTTTCAATAAATATTCTGGAAGAGTTTCTTCTAAATTATTGTTTATTTCTAATAACCCATTTTCTATTATTTTTCTTAGATTATTTTGAGTTAAATTATAAGTAAGAGGATAAATTGGTATTATTTTTCCAGTATTTCTATTATTCTCAGCCAATTCATATACTGGTGATTGAATATCTGGTTTACCCCCATATTTTTTGCTTACTTTTCCAAAAAATTTATATTCTGTATTTGTTTTAAAAACATTTTTTAAATATGGCTGATTATACCAAGTTATTTGGCATGTTCCGCTAGAATCTCTAACTAATAATTTACAAAGAGTTAAATTACTTCTTATTTTTATCTGGCTTAATCTAGCCATTGGATAAGCATAAATAAGAGCTTCTTCTCCATCAACTAATTCAATTATTTTTTTTGGTTTTCCTCTATCTTCATATTCCCTTGGATAATAAGTTATTAAGTCTTCTAATGTATTTATTCCTATACTTTTTAATGTTTCAGCTCTTGCTGGACCCACACCTTTTACAAATTGGATATCTTTTTTTAAATCTAACATATATTTTCTTCCCTCAATTTTTATATAAATATAATATAAACTTTTGTTCGTTTTGTCAATAATTAATGTATAAAAATAATTTTTATATTTTAAGTATACAAAAACAGGTCATAAGTAAAATGAATTAATCTCTTTTAATTCACTTTATTTATGACCTGTTAATATTTATATAAATTACTAAGCTCTTTTAACTTTTCCAGCACGTAAACATTTTGCACAAACTGTTATTCTTTTTGGTTGACCATCTACCATAGCTTTTACAGTTCTTAAATTAGGTTTTACTTCTCTTGTATTTCTTTTACTTATATGTGAACGTGTTATACTAAGTTGATTTCCAAAGCTTGTTTCTTTATTACAAATTGCACATTTTGCCATATATATGCACCTCCATTTACAAAAATAAACTGACTATTTAAAAGTTTAACACAAATCAAACTAAAAAACAATACTTTTTATAGATTTTTTTGGAATATTTTTAAATATATTTGAGTAGCACAAAGAAGATTTCTATTTTCAATAGGCGAACATCTCGTGGGGACCGCTGAAGGCTGTTAAACACGAAAGTATTGTTACAGCGTCAGTGGGAAAATGCGAGCACATGAAAATAGATTCTTCTGGGAGCGGATATTATATAATTATTTTTTATATGTATCACAATATGAATTTATTGGACACTCTTCACATTTTGGTTTTCTTGCATTACAAATATTTCTCCCATGCCATACTAATAAATGATTAACATCATAAAAATATTCCTTTGGAATTATTTTTATCAAATCCTCTTCGATTTTTGTTGGTTCTGTTTGATTAGAAAGCCCAACTTTGTTCGAAATTCTTTTTGCATGTGTATCAACAGCAATTCCTTTTGGATCTTTAAAAGCTTCTAACATTATAACATTTGCACTTTTCCTACCTACTCCTGGAAGTTCTTGTAATTGTTCTATATCATTTGGAACAATTCCCTTGTACTTTTCTAAAAGCATTTTACTACTAGCAATAATATTTTTTGCTTTATTTTTATAAAAGCCACATGGATGAATTATTTTCTCTAATTCTTCTAATTTAATTTGTGCCATTTTTTCAGGCGTATTATATTTTTTAAACAAGCTCGGTGTAGTTTTATTAACTCTTTCATCTGTACATTGTGCAGATAACATTACAGCCACCATCATTTCAAAAGGAGTTGTAAAATCTAAACTACATGTAGCATCTGGATAATACTCTTTTAATTTTTTTATTATTTCTATTGCTTCTTTTTTTGTTTTCATTCATACATCCTTAATTTTTATTATTAATATTAAAAATTCGTTCACATAAATTACCTTATCAAAATAAACTGTAATAAGAAGGTGAATAATATGTTTTGTAAATTTAAGAAAATCATATCCGGTATTTTAATTGGTTTTGGAATTGGTATTTTAATGGTATTATTTCTCCCTCTTACCGGTTGGCTGTTTTTAATTGCAGTTGGTCTAATAATATGCCGGAATAAAATTTTTTAAATAATGGAGGTAATTAATCATGACTATTGTTGTAAAAAAAGTCCCTAGATTTTTAAGAGGTTTTGTTAAATTAATTTTTGGAATTAAAAATACATAAAATTAATTTAATATGGGCGATTAAAAAATCGCCCCTTTCTTATTATTTATTATCAAGTTCAACCTTTTTTTCTTCCTCAGGTTCAGTCTTTTTTTCTTTATTGTTGAATATAAATTTCATCATTATTCCTAATGCTGCAATTATAACAATAAATCTAATTATCATTCCTAGATATGGTAATCTTCCTAATACCCAAATAATTGACATTACTATTAAAGTAATTCCAATAAATTCTAAGTTTCCTTTATCTTTCATGCGTTTTTCTTTTACATTAGTACCAATAACTATAGAAACTATTTGAAGACTCAAATAAATTATTATAGAGTATATAATTGCAGCAATTACAGGAATTCCTACTAGGTATCCTTGAGATATTATCATCAAAATAACAGCAGCTATTGGAACTATTATTAACCATAGCAATCCTTTTAACGATAATATTGTGAATTTTTTTGCATTAATCTGCAAACTCAACTTTTCAAATCTTCTTTGAGTAAATAAAATCACAAATCCTACAATAATTAAAGTTTTTATCAACTCAACAATCCAATTTGCAATTTCTTTTCTTATTTCATTTTTCATATTAAACTGTTGAGTTTCAGCATTGTTATTTTCTATAATATTTACATTATTTAATATAGCATTATCAGATTTATTATATTCTTTAGAATACTCTATATTAGAAGTTCCAAATATTTTTGCATTATCTCCAATAGTCACCTTTGTACCTGCAATATAAGCATTTCCATTTGTTTGACAATTAATATTAATTTTTTCTCCAAAAATTTTAGTTTCTCTTTCTATAGTTCCTTCTATCAATATATTACTTCCTAAAATATATACATCAGATGTGTAAATTTCAGAAGATATAAATTCTTGAGACATACTAAAAATAGAACCTGTTACTGTTGTATTTTTTAATTCAATAGTATTAGCCATAACAAACAAGTTACCATTAATTGTTGTGTTTTCAATTAACAATTTTGGAGTTACAATTGCAAAAACATTTCCATTAATGTTTTCATTAGATATCGTAGTTGTTTCATCATTAAAAACGAACTTATCTCCTGATACGGTTTCGTTTTCTGTTTCATCATATAAAATAGGCATAACCTCATTTTCTCTACGATATTCTTCTGGTATTATATAATCACCTTCAGTTCCTTCTGTATTTTCTGTAGCTAAAGATGTTACTAAAAGTAAAGATATAATAATCATAAATATACAGATTATTTTCTTTTTCATTTTTTCCCCCTTATTTATAAAAAACTTTTATTATAAGCTCACATTTAAGAGCATAATAATCAATATAATTTATTATTTAATTTGTGCTATATTTTAGTTTGTTTATTCTATCCTTGGGATTATCAGAACAAACAATATAACTTCCAGATACAATTATATCTGTTCCTGCTTCTACTACTTCTTTTATATTTTTGTCATTAATTCCTCCATCTGCTTCAATGCTAATATCTAAATCATTTTCATAAATATATTTTTTAAGTTCAGATATTTTATTAATTGTTTCTGGAATTAATTCTTGTCCGCCTTTTCCGGGTTCAACTGTCATTACTAATACTAAATGAATATATTTTAAATATTCTTTGATTTCGTCAATAGAAGTTTTTGGACTAATTGCTATTCCAACCTTTACTCCAGATTGTTTTATTTCGTTAATAATATTTAATGTTCTTTCTTTATTTTTCGTTGCTTCTATGTGAAATGTTATTATTGAAGGATTTGTTTTTACTAAATATTCATCTACATACTCTTCTACATTATTTACCATAAGATGTACATCTATTCCTAATGTTGTTATATGTGACAAAGTTATTGCAGATTCCATCATAAAATCTTTATTTTCATTTTCTACAAATTTTCCATCCATTACATCTATGTGAAAATAGTCTGTACCTGCTACTTCTAAATTGTAGAAAGTGCTTACTGCTTTTTCTTTATTTACTGATAGTATTGATGTTGAAATTTCTACCATTATTTTCTCCTTATTTATTTCGTTTTTTGGGCAGACAGAGTCGTCTGCCCCTACATTTATTTTATTATATTTATATTTTTACGGGTAGACAGAGGCATGCGTATGCCCCTACGATATTCTTGGCATTTTTATTTTTTATTTTTGGACAGATAGACGTCGCCCCTACAATTCTATTCTAATTAATATCTAATGTGGTTTTTGTGTTTAAATCTAAATATAATGGTCCTGCAACAACTGCTCCATCTATATATACTCTAATTGTTACATTTCCAGATTCACTAAATTTAACAGTTAAATTTTCCTTATTTTCTAATACAGATTCATTATAAACAGTATCACTTCCAACAGTTACCTTTACAGTTACTTTTTCAGGTTCAACTGTTATAGTATTTCCATCTTCGTCTTTTTCTTCTTTTGGAGTATAGCCTGATAATGATTTTACATTTATATTTAATGTTGCTTCTTTTATTTCTGGTAATTTATTTACTTTTAAAGTAATCGTTTCATTCTCTTTTATTGTTTTACCTGCAACAACACTTTGACTTAATACAATTCCGTCTGATTTACTTGTATTTTCTTCATATTCTACAAGTACAACTGAGAATCCTATTCCTTCCAATTCTTTTCTAGCATCAGCTTCTGTTTTCCCTATAACATTTGTTACTGTTAAATCTTTAAAAGCACTTCCAAGGCTTACAGTTAAATTCACTTCTGTGGAAGCAGATATTTGACTTCCTTCTTCTTGGTCACAATCTATTACAATATCTTTTTCAACTGTTTCACTTGTTTGTTCTATAACGTTATATTTTATCTCTAATTTATCAAACTCTTTTTTAATATCACTTATTTTCTCACCTTTAATTTTTGTAGGTAAAGTTACCATTTTTGAACCTTTACTAATAGTTAATGTTATTTCTTCAGTAATATTATAAAGAAAATCTTTTTGATATGATGGAGATTGCTTTATTACATAACCTTCTTCTACCTCATCACTATAATCTTCTTCTATCTTATAATTTTTAAATCCTGCTTCTTCTAATAATTTTATAGCCTCGTCTTTTGAAAGATGTTCCTCTTCTTCATTCACTACTAAATTAGGTATAGCAGCTTGTTTTGGTCTACTAGCATTTATTATTGCAATAGTTGCAAACATTACTCCTATAAATAGAATGCCACATATCATAAGTATTGCCAAGACTTTAAGAACTTTATGCTTTTCAAAAAATTCTTTCAATTTATTTTTTTTCTTTTGATTTTTAGGTTTTTTTTCCATATCTGATTCTTTTATTGTTTGAACTCTTTGTGTTGGAGAATTTTGTATCTCAGTATTTAAGTTTACAAAATTTCCATCTGGATTTTTTAATGCTAAATCTAAATCGTATAGCATTTCATCAGCAGATTGATAACGTAAATTAGGGTCTTTTTGCATAGCTTTTAAAATTATTTTATCTATACTCAAAGGTATATCTTTATTATATTGTATTGGATCAACAGGTTCTTCTTGCACTTGCTTTAGTGCAACTGATACTGGAGTATCAGCATCAAAAGGTACTCTTCCTGTTAACATCTCATACATTACAACTCCTAAAGAATATAAGTCAGATTTTGCATCTGTAAATCCACCTCTTGCATGTTCAGGAGAAAAATAATGTACAGAACCAATTGTAGTTCCAAAAGCTGTTATTGTGGAATTAGAAACAGCTTTTGCTATACCAAAGTCTGTTACTTTTGCAACACCATCTTCTGTTATTATTATATTATGTGGTTTAATATCTCTGTGTATTATTCCATTACTATGTGCAGTTTGCAATGCAGAAGCTATTTGCATTGCAATATTAGTTGACCATTTCCAAGATAAAATTCCATCCTCTACTATTATTTCTTTTAATGTCTTACCTTGTATTAGTTCCATTACAATATAATATAAATTACCTTCATTTCCTACATCAAATATTGATACTATATTAGGATGTGTAAGACTTGCTGCTGCTTGAGCTTCTGTATTAAATTTTTTTATAAATTCACTATCTGTAGTAAATTCATCTCTTAATATTTTTACAGCTACATATCTATTTAAAACATGACATTTTGCTTTATAAACTGTAGCCATACCTCCATTACCTATTTTTTCAATAATCTCATACCTATTATCTAACATTTTTCCAATAAGATTCATATTTTTATCTCCTTTAGTTTATTAGTATATATTAAACATTATCTATTATAATTGCTGTAATATTATCTAATCCGTCCTTGCCTATTTGCACTATTTATTAAATTTTCTACTGGTTTATCTGGATTATCTAATAAGACTTTATAGATTTCTTTTTCGCTAAGCATATTAGTTAATCCATCTGAGCACATTAATATAATATCTCCTTTTAAAAAAGGTCTGCAGAAAACATCAGGTTCGACTAAAGAGTTACACCCTAAAGCTTTAAGTAACATATTTTTCTTTGGATGAGTATACGCTTCTTCTTTAGTTATCTTTCCTTCTTTTATTAATTGCTGTACATAGCTATGGTCTGTAGTTAACTTTTTCATAGTATTATTTCTTATTCTATAAATTCTGCTATCTCCAACATGGCCAATATATGCTTTATTATTATATATTAAACAGATTTCCAAAGTAGTACCCATATCTTTTAATTCTATAATTTCTTTTGCTTTTTCATATACAACTAAATTAGCATATTCTACTGCACTATTTATTAATTTTTCTATTCCTTCTTTATCTTTTGCTATTGTTTTAAAATTATTTTCTATATATTTTTTTGCACTATTTACTGCCAAGTTACTAGCAATTTCTCCTCCTTTATATCCTCCCATACCGTCTGCTAGTATGCAAAGTTTTGGAGAAGAATTAACGTCTGACACATAATAATAATCTTGATTCATATCTCGGGATTTACCAATGTCAGACTTAGCTAAAATTCTCAAGTTACATCACCTCTTTTTATTTATTACTAGGTATATTTTTTCTTCTTAACTGTCCGCAAGCAGCTTCAATATCATCACCAAGTTCTCTTCTTATTGTAGCTGTTATACCATTATTATTCAAATAATCTCTAAATTTTATTATATTGCTATTTTCGCTTTTTGTATATATTCCTGATTCAATTTTATTAATAGGAATCAAATTAACATGAGCAATCATTCCTTTTAATAGCTTAACAAGTTCTTTGGCGTCATTTAAATTATCATTATTATCCTTTGCCAAAGCATATTCAAAAGAAATTCTTTTATTAGTTTTTTCTATATAGTATTTGCAAGCTTCCATTAACTCCTCAATTGGATAAGTTTTATTAACAGGCATCATTTTACTTCTTGTTTCATTATTACTACTATGCAAGGAAATTGATAAAGTACATTGTCTTTTTTCATCTGCTAATTTATAAATATATGGAACTAATCCACTTGTAGAAATACTTATATGTCTTGCTCCAATGTTTAAGCCTTTTGGATGATTAATTATATCGATTGATTTCATTACATTTTCATAATTATCAAATGGTTCTCCAACTCCCATAAAAACTATGTTTGATATTCTAATATCACTATCTTTTTCTATAGAAAGAATTTGCTGAATAATTTCTCCTGGCTCTAGGTTTCTTTCAAATGGTATTCCTGTAGATGCACAAAATTTACATCCCATTTTACAACCTATCTGTGATGAAACGCATATAGTATATCCATGATGGTATTGCATAAGTACAGTTTCTATTAAATTTTCATTTTCATCTTGTATATTGAATAAATATTTTTTTGTTCCATCTTTGGAAACTAGTTTTTTTTCAATTTTAAACAACCCTAAACTAAAATTATTATTTAGTTTTTCTCTTAATTCAATTGATAGGTTAGTCATTTCATCAAAAGATTCTACTTTTTGTTCGTACAACCATTTAAATATTTGTTCTGCTCTAAACGGCTTTTCTCCTATATTATTTAATTGTTCTTTTAGCTCTTCTAATGTATAGTTTTTTATATTATTTTTCAAATTTTCCTCCAGCTTATTTTATGTGTTTGTTATATCATATAATAAAAAAAATAGCAATTTTTTTATTATTTTCTTAAAAGTTTTCTTATCGGAATTTCTATTAATAATTCTAAAATCCTAAAAACATTTAAAATATTAAAAATAATTTCCTGAAATTTATTTATTTTATTATATTCTCTTTGATAATACATTTTACTTGTATAAAGTTGTTTTATTCTTTTATAGTAAGAATGTGTTTTATTTATTGTTTTACTCTCATAATGTATAAAATTTATATTATTTAAACTAAGAATTTTATATCCTAATTTTTTTATTTTCTTTGACAAAATATCTTCTTCATAAAATAAAAATACATTATCGTCAAAATATCCGATTTTTTTGAATATATCATGTTTTATTATAAAAAATGCTCCAGAAATAGCTTCTACTTCTAATTCAGAATTTTTATATTCTTCATTACTATATTCACCTTTTCTTAAATTTCTATAAAATAAAATTTCTAACAGTCTTGTACTATGTATCATATCTAATTTAGGAGTTCTTATTTTCCAACTACTTCTTCTTATTGGGATATTTTCTTTATCAAACATTCTAGGTGCTACAATTGCAACATCTTCTTTTTCCTCTAATTTATTCAAACATTCGGTTATTGCCTCTTCTGTTACACTTACATCTGGGTTAGAAATAATTATATAATCATATTTTTCGTTATTTTCATCTAAATATTTTAGAGCGTAATTGTTTCCATAAGAATATCCACCATTCTTATCACTTTGTATTACCTCTATTTTATTATTTTCTAATTTTTTTAATTTTTCAAAAGCATTAATAGTAGTAGACATATTATCTACTACTATTATTTTATCTAAAATTTTATAATCTTTAATTTCATTTATATATTTTATTGTATCTTCTTCTGAATTATAATTTAATACAATTATTGCTACACTCATTGACAAATACCTCTAATTTTTTCTTTATATTATCATTTTTAGATTTTTCTGTCAATTAATAGAATTTTATTTCTTATAAGAACAAAAGCGACATGATTAAAATTCTTTAACATTTTAGAGAACTTTTCATGCCGCGTCTTTGTTCGACCGCGAAAATTTCTTCAGAAATTTTCTGTGGAATGTTGGCGAAGCCTTTATATAATTGAAAGTTCAACGAACTTTGGTATTATAAAAAATAAGCAAGAATTATATCCTGCTTATTTTTGTATTTAATAATTTTTATAGCTATAATTTAAATCTACATCACCAACTATTCCATCTATTTTTCCTTTATCAGTATATTGCCAAATTGTAAAACTTCTTTTATACCATGTATTTCCATAATAATCTGCTATCCATGTATCATATTCTGTTAATTGATCCATATATAATTTGTTTTCTAAGAAATATGTATAAGAATATACCATTGGTTTAAATCCAGCATTTTTAATTGTATTACAAAATGCTTTTACAATATTAGTTCTTTCTTGAACTGTTAAATTATAATTTCTTGTTCCTTCAAAATCTTCTACATCTATAACAATTGGATAAGATATATAATTACTTACTCCGTATTTATTTATAAGATTCAATACATAATTTGCTTCTTCTATTGCTTCGGTTTCATTTATAGCTGATGAATAAAAATAAATTCCAACTTTTATTCCATTGTTATATGCACCTTTTATATTATTTAGAAATTGTACATCTTCACTTATATTTCCAACTGTATAACCCCTATATCCTGTTCTAATCATGGCAAAATCTACTTTACCTGAACTTTTTACTTTCGCCCAGTCAATATTTCCTTGATATTTAGAAACGTCTATTCCAGATAATCTATTCACCGAGCCGGTATTATTTGAATTATTATTAGATGTGTTATTATTTGTAGTTTGCTTTTTTTCTACTTTTATTTGTATTGCTTCTATTCTTCTACTTTCACCTGTAGTACCTGCAACTTGTCCAGAGCTTACCCAAGGCATCCAACCAATATCTTTTACATGTACCCTATATTTTATTGAATATGAACTATTATCTAAATTAATTATAATAGCCTCCATTCTTCTACTTTGGCCAGTTGTTCCAGCAATTTGTCCTTCAGAGACTTTTCCCAGCCATCCATAGTCTTGCACATGTACTTGATAAGTAAGATTACCATCTACTCCATTTAAAGCAATTGCAATAGCTTCCATTCTTCTACTTTGACCAGTTGTTCCTCCTACCTGACCATCATATACAGTATTAACCCAGCCTAAGTCTTTCAAATGAACTTGATACCTTACAGAGCTACTATTTGCATTTACCTGAAATAGAGGGAATATGTAAGAGAAAACTAAAAGCAATATAAAAAATATAGCTATTCTTTTCTTTTGCATATTGACATCTACTCCTTTCTTAAAGTAATTATATCATCGCAAAATTAAGTTAGCTATATTTTATGCCTATTTACCAGTATTTACATGTTTTTACTTTTTTTAATTTATTAAGAAAATCTAAACTTTTTTCATCAATTGTTTTTATACCATTAACAGCTAAAATTATAAAAATTGGTAAATAGTGAAATAAGTATCTTGATCTAGCTTCAAATAATAATATAAATAATATTATTCCTATTACAGAGATTCTTAATATATTTAGATATGTATCATCGGTTTTTTTAATATTTAATAACGAATCAAAAAGTAGCAACATAAGCACTACTATCCAAATTGCTTGTTCAAAATTTACCGTGAAATTATTAAATCCTTCTTTATCATAATATGTATATTCTTGTATTTTTTTTGCAAATTCTCCACAGTTTTTGGGTTCAGATCCAGCATAGAAATTCCCTTCTCTACCATAAAAAAATGTACCATCAGAAATAATCCAAGTATACTTATTATATATAAAATTTATATATCCTTTTATCCCCATATCTGCTAGTCTATTTTTTATCTGCTGCATATTAAATTTTCTCTTTGCTCCAACACCAATATATGATTTTGTACATTGCACATCATATTCATAATACATACCATATTGATTTTTATTATTTTTTGTATCTTTTAACCCCATCATTATAAAATGGGTAAATGAAAACTTATTATCTTTAATATCTTGTTTCGAAATATAATTATTTATAATAGAATTCTGAATAAAATTATATAAAAGTATTACTAATATTATTGTTAACGAAAAAGCAACTATTTTTTTCATATACTCCATATAATTTATTTTTTTATTTTTACTACAATTAGAAATTATTTTTACAAATTCTATCATAATTATAGCAGTAAAAATTATTATATTAGTTGGTTTTATTAATACTGAAATAGCTAATGTTATAGCAATTTCTATAATATATTTTATTTTATGATTGTCTTTGTACAGTAGATATAAATAAAATATTAACACGGGAAAAATTAATGATAATGTATCTGAGTATACAGCTCCAATCCATGGCGTTATAGCCAACATTGGAACAGTAAATGCAAATGATAAATAATCATAGTTATTTCCTAGAAGTTTTTTTAATATTTTGTATATTATAAAAATAGACAAATCAACAATTATTATATTAAGAAAAATAACAGCCAATAAATAATTTGTTAAGTTGAAGCTCTTTACAATGCTAAATATAAAAAAATAAATTAATAATAGTGGTATATTATTATAGCATCTAGAAAAATATTCAAGATTAATATAGCACATTTTTAATCCTTCTACCATTTCTAATGCACCACTATAAATTCTAATTGGATCAAATCCAATTAATCTATATATTGATAGCACATATACAATCTGTATTATCAATATAATTCCTATAAATACAATTTTTAAAACTTTTTTTATATCTTTATTTAATTTTACATTATTTCTAATTAATTTTAATAAAATGAAAAACAATATAATAAAAAACATTATTATTATAATTTTATTTATATTTATAGGAATATATATATTATCTTTTTTTAAAAGCATATTTATTAGAGCTATTGCAGTTAAAATTATAATTATACTTTTTATTATTTTATCACTTATTATATATAACTTTTTCATTTTATTCCCCATTTATTTTTCTTTTGTAATTCCAAGAATCCCTACACATTTGTTCTATTCCTCTTGTTGCTTTCCAGTCCAATTCCTTTTCCGCCTTTTTAGGATTAGAATAGCACGTTGCTACATCTCCTGGTCTTCTTGGGCATATTTTATATTTAATCTCAATATTATTTGCCTTTTCAAAATTTTTTACTATATCTAAAACACTGTAACCAGTTCCTGTTCCTAAATTATAAATAAAAATGCCATTTGAATTTTCTAATTTATTTATTGTTTTCACATGTCCTATTGCCAAATCTACAACATGTATATAATCTCTTACTCCTGTTCCATCAGGCGTATCATAATCATTTCCAAATACATTTAAATATGGAAGTTCCCCTGATGCAACTTTTATTATATAAGGCATTAAATTATTTGGTATCCCATTAGGTTCTTCTCCTAAAAGACCCGTTTTATGCGCTCCTATTGGATTAAAATATCTCAATATACCTATAGACCAAGAATTATCTGATTTATATAAATCTTGTAAGATTTTCTCAATATATAATTTAGTTGTTCCATATGGATTTGTAGTTCCACCTATTTTACATTCTTCTGTAATTGGTATTTGCTCTGGATTTCCATAAACTGTTGCTGAAGAACTAAATATAAACTTCTTCACATTAAATTTTTTCATTGTTTGTAATAAAACTAATGCACCAGAAATATTGTTATGATAATATTCTAAAGGCTTTTCTACTGATTCTCCAACTGCTTTAAATCCAGCAAAGTTTATAACTAAATCTATATTATTTTCTTTAAAAACATTTTCAAGTTTTTCTCTATCTAAATAATCAATTTCATAAAATTTAAAATTTTTATTAGTTATTTTCTTTATATTTTCAATTGATTTAATATTACTATTAGAGAAATTATCTAAAACAACAATTTCAAACCTAGAATTTAATAATTCTACACAAGTATGTGAGCCAATAAAACCAGCTCCGCCAGTGACTAAAACTCTCATAAATTTACTCCTTAATTTTATTCTTACTAAATATTATATACATAATAATTAGAATAATAAACAATATTACATTAATTATTAAATTTGATATTGTTGCACCAATCATATCAAATTTATTCACTAAAACATTAGGTAGTATTAAAGCTATTATAGAAGTTATCCCATAAGCAATGACTGTATTTCTTTGCTGTCTTATTGCTGTTAAAACATATAATTCTAATATAGATAAAGCATAGAATCCTCCTGACATGACCAATATTATTAAATCTAATTTATATTCAAATAGATTTACTCCATACAAAAAATTTAAAATTTGTATTCCAATTAATATACAGACAATTATTACCACAATTGTAAAAAGCATTATAATTCCAGACATTCCTATTGTTATTTTATTTATCTTTTTAATGTTTCTATTATTCCATAAATCACCTAATGTTTTTAATATTGGTTTTAAAATAAACATACTTGCTAAATTTATTGTAAATGCTGGCATATACAATATATTATAATATGTTTGCATTTCATAGTCACCATAATTATCTATTGCATATTTTACAGCATTTGTTAAGTATACACTTAAAATGGTTGCCAAAAAAACTGGAAAACATTCTTTTAGCATACATTTAATACAGTCCTTATTAAAAACTAATTTACTATCTGTATATTTTCTTATAAGTCTTAAATCAAATAAATAAAATATTATTAGATTGGTCAAAGTTAAACCTATAAAAGAACATATTGAGTTTCCAGTAATTTTATCTATTATAAAAAATACTAATATAGAAAGAATATTTCTCAAAATAACAGATTTAGCTCCTAAATCCAATCTATTATTTAATTGAAATTCTCCTTGAAATGTTTCACTTAAGTTATCTATAAATCTAAATAAAATTAATAATATGCATATTACTAGTTTTATAGTTTCATATCCACTTGCAAAAACAAAAACTATACCTATAAATAACATTATACTTACAACAACAATTCTTAAAGCAAAGTATTCTCCAAATTTATATTTTCTTTCTGTATCTGTAACTTGATATATTCTAATACCAAAATCTCCAATTGAATTCAAAATAGTAGCTGTTGCATATGCTATAGAAAACATTCCAGCTATTTCTACACCATTTAATCTAGTACAAATTATTAATATTATTCCACTTAACAACGCTGATATAAAACTTGCTATGCTATTCCAAATAAATTCTGATTTTTTAACCATAATTACTCCTACAATTTTCCCAATAGAAATATTATTCTTAAAAGTATTTCGTCTATTATATTTTGCCTGAACATTTTTGGATAAAATATCTTTTTAATATAATTTTTAAAACTTTTCTGAGTAAACATATCTAGTATTTCTTTTTTATCTTCTGTTAAATCTTTATAAAAATATTCTTTTATTTGTATAAATTGAAGACTTATATTTTTAAAATAATCATTAAATAATAGTTTTTTTATTCTATAAATTTGTAATTTTATAAAATTATTTCCGCCAGGACTTACATTATTACCTGTTCTTCTATATTTAACAGTAGCTTTTTTATCATATATTACTTTGCCAACAGCCGAACAAACTATATAAGCCCACCAATCATGACCACATGTATTTTCTCTACCTGTTGCCAAAATTATTTCTTTTGCTTTATTGTTAATTAATATTGATATACCTAAACTGATGCAATCAACTAAAGAATTTCTAAAAGATGGACCTTTTTTAAATATTGGGCCTCTTTCTTTAAAATTCATATTTTCATCATAAAAGTCATATCTAGAAAAATACATTGTTGCTATATCTGGTTTAGAATTTTGCATTGCATTTACAGCATTTTCTATTTTATCCTCATTCCATACATCATCTTGATCGCAAAAAGCATAATAATCATATTTTTTTGCTTCATTTAGTATAAAATAGAAACTATCAATAAATCCTATATTTTCTCCCAAAAAAAGTTTTATTTTTCCATCATCTTTATATTTATGTAAAATTTCTAAAGTTTTATCTGTTGAACCGTCATCTCTTATAAATATATCTATATTTTTATAAGTTTGATTTAATAAGCTTTCTATTTGTTCTGCTACATATTTTTCTCCGTTATATGTAGACATTACTATTGCTACTTTTTTATTACTCATTTTACTCCCCTAAAATTTAATATCTATCTTCAACTTATCTATAGTAAATCTATATAATTTTATAAACAGCATATACATTTTTAATTTATATAATAGAGAAATCCCCCATAATCCAATATGTTTTATTCCTTTTGTAATTGAATATGTAAATTTTAGATATGGGCTCCTTCTCCAATTCGAAAAGTTTATATCTAAATATTTAATTGTTTCTTTTAACATTTCTTTTATATTAATTGTTTTATCATATGAAACTCTATACATTACAGATACTCCAAGATGTATAAATGCCATTGTGTCAACAGTATATTTCATTTCATTATATTTGTTTTCTTTAATATAAAATTCTTTAACTTCCAATAAATATTTCTTAAAATTTTCAACATCTTGCTTATTAACTGTATGTATTTGAGAATCATATCTTAGAAAATAATGATACAAAACATCTGGAACAAATGCTACTTTATTTATTTTAGTATATGAAGTAAGTAAAAATAACATATCATTAAAACCTCTAAAAGGTAGAAATCTAATTTCTTTTACTTTTTCTAATTTATATATTTTATTCCATGGTGCGGGATTTATAAAAAGTTGAAAATCTTCTTTAGAGTTTAAAGTTTTTACAGTATATCCCAAATTTGTCATATTTTGGGATACAACTTTTCCTGTATCTAAATCTATTCTTTCAAAGCCACAAACTGCTATATCTGCATCGTTTTCTTTTGCTGCATTATATAATTTTTCCGCCCAATTAGATTCAACATAATCATCTGTATCAACAAAAGTTATATATTCTCCTTTAGCTCTTTCTAATCCATAATTTCTAGTTGTAAATTCTCCTCCATTTGCTTTATGAAAAGCCTTTACTTTATTGGGATACTTTTTTGCATATTCATCTATTATTTTAGGGGCAGAATCCGTTGACCCGTCATCAACACACAATATTTCTATATCTTCTAAAGTTTGATTTACTAAAGAATCTAAACATCTTGGTAAAAATTTTTCTAAATTATATACAGCTGCAACTATTGTAAGTTTGGGGATTTTATTGGTCATTTTTTTCCTCTTTCTTTATTTCAAATTCTAAAATAGATAATCTTTGTGCTAATTCAATTATTTTCTCATTTTGTTTTGAGATTTTTTTGCTACTTCTAAAATTCATAAAAATTAAAAACATTATTGCTATCAAAAATACAAATGATGGAGCATAAGATATTCCAATTGCTAAAGATATTTTATCTAAACTTTTATAAAAAATAGATAAAATAAGTAAAACTAAACTTCCAATAATCCAAAATACGCTTTCTTCAATAGAAAATTCTTGTTTTTTTACATTAGAATATACATAAATCATAAATACTATAGCTAACACAATAAAAAAGTAATTCATTATTTTCTCCTCCTTTTAAAACTTATATTATTTAAAAAAATAACAACTATTGTATACGTCATCATTATCATATATTTTATTGGTTTTATTATTCCACCATGCATGCTTTCTCCAAATTCTCTTAATCTCATTTTGACAGAAACTTCTTCTATTTTATATCCTTCAAGTAACATTTGAATTATTAAATTTGCATCTGGATACTCTGGGTATTGTCCAATTATTGAGTATTTTTCTATAACTTTTTTGTTTAAACATTGAAAACCTGATAATGGATCTGTGATTTCTTTTTTGCAAAATATTTTTATTAGTTTTGAGAAAATAACAGTACCTATTTTTCTAAAAAAAGTTTGCTTATATGTTCCATCTTTCATATATCTAGAACCTATAACAATATCAGCATCTGTTTCTTTCATTTTTTTTATCAACTTTTCAGCTTCTTTTGCTATATGTTGCCCGTCTCCGTCAAATTGTATAACATAATCATATCCATGATTATTAGCATATTTAATTCCTGTTTGTACTGCCATTGCATATCTTAAATTAAATATAGAAGTTATGCAATTAACATTATTTTTTTCAACTATTTCTCTTGTATTGTCTTTTGAACAATCATTAATTACTAAAATGTCTGCATAATCTAAATCTCTTTTTAATTCATCAATAACTTTTTGAATATTTTGACCTTCATTATATGCAGGTATAACAACTAAAACTTTCATATTATCTCCTATATTAAATAAAATTTTCTATAACTTGTATTATTGTCAATATATTTAATGTAAATACTGTTAATAATAATTTTATGTCTATATTTTTAAATTCAATATATTTTGTCTTTGATGTTAAACAAAGCAATAATAATATAGCACATGGAATAAAGTACCTTCCTTGTATTCCTATAGCTTTATACCATCCTACTGGAGACCATCCTATATATAATCCTATTATAATTAATATGGAAATTACTATAAATATCAATGCATACCATATCCTAGCTATAACTTTAAATTCTTTATCACTTTTTTCTAGGAAAGGAGTAACTATTAATAAAAATAGAAAAATTGCAATAATTAAATAATTAATTTCTATATTTAACCATCCTAAAACTGAACCAATAAATGTAAATATATATGCTTCACTATCTTCCTTTATAGAATTAAATAAAACTTTAAATATAGTTGTAGGATTATTTATAATGTTTTTTATTTGCTCTCCAGAGTTTACACTCATTTGACTTATATAGTCTCTTTCTTCAATATATCTTCCAGAAAAAATATACCAACTCACAGAAACTATACAAGCTAAACTTATACCAATAGCAATCATTTTTATTTTATTATTTTTATTAACACTTTTATTTTGTATTAAAAGTAAAATTAAACCAACTAATGGTATGTATATATATTTTGAAATAGCAATTATTACAACCAATATATAAAAAAGTATTCTTTCTCTTAAATTAATATTTTTTTCTCTAAATATTAAAGCCATTACATATGCGATAAAAAATATTATAACAGCATTTATAATACAATCTGAAGAAATAGAAGCTCCTTGTTGAAAATACATCGGAGTAAACATATATATCATTAATACTTTTTTACCAAATGGAATTAATTTCAACGAGAAATATCCTAAAAATAAAGAGAATATTAAATTTAACATCCTAGCAAGATACATTGAAACTATAATGTTTAAGTTAAATATTCTTCCAATAAAAAATCCTATTGAGCTAAATGTATATAAAATTGCAGAGGTTCCTTGTGTAGGCGTATATATATCTATAACTTTAGAATAATCTGTTTTTTCTTTTATTTTTTCAGCTAGTATTGAATATTTATTCACTCCACCGATCTATTCCTGATATAAGCAAATCTTCTGGAATATAAGTATGAGTATCATTATTTTCATCAACTTTTACTATTATTTGTCCTTCTGAAATTTGATATGCTCTGTATGCATGATAATTTTCATCTGGAGCAAATGTAGGTAATAAGAAAGTCATATATAATATTCCAATTGGTATTGCAAACAATAGAAACATTTTTTCAATAAATTTATTATATTTTTTAATTGCAAAATACATTAATAAAATTATGAAACTTGCAATTAAAAGAATTTCAATTATATATTTTAGGTTCCAGCTACCAATATCAATTTTATATACTAATAAATTAAAAGCTACCTTAGATTCTAATAAACATAAAATAAATTCTATAATATAAATCAATTTATAAAAAATATCTTTTATATTTTCTCCAAAACTTTTCATTTTTTATATTCCCACTCTCTTTTTATACTATAATCTGCCGCTTCTCTAGATAAATTTATATTATAATATGGATCACCTTTTTCTAATATCTCTTTCCACTTTTCTTTAAAATTGTTTACTTCTTTATTAAATCTTTCATTCTTTTCTGGTGTAACTTCATACCCTCTTGAAATAGATTCATAATGCATTAATTCTATATAAGGATTATAAACTACTAAATATCCTTTTTTTCTTATTTTTAAACAAAAGTCAACATCATTTAGAGCAACTTTAAAATTATCCTCATCCATATATCCAACTTCTTCATAAATTTCTCTTCTAGAAAATAAGCAAGCTCCTGTTACAGCACTTAAATTTTGAATTAAACAATCTTTTCCATAATATCCTCTTACACCTCTTGGTAATCTTGAAAATAGATTTGCAGCAAATCCCCCAATACCAATTGCTATTCCTGCATGTTGTATAGATTTATCTTTAAAGTATAATCTTGCTCCAACCGCTCCTATTTCTTTTCTCTGAGCATATCCTATAAATTTTTCAAGCCAATCTGGAGTTATAAGTTCTGTATCATTATTTAATTGGAGAACAAATTCTCCATCACAATTCTTTACACCATAATTTATTATCTTAGAATAATTAAATCCTTTTTCTTTATATTCTAGAACTTTGATTTTCTCATTTTCTTTTAATTTATTATAATATTCAAATGTTTTTTCATCTTCACTATTATTTTCTATAATAATTATTTCATAGTTATTATAAGTAGTTTTATCTAAAATTGAATTTATGCATTTTTCTAATACTTTTATATTGTCTTTATTTGGTATTAAAATTGATACTTTTGGATTTCCTTCTACCTCAAATTGAACATTATATATTCCAGGGACATCGCCACCATGTTCAACTATTGCTTTTCTTCCTAATCTTACCTGATGATCAAAAGCAGCTTTTTTCCCAGCCTCATATGCGTAAGGTTTTGCATCAGAAACTTTTGCAGTGGACTCATTATGAATTCTCCAATGATAAAGTATTTTTGGAATATGAACTATATTATCAGTTTCTTCACTAGCTCTTAGTACTAAATCAAAATCTTGTGCTCCATTATATTCTTCTCTAAATCCTCCAAGCTTGTCCATGAGTTTTTTCTTAAGAACAACTAAATGTGTTATATAGTTGTGAGCACTTAAAGTGTCTGGTGAATAGTCTGGTTTAAAATGTGGTCCACATCTATTTTCAATTTTTTCATCTATTTTATCTTCATCTGTATAAATAAATTCAACATCTGGATTATCATTTATACATTTAACAATTTCATATAACGCAAATATTGGCAAAACATCGTCATGATCCAACAATGCAACGTAATCCCCTGTTACTAATTTTAATGCTTCATTAGTGTTACCTGAAATTCCATCATTTTTATTTAAAAATTTATATTTTATTCTCACATCGTCAGCATAATATTTTTCTAATTCTTTATTTTGCTTTGGACTCCCGTCAGCTAAGCAAAGTTCCCAATTTGAATAAGTCTGATTTTTCATGCACTCTATTAAATCTTTAAAAAATAGTTCTTTAGTATTGTACATTGGAACAACAATGCTAATTTTAGGATTAACATTAAACTTTTCTTTTTTTTGATTTTCTAAGTCTTTAGTAGATGGCTCATTTTTTTCAATCCATTGCTTATATTGTTTATTTTTCTCATTTTGTACAAACTTGAATGGATGTAATATCACTGTAAATATTTTTCTTATTGTACCTTTTATTCCATATTTTTTTAAATAAAATTTGATTTGTCTTATTCGATGAGATATTTTATTCATAATTTTCTCCTACATTTAATTTAATTTTAATTGATATTGATTTTCATTTTTCAAGTCCAAGTTTTTATTATAATATGGATCTCCTTCTTTCAATTCATTTTTCCATATTGAAGTAAATCTATCTATTTCATCATTAAATCTCTCAATTTTTGCTGGTGTGTTCTCTTCTCCTCTTGTTTTTGACTCATAATGTATTAATTCAACAAATGGTGTATATATTATTAACTTATTTAATTTTCTAATCTTCATGCAAAAATCTACATCGTTAAATGCTACACTTAAATCTTCATTCATAAAGTTAACTTCATAGTATATAGATTTTTTACACATCATGCAAGCACCAGTAACTGCAGAAACATTTTGAATTGTGATATTTCTAAAAAAGTATCCTTTTTCAAATCTTCTTAAATTGGCACAAGCATGACCTGCAATCCCTCCCAATCCTAAAATTGTACCTGAATGTTGTACAGTTTTATCTGGATATAAAAGTTTAACACCTACAGCTCCTATATCTTCTCTTTGAACATATGAAATCATTTGTTCTATCCAATTTTTGGTTATTATTTCTGTATCATTATTTAATTGAATAATGTATTCTCCTTTTGCTTGTTTTACCCCATAATTTATTATCTTAGAATAATTAAATCCTTTTTCTTTATATTCTAAAATTTTTATTTTTTTATTTTCCTTTAATTTTTCATAATATTCAAATGTTTTTTCATCTTCGCTATTATTTTCTATAATAATTATTTCATAATTATTATAAGTAGTTTTTTCTAAAATTGAATTTATACATTTATGTAAAATCTCTATTTCATCTTTATTTGGTATTATAATTGAAACCAGAGGCATTTTTACTAATTTATAATCTATTTTATATGTATTCGTTATATAGCCATTTCTTACATTTCCATTTAATCCTAATCTATCAATTTGATTTTTTATAGCTATCTTATCAGTAACATTTGTGTTTTCCTCTAATTCAAGAGAATGATATAGTATTTTTTTTACATGTTCGATACATTTAGACGATTCTGTACATTTGAATATTATATCATAAATGTTCTCTAAATTTATGTTTTTAATTTTAAGTACTATATCTTTTTTTACAACAAAAAAATTACCTATATAATTAAAAGACCTTAATGTATCTGGAGAAAAATCTGGTTTAAAAAATGGATTATACCTATTTTTCAATAAAATATTTATATAGTCATTGTCAGAATATATAAAATCTACATTCGCATTTTTTTCTATAATTTTATTTATTTCATATAAACATTCTTTTGAAAGAATTATATTTTCTCTTAAAAAAATACAATATCTTCCTTTTGTATATTTATTAATTTCTTGAATATTAACACTGTTTTTATTAATATTCAAATTAGTAAAATTTTTATTTTTATCGCATAAATCTTCAATGATTTTTCTTTTTTTATTGCAACCATTTATAACTATCACTTCATAATTTAAATCTATTTGATTTAATAAAGAGTCTATGAGTTTTTTAAAATACTTAATATATGAATTATCCGTCATTTTAATCAGAATAGTTATTATTTCAAGTTTCTCATTTGTTTTTTTGTTTTGAAATATTTCATTTTTCTTTATCCACTCATTATATTTTTCATCCATTTCAGGTTTAGTCTTACTATTCAAATATTTTTTAACATAATAAAAAACTTTAAATCCATCTTCTTTTTGTGCATTAAAAAATTTCTGAATATTCTTTTTATCTATAACTTCTTTTAAAATAATATTCATTTTTCTAAGTTTTTTTCTAAATTTTGTATTTTCTGGAAATAGAATATCTCGAACTTTTTTCATTATAAACTCCTTTTATAAATACTTTATATATTCTTTTACTCTATTTTCCCAAGTTGCATTTAATATTATTTTATTGTAATCCTCTGATTCTTTAAAGCCATTTTCTAGAGCTAATTTTATAACATATTCAAAATCATTTTTGTTATAATCATAAAAATACATTAAATTTTTAAATTGTTCTAATTCATTCCAATATGTTGAAACTACAGGTTTTTTCAAATATAAGTACTCATATACCTTAACGGGATCAACACATTTGATTAAATCATTCAAAATAAAAGGCATTATTAAAACATCACTTTCACTTATATATGAAGGGACTAGATCATGCTCAATTGGTCCTAGAAATAAAATATTTTTATACTTTCTTTCAATTTCTGTTTTCTTTTCCTTTAATAAATATGAAACCGGTCCTATTAAATATATAGTATCAGAAGTATTTTTTTCTGCATATTTACATATACTGTCAAAATCAAACCAGTCATCTATTGTTCCTATATAAGTAATATTTCTATGAAATAATTTTATATCCTTTTTAATTTTTTTAGAAAATAAATCTTTATCATATGCATTTCTAACAACTGTAGTATCTTTTTCTTGTACATTATATAAATTAATTATTCTATTTTTTAGCCCAATAGCTGATACTATTATATGATTTGCAAAATAAATTAATCCCGCTTCTCTATTTCTGTATCCATTTACATCTGGTTCCCATATTTCATAGTTGTCCATACATTCATAAATAATATTAGTTCTTCTTAACTTATGTAATCTCATAACAAAAAAATGCATTTGGTTTGGTTGCGTTAAAATAATTGTATCATAATTCCATAATGAAGTTTTTATAATGTTCATAATTTTATCTATTAATGAATATTTTTCTATTGCAGGAAAAATTTTAAATGGTATTATTTTAAAATTTTTTTGTTTATTAACATTATTTTTAACAACATTTTCTGGACTTTCATTAACAAATTTATCTCTTAGTGCTTGATATCTATAATCAATTTTGTACTTATTATATTTTCCTATTTCTAATGGTATAAAATGTGGTCTTTGTTTTATCCACTTCCATGTAACCACACTAAAATACAAAACATGTTTTTTTCTTCTAAAGAGCTTCATCAACATATATACAGGCCATGTAATTATTGTATATATATATAGCAAAAATTTTACTATATTGATTATTGTACTTTTTGAAAAAATATTTTTAGATTTTAACACTATATTTTTCAATGTTTTTTTAATAAATCTATATATTTTCTTTAAATATTTTGAGTTGTTATAATAAATTTCTAAACTTCCTAATAAAGTTGCTAAGTCAAGAACCCATAATTTATAAAATGGTTTCTTATTATATTTTTTATGATAATATCTCTTACTTTTCTGTAATAGTTTATATTTTTTCAAATAATTCATCGAACGTTTAACAGAAACAGCTTCCATATGCTGAAATTTACAAGTATTTAATACAGCAACTTTATAACCAGCTTCTGAAAGCTTTTTTCCTATTATATCCTCTTCAAAATATAAAAATGTATTCTCATCAAAATAACCAATTTCTTTGAATATTTTATTTCTTATCATAAAAAAGGATCCAGCTACGCAATCAACATCAACAACATCATTACTATCTAAATATTCCCCATACATTTCTATATGTGGTTTTTGAAATTTATTGGTAAGAATAACAGATGAATCCATAGTATCACCCTTTAATGTTCGTAATTTCCATCCAGATAGTGGATGTTTATTATTATTTGCATCATACATTCTAGGAGATACAATAGCATACTTAGAATTTCCTTTTTTGTTTAAAAACTGTAAACATTTATTGTATGATTCTTCTGGAACTATTACATCCGGATTAGATATAACTATATATTCTATATTTTTGTAATTTTCATTCAAATAATTTATTCCTAAATTATTTCCTTTAGCATATCCTTCATTTTTTGAAGAAATCACTATATCTATTTTTTCAGTATTTGTAAAATTAAAATCCTTTTTTTCTAAACTATTATCAACAACAACAATTCTATCTATACAAGAATATCGACTTATTTCATTCACATATCTGTTTGTATTATCATAATCATTAAAATTTAAAACTATTACTCCAATTTTCACATTCATTTTTACATTCCCCAATTATATTTTTTTGTTAAAGTATATTATTATATTATCTACTATTTTTTTGCTAGCAGATCCATCTCCATATGGATTTGATGCTTTACTCATTTTTTCATATTCTTCTTTGTTGTCTAATAGTAATTTTATATTACTATATATTAATTCTTCATCTGTTCCCACTAGTTTTAATGTTCCTGCTTCTACTCCTTCTGGTCTTTCTGTTGTATCTCTTAAAACTAATACTGGCTTTCCTAAAGATGGTGCCTCTTCTTGAATTCCTCCACTATCTGTTAAAATCAAATATGATTTATTTAAAAAGTTATGAAAATCTAATACATCTAACGGTTCAATTAGTTTTATTTTATCACAATCTTTAAAAATTTCTTCTGCTATTTCTCTTACTTTTGGGTTCATATGTATAGGATATATTAATTTAATATTTGAATATTCATCAATTATTCGTTTTATTGCTTTAAACATATTTTTCATTGGTTCGCCAATATTTTCTCTTCTATGTGCTGTTAATAAAATTAATTTATCCTTTCCCACCCAATCAAATATTTCATTTTTGTACTCAAAATTTACTGTAGTTTTTAATGCATCTATAGCAGTATTTCCAGTAACAAATATTTTATTTAAATCTTTTCCTTCCTTTACCAAATTTTTTTTACTGAGTTCTGTTGGAGCAAAATATATATCACACATACAATCTATCATCTGCCTATTCATTTCTTCTGGATATGGAGAATATTTGTTATAAGTTCTTAATCCTGCTTCAACATGTCCTATAGGAATTTGATTATAAAAGGCTACTAATGCAGATACAAATGCTGTAGAAGTATCTCCATGAACCAAAATAATATCTGGTTTTATATTCTTTACTATAGAATCTAATTCAATTAATATTTTATTAGTTATAGTTGTTAATGTTTGATTTCTTTCCATTATATTTAAATCATAGTCTGGTTTTATTTTAAATATTTTTAATACTACATCCAACATCTCTCTGTGTTGAGCTGTAACACAAACTATACTTTCTGTTTCTTCTCTTTTTTCCAATTCTTTAACTAGTGGAGCCATTTTTATAGCTTCTGGCCTTGTTCCAAAAATACTTAATACTTTAATTTTTTTCATTTTAATACCTCTTATTGATTATTTATTATTTTATTTAAATCTTTATTTATTTTATTTAAATATGCATTATCTTCGACTATTCTCTTTATTTCCTTATCTTTTTCTATAATTAAATTATCCTTTTCTGTATTTAATTTATTTAATAATAAATTATCTTTAACTATTCTATTTATCTCTTCATTTTTCTTATTTATCAAATTGTTCTTTTCTTCAATCTTAACTTTAAAATCATTTATTTTACCTATTTCTATTTTATTATTTACTGATTTTAGATGTATATCAAGCATTTCTGAGTCATTAATATATTGTTGAATAGCATTTTCTAAAGTACTAAATATTTTTATATAATCAGATATACCATAATGATTACAAATTTGTTCAAATGTTATTTGCTGTTCAACAATATTATTATAAGCGCAAAGATTCTTTATGGCTCTATAAATTATAAATTCAATTGGAATATTTTCAATTAACCATTCTTGGTCAAAAATATAGAAATCATCCTCAATTTTAAATGTATTTTCAAAAACTAAATCAAAAAGACCTTCTTTAACAAAATTAAATGATTCTTTAACATCATCTAATACATTAATTCCAAAAAATTCAAATATATTATTTTCAATATCTATAGATTTAGTCAATTTAGTTTTTATATTATTATACCAATTATCAATATTACAATAAAATTCTTCAAATTTGTTTTCTTGTAATAATCTTATTAATTCATTATCAAATGTCTTTTTTTCAATAAATTTACTTTCAATTTCATTTGAATCATTAATATTTTCTATTGTATTAAATTTTAATAGTTTCAATATTTGTAAATTATTTTTTATATCATTAAAATGTGATAAATTTTCGGTTGACGTATTTGCTTTTATTACTTTTTCTTTATATATTTTCGTTATTATTTGGTATTTTTCTTTTCTAACAATATTATAAGTTACAAAAATTGGCTTTTTTTCTTTATTTTTTTGTTTAGAAATTTCTATAAAATAACTATTTGCAAACATATCAAAACATCTATTTTTTATGCCTTCTATTAATACTTTTTTTTCTTCTTGCAATATACACTCTTTTTCATCATATAATTTTAAATAATCTAATTTCGTATTATTCTCATCAGGTAAATACTCATCAGAAAAAATAACATTTGCATATCTAAAATTAGGAAAAATATAATAAAACTTATATTCTTCACATTGAGCGTTTTTTAAAATGTTTATAATTTCATTTTTACCAAGTAGTCCTTCTTCCTTAAATATTTGATTAGTTGAAATCTTTTGGGCAGAAAATTTGTTATCTACTATAAGTATTATCTTTCCATTTTCATTTAATTTTCTTTTTAACAGTACTATTAAATCTTTTTCAGGTTCCCTGCTATTAAATAAATATTTAGAATATGCTAGATTTCCAAATAATATTATATAATCAAATTTGTTATCAAATTCAATTTCATTCAAATTTCCTAAAATTATTTCTAAATTATCAACTTCTTTATATTTTTCATACCAGTATTCTGCTTTAGTTTTGGAAAACTCTATTTTAGTAACTTTATTAGCTATATTACATAGAGATTTTGTAAATTCTTCCATACCCGAGTTAATTTCTAAAATATTTGATTTTTTTTCAAATGGATACCAACTAAGTATATTACCTTTTAATTTTTTAGAATAATACAGTTCTTGATAAGATATTTTACTACTTTGCTTATTTTTTTTATAATTATTAATTATTTTTAATTCTTCTGAATTTGGTAAAATTATATCTTTTTTATAATAGTCAAAATTTAAGTTCATATTACCTCCTATGTATTTGTATCTCTAAGATAAAGTTATAACACTAACTTTAGAATCTATTGTCGCAATTCCTATACATGGCTTAGATGCAACAACTTCAACAATTATTGCATCATATTTTCTATTTAATATTTCTAGTTCTCCCTTTTCATCATAACGAGTACAACTAAAGGATAATGTATACTTTCCTGGAGTTATTCCTAATTTTTGCCTAAACTCTGTAATTATAATATCACCTTTTTTGCATTTTCCTGTATCAATCTTTTCATACACAGTATTAGTACCACATATATCATTTCCATGAAAGTCCTTTACAGTCATTGTAAAAATAGGGCTGTCTACATCTTGATTAAACACAGTTTTTGATTTTAAAATTACTTCTTTTTCATTATCTATATATGACGTATATTCACCATTTAAATCAAATACACCGTAATCAATTACTTCAGCTTTTCTATTTCCATATTCTATAATTTTATCATTTTGAATAAAATTTTCTTTCCAAGTTTCTTCATCATGTAACATTTTATTTGTTACTTTATTTATATTATTTTCTAAATCGTATTCTATATTAATATCAATTTCACTAGTTTCTTCAATTCCAACTATTAATTTCTTATATTTCTCAACTCCATCTTTAGTTGTTCCTTCAAATATTTTTCTTCCTTTATCTATTATTATTGCTCTTGTACAATTTTTTAATACATCAGTCACACTATGAGTTACAAAAAGAATAGTCTTCCCTTTTTCTTTGAATTGTTCAAATTTTTTAAAACATTTTAATTGGAAAGCTATATCTCCAACAGATAAAGCTTCATCAACTATTAATATATCTGGATCTACATTTATAGCACATGCAAAAGCTAATCTTGCAAACATACCAGATGAATACGTTTTTACAGGTTGATATATATGATCTCCAATATCTGCAAACTCTATTATTTCTTTTTCTTTTAATTTTATTTGTTCATCTGTTAATCCCATTACTTGCCCATGTTGATAAATGTTTTCTATTCCTGTTAAATCCATATTAAAAGCTGCACCTAATTCCAAAAGTGAACTTATTTTTCCTTTAACTTCAATTGTACCTGATGTTGGAGTTACAACTCCAGTTATCATTTTTAGCAATGTTGATTTTCCTGCACCATTTTTTCCAAGTATTCCAAGTACTTCTCCCTTTTTAACTTCTAAATTTAAATTATCCATTGCTTTAAATACTTGGTGTCTATTTTTGCTTGGAAAAATAGCTTCTATTAATCTATCTTTTTTTCTATGAAACATTTTATATTCTTTTACTAGATTTGTTATTTTTATTACAGTTTCTTCTGTGTTATTTTCCATTTTTAGTTCCTTTCATCTTAAATAAAATTCTCCCTAAAACAGGTATATTTAATATTATAAAATTTTCCCATTTGTATATAAAGTTTTCATATTTATATAATTTAAAAAACAAATTCCATTTTTTAAAATTAATGTATTTTTTATTTTCTAACATTTTAAAATATTCTAAAGATTTCTTGTTTAATTTTTTATAGTTTTCACTAAATTTTTTATTATTTTCTATAAAAATTTCAAAATGCTCTTTTTTTACTTTTATAAATAATTTTCTTATTTCATCAAAATTATTTATTTCATTACTTTTTCTTTTTGAACCTATACTATTTTTATTATGTTGTCTATATTTAATTGTAGGTTCTTTAAGATATGAAATTTTCCCATTCATACTTACAATTAAAGCCAACCAATAATCGTGAATTATAAATTCACTCGATTTTGGAAACGGTAATATTTCTTTAATCCATTTTGATTTACAAACAATAGTACATCCAGTTATATAATTATTTAAGTATAAGCTTTCAAAATTATTGTATTTATATACTTTATTTTGAAATCCTTTCAATTTCCAATACGAATTTGAAATCTCATTTAAATTTTCGTCAACTACCTTTAAGTCTGTATAAACTAAATCTGCATCTTCTTCTTTTAATTTATTTATTGAAAGTTTTATTTTATTTTCTTTCCATATATCGTCTTGATCAGCAAACATAAAAAATTCACTTTTCACTTTACTTAAAAGAAATTCGAAGTTCGAAACAACTCCCAAATTCTTATCTTGTCTGAAAATTTTTATTCTTTTATCTTTATCTTCATATTCTTTTAAAATATTCAATGTATTATCTGAAGACGCATCATCTGAAATTATTAAATTAAAATTACTATATGTTTGGCTAATTATACTATCTATTTGTTTCTTAATATATTTTTCACCGTTATACGTAGCCATTAATATATCTATTTTTTCCATAAGTTTCCTCTTTTATAATACATCCGCAAAATCTTTTTTGCTTTTCTTAAATACATAATTTCCCCATAAGAACATAAATATTGTTATTATCCAAAATACAATTGTATAAAAACCATTGTATTCTAATATTATATTTTCGCCCATAAATGCTTGTCTAAAAGCTGTTACTAAATAAGAAAATGGCATACACTGTATTATTTTTAAAATTGTTGGATGTTCTATTAATCTACTGACGCTCCAAACTACAGGTGTAGCCCAAAAAAATAATTGCATTAATATTCCTAAAAAATTAGAAAAATCTGGTACTAAAGTTGTTAATGCAGAAGTTAATCTTGTAAATGCTATTATAAACGCACATAAAGCAAAAATAACATATAAAATCATCAAAATATTAGGAGTGTATCCAAATATAGTACAAACAACTAATGCTATTATTATTAAAAATATTGATACAAATGAACTTCCTATAAGAGATATTATAGGTATTATATCAATTGGAAATACTACTTTTTTTACCAAATAACTATAATTTCTTATAGAAGAACTTGCACTCATTATACTATCATTTAAACATTGCCATATTGCCATTCCTGGTAAAAACCAAACCACATATGGTGATCCTCCATCGCCTTGCATTCCAAATATAAATTGAAATACTATAACATACATCATCATAAATACAAATGGTTGCAAAAATCCCCACATTGCTCCTAAACTAGTATTTGCAAATCTATTTCTAAAATCATTTTTTCCTAATTGAAATGCTAATTTTCTATTTTTTATTAATGTTTTAAAAAAATTCATACTATCTATTTTTTCCTTTTTATTTTTTTCTTTTTTTAAGCTATTCATAAATTCAATAATAATTATTATAAATAATGGTATAAAATTCAATAAATATCTTGATCTGTTTTCCCAAATTAATAAAAATATCATAATACCAAATATAGCAACTCTTATATATGAATTATTAAATTTGCATTTTAAAATACTCTTAATTGAAGTGATTAACAAACATATAAAAAACGCAAATTGAACTCCTTGAGCAAAGTATAAATAATAATCATAATTCTTTTGATTAATTCCAAATATTGAATATAAAATATCACTTTTATGTACAGATTCTATATTTATTTTTACAGAAGAAAAATAGGTACCATCTCCCCAACAATTAACAGCTTTCTTCAGTAAATATTTACTATACCCCAATAAACCATATTTTTCAATTCTGCTTTTAATTTCCTTAATATTAAAGTTTTTTGCTTGTTCAGCGTTTTCAAATGATAATGTTTTTTTGTAATCTTTTGAATTATATCCACCATAAGAATTTCTTCCAGTATTATCAGCAGTTGGGTCCTCAATTCCCATCATTATCCAATGTGTAATTGGTATATTTCCATAATTATTATATTTAAATTCAAATTTTGAATTATTTTCTACATAGGTTGTAAATAAGAAATTAAATGACAAAAATATGACTACAAAAGATAATATCTGTATACAGACATTTTTTATTCTTTTATTTAAAATCATATCTATTACAATTGCTATAAAAACTATTATGACTGTCATCTTTATTTTTATTCCAATATAGGTCACTATTGACATAATAATACATATTAATATATTTTTCTTTGTTGTATTATTTTCTTTATAAAATGTATATAAATACAATATCATTATTACAAATGGCAGAGATATCGTATCTGAATAAAAAATTGTAGAATACAATAATAATGGCGTAAAAAACATCGAAAGTATTAATCCAAAATAAGCGCTTTTTTTATTATATACTTTTCTTAAATACAAATATAATATAATTATTGAAACATCAACCATTAGTACATTAAATATTATCAGTGGTAAAGTTATATCTGAAAAATTTAATAAGTATCCAACTTTTGTAATAACAACATATATAATAAACAACAATATATTATTAGGAAATCGTTGAAAATACCAAGGTTCATATCCTTCTATTGTCCTGTCACCATATAATACAAATGACTTTGCATTACTAAAAATAACACCAAAATCCCATCCAGGATTGACCCTTAAATATTTCACCACAATAATTTGAAGTCCAACTATAACAAACATAGTTATTGTAACTATTATAATTTCCTTACGTTTTGACCATTGCTTTGATTTTGAAAGTATTTTTTTAAATATTAAAAGCCATATACCTAAAATAATTATTGCTGATATTATAGAAATTATTGGGTTTACATCGCAATATACTGAGATATCAAAGAAAAAAAATCCTATAAATATTATTAAAAAAATTATTGAAAACATTATTTCGAAGAGTCTATATACATTTTTTTTCATTATTTATTTCTCCCTGAATTATTATATATATTATATGTTTTATCTACTACATATTGTGGTCTTTCTTTACTTTCATCATAAATTCTAGCTATATATTCAGAAATAATCCACAAAGATAATAATTGAATTCCTGTAAAGAATGTTATTGTAACCATTATTGATGTCCATCCTGCAGTAATATTATTCCATTTAAATACAAATGAAAGTAGTGAATAGATTAAGATTAAAAAAGAGATTACTATAGAAAATATTCCTAACCCTCCTACCATTTTTAAAGGTTTTGTTGAAAAACTTATAATTCCATCTGATGCAAGTTTTAACATCTTTTTTAATGGATACTTAGTTTCCCCAGCAAATCTTTCTTTTCTTTCATATTCAAAAGGAATTTGCTTGTATCCCACCCAACTAAACAGTCCTCTTAAAAATTTATTATGCTCAGGAAGAGAATTTATTGTATCTACAACTTTTTTATCTACAAGTCTAAAATCTCCTGTATCTTTAGGTATTTCTACATCTGAAAGTGCATTTAAAGTTTTATAAAACATTTTTGCTGTAAATAATTTAAAAAATGATTCTCCATCTCTTGATTTTCTTTTTCCATAAATAACGTCATTTCCATTTTCCCATAATTTTAACATTTCTGGAATTAATTCTGGTGGATCTTGTAAATCAGCATCTATTATTACTATAGCATCTCCTGTAACATATCTTAATCCAGCAGTCACTGCTGCTTGATGTCCGAAATTTCTTGAAAATGATAATATTTTCAACTTTTCATCTTTTTGAGCTAATCTTTCTAAAATTTTTAATGTATTATCTGTACTACCATCGTTGACACAAATTATCTCATAATCATAATTTTCTAAATTCATTAAAATTTTAGTTAATCTATTATAACATTCTTCTACTACTTTTTCTTCAAAATACATAGGTACAACTATAGAAACTTTTTTATTCATCTTTTCCTCCATAAATTTCATGTAAAATTATATCATTTAAGTATTATATTTTCAACTTTTATCTTATTTTTTCTCTTTTATTATATATATTGGTCTTTTCTTAACTTCTAGGTACATTTTTGACATATATTGTCCTATTATTCCTAAAAATAATAATTGAACTCCTGATACAAAAACTATTATGCAAGCTAGTGATGGCCATCCCGATGTTGGATCTCCAAAAACTAATGTTTTTATTATTATTATTAAAATAATAATTGCTGCTAATATACAAAATATCATTCCTAATACTGATGATAAAACAAGCGGTGTTGTTGAAAATGCAACTATTCCTTCTAATGCATATTTAAATAGTTTCCAAAATGACCATTTTGTTTCTCCAGCAACTCTTTCTATATTTTCATATTCTATCCATTTAGTTTTAAATCCAACAAAACTAAATAATCCTTTAGAAAATCTATTGTACTCTTTCATGTTTGCTACTGAATCTGCCATTTGTTTTGTCATAAATCTATAATCTCTTGCACCGTCTACCATTTCAAAGTCTGTCATTTTATCTATTATTTTATAAAATTGTCTTGCAAAAAAACTTCTTATTTTAGGTTCACCTTTTCTTGTAACTCTTCTTGTTGCTGCACAATCATATTCTCCACCTTTAACTATATCATACATTTTTCTTAACAAAGATGGCGGATCCTGCATATCAGCATCCATCATTACGACATAATCTCCTGTTGCATTATCTAATCCAGCCAAAATTGCAGCTTCTTTTCCAAAGTTTCTTGAAAATGAAATTAAAACAATTCTTTCATCTTTTTGTTTTAAGTTTTTTATTACTTTCAAAGTATTATCTTTTGAACCATCATCTACTAAAATTATTTCAAATTCTGATTCTTTAAATTCTTCTTTTGAAATTTTATTTAGTTCTTCATAAAATAATGATAATGCTTTTTCTTCATTAAAACATGGCACTATTACTGATATTTTATCCATATTTTTTCCTCTTCTTATTTTAATTATTTTATTTCATGGGCAGACACAATAAGCTTAATTCATTAATTCTATTTTCGGGTCGATGTGGAAATCGACTCCTACATATATCTATAATATATTTTAAATTTCTATTCAGCAAATTTAGGACGAATTTTTTATTCGTCCTCATATTAAAATTATTTCATTAAATACTCTGGATGAGCAATATACCAATCAATAGTTTTTACTATTCCATCTTTAAACATTGTTTTTGGCTCCCATCCAAACTCATTTTTTAATTTTGTAGGATCTATTGCATATCTATAGTCATGTCCTTTTCTATCTTCAACATGTGAAATTAATGTTTCTGGTTTTCCTAATCTTTCTAATATTAGTTTAACTATTTCAATATTTCTTTTTTCATTATGTCCACCGATGTTATATCTTTCACCTTTTTTACCTTGATGTAAAATTATATCAATAGCTTCACAATGATCTTCAACATATAACCAATCTCTTATATTTAAACCTTGTCCATATACTGGTAATGGTTTATCTTGCAATGCTAAAGAAATCATATGTGGTATTAATTTTTCATGATGTTGATATGGTCCATAATTATTAGAACAGTTTGTTACACTAACATTCATTTTAAATGTTTCACTGTAAGCCAAGGCTATTAAATCAGATGATGCTTTTGATGCTGAATATGGACTGTTTGGTTGAATTGGAGAAGTTTCTGTGAAGTATCCGTCTTCTCCTAAACTTCCATAAACTTCATCTGTTGAAACATGAACAAATTTATTTGAACTTCCTTCTCCCCAAATTTGTTTTGCTGCTTCTAATAAAGTATGTGTTCCTATAACATTAGTTTGAGTAAATACAAAAGGTGTTTTTATACTATTATCAACATGAGATTCAGCTGCAAAATGTACTATTGCATCAATATCATATTTTTTCATAGTTTCTTTTACAAAATCAAAATCGCAAATATCACCTTGAATAAAGGTAATTTTATCTTTTATATTATCTAAATTATGTATATTACCTGCATAAGTTAATTTATCATATACAATTATATTATATTTTCCCTCATATTTTTTTACCATTAATTCTGCAAAATTAGCTCCTATAAATCCTGCAGCTCCTGTTATCATTATATTTTTCATTATTATTCCTCCTTATTCTCTTTCTTTTTATTAGTTAATATTTTTTTAGAAAATATTAATATAAGAATTATAACACATACTATAATTACTACTACTTTTATTATAATATTTGTGATATCTTTATCTGTTTTAGTATTGTTATTATTTGTTAATTCATTTTTTATAGATTTCATATCATTATTTTCAATATTTTCATCTGAAAGTATATATTTTGAATTGTGGTCAATATAAAACTCATAATAATTATCTTTTGTTACTATTATTTGAGTATCTACTTTTTCCAAAGTATCTTTTTCATCATTATAATAATATAAATTTAAATTTTCATTTAATTCTTCTCCTAGCCCATTATTATGTTTTATTCTTATTAAGCATTTTCCTGGTAATTGTCCATTGGAAGCAAATTCTAAAACTATTCCATTATTAAGTTTTGAATTTATTGAAGAATTATTCTCCTTACTTATATTAAACACATTAACAGATGTATTTATTTGTTTTGCCTCTTCTATATCATTTCCATTAAATACCCATTCTACATTGTTATTAGTTAATATTAAAATTTTATTTGTTCCTTTTATTGCTTCAAAAATATTACTTGAAACAATTGAATCATTATTTGTATTTATATTTATAGAAACATTTGAATCTAATTTTTGTATTTGTTTTAAGATATCACTATCTATTTTTTCATTATCTATATTTAATATATTATTTTCTAAATTTAATTCTTTTTCAATTTCTAAAAAATCATTAAAGTCAAAATGTTTTATATTTCCATATTGTTCTGATTTTCTATAATGTGATTCATTTCCATCAAAATCTTCTATTATTGAATAATTCAATTCATACTTTCCAGGCTTAGTAGTAGTTGGCACTATAAAATATGGATTTGCTGTATCTATATCTTTTAAATATGCTACTAACATGTCTCCTGTGTCATTATTAAAAAATGATAACATTATATTTTCTGCTGGTTTACTAGTTTCCAAGTCAACATAGATTTTGTCATTTAACTTCGCTTTTTTAGAATTTAGAACAATTTTATATAATTCTATCTTTTGATTTTCTTCTGTCTCAATATTATCTGTATTATTTTTTACTGTAAAATTAATCTTTGAATCTAAATATAACACATTATTTCCTTTAGAATAATTTGTATACTGAACAATCTCTCCATTATATCCAAAAAAATTAACTCCAGCCACATAGTATTCTCCATCAACAAATTTATTGCTTAATGTATTAAAATCTAATTTTTTTGTATTTATATTTAAATATCCAATTATTGGTTTTGCTTCATTTTCTTTATTTCTAAAGTCAATGCTAATATTAGAAACTTCTCCCGAATAATCTATATCAAAATATAAATCTCCGTCAGAAGTAATAACATTATTTCCCTTTAAACTAATGCTATTTAGCTTTATTTTATTTTCCTCTTTTTTATCCTTTATTGAAAACCTAACATTAAAATCTAACTTTTTAGTATTTTCATCTTTAGGATTTAAACTATAATGAACATATTTATTAGAATCATCTGGGTTTAAAAATACATCGGCTATATAATAATTACCTGCAATTATATTTTGAGTTCCTATATTAGATAAGTCTATTTGAGGAGCATTTGAATTTTTATTTAATATTGGTACTAGTGCAAAAGAATCTTTTACATCTTCATTTTGTATTAAAACTGTTGCAAAATTAACTTCTCCAGTTGTTTCAAAATCAAAGTATAATTTTTCTCCAAGTTCTACCTCATTATTACTTGTTAGAACTAAATTATTAATTTCTGGTTTTTGAATATTATCATTAGCAAATACTGGTATAAGCATCATACATATTATAATAAAAGCTACTATTATATTTATTTTTTTCATTAGTTTATTCCTCCTAATTATTTATTTTTATTAAATTTATATTCCCTCCATATGCTGGAGCAGATACGTCTTCTATTATATTTTTAGTTATATTATCTTTTATATCAAAATGAACATGACCTGAAATTATATAAAATACATTATATTCTTCTGACAGAATTAAGTCTATTGCTTTTTGAGTAGATTCTGTTGGTTTTATTCCTTCTTCTCCTATTGCTGATATTCTATTTCTAATTCTTGCAGTTTCTTCTGAGATATATTCAGTAGCTAAAGGAACATGTAACATTACAATTGTCTGTTTTTTCTTTTCTAACACTTGCTTTATTTTATCTATAGCTTCTTCTTCTATTTTATCTTTACTATCATTTATTGCAAGAATTATTAAATCTTTATATTCCAAATATGAAACTTGTGCATCATTCATAAATTCAGTAAATTTAGGATAATATTCTTCTTGAGCTTCTTTAGTATGATAATCCCAAGCAAATGACCAATCATGATTTCCAAGTGTATATAAATAATCTTTTTTTAACTTATTCAAGTTATTCCTCAAAAAATTAAAATTCGATTCTGATGGTGAATCTATAATGTCACCTCCAAGTAATAAAGCATCAGAGTTACTATTGTTTGCATAATTTATAATTTCTTGAAATATTTTGTCTGCTTGTACTTTATTAACATGTTGCTGAGTAAACACATCGTTTCTTTCAACTAAGCAACTTTTAATTTTTTCATCTTTTTCATTTTCATCAATAATGCTTGCATGTAAGTCAGAAATATATACAAATTGATATTTTTCTTTAATATTTTCATTTTTTATTTCTATATTATTTATACTAGTTATATATTCGTTATTATATATAGGTGTATAAAAGTCTTTCTTTTTTTCTAATTTTGTTATTGTTATTAATACAATTGTAAGTATTATTATAGCAATTATTATAGCTAATATTTTTTTCTTCATTAGCTTATTCTCCTAATTATTTATTTCCAAATCTCAGATTCTTCAAATTCTTTTAATGATTGCCATTTCTGATCTTTTTCTGATGTTAATATTTCACAGTCTACTTCCGGCCATGAAATATTTATATCTTTATCATCATATTTAATTCCAGATTCTGCTGAGTGATTATATACATCTGTACATTTATAAGTAAATTCAGCTTCGTCTGATAATACTAAAAATCCATGTGCAAAATATGGTGGTATGTAAAGCATTTTTTTGTTTTCTTCTGAAAGTTCATATCCTACCCATTTTCCAAATGTTTTACTATTTCTTCTTATATCTACTGCAACATCAAATACTCTTCCTTTTATTACTCTAACTAATTTTCCTTGAGTATTTTCTATTTGAAAATGAAGACCTCTTAAAACTCCTTTTTTTGATTTAGATTGATTGTCTTGAACAAATTCCTCATCTATACCAATTTCTTTAAAATCTTCTTTGCTGTAAGTCTCCATGAAATATCCTCTGTTGTCACCAAAAACAGTTGGTTCAATCAAGCAAACTCCTTCTATTTCAGTATCAATTCTCTTAAATTTTCCCATATCTTTTTGTTTCCTTTCTTATTAAAGTTTCTTTTGTCAAAATCTTTTATATTTATATCATATATGCATCATTAATTCAAGGTCTAAAAAAGTCAAATTACAATTTCTTTTTAACAGGAAATAAGCATATAAATATTTATATGCTTATTTCAGAATTAATTATTTAATTAAACAATTCACTTTCATATATTTTTTTATAATTTGTATTTTCTTCATTAATTATTCTTTTTAAATATTTTCCATATTCTGTTTTTGTACATTTTTTAGCTAATTTTTCTACCTGTTCCTTAGTTATCCATTCATTTCTATATGCAATTTCTTCTAAACAGGCTATTTGTATTCCTTGTCTTAATTCTATCGCTTTTACAAAATCAGATGCATCTGACAATCTATCTGGTGAACCTGTGTCAAACCAAGCATATCCATGACCTAAAGGTAATACTTGTAGGTTTCCTTTTTCCATGTATACTTTATTTACATCTGTTATTTCTAGTTCTCCTCTTTCAGAAGGTTTAATTGTTTTAGCAATTTTAACAACTTCATTATCATAAAAATATATTCCAGGAACTGCTAAATTAGATTTTGGCTCTTTTGGTTTTTCTTCAATTGAAATAGCTTTTCCATTTTCATCAATTTCAACAACACCATAAGAAGTAGGATCTGCTACTTGATATCCAAATATTATTCCTCCTTCTTTTAAATTACTCGCTGCTTTTAATATTCTTTGGATTCTTGAACCATAAATCATATTGTCTCCTAATATTAAAGAAACATTATCATCACCTATAAATTCTTCTCCTAATATAAATGCATCAGCTAGTCCAACTGGTTTTTCTTGAATTTTATATTCAAACTTCATTCCTAAGTTAGAACCATCACCTAATAAATTTTTAAAAGCTTCTATATGCACTGGTGTTGATATTATTAATACTTCTTTTATTCCTGCCATCATTAGTGTTGAAAGTGGATAGTAAATCATTGGTTTATCATATACTGGTAACATTTGTTTTGATACTGCCAAAGTTACTGGATATAATCTAGTTGCACTTCCACCTGCTAAAATAATTCCTTTCATTATTTTAATTCCTCCTTTAAATATTTTTTCAAAGCTTCTTCATAGCTTTCTGGATATATTCCTATACTATGTAGTTTTTCTTTAGATAATTGACTATTTGTTGGTCTTTTTGAAGATTGTGGATACATCTTTGCATATTCTTCTGATGTTATTGGATTAATCTTTGTCTTTCTTCCAGCCAATTCCATTATTTTTACAGTAAAATCATACCATGTTGTAAATCCTTCATTAGTTGAATGATAAATTCCGTATTCTGGCTCTTTTTCCATAATTGCTTCTATAATTTTACACAAAGTTGTTGTAGAAGTTGGACTACCATGTTGATCATTTACAACTGATATTTCTTCTTTTTCATTAGAAAGTCTTAACATTGTTTTAACAAAATTCTTTCCTAATATTCCATATAGCCAAGCTGTTCTTAATATATAATATTTATCAGCTTTTTTTGCATTTTCTTCTCCTAATAATTTTGTTTTTCCATAAGCACTTACAGGATTAGGTTCCATATCTTCTGTGTAAGCTTTATTAACTTCAAGATTTCCATCAAATACATAATCTGTACTTATCTGTATAAATGTTGAGTTATTTTCCTTTGCAGCTAGCGCAATATTTTCAATTGCTAATCCATTTACCTTATTTGCAACTTCAAAGTTAGTTTCGCATCCATCAACATTTGTAAATGCAGCGCAATTTATTATAAAATATGGTTTAACTTCTTTAACCTTTTTGCTAACAGCTTCTCTATCACAAATATCAAGAGTTTCTATTGTTGTTGAATCAACATCATATTTTTTCTTTAATCTACTTTCTAACTCTCCACCAAGCATTCCATCTGCTCCAATTAACAATACTTTCTTCATTTGATTACCTCTTCCTTATATATTAACACTTTTTTTACGAAGTCATTTTACCATACTTTTTTTTATTTTAAAAGAGTTTAATAAAAAAAGCACAAAACTTTCACAAAAAGTACTTTTTTTAAAAAATGTTAATATTCACTTTTAAATTATAAACACAGTTAATTTAATTTTAATATTTTTATTGTATTTGTTTTAGTATTTCTTGCTGGCGGGTCGACAGAGGCGTCGACCCCTACACAAACCCTACTTTTTTAATTTTGGTCTGAACAGTAACGCAAAATTTAAAAAAATTTCCAAAAAATGGTTGACATTTGTTTAATTTTATGTTATCCTATTAGTGTAGTACATAATTAATGGCTATAGGTGGAAGTATCTCCCATTTAGTGTATGTTTAATTAATAAAGCTAACTTGGGAGACGTCCCAAATTAGTTTTTGATCTTAAATATATCCAACAAACTAATTGGGACAAATTCTTCAAGCGTTTCTAAAATTGACTATTTGTTGGAGTCATTTTAGATTTACGGAAAGAATTTCCTAGAAGAATACTTCCAAAAACTAATTTTCAATACTCGCTGGCTGTCATCGCACCATGTTTTTTTACATCTGACCAGCGAGAAAAAAAATAATTTTGCCCTTCGGAGAAAATATCGATTATAACTGCCATTTAGGCAATTCGTTCTTTTAATGTTCATGAAAACAAAAAAGAACAAAAAAAACAAATTGGGCAAAATTATTTACCCCGAATTCGGAATAAACCGAATCCGGGGTTTTTCTTTGTTTTATTTCTTTACTTTTTTTATATTTTTGAATATAATACATATATGGAATAATATAAATATAATATTCTTTAAAATCTCTTTATAAAAAGGAGTTATATTATTATGAAAAAAAAATATAAATTAGCAATTGTTGGTGCTACTGGACTTGTTGGAAGAAAAGTTTTAGATGTTTTAGAAGAGTTTAATTTGCCTATTTCAGAATATAAATTATTTGCTTCTTCTAAATCAGCTGGTCAAAAAGTACGATTTTTAGGCAGAGAATATATGGTAAATGAACTTAATGAAAATTCTTTTGACGAAGGATTTGATTTTGCTATTTTCTCAGCAGGTGGAGACACTTCAAAAAAATATTCACCTATAGCTTCTTCAAAAGGGTGTATTGTAGTTGATAATAGCAGTGCATTTAGAATGGATAAAAATGTTCCTTTGATAGTACCAGAAGTTAATAGCGAAGAAATTAAAAAACATAATGGAATAATTGCAAATCCAAATTGTTCAACGATACAAGCAGTTGTTCCATTAAAGATATTGGATGATGCTTATAAGATTAAAAGAATCGTTTACAGTACATATCAAGCAGTTTCTGGTGCTGGTAAAACTGGTGTAGATGATTTAAATAATGGAATTAAAGGAAATCCTCCAACAAAATTTCCTTATCCTATTTTTAATAATTGTTTACCACATATTGATGTGTTCTTAGACAATGGTTATACAAAAGAAGAAATGAAAATGATTAATGAAACAAGAAAAATTCTAAATAAACCAAATTTAAAAATAACTGCAACAGCAGTTAGAGTACCTGTTATAAACTCTCACAGTGAATCTATTAATGTTGAATTTGAAAAAGAATTTGATTTAAATGAATTAACAGATTTATTGAGAAAATCTAAAGGAATAATTGTTCAAGATGATATAAAAAATAATATTTATCCACTAGCTACGAATGCTACTGGAAATAATGAAGTTTTTGTTGGAAGAATAAGAAGAGATGAAAGTGTAGAATCTGGAATAAATTTCTGGTGTGTCGCTGACAATATTAGAAAAGGTGCTGCAACTAATGCAATTCAAATTGTTCAAAAACTAATAGAATTTGATAAATAAATTCTTATTATATCTGCAAAAAGAGGAATCACTAAGATTCCTCCTTTTATATGTGGTTTAATTATTCTGTTTCAAAAATATATTCATATAAGTTTGCTGTTTCTTTTGTTTTTCCGTCTAAAAGATTTATAACACCTTTTTCATCATTACTATCCATATACATTACTTTATTTCCTACAACATCTAAGAATGTTGAATAACTATCTAATTGCAATAATTTTTCTTCATTTGACCCATCTAAATCCATCTTGTATATAGCTATATTATATTGTTCATCACAATAGTTCATAAAATATATAACATTATTAGAAATATTCATATTGTACGCTGCTGTTTTTGAAACTTCAGACTTTTCTCCCGTTTCTAAATTTACTTTATAAACATTCTTTTCTTCATTTACATAGTAAACATCATCTTTGACAATATTTATACTATATAATCTTTCTCCTGTTATAGCCTTTCTATTAGAGCCATCTAAATTCATGCTATATGTTACAGTTTTTGAATTTCCCTCTTCATCTTTTTCTTGTACATTACATATTATATATTTTTCTGTTATTCCTAAAAATCCTGTTGCATCAGAATTTACAACAGATTTATTTTGTCCATCTAAATCCATATAATAAATATTTGAATCTGTACCTATATAATATATTTTATCTTTTATTGCATAGATTTCATAGCTATCGTTATTGAATTGATTATCGTTAATAATTTCTAAGCCAGAACCATCTATTTTCATTTTATATATTTTATTATTAACAGTATCATTTTCATCCTCAGGTTCAACACTGTCATCTATTGCAATAAAATATATATTATTCTTAATTATATTTAATCCTAAAATATCCCAATCTTCTGATAGTAATATTTTTTTATTATCTCCATTTTTGTCGCATCTATATATGCACATTTTTTCTCCTTTTTCATCTGGAGCAACAAAATAAATTTTTCCACCACTTTCTGCCATATATCCGTAATTTCTTATATTTCCAATTGAATTTCCAATTTTACTATTAAAATTTAAAAGTCCTGCATTATACATATAATATCCAGCTATAATAAGTATAATAATAACAATTAATAAAATAAATATTACTGGCGAATGTTTTTTTCTAGTTTTTTCTTTTGCTTTAAATTCTTTTTCAACATTTTCTACTTTATCATCTAGCTCTTCTTTTTTATTTTCTTCTTTTAATTCTTCCAATAATTTTTTTTGGCACTCATCACAAATAGTTTTTTCTCCTTCTGGTATTTCTTTACCACATTTTGAACATTTCATATTTTATTTTCCATTCCTTTCTTAAGATAAAAATTACTATATCTAATATTTTACCTCTATAATTATTATAGTAGTATATTATAAATTAATTTTCATTTTATTAAATTATATAAATAAGTTTTTTTAATGTCAAACACTTTGTATTAATATTTCATTTATTTTTTAAAACAATTTTTAATACCTCAGAAACACTCCAAGCTTGAGCAAAAGTACCCCCTGGTTTATATTGAGGTTTTGAATCATATACTTCTGAAATATTTCCTATACACTCTTTTCTATATAATTCCTTTTTAAATGTATTATATGTATCCTTAACAAACTTATCATATTTTTTTTGTAATATTAGTTTTTCGTCTTTATTTTTTTCATTGTTAATTAAATTTTCAAATGCATCTGAGTACAATCCTAATAACCAAACCCATGTAATTCCTTGATGATAACTCATATCTCTTTTAAAAGAATCTCCTTCATAGTTTGCAATATAGTCTTTATCCTTTTTATCTAAAGTTCTTAATCCACGCTTCATAAGTAATTTTTCAGTAACACACTCAAAAATTTCTTTTGCCTTATCTGAAGAAGGATTTAAAACTGGATAAGTGGTAGATATAGCAAACAATTGATTTGGTCTTAGCTTATCACTAATTAAAGTATCATTTAAATACTTCTTTTCTTTATTATAAAACTTTTTAGCAAAAGCAAGTTTATTTTTTCTAGCCATTTCTTTGCATTTTTCTTCTATATCTTTTTCTCTAAATTTCTTAGCCAAATTTTCTAAAGTTTTTAAAGCATTATACCAAAGAGCATTAATCTCTACTACTTTTCCGTATCTAGGAGTAACTACATAATTTCCAATCTTAACATCCATCCAAGTATTTTGAGTATTTTCTGTGCCAGATACTAACAAACCATCTTTATCTAAGAATATATTATTATTATCAAAATAAATTCCATTTGCATAATTTTCAATTATAGTAACTAATTTATCAAAAATTTCATCTTTAATAAACTCATAATCGTTTGTATATTTTAAATATTTATTAACTTGTTCAAATAGAAGCAAAGATGCGTCTGCACTATTATATAATGGTCTATTATCAAATCCAGAATAACCATTTGGAACAAGACCAAATTTAATATCTCTAGTAAATGTTAATAATACTTCTTTTGCAATTTCAAATCTTTTAGTTTTAAGCAATATTCCTTCATAAGCAATCATTGCATCTCTTCCCCAATCTAAAAACCATGGAATACCAGCTAATATTGAATGAGTTCCAAATGAAGGCCTTCTTATTACAAAATTATCTGTAGCAATAATTAAATCTTTAATAAACTCTTTGTCTTTAGAATTTTCTGAAATTAAATTAGAATTATTAATTATTTTATTCAATCTATTAATTTCTTTTTTAATAACATTTTCGCCATCAATTTCTTCAATGTTTTCTTCTAAAGAAGCAACAAAAGTAATTGTTCTTTTTTCATTTTTTTCTATGTCTATTTCATATCTTCCTGGAACAATTAAATCTTCTTTTGGGTAAAAACCTCGTTCTTCTTCTTTTATATAGTACATATTTTTAAATATATCATTTTCATGAGAAATATATTTTGCATCTTTAACATATAAGAACATTGGATTAGAAGAATTATTATCTATTTCAATTCTTACTTTTTTATCTTCTTTAATATTCTGATTTAATTTAAAGCAGTGATCTTGTTTATTTATTGTATGGAAATCTCTAAAAGTGACTATAGGAGTTAGTATTAATTTCATAGGAGATTTTCCGTTTTCTATTGAATAAGTTACTGTTACAGTATTTCTTTCATATACCATACATATTTTTTTACTTATTTTTACATCTTCTACTTTATATTTAAATTCTGGTATATAATCTTTTTCAAAGCTTTCTAAATTTTTATATCCATCCGAAATAAAGTTTTCACATACATTAGTATATAAATTATAATTTTTATTTTTTATTTTTATGCTTTCATCTACTTTTGATAAACAAACAAATCTTTTTGCGGGTGGAGAAAGAGGAGCAACTAAAAGTCCATGATATTTTCTTGTATTAGCTCCAATTACAGTAGATGAACATATTCCTCCTATCCCGTTAGTTAAAACCCATTCTTTACCAAGAGCTTCTTCTAAATTTTCTAAATCTTTTTTTAAAATTTTCATTTGTACTTCTCCTATTATTAATTATTTTTATCCTCTTTTATTTTCTTTCTTACATCTTTTCTATTTTTATTAAGCTTATTAATTTGGTTTACTAAAAGATTTTCTTCTTCTTTTTTCTTTCTTCCTCTTTTCTTTGTTTTAATATTATTTATCTCTTCTTCAATTCTTATTTTTTCTTTTATTTTTTTCTCTGAAGTCTGAATTGACTCTATTCTATCTTTATATTTATCAAAGAATTTACTTGGTTTTCTTTTTTCTCTAGAAACTCTCTTAGTTGCTTTATTTACAATTTTTTGTTCCTTTTTATTTTCTTTTTCTATATTATTTATTTCCTTGTTTTGCTCTTTTAATATAGAATTTATTAATAAATATTCAGTTTCATTTTGTAAATCTTTAAATTTTAATTCATTACAAATAAGCTCAATTATAGTGTTAGCTATTATATCTGGATTATGTCTTATTCTATTATTTTTAATACAAGACATATTTCTACTAATTATCTTAACATTAAATTTTGAAGCTCTATCAATATCAGACTCAACTATATCAGAACCTTCCTTATTATATTGCCTTATATACTCTGGAACTACATATCCTTCATCTGCTAAACAATAATCAAAAACTCCATCTCCAACATGAGCTTTTATAGCTCTAATATGGTCTGATAAAGAATAATTATCTGTCTGTCCAGGTTCTGTCATAATATTTGATATATACATTTTTATAGCTTTGCTTTCTTTTATTGCTTTACTAACATTTTTTACTAATAAATTAGGTAAAACATTTGTATATAAACTACCAGGTCCTATAATTATTGCTTCAGCTTCTTGTATTGCTTCTATTACGCCAGGTGCTGGTCTACAATTTGATGGAGAGATATATATTCTATTTATAAGCTCTATCCTCTCAGAGACTATTTCTGGAATTTTATCTTTTCTTTCAATAACAGTTCCATCTGTTAATTCAGCACATATTGTAATTTCATCTAAAGTTACAGGAATAACTTTTCCTGTAATATTTAATACTTCTGTACTTTTTTGAATTGCTTCTGAAATATTATCATATAATTCACTCATTGCTAAAAGATATATATCTCCAAAATTTAAATCTTTTAACAAATCATTTTTAAATTTTAAATTCATTAAATTTCTCATTAATTCTTCTTTATCAGACATAGCTATTATGCTACTTTTTATATCATTAAGTGGCAACATTTCTAATGCCTTTCTTGATTTAGTTGGATCTAGTCCATAATCAGACATAGTTACTATAGCAGTGATATTATTTGTATATTTTTTCAAACCTTCTATAACAGTATTTAAGCCTTCTCCTCCACCTATTACAACTATTTTTGGACCTTCTTCATAAACTTTTCTGTTAAAAATTAGTGATTTTATATTAATTTTTGCTTTATCACTATTTTCTGAATTATTATTAGCTTCAATTAATATTTCTAGATTTCTTTTTTGTATAAAGACAATTCCCAAAACTACAAAAACAAAACCAATAACAAAAATTCCAATAATTCTTATCAATTCTGCAAAATCCATTTCATTATTAACTAATACTTTTGTAAATCCATAACAAGTTAAAATTATTCCTAAAATTATTAAAAACATCCATCTTTTAACTTTTGTACTACCTCTAAACCATTCTAAAAAAGACTTCATTTTTTCTCCCTTCAATTACATTATTTATTTTTTCAGTCAGACAGAGTTTGTCCACACTATACTAGTCATTATTTACTCACGTTTAATGAATGTGACTTCTACTTACCTTATCTGTCTCCTATTACAATAATTTCCAATTCTATATTCTCACCAAATTTTTCATATACCTTTTGTTTTACTATTTCAATCAAATTAAGTATATCGTTAGATGTTGCATTATTTTTATTAATTATAAATCCAGCATGCTTTTCAGAAACTTGTGCTCCTCCTACAGAACATCCTTTCAAGCCAGCTTCATCAATAAGCTTTGCTGTTATAAATTTTTCATTTCTTTTAAAAGTACTTCCTGCACTTGGATATTCTAAAGGTTGTTTTTCTTTTCTTTGAAGAAATAATTCATTAATTTTTTCGAAAATTTGTTCCGAATTTTTATATCCAACTTTTAGTTTTGTTTCTAAAATTATGTATTTTTTTTCAAAATAAATACTTCCTCTATATCTAAATTCTTGTTCATCATTGGTTAGTGTTAAAACGTTTCCATTTTCATCCATAACTTTTGTTTCAGTTATTAATTCTTTAATTTCAAAGCCATAAGCGCCAGCATTCATTTTTACTGCTCCACCTATAGTTCCTGGAATTCCTATTAAAAATTCTAGATTATCCAATTCGTTTTCTATAGCAATTTTCCTTAATTTTGCTAATGGATAACTCGCTCCTATAGATAATATTGCAGATTCATTTTTCTTTTCTATTTCTATATCATCAAATTTTAATTTAATAATAATTCCTCTAAATCCTTTATCTGTTACTAAAACATTAGTACCGTTTCCTATAACAAAATAAGATATATTTTCTTTTTTTATTAAATACAATAATTGTTTTAATTTATCAATAGAATCTACAGTAACAAAAAAATCTGCTATTCCACCTGTTTTAAAAGAAGTATGTTTCTTCATAATTTCATTTTCTAAAACATTTTCTTCTCCTAAAATTTCAATTAATTTATTTCTCATAAATCTCTCCTAATTCGTAATGCTTACCTCGTGAGAACTAGTATTGCCTAAAGTATCTTGATTATATCCTTTTAAAGGACTTGTAGAAGAACCAACTTTTTCAACATATCCAGTTTGATAATTTACTTTAAAAGTTGAATTATTAATTCCTGTACCAGTAATTCCAAGTATTTCGAAATCACTTTTTTCTATTTCAAGTTTTATATTATTTCTGAATTCTATAGCTTCGTTCTTTTTATCTTCAGTACTTTTATAAAGTATATAGGTTTCTTCTTCTATATAATACTTTTTATCTTCTTCATTATTTTTATCTAATTTTTTACTAAAATCACTTACTTCCAAGTTGCCTTGCAAATTATTTATAATATATGGCATCCTTATTTCTTTTTTTTCTAAATCATAAAATTTAAGATTTGGAGTTGATGATGTTTTTACAATTAAAATAGCATCTGTACCAAAAATATCATATAACGACTTTTCTTTATCATTAGAAATTTCATATTCACCGTCATCTTTTTTACTTCCAAGTAATTTCATATTTTCATCACTTTTATTTTGAATATATTCTTCATATTTTTCTTTTATTGCATGTTGTACAATAAGCATTTCACTCAAATCTTGTGATTCCACAGTTTGATCTATTGAATCTATACTTAAAGTTATTGTTATTCCTGTTATTATAAGTATTACTATTATTGTTATTACTAATACTATTAAAGTAATTCCTTTGTTATAGTTTAATTTTATCATAAGTTAAAATTCTCCTATTTTTAATATATGCTTTATAATATCATTTTTTCCTTTTTTTTACAATACGAAGAATAAAAAAAACGTACATTTTTGTACGTTTTTTAAAGAATTTACTATACTATTTCTTTTATATCAACACTTCTAACGTGTTTAATTTTTTCCCATTTTGTGTTTTGTTTAAATAAACATTTTATATTAATTAATAACCAAGATCCCATAAATAATGGATAGCATAAAATACCTTTAATCATTGGTTTTATTGGTTTTTTGTCTAATTTCATTGAAATTGTTGCAACAATTCCTGGCATTAATAAACTTGTAATAATATATTTCGCATAATTAAATAATAATTCAGAAATTGTCATATATGAGCCAAAATATAATAAAGTGTTTAGAGCGACTATTGCTAAAGTAAGTATCATTATTGGTATGCACATAACATATAATAAACCATCAAAGTTCATTATTGTTCTGTTTTCTTTTACACCTTTTGCTAAATCTTTTGTATAATATTTTAAACATTGAATATGACCAACTGTCCATCTTTCTCTTTGAGACCAACTTTGTTTAAATCCAACTGGTTGTTCATCATATACTTTAGCATCTACAGCCCATCCTAATCTTCTTCCTTGAGCTATATTTATTAAAGAAAATTCAATATCTTCTGTTAATGTTTTAGTATTCCATCCTGTTTCTTTAATTAAATCAAATTTTACCATAAATCCTGTTCCATTTATTAATGGAGAAAGACCTGCATTATATCTAGCTAAATGATAAAATCTGTTCATCATCCAGTAAAATAGTGCATATCCTGAAGAAATCCAAGAGTCTGTAGGATTTTTTATATCTCTGTATCCTTGAACAATTACTTCTCCTTGACACAATTTTTTATTCATATTTTTCAAGAAATTTTTATCAACTATATTGTCTGCATCAAATACACAAAATGCATCATAATCAGCATTCTCTTCTATTTTTTTACCTAAAAACCAATTTAATGCAAATCCTTTTGTTTTTTTAGCTTCATCAAATCTTTTGTAGACAATTGCACCAGCCTCTTCAGCAATTTGTGCTGTTCCATCATTGCAATTATCTGCTATAACATATATATCGTAAAGTTCTTTTGGATAGTCTTGCATTTTTAAACTATCTATTAGATTTTTAATAACTGTTTCTTCATTATGGGCTGGTATTATAGCCATAAATTTATGATTTTTATTAATTTTCAAAGGTTTATCCTTTAATTTAATTAAAGAACAAAAACTTATTACTATTTGATAAGCCCAAAAAATTGTTAAAGACCAAATTAATGCTTGTTGTAAAATATATAAATACTTCATTTTTTATAAAATTCCTTTCAATATTATTATTCACAAACATAACCTTTTATATTATAACACTTATTTTATTTTTTGGCAATATTTTACATTTTTTAAATTTTGTTTTTTTAATGTTCAGACTAATTTTAAATTGTAGAGAAAATGTAGGGGTCGGCCTCGTGTCGACCCGTGAATTTATATTCTATTAATTTTCTTGTTCTTCTTCAGAATATAAATCTTTTCTTGTTAAATTAATTCTTCCTTGTTCATCTATATCTGAAACTTTTACAGTAACTTCATCTCCTACTTTAAATACATCTTCAACTTTATTAATTCTTTCTTTTGATATTTTAGAAATATGAAGTAATCCTTCTTTATCTCCTCCGATATCTATAAAAGCTCCGAAACTAGCTATTTTGGTTACTACTCCTGTATATATACCACCAACTTCAATTTCTCTTGTAATATCTTCAATCATGCCTTGAGCATCTATTCCTGATTTAGCATCTTTTGAATAAATAAATACTCTTCCATCTTCTTCTATATCAATTTTAACTCCAGTTTCTTCAATAATTTTATTAATTACTTTTCCACCAGTTCCTATTACATCTCTTATTTTATCTGGGTTTATTTTCATATTTATTATTTTTGGAGCATATTTTGAAATTTCTTTTCTTGGTTCAGAAATTTGTTTTAGCATTATTTCGTCCAATATATATGCTCTAGCTTTTCTAGTTCTTTCAAAGGCTTCTGCTATTATATCATATGTTAAACCATCCACTTTAATGTCTACTTGTATAGCAGTTATTCCATCTTTAGTTCCACCAACCTTGAAATCCATATCTCCAAAGAAATCTTCAATTCCTTGGATATCTGTAATAACAATGTAGTTGTTTGGATCATTTTCATCTGTTATTAATCCTGTTGAAATACCAGCTACTGGTTTTTTTATTGGAACACCAGCATCCATTAATGCTAATGTTGATGCACAAATACTTCCTTGTGATGTAGAACCATTTGAACTTAATATTTCAGAAACCACTCTAATTGAATATGGAAACTCTTCTTCACTTGGTATTACTGGCAATAAAGCTCTTTCTGCCAAAGCTCCATGTCCTATTTCTCTTCTTCCTGGTCCACGAGAGGCTTTTGCTTCCCCAACACTATATCCAGGGAAATTATAATGATGCATATATCTTTTGCTTTCTTCATTATCTAATCCATCTAAAACCTGTTCTTCGCTTTTCATTCCTAAAGTAGCTATAGATAAAACTTGAGTTCTTCCTCTTGAAAATAAAGCACTTCCATGTACTCTTGGTAATAGTCCAACTTCACATGATAAAGGTCTTATATCATAAATTCCTCTTCCATCAACTCTTTTATGTTCTTCTAAAATTAATTTTCTTACTGTCTTCTTTTCTAGTTTATATATAGATTCTCCAATATCAAATTTATCTTCTTCTGCTTTTTCTTCTCCAAATTTTTCAGCATACCATGCTTTAATATCTTCAGTTAATTTTGATATTTTTTCATCTCTTTCAGGTTTGTCTGGTGTTTGAACTTCTTCTTTCATTTTTGTTGCAAATTCTTCTGCAATAATATTATAAACTTCTTCATTTACAGCAAATGATTTGTATTCAAATTTAGGTTTTCCAATTTCATTTTTAATATTATTTATAAATTCACAAACTTTTTTTATTTCTACATGTGCTCTTTTTATTGCCTCTAGCATTATATCATCTGGAATTTCATCAGCTCCTGCTTCAATCATAGCAATTTTATCTAATGTTCCTGCAACAGTTAAAGTTAATCTACTATTATTTCTTTGTTCTTCTGTTGGATTTATTATTATCTCATCATTAACATATCCAACAGCAACTGAACCTGTTGGTCCATTAAATGGAATATCTGAAATACTTAGTGCAGCAGATGAACCTATCATTGCACAAATTTCAGGCGAGCAATCTTGGTCAACTGATAATACTAAACAACTAACCACAACATCATTTCTAAAATCTTTTGGAAATAGTGGTCTAATTGGTCTATCAATAACCCTTGAAGTTAGTATCGCCTTTTCTGTTGGTTTTCCTTCTCTTTTTTGAAAACTTCCTGGTATTTTTCCAACAGCATATAATCTTTCTTCATAATCAACAGATAATGGGAAAAAGTCTATTCCCTCTTTTGGTTCTTTAGATGCTGTAGCATTTACTAGTACTACAGTTTCTCCATATCTTACTAATACGCTTCCATTAGCTAGTCCAGCCATTTTTCCTGTTTCAATTATTAATTCTCTTCCAGCTAAATCCATACTATAAGTTTTAAACATTTTTAAATTCCTCCTAAATTTTATTTTGCTCATTTATTTGAAATGTAACCTCTACAATACATTATTTTTTTATACTATATTGTACAAGCTACCTTATCAAATAAATAGCAAATACATTTTACTATAAATGTATTCAAAAATCAATATTTTGTAATTTATTAATTGAAGAACAAAAGTGGCATGTTTAAAATTCTTTAACATTTTAGAGAACTTTTCATGCCGCGTCTTTGTTCGCCCGCGAAAATTTCTTCAAAAATTTTCTGTGGAATGTTGGCGAAGCCTTTATATAATAGGAATTGCAGAGCAATTTCCTATTATATAAATAAAACCTCTAGCATTTCTGCTAAAGGTTCTATTTTTTTATTTTCTTAAAGATAATTTTTGAGTAATTTCTCTATATCTATTTATATCTTTTTTAGATAAATAGTTTAACAAACTTCTTCTTTTACCAACCATTTTAAACAATCCTCTTCTTGAGTGATTATCTTTTTGATGAACTTTTAAGTGTTCAGTTAATTCAGCTATTCTTTCTGTTAAAATAGCTATTTGAACTTCTGGTGAACCTGTATCTTTTTCATCCCTTTTGTAAGTGTTAATAATTTCTTGTTTTCTTTCCTTTGTCATAATTTTTGACATCCTCCTATATTTTATTTGCCATAAACTGAGTTTTAGTAGGTTTTCTCAAAAACTAAGTTTATGGTATTTAACCTTTAATATTATACATTAATAATAATAAAAAATCAAGCATTTTTTTATTATTACTTATTAGTTTTAAAAAATCCCCATGGCTTAATTTTAGCCAGGGGATTTTTTATACAACAGGAAGTTTCGTCGAGCTTCCCATGTTCTGTTATTTTGCAAAATCTGTAACTCTAGTTTCTCTTATTACATTTACTTTTATTTGTCCTGGATATTCCATTTCATTTTCTACTCTTTTAGCAACTTCTCTTGCCATTATCACCATTTCAGCATCTGATACTTTTTCTGGTTTTACTATTAAGCGCACTTCTCTTCCTGCTTGAATAGCAAATGATTTTTCAACTCCTTCAAAAGAATTTGCAATTTCTTCCAATTTTTCAAGTCTTTTAATATATGCTTCAAGAGTTTCTCTTCTAGCTCCTGGTCTAGAAGCTGATATAGCATCTGCTGCTTGTACCAAAACAGCTTCTATTGAAATCGGCTCTACATCACCATGGTGAGCTTCTACTGCATTAATAACTATATTGTTTTCTTTATATTTCTTTAATACATCAACACCTATTTCGACATGAGTACCCTCCATATCGTGATCTAATGCTTTTCCTATATCGTGTAATAATCCAGCTCTTCTTGCAATTTTTGAATTTAATCCAATTTCATCTGCTAATATTCTAGCTAAGTTAGAAACTTCTATTGAATGATTTAAAACATTTTGACCATAACTTGTCCTATATTTTAATTTTCCTAAAAGTTTTACTAAATCTGGATGTAAATTATTTACCCCTGTTTCTAATGTAGCTCTTTCTCCTTCTGATTTAATTTCTGCCTCAATTTCTTCTTTTGCTTTTTCAACTACTTCTTCAATTTTAGCAGGATGTATTCTTCCATCATCTATTAATTTTTCTAATGCTCTTTTAGCCACTTCTCTTCTTAAAGGATCAAATCCAGATATTACAACCGCTTCTGGTGTATCATCTATTATTAAGTCAATTCCAGTTAAATTTTCTAAAGTTTTTATATTTCTACCTTCTCTACCTATAATTCTGCCCTTCATTTCATCACTTGGTAATTCAACAACAGATACTGTAGTTTCTGAGGTATGGTCAGCAGCACATTTTTGTATAGCAAAACCAATTATTTCTCTTGCAATTTTATCAGATTCTTCTTTTGTTTTTGCTTCGAATTCTCTTATTTTATTTGCTTTTTCTTGAGTAATCTCATCTTCAACTATATCTAAAAGCTCTTGTTTAGCTTGTTCTGTAGTATATCCTGAGATAGTTTGCAACTTTTCTAATTCTCTATTGTATAATTCTTCTAGTTCTTGAACTTTTTGTTGATGTTCAGAAAACTTTCTTTCTAATTCTTTTTCTTTAGTCTCAAATATTGATGAACGTTTTTCTAAGTTTTCTTCCTTTTGAATTAATCTTCTTTCTTGTGACTGAATGTCGCCTCTTCTTTCTTTAATCTCTTTATCCAAATCATTTCTTATTTGTAATGCTTCTTCTTTAGCTTTTATAATTTCTTCTTTTTTTAAATTTTCAGCTTCACTTTTAGCTTTAAAATAAATTCTTTCAACTTCTTTTTCTGCACTTTGAATTTTAGATTCTGCAATTCTTTTCCTTATAATTACACCAATTGGAATAAAAACCACAGCTGAGATAAGAATAGTGGCAACAATTATTAATACTGTTTGCATAATAATTTACCTCTTTTCTATTAATTTTTCAATGTACAAATAAATTATTTTATATTTTACATTTAATATTTATATAATTTATATTGTATTTAATCTTACTATTCTATTTTATATTTATTATTGTAAACTGTCAAGGACTTTTTTATATTTATAACTTCAAGATTCTAACATTGATTTATTCTTATTTTAGTGGTATATTTATTAAGTGTTGTAAAGGAGTTGAATAAATATGAATAATAAATATGATTTAATTATAGTTGGTGCAGGTCCTAGCGGAGTATTTTTAGCTTATGAACTAATTAAGCAAAACATCAATAAAAAAATTCTTTTAGTTGAACAAGGAAAAAAAGTTGAAGACAGAGTTTGTCCAATTGAAAAAACTAAAACTTGTTATAAATGTAGACCTATGTGTAATATAACAACAGGTTTTTCTGGTGCTGGTGCATTTTCTGACGGAAAGCTTTCTTTATATAATAAAGAAGATGATGATATTTATATAGGTGGAGAATTACATAAATATATTGGCGTGGAAAATACTAAAAAATTAATAGATTATACCGATCAAATTTATCTTAATTTCGGAGCTGATCCGAAATTAGAAGGAACTGAATATAAAGAAGAAATAGATAAAATATATAGAAAAGCCAAAAAAAATGATCTTAATTTAATAAATATCCCTATAAGACATCTTGGAACTGAAAAGAGTCACGAGCTTTATTTTAAACTAGAACAATTCTTATTGAATAACGGAATAGAAATCATGTTTAACACTATAGTTGATGATTTAATTATTGAAAATAATCAAATCAAAGGAATAAGAATATATTCTTCATATGATAAGGAAAAAGAAAATAAAGAAATTTCTACTTTATATTCAGACAATGTTGTTACAGCTGTTGGAAGAAAAGGAGCAAATTGGCTCGTAGATATGTGTAATAAATACAATATAAAAACTGAATCTGGTTGCGTTGATATTGGAATTAGATATGAATTGCCAGATAGCATTATGAAAGATATAAACAAATATATGTACGAAGGAAAGTTTATTGGAAGACTAGGACTATTTAAAGATAAAGTTAGGACTTTCTGTCAAAATCCTAGTGGTTTTGTATCTACAGAGGTTTATGATGACAATTTAACTTTAGTTAATGGTCATTCTTACAAAGATAAAAAAAGTACAAATACAAATTTAGCCATTCTTGTTTCTCACAATTTTAAATATCCTTTTGATAAACCTATTGAATATGGTAGAAATGTAGCAAAAAATTTAAATGAATTAGGAAATGGAAATATAGTTGTTCAAAGACTTGGAGATATTTATAGAGGAAAAAGAACTTGGGAGCATGAATTAGAAAATAATAGTGTAGTTCCTACTCTAAAAACAGCAGTAGCTGGAGATATAACCTTTGCTTTAGGATATAGAACAATGACAGATATATTAGAATTTATAAGAGGTGTAGACAAAGTTATAGAAGGATTTGCTAATCCAGACAACTTGCTTTATGGGCCTGAAATCAAGTTTTATAGTAACAAAGTATCTATAAATAAAAATTTTGAATCTAGTATTAATGGATTATATTGTATCGGCGATGGTTCAGGAATGACTAGAGGTCTAATGATGGCTTCTTGTTCTGGAGTTCATATGGCTAGAGTATTAAAAAATATAATATAATTAAGTAAAGAGGTAAATAAATTTTTAAATATCTTTATTTACCTCTTTTTTTATACCTCTATATCAAAATTATTAGACTTTAAATATTCTTTATTTCTGTTTAATATTGGATCAACAACATTTTCTATGTATTCTTCAACTTGATGAACTGCCCTTCCACATAAATTCTTTGGATTTAAGATTTTTTCAATTTCTTCTTCAGTTAGTTTAAATGATTCATCTTCTGCAATTCTAGTAATTAAATTATTTTCTTTTCCAAATTGCTTAACTTGTTTTACCTCCTCCATTGAATAAATTCTTATTTTCTCATGAAGCTCTTGTCTGTCTCCTCCTTTTAATACAGCTTTCATTAGAATCTCTTCTGTACACATAAATGGAAGTTCTTTTTTTAAATTAGACTTTATACTTTCTTCATAAACAACAATTCCATTAGAAATATTTGCATATAATTTTAAAATTGAATCTAATGTTAAAAACGCTTCTGATATACAAAGTCTTCTATTTGCAGAATCATCTAAAGTTCTTTCTAACCATTGCGTAGACGCAGTAATTCCGGGATTAATAGCTAGTGTTAGAACATATCTAGATAAAGAATTTATTCTCTCACTTCTCATTGGATTTCTCTTATATGCCATTGCTGAAGATCCAATTTGTTTTGTTTCAAAAGGTTCTTCTAGTTCCTTTTCATGCTGTAACAATCTTATATCATTAGCAAATTTTGCAGAGCTCTGAGATATATTTGACAATAAATTTAAAACTCTAGAATCTTGTTTTCTTGTATAAGTTTGACCTGATACATCAAAAACATTTTTAAAACCAATTTTTTCAGCAATCTTTGAATCAATTTTTTTAACCTTTTCTTCATCTTGAAATAATTTCATAAAGCTTTCTTCTGTTCCTGTGGTCCCTTTACATCCTAATAATTTCAAATTATCTTTTACAAAATTCAATTCTTCTAAATCCTGCACTAAATCTTGAATCCATAAAGTTGCTCTTTTTCCTACTGTTGTAAGCTGTGCTGGTTGAAAATGTGTATAACCTAAGCAAACAATATCTTTATATTTTTCTGCAAATTTTTTTAAATTATTTATAATTACAATTATCTTTTTTTCTATAATTTCTAATGCTTGTTTCATTAATATAACTTCTGTATTATCTGTCACATAGCAGGAAGTAGCTCCTAGATGAACAATCGGTTTGGCAAGAGGAGCCTTAATTCCAAATTCATATATATGAGCCATAACATCATGTCTACATTCTTTTTCTCTGTCAGATACTATCTTATAATCAATATCATATATATGTTCTTTCATTTGGTTTATCTGTTCTTCGGTTATATCGATACCTAATTCTTTTTCAGTTTCCGCTAATGCTACCCATAATTTTCTCCAAGTAGAATATCTACTATTATTTGACCATAATTTATTCATTTCATCACTTGGATATCTACCATTTAATGGTGTCTGATATTTCCAATTTTCATCTAACATATTCTATCTAATCCTTTCTTCTCTACTATTTTTTTGTCTAGAGCTATTATTGCCATTAGTTCTTTCTTCATCTTTCAATTTAATTCTTTGGTCTCTAGTTTTTTCCGAATCCTTTTGTTCTTTAAGCTGTGCAGAATATTTTTTTTCTATTTCTATTATTCTATTAATCGTTTCTTCATCACATCTTATTCTTGCTTCAAAAATTTCTTTTTTACTCTTTCTTCTACGTTTTCTCCTTTTTATATATTCTATTTCTTGCTCAGTAAGTTCTCCCATATCTTCTAGTGTAATAATATCATTATCTGACAATTTACTAATTAAATCATCTATTTCTTTTTCTAATTCCTTTTTTCTTTTTCCAGTTAATTTTCTATTTGAATTTTCATTACTTATTTTATTATCTTTTCTATTATCTTCTTTTTTATTTTTTATTATCATATAATTTTCCTTTTGAGCATATTTATTTACAAAGTGTTTTTAATACTTTGTATTTTTATAATATCATTTATTATGGAAAAATTAAATATATTTTTTTATTAATTTAAAATATTTGCAAATTTTTTCATAAAATGGTATAATTTTTAATGTTGGTGCATTATTCTAGTGCGTACTACTATTATGAGGGTAGGCCTAAAAATCTACTAGAAAGGTGTTACTATTGAAGTTTTTTAGACTATGCGCATTACGCCCAGTTTTGTGTGTTTCTGGAAAGTAAAGGGTTTAGGATAATTTGTAATGGCATACAGACGATTCCTTTTCCCGTTGAGACCTAAGGTTATTACTTACTTTGGGTATTGTTACATCTGCCTTGAGTGATAATTCGGGATTAATTTTTATTATGAAATTATTGTTGCAAAAAAGACTAGTAATAGTTTAAAGTATGCTCAAAGAAAATTTCTAGAGTGTTTACTCTAAATTAAGAGTATGAGATTATAAGGATTAAGGTATGGATTTAAGTGGCGATCTAGCTCCTTTTAGGTATCTTTTTTAAACGGAAACGGCTAATTAGTAATAATTAGTAGAGGATAGAGAAATTCTGCTAGACCTAAACCATAAAATTTACTTATAATCTTACCAACTATATTTTATATTGGAGATAATAAAATATGAGTAAAAAAATAGATAAAAGCGTTTATAAATGGGCTTTAATTATCACAATAACAACATTTTTTTTGTCGTTATTTTTTTCACTTATCTCAACGACTGCAATATGTAATTTGAATTTGATTCCTAGTATAATAATTCTTCTTTTAGTAATTTTTATAGGAATATTATTTGATTTAATAGGAGTTGCTGTTACTGTTGCAGAAGAAAAAGACTTTCATGCTAAAGCATCTAAAAAAATAAGAGGCGCTAAAACTGGCCTGAAACTAATAAAGAATTCCTCAAAAGTATCTAATTTTTGCGCTGATGTTATAGGAGATATTTGCGGAGTAATGAGTGGTGCAATCAGTGCATTAATAGCATTAAAGCTAACAGAGTATTATGGAATGAGTTCTAATTTTCAATTTATCATAAGTGCTTTAGTTGCTTCTGTTACAATCGGTGGAAAAGCATTTTCTAAAGATATAGCAAAAAATAATTCTACTAAGATAATTTCTATTGTTAGTAAAATTATTCCTTTTTAATAGCCTTAATAATAAGGCGTTTTTTTTTGCTATTTTTTTTACAAGTTATTAATGTTAATTCTTTTGAATTTTTATATACTGGTTTTAAACATTCAATATCATTATTATCTGTTTCGTAAATTTTAAATATAATATATTCATACTTCTCACCGATTTGACTCAATTAATATCTTATCATTTATTTCTAACCTATATAATTCACCAAAAAATTTTTTATTATTGTAATTATGACCAACTATTGCTACATTACCGTTTTCATTTAGGCTATTTCCGCTAAATTTACATACAGATATTTTTAAGTTTTCTTCTGAATATTCAGAAAATATTGGACACTCTAAATCAATTTTTTCAATTATTAAATCCCCTAAATATTTACTTGTTTGGCTTGAATTGTATATATTATTTAATTTTAAATTCATTTTTATATCTGAACTTGTTTCAGTTTTAATATTTTTTTTATTAATTATAAAATATATAGATAAAATAAAAATTACAATAATAGATATAATTAATTGCATATAAAAAAATATTTGCATTTTTTTGTTTTTTACTTTTATATGAGAAATAATTTGATTCATACTATTATTGTAATTTTTATTTTATTTTTTATTCATTATATTATTCATTTAAGGCAAACACAATCAGCTTATTACGGCAATTTTATTTAAAAATATCATAAAAATTTTTAAATTCATATCCTTCGTTTTTAAAGTTTTCTATTATTTGTTTTAAAGTATCAACTGTTAATTGCTTATCACCAGCATCATGCATTAGCACTATTAAGCTTGTTTTATTTCCTTTTGTTTGTTCAAGTCTTGATATTAGTCCCTCTGCAGTTTTAATTCCTTCTGCGTCACCAGTTAAACAATTCCAATTTGTAAATGTAATATTATTTTGTAATAGCAATTCTTTTGCATCATTTTTCACATTTTGATATTTTCCTCCGCTTGAACCTCCTGGAAATCTAAATAAATACGAATTATATTCCTGATTATTAATTGAATTCTTAATTGCTTGTTCGCAAGATATATATTCATTTAAAACATTTTGTGGAGAAGAATAAATTGTTGAATAACTATGTGTATATCCGTGATTAGCAATATAATGACCTTCTTCATATTCTCTCTTTACAATCTCTGGATATAAGTCCACTCTACTTCCTACTGTAAAAAAAGTAGCAGCAACATTTTCATCTTTTAAAATATCTAATATCATTGGAGTTAAATTAGAAGGTCCATCATCAAATGTTAAAAATACTTGTTTTTCATCTGATGAATAGATTTCTTTTATTTTACTTTGAGAATCTTCTTTCCATATAGGAATAATATATTTTTTTATCATTTCTATATTATGATTTGGAATAATCTTATGCTTACTATACTCTTGCTCTACAACTTTGTTATCTTCTCTTTCATTTTTTTTTGAAATTATTTTATTTGTAATTGTAAAACTACTTAATATAATTAAAACTGATATTATTACTATTATTATATATATAATTATTTTTTTTATTTTTGTATACTTTTCCATTTGAAAAAACATATAATGCTCCTAAGTTTATTTGATTTCTCTATACCCTAAAACAATTGAAAAATTTTCTGTTAAATCTTCTTCTAAAGTAGAGAACTTTTCATTTTCTGTATTTAAAACTATCTTTAGTACATAATGCTGAACATTTTGATTTAAATTTTCAGAATTATATTGATCTAAAGCTGCACATTTATAATATTCCTCAAAATTAGTTCCTGTATCCCCTTTTTCTGTAATTTCAATCCAATTTTCTTCTGTATTTTCTTCATTATTGATATTATATAAATTCCACTGTATCAAATTTGTTTCATCATTATTGTTAAAATTAATTTTAACATATGGTGTTATATTAGTTTCATTATATTGGTTTTCTTCTTCATTATAATTAACAATATCAAAATAATAATACTTTACTTTTTCGTTAGTATTTAAACTAAGTTCTCCGTTTTTTTCGTCATTCTTAATAATATTTAAATAAATTTCTTTTTCTTTTCCTACATTTAATTTATCAGTTTCATTAGAGTTGTTTGTAATTAACTTTATAGTTCCAAATATTAATGCAGAAATGATTATAACTAATAGTAAAATAATAAATATATATTTCTTTTTCATAATATTATATAATTCCTCCTTTTAGTATGTTAATATTACCACTAATGATTTTATTTTTCAATATATATTAATATTAAAGAATAAAAAAATGCCAAGCAAATCTTGAATGTCTCCGGTCTATATGGCTCCCAAGACCAGAGACATACATATATGCGAACTAGAATTTATATCAATATTGAAATTAGATACAAGTTTGAAAGGTGGTAAAATAAAATGACTTTAGGTAAATATGGAATTATATTAAAAAAATATTTAAAGGACTATAAACCTATTAAATATAGTGATTT
>JBJFFD010000036.1:0-31918 GCA_051891335.1 Candidatus Scatovivens sp.
ATTCTTTATCTTTGGTTCACAATTACTAAAAGTGCAAGCCCATTCAATCTTAGAACGTAATTCTTTTTCTATTGCTATTTCTCTTTTAACTGTAGATATCATATCACAAAAGCCTCCTTTTTTCAATATTTTGAGGCTATTATTTACTTTTATTTCCAAAAAGCAAAAAATAAGCCGACTAAATCGACTTATATATTGTGAAATGATATTCACTTTTTGTTTTCGTAAAACTCACTTATATCAACACTTTTGATAAGTTCGACGAAAACGCATTATGGAGCGGGTAACCAGAAGCATAAAAATAGAACCCTTACTGTTGTAAGAGTTCCGAGTTTGTTTTTTGATTTTGTTGCCCAATTTGGTGGCAAAATTATTCTTTACAACTATCTTTATTTATATTTTCTTTATAATGTTTAAAAATTTTTGTCATAATTTCATTACTTTCTTCAATATATTTTTTTTCATAAAAGGATTTTTTCAAAATTTCCATCTCTTCAATAGTAATATTCATACCCAAAAAATCTATATCATTTCTAGAAAGATTTTCTTTTCCTGTCATCATTGGGTCTAACAAAAAACCGTATATAAATGTAACAATATATTCTTTTAACTCATCTTGTTTCATATTTCCAGAGCTAAAATTTTTAAATAAAGGTATTCCTTTAGTTGCATACTTTCTAGCTAAACTCATATTTATATGAATACCATTAGTATCCATATATGCATCCTCAGGTATCTCCCTATCAGCACTTAATGTGTGCGAGTAATCAGCTTTTTTTACTTTTTCTGCATATCCCATTAAATTTACTGGTGGTAAGTTTATATTATTTAAACCTGAAATCATTAACAAATAAAACAAATATAAATTATTTTCTAATACATCATTATGTGTAACATATATTGTTCTATCACTTGGATTTAATTCTATATTAATAAATCCATATTTATCAACTCCAAATATAATCCCTTTATCTAAAACACATATAATACTAACTCTATTTTTAACCAAAATTTCTTTATTAATCTCATCAACATGTTTTACTATATTTTCTAACGACGTATCACTAGTATAAGCAAAAACCATACAAATAGGTGCTTTTATACTAGAAATAACTAATGGATTAAACATGGGTTTAACTCTTTCAAGCATTTGTACTGATTCAATGTTTTTTAAACTTTTCTTCAATTCATCAATTGTTAAAGTCGATTTAACTTCTACTGTAGCATATACACTTTCAATAGGAACAACTTGTTCTTTTTCAGAAGCAATAAACGAAGGGCTATTAAAGTTATCATAAATTATAAAATCTTGTTGTTTACTTTGTTTTTCATTAGCATCCACAATACAACCACTAGTTATATTATATTTTTGAGGTAACAATTTTTTTAAATATTCTTTTAACTTATCTTCTCTTATTGTTCCTTTTATTCCTGTATGTTCTATCCTGCTTGTAAATGAATCATATTCACTTTTCAAACTTTTAGCCATTTCTTGTAAATTATATATAAACATATTTATTCCTTTTTACTTTCTTCATATTTATCTAATATCACATTAGCCCATAAACAATTAATTGACATTATTGATGTAGGCATTCCTTCTATTTGAATATCAAATTTTAGGCTCGGTTCAACTGTTGTAGAAGCATTATGTATTCTAAAACTAAACTGCCATCCATTATCTAAATATAATTCAACTTTATTAGTACTTCCTGGCTTTAATTCAATATTTACCAAACGAGTTGGTAAATTAACAACAGGTATTGTTATTTGAGCTTTTTGCTTTTTACTATTTTTATTTAAAGTTCCTTTCATATTAAATGTTTGTAATTGTGTTAATTGTTCTTTATCTATACTTATTACCTTATAAAAATCATAAACACCTAATAAATATTCAACCATTTTTCTTGGTAAATTTTCATCTTCTTTATACGCTCTTTTAATTTCTTCAACAAAAGCATTTAATAGTGGAACGTAAATATCTAATTCTTTATCAGGTAATTCTCTCCATAAAGTTTTATTATTTTTTTCTTTTTCTAAATATTCAAAAATCTCACTAACATCATCCCAATAATTCTTTGAACAATTTATACCATACCACCTTTCTCCAAAGTCTAGATTTTTTGATAATCTACTATGTTTTACCGCTAAATGATTATGTTTAACACTAAAACCAATTTCCCATTGTATATTTTTTCTACTAGCCAAAATATCTCTAACATCTCCTAATTCTCCCATAGAATCTGGTTGAATCATTAGTTTAAGAATCTCGTTATCATCTTCTATTAATAATGGTTCTAATTGAAATAATGTTGAAATCATTGATTTTGCACTTATGTAATATAAAGATTTTGTTGCTTTTTGAAGTGTATTCCATGCATTAAAAGATGCTTGATAGCAACTATTTTCTACGATTTCTACTTTTCTATATTCTTTTATTGAATTTTCTAAAGCACTTAAACAAGCATATTCAAACGCTCTACCTTGATTATTACTTTTATCACTCATTTAGTTCTCCTTATTTTCTATAGTATTTTTAATTGCAAGTGCTACTTCATAAGCTAAATTAACTGGCACTGCATTACCTATCATCTTATATGCATCATTTGTATTATTATAAATAAATTTAAATGTATCTGGAAAACCTTGTATCCTTGCAACTTCTCTTATTGTCATTCTTCTATATAAATTTTCATGTCCTTCTGCAAACCTACAATCATTCTTTCCTACTTTTACCATTTTAGGTGCTTGTGGATGTATTTGACATTGTCTTCCTGAAGCTTGAACCGTAAATGCTTGTTCATCCCAACTTTTTACTCTATTTCTGCTCATAAACATTGGCGAATAACTTCCTGTAAAATATTCATTATTATTTATTGCCAATGGGTTATGATGATTTTTTTCTCCTGCTGGTACTGCTGTTTCTTGTAAATCCCAAATTATATCTTTTAAAGTTATTTTTTTATCATCATCTTCTGTTGAACCTTTTGGAAATGAAAAATTAATATTTAAATCTTTTCTAAATCCAATATAAAAAACCCTTTTTCTTTCTTGTGCTACTCCATAATCTTTAGCATTAACCATAGTTAATGAAACATCATAACCAGCTTCTTCAAACAAATTTAATATATGTTTTACCGCTTCTGAATGTCTATCTGCTAACATTCCACTAACATTTTCTGCCAAGAAAAATTTTGGTTTTTTGTTTTTTAATATACGAATATATTCAAAAAATAACTGTCCTCTTTCATCTTCAATTCCTCTTAAAGAACCTGCCTCTGACCAAGACTGACAAGGTGGTCCACCAATAATTCCATCAACTTCTTCTGGAAAATCTTCTTCCTTTATATTTCTTATATCACCTTCAATAAGTTTTGTGTTTGGATGATTTATTTTAAATGTTTCCCATATATTTTTATCAAATTCATTAGCAAATGATATTTGAAATCCAGCTTTTTCAAAACCTAAATCTAAACCACCACATCCACTAAACAAACTAATTACTTTCATATTGTACCTCTTATTTCTTTTGCATAATATTAACATTTTTATTTTCTATATTTTATTAATACTTTTTATTTATATCATATTTTATTTAATAAAAAAAGTATTTTACTTTATCTTTAATAATATTTTTATTAATTTATATTTTATTGTCATAAAAATACAATTTTCTTGATTTTTATCATTTCTTATAACTTTTTCTACTTTTTTAATAAAAAACACCCCATTTTTTGTGTCATATTCTTGCAAATTGCAACAATATGACACTTTTTGCTTATTTTTTTGCAAGGATATGACACTTTTTGTTTTTTGAATTATGTAAAACATTTTGTTATACTTATTTTAGAAAATTTTCATATTTTTTGACACAAACAAATTTTTGTGGATTTTTGTAGATAATTATAGATTTTTATAGTTTTTTTATAAAAAAATAAAAATTCATAGTATCATTTATTTAGCAAACAAAAGAGATTCTAGAGTCTCTTTCTCAAATAGATGCTTATAAGCTTACTTATGATAAAACCAAGTTCGCTATAGAAAACTTGGTGAAATATAAAATCATGAAAATTGTTTTTGACGAAAAATAATTTTCAATGATTTTATAACATAATTTAATTTTTTTATTTTCTAGTCCTCTACTAGATAACTTTAATAAATTAAATTATGCAGGGGTTATTAGGGGTATCCCCTAATCATACAGAGGTCTTTTTTAAAAAAGTCCTCTAGTATGTTACAGCACAATTTTATTACTAGTAATTACATTTTTTAGTGCTTTTTAAAAAAAGCTTCGAAGCTTCACTTTATAAGAAAGGAGCTTAAAATGAGTTTTGCAATAATTAGGAACATTAAACATAAGCAAAATACTTTGAATTTAGCTTACAGACATAATGAAAGAAGAAATACTAATTATTCAAACAAGAACATTGACAAATCAAAAGGAAAACAAAATTATTCTATTGTTCATTGTCCTATTCCCTATTCAAAAAAATTTAAAATTATTAAAGAGCAATACAACTTGAAAGGTCAATTAAAAACAACAAGCAATATTGTTTGTGAATATTTAATAACCTCTGACAAAGATTTCTTTGATGAAATAGGGCCTGAAGAAACTAAAAGATATTTTGAAACTGCTTACAAATTTGTATGCAATTATAAAAATCTAGGAAAAGAATATATTTTGTCTGCTAAAGTTCATATGGATGAAACTACTCCACATATGCATTTAGTATTTCTTCCAGTAGTTCATACTAAAGATAAAAATGGTAATTCTATAAATAAACTTTCTTGTAGTGAATTTTGGAAAGGTAAAAGCAGTTATAAGAATCTTCAAGATAGTTTTTACAAATATATGATTAAAAGTGGATTTAATTTAGAACGTGGTAAAAACAATGAGAATGAGCATATTCCTATCGAACAACTCAAAGTAATAACTAACCATGAATTACAGCAATATGAATCTCAGACTTTAAATACTGAACAAGAATTAAACACTGATAATATTGAAGAATTGCGCCAAGATTACAAAAGAATAATAAAAAAATTTAACACTTTAGCTAAGCAATATACAAAGATAAAAGTTATAAATAACTCTACTGTTGAAAAAGTCGAAAGATTGGAACACGATTATAACAATTTAGAAAATGAATATTTTAAAACAAGGAAAAAATTAAATTCATTAAATCATTATCTAAATAAAACTTTTGAATACGTTAGTCTACTTTTCGACTTTCCTATCAACAGACTAAAAAGATTAATAAATAATTATATTTTAAAGGAGAATAAAGAAAATGAAAAATTTAAACAATAACCCATTAGAAATAGAATTTAATGAAACAAATGAAGAAGAAAGAAAAAAATTATTAGAAACATTAATTGCATTTGGCATTAGCAATTTGGACAACCCATTTAAAAATATTACAGTTCACGAAGTTGCTAAAGATTTACATATAGGAAGAAATAAAGCTTACGAAATATTTAAAAGAGATGACTTCCCTGCTATAACTATTGGTCGTACTTGGCAAGTAATGTATTTAGCTTATCTTATATGGAAATATGACAACTGCAATAAAATTTAGGAGGTGATTATTATAGCAAAGCAATCTCGTTTAGATAAAGGTAGTGTCCATTTTAATTCTGCAAGAAGAAATTGGACTGCTGTATATTATATTGTTGAGCCTACTACTGGAGAATATAAAAGGGTAAGAAAATCTTTCCCAACTCAAGAAGAAGCGAGACAATATATTAATGAAATAATGCTACAAAAAAACAATAAAATATTTCTTGAAGATAATGGAATACTACTTATAAAATTAATGAAAATGTTACTACAAAGAAAAATTGATTCTAACTTAATCAGTAACAGAGGTTATGCAAGAACAATGGACACTTTAAGAGTAATTGAAAAATCTTATTTAGCTAATAAAAATATTAATGACATACAAACAGAAGAAATACAAACTTACTTAAATTCACTTACAGAACATTATAGTAATTCTTCTATACAAAAGATTTACTTTCAGTTTAAAAACGCATTTGAATATTGTCTTAATAAAGGTTATCTTAAACAAAATCCAATGTATGAAGTTATTAAACCCAAAAGTAAAAAAGAAGATAAAACTTTTGAAGCTCTACAAGTAGAAGAACAAAAAGCACTTACAGATTATCTTTTATCAACTAATCTTTACGAAACACCTTATAGAAATGTATTTTTAATTCAACTATACATGGGGCTTCGTGTTGGAGAAGCTTTAGCTTTAACAAATCACGATATCGACTTAAAAAGAAATATATTATCTGTAAATAAAACTTTAACAACAGATAGAGCTGATAAGGTTTGTGTTGGAAAATCCACAAAAACTTATGCTGGAAAAAGAGAACTTCCTATTCCAGAAGTTTTAGTTCCTTATATCATTGAACAAATGAAAGTTGCTAAAGATAATCCAAACGAAATGTTATTCTTAACGCCACAAGAGGGATTAGTATTACACTCGACTATTAATCGCAAACTTAAAGATATTGCAAAAAAAGTTGGAATTGAAAGAGATATTTCAACTCATGTTTTAAGACATACTTATGGAACAAGATGCATCGAATCTGGAATGAGAGCTGTTGCACTTCAAAGATTAATGGGACATACCGATATAAATGTTACACTAAATACTTATACAACTATCTTCAACAAGTACAAAGAGGAAGAATTACGAAAAGTTAATGAATATTACTTAAATAATGATTTTTTTAATAATAATCTTTTAGAAACACCAGTTATTGAGGATTATGAAATATAAAGTAGAAAAGGATGCAACTGCATCCTTTTCTACTTTACTTTTATTAAAATGTGTTTTTAAACCATTCTTTCATTTCATCAACACTTTTATATCTTTGATTTATATCAGCATTAGTTCCTTTTAAAACAAATTCTTTAATTTTTCGATTATCTATTTTTTCTAAATTTCTTTTTCCAGTCATAATAAATAAAATTAATCTTGTTAAAGCATAAGTTTCATATTCGATAGAATAATTTTTAAATCCAATTATATCTAAATTACTATCGTTTAAAGAACCTTTAACATCTGAATCAGTACTTGTTAATGTACTATTCTTTTCCTTAACTAATCCAAAATCTGATATTTTTACAACAATAACATCATCATAATAAATTAATAAAACATTAGTCAAACTAATATCTCTATGTAAATATCCTTTACTATGAATATAAGAAAATGCTTTAAAAACCTGATATGCAATATTTTTTCTTTCTTCAATTTTTAATTTATTGTTATTTTTGCTTATATAATCAAATAAAGTTTCATCAGCATATTCTGCATAATATTCATTTTTTTGTTCATCATATCTATACACTTCTAATACATATGGAGATTTTAATTCTTTCATTGTTAAATATTCTTTTTTAAATCTTTCTAATTCTTTTGAATTTAAATCTGATTTTGCTCTTTTAATTACAAAATTTTTATCATAAAATTCGTCTTTATATTTAAAAACTAATGCATATGACCCTTGTCCAATTAAATCTATTGGAAATCTTTTATCTTCTTTATTTCTTGTTACTTTTATGGCATTTTGCATAATGAAAATAGGTTCATAATCCAATAAAACAATATGTTTTAAATCGCTAGGAATTGCACTTCCTCCACTTTCAACTAAAAAATTTTTACATTGTTGTATAAGTTCCTCATAATCATCTATTATTTTAAAAGATAATGAAGAATTTCTTAAAACATATTGTATATCTTCATACAATTTTATATATTCTAATAATTGCCTACTTTCGAATGCATTATAATGACCATTTTTTTTACTATACATAAATCTAAATAATCTATTAAATTCTTGATGTAGTATAGCAAATAAATTTTTTAAATTTATTTGAGTTATATCTTTATATAAATCTTCAGTTTTTACAAGTTCACTTAATTGATGCTCTTTATATTTTTGTGCAAGAAAAAAATCAATATCTATAGCCATTCGTATCTCCTTTTATTTTTATTTTTCTACATTTTATAACGGCATATCTCAAATTTCAATATAATTCTACAAATAGTGGTAATTATTTTTGCTTCCGACTTATTGACCAATTCTGCTTCCGATTTTTTGAAAACAAACATTTCTTGCCACAAGATACTCCTGTAAACTTAATTGTATACATAATATTTTTTAGAAATATTGATTTTACTTGCTTTCTATTTTTTTAGCCAACATTTCTGCTTCCGACCACAATTATGAAAAATCAATGTGGCTAACTTTTTGGTTATTTTTCAATATCTCTCAACTTCATGGTATGTTATTACGTATTAAAAATGCTCACTTTTCAAGCATTTCCGAGACGTACTAAAACGCTAGAAGTGCTGAAAAATGAGCTTTTGTGGAGCGGGTAGCGAGAATCGAACTCGCGCTATCAGGTCGGAAGCATGACATTCTACCACTAAATTATACCCGCATTTCTATTTTATTTTAACATATTTGTTAGTAATTTTTCAATACAATTTAAAAAAGTAAAAATGATTTTACTCATTTTTACTTTTTTGGGGTTTTTTATATTTGCATTTCTGCCATATAAATTATTTCTTCAGAATTCGTTCCTAAAATTTTTTCATATACAGAATAATCTTGAGCTTCTCTGAAAGCTCTTTTTAGTGCTTCTCTGTGTTTCCACAGTTCAGGTCTATTTTTAAAGTAAAGATAGTTTCCTGTAGGCTCTACATTTTCTTCACCTAATATGTCTACAGTTATAGCTTCAACAACCATTTCCATAACTGCTCGTCCCCAACCATCTCTTTCTAAATCTATCAAAGTAGATTTAGGAACTAGTTCATGAAGCCATTCATGAACTGCTGTAGCAAGTAAGTCTTCTCTGGTTGTATTAGGATCTAAAAATAAATATCCAAAATCTTGAAATCCTCTGAAATCTCCCTCGATAATTCTAACCCAAACAATTTTGGGTCTATGAAATGTAGAATTATCATTCCACCATTTTTTTACAAGTTCTTCTGCCTCATCTATAACAGAAAGGTATTCTCCATTATACTCAATAACTTCATATGTGAGATATCCTGTTATTTCACACGGCATACCAGGACTTGATATATACCCCGAAGGACTTGTTTCAAATGTATTATTTGTAGGTTCGAGATAGGTATCAGTATCCGCGTTTTGAGTGGATGCGCATCCTGTAAACATTAAAAGAATACACATCATTATTAATATTATTGTTGCTATTTTTCTCATTTGCCTTCCCTCAATTCAATAATTTTATTAGAATTTTTTATATGTACCCCAAAACATATAAATATTGAATACTTACCTATTATAGCATACTTTACATAATTTTTCAATATTTATAAAAAAAAGCCATCATACTAGATTTTTCTAGCACAACGACAATTTATTGGAGCAGGTAGCGGGAATCGAACCCGCATAGCCAGCTTGGAAGGCTGGAATTCTACCATTGAACTACACCTGCGTTATTTCCTCTGACAAGTATAGATTATAGACTATTAATTATTATTTGTCAACAGTTTTTTAAAATTTTCTTTAAAATTTTTTTATATTTTTAATGTTCAGTCCAATTTAAAATATAAAAAATTTAGATATTTGAGTAACCCTTTAAGAATGGGTCGATGTTTACATCGACCCATTCTTTTATATCTTGCGGGCGATTAAAATCGCCCCTACAGTATATTATAATATTATACAGATTAATCCTCCACTTCCCTCGTTTACTATTCTTTGAAGTGTTTCTTGTAGTTTCTTCTGTGCATCTTCTGGCATTTTAGCAAGTTTATTTTGAAGTCCTTCATTAACTAGTTCATGTAAACTTTTTCCAAATATATTTGATTCCCATATCTTTTTAGGATCATTTTCAAATTCTGATAACAAATATTTTACTAAATCTTCTGATTGTTTTTCACTTCCAACAATTGGAGATACTTCTGTTTCTGTATCTATTTTTATCATATGAATTGATGGTGCTTTAGCTTTTAATTTTACTCCATATCTTTGACCCTGTTTTACTATTTCTGGTTCTTCTAATATTAAATCGTCTATTCCTGGAGAAACTATTCCATATCCTCTTTCATTTACTTCATGCAATGCATATGCCATTTTGTCATATTCTTTTTTTATTCTAGAGAACTCGCTCATGCAATTAAACAATTCTCCTTCGTTTTTTATTTCCATTCCAGTTATCTCTGTAAGTTTATTGTAAAATAAGCTTTCTTCTAATTCTACTCCAATGGTAACCATTCCAGTTCCTAAGCTTATTTCATCTATATATGTTCTTTTTATATTTTCATCTTCTGTTAATCTCGCAAAATCTTCATTTATATCTTTTATTCTATTTGTATTTTCAAAGCATTCTTTAACTTTATCAAACAATTCTACCTTCAAACTATTATTGCAATCTAAACTATTTATCCATCTAGGAAATTTAATATTTATTCTTTCTACCATAAATTCATATAACAATTTTGAAAAAATTTCATTAATGTCCTCTTGATTCATATCTATGCAGCTCATTGGCATTACAGACGTTCCATATTTTTCTTCTAAATTCTTAGCCAATTCTAAAGTTTCTGGATCATTTGGATACCTAGTGTTTAAAATCATAACAAATGGTTTATTTAGTCCTTTTAATTCATTAACTACTCTTTCTTCTGCCTGCAAGTAATCTTCTCTTGGTATATCTGTAATTGTTCCATCTGTTGTTATTACCATTCCCACTGTTGAATGCTCAACTATAACTTTTTTAGTACCTAATTCAGCAGCAGTTTCAAATGGCATTTCTTCATCAGACCACGGCGTTTTTACCATTCTAGGTGCCTCATCTTCTAAATATCCTAAAGCATTATTTACTAAATATCCGACACAATCAACTAGTCTTGTCTTCATTGTTATATTTCCGTCAAGTTTAACCTCAATAGCTTCATTTGGTATAAATTTTGGTTCTGTTGTCATTATAGTTTTTCCAGCAGCACTTTGGGGTAGTTCGTCTATTGCTCTTTCTCTTTTGTATTCATTTTCTATGTTTGGTAAAACTAAAAGCTCCATAAATCTTTTTATAAAAGTTGATTTTCCAGTTCTCACAGGCCCAACAACGCCTATATATATATCCCCTTGCGTTCTTTTTGCAATATCTTGATATATTTCTAAATTTTCCATAAAAAAATACCCTCCTATACATTTTGTACCTTCCTGTTACTTAATGTATATTAAGGTATTTTTAAAATATGACTAAAAATTTATATTATCTGTGACCCTAACTTGATGTTGAAGAAATGTTATTTTGAATAGAACTTTTTAAATTATCTGTACCATTTTTCAAATCAGTCGAATTTTGTTTCATACAATTATAGTTTAATGTTACTCCTGTTGGTATTGATGAAGCATAACCCAACCATCTATATGCTTGATTATAGTATACTATTCCATCTGTAGTTCCCACATTAATAGTTCCTCTGCTAGCAGTAATTGTTCCAATAACAGCTCCAGAATTAGGACTACTTGGTATTTCTCCATTCATATAACAATTAGATATTGTAGTAGTACTATTGTAATTGTCACCGTTACCAATAATTCCTCCTATATTTTCTCCATTTAATATTTTATTTGTATATGCACAATTTTGAATTGTAGAACCGTTGGTTTGTCCTATAATTCCTCCGATATAAGAGCCTCCGTTTATTTCTACATTTGAATGGCAATACTCTACTGTGCTACCTTTGCTAGAACTCCCAGCAATTCCTCCTACATACCATGCAGCATTATTACTAATTCTTCCAGAAGCAATCCCATTTGATATACTAGTATTTTCATAATTACTTCCACAAATCATTCCAATATTTATTGCTTCAGATACGGTTATTGTTGAGTTTTCAATACGAATCTTTTCAATCTGTTTATTATTATATCCTACAATTCCTCCAACGTTTCCATTTCCATAAATACTAGTATTTTCTCCACATATCGTTATATGTATATTGTCTGCATTTATTATGCTTACCTTTCCTCCATTATTATATGCAACAATTCCTCCAACATTATATATTAGCTCAGAATTAATATTAATATTATTAGTAGTTATATTTTCAACTTTACTATTCTCCCCATTATTTAGTCCCACAACACCTGCAACATACGGATGCTCATTGTTATTATTTCTTGCAAAAATATATATTTCGGTCATGTTTGTTATATTACTAACTGTTGATTCATTATATCCACAAATCCCTCCTATAGTAAAATAATCTTCTTTTCCACATATTCTATCTTCTTCTGTTCCTATTCTACATTTTTGTATTGTTATTATTTCTATACTTCCACTATTATATCCAGTTATCAGACCTAAATTTTGAGCAGTAACTCCGTTTTACTTCTACTGCTTGTATTTCACAAGTAGAAATATTTCCGCTATTGTTTCCGGCTATTGTTCCAAAATTTCCTACACTTAGTTTTCCTTCTCCATTAATATTCATCATTGCATCACTTGATTTTTGATTTGAGAGTATAATATTACAGTTAGAAATGGTACCACTATTGTTTCCAGCTATTATTCCAAAACTAGTGATACTCTTTGAACTTGAACAAGTCACTTCTACATCTGTAAATGTTAAATTTTTTATTGTTCCTGCATTAGATTTAAATAGACCTACATTAGTAGTATTATCGACATTTGAATTTGTTAAATCAATTTTTAGTCCATTTATTATATGACCATTTCCTTTTATTGTTCCAGAAAATTCTGGTCTAATACTCCAATCAATGTTTTCACATTTACCACTTAAATCAATAGTACTTTCAATCAAATATGTTTCATTTGCATATGCAGGATATCCACCTATTGTATTTAGATCGCTATCCTCTGGATTTGCTGTTCCAATTTTTAGAAATTCATCTGCATTAGTTACTCTTATAACGTCATCATACCTATATGTTTCAGTATCTAATTTTAAGTATATAGTATGACCTGATTTGTAGTCTGCTATTCTCTTAAATTCTTTTAAAGCTTCATGTACATTTGTAGAATCTTCATTTAAAGGAATATATGGATAATCTTCTTTATCTGCACCATCATTAACTGTTCCCTTAAACCACAAATCTGTTTTTAATATAAATTCATGTGGAGGATTTTTTGCTTTATATTCATCCGTTCCATTATATCTTTGTGCATCTAGGGTATACACAACATTATTTATATATATATATTCTGTTGTTTTAGATGTATTCTCAGTGTTTATCCAATTAGCTATTCGTAAAAATTGTGCTTGTGTATATATTGGAATTGTTGTATCATTTCTTTCAATCCCATCTATATTTTGGCTATATATTTCTACAAGTGCTGTGTTTGCTTCTTTTTGTAATTTTAGCTTTCTTGATGCTGTTACTGAAGCTGTTACTACAAATGCTACAAAGAACATCATTGCAAGCATTACATATACTGTTATAAATCCTTTTTTATTTTTTAAATCCATTTTTTCTCCTATATTTTATTTATATTTATTTTTATTATATCTTTAATATTTTTTTTTATCAATACCTAAATTTATTTTATCAACTGGTATATTTTTACTTTTTTAGTAAATACTATTTAAAAAACAAAAAGCTTTATGCTTAGAGGAGATTATAAATGGGTTTTAAAGATATATTTTTAAAAACATTTTCATATACACCTTCAGATGATTATTCTTTTTATCTAGAAGATAACAATATGTCAATAAAAAAAACTGATAACGCTAAAAAAACTAATTCAAAAATATTTCCTAGTTTAGATGTTAATATGGAGTTTATAAAAGAGCAATACTGCTTAGAAAATAATAGTGATATAAATATAAGAGAATTTACTCTACCAATAAAATCTAAAGATTATAAAGCATTTCTTCTATATATTGACGGTATTATTAATCAAGATTCTATAAATGATTTTATTTTGCAACCTCTTCTTTTAAGAAATTCTATAAATATGAATCCAAGCAAAACAGAATCTAAAGCAATAGCTCAAAATATTTCTGTTAAAAGAGTGAAAAAATTTAATCTAGAAGAATTTTTAATAAATAGTTTAATTCCACAAAATAGAATCATTGTTTCTAAAACATTTGAAAAAGTTATAGATAAAGTTAATTCTGGATTTTGTGCATTATTTGTTGATACATTAGAATCCGCTCTTTGCATAGAAGTTAAAGAGTTTAAAGGTCGTCAAGTTGCCGAACCTAAGCACGAGTCTGTTATAAGAGGTGCTCATGAGGCTTTTGTTGAAAATTATAGAACAAATACTTCTTTAATTAGAAAGATAATTAATAACGAAAATTTAATTATTGAAGAGTCTAATGTGGGCAAAATAACAAAAACTAAAGTAGGAATTTGCTATTTAAAAAATATAGCAAATAATACTTTAGTTGAAGAAGTTAAAAATAGAATTAATAATCTTTCTATAGATTTTTTACTATCTTCTGGTGCATTAGAGCAATTAATAAAAGATAATTTATATAGCACTTATCCTCAACTAATAGCTACTGAAAGACCTGATAGGGTAAGTAACTATCTTTTAGATGGTAGAGTTGCAATAATTGTTGATGGTTCTCCATTTGTTTTAGTAGTTCCTGCAGTATTTTTTGATTTTATAACTACTCAAGAAGATTTAAATTTAAATAATCATTATTCTAATTTTTTAAGATTTATTAGACTTATATGTCTTTTCTTTGCACTTCTTTTACCTGGATTATATGTGGCTATAACTAATTTTCATCAAGAGTTACTTCCATCTGAATTATTATTTGCAATATCAAGTGCAAGAGAAGCAATTCCTGCGCCAATATTATTTGAAATAATTATAATGGAACTTTCTTTTGAATTAATAAGAGAAGCTCAAGTTCGTGTTCCTTCTCCCTTTGGACAAACTATTGGAATTATTGGTGCATTAATTTTGGGAGAGTCTGCTGTAAATGCCAATATTGTTAGTCCAATTCTAATAATTATAGTAGCATTTACTGGCATTTGTAGTTTTGCAATACCTGATTTTTCTCTAGGATTTTCAATAAGAATATTTAGATTTTTTTATATAATTGCTGGATATTTAGCTGGATTTTTGGGAATTGGATTTGTATTTTTTGTTCACTTTGTTTTACTATGTAATTTAAATTCATTTGGAGTTTCTTACTTAGCACCTTATTTACCTTTAAGAGGCTCTGAGGAATTTCCTAATTATTATCTAAATCCTATTTGGAAAAGAGAAAAAAGAGATACATTTTTAAAAACTAAAAAACCTTTCTCAGAAGAAAAAATTAGTATGAATTGGAGGGAAAATGAGAAAAAATAAATTATCTAAATTTGAGGCAATATGCTTCATCTTAATTTGTATGATTAATGAAATAATATTAAATATAGGTCAAAATTTTATTATATCAGTTGGTACTGGTTCATTACTAAATCTAATTGAGGTAAGTTTAATAGCATTTTTGTTTTGTATGATTATAAGCAAATTATTTAAAAATTTTTCAAATTCTGATTTAATCGATATTTCTGAATTTTTAGGCGGAAAAGTTTTAAAAGTTGTTGTTGGATTTGTATTTATAATATTTTTTATTATGCTTTGTTGTTTTGCCATATCTAACTTTTCTTATTTAATTAAAATTATATATTTTCATAAATCTCCAATTCTTTTTATAACATTATTTTTTACTGTTGCAATGATTATTGCAAATTTAATAGGATTTGATTCCCTAAAAAAAATTGCTTGTTTAATTATACCTTTTTCAATAATTAGTATATTATTCGTGTCTATAACTTCTTCTAAAAGTTTTACTATTTATAGAATAATGCCAATATTTGGAAAAGACTTAAAAACTACATTTTTAATTGGTTTATCTAATTTATTTGTTTTTAATATTATAATTTATTACTATTTTTTAATGCCGTTTTTAAGAAATAAAAGTAATTATTTTAAAATTGTAAAGCATTCATTCTTTATTTCTATTATTGTTTTAGCATTAATAATTGTAGCTTTGCTTACTAGATTTCCTACTTTTGATACTAGTGAAGAAGTAAATTCTGTATACATGCTTACTCGAAGTATTGAATTAACTGATTTTTTGCAAAGAGTTGATGCTATATTTGTATTACTTTGGGTAATTTCTACCTTGACTTATGTTTCTATATTGTTATTTTGGATTTTAGAAATATTAGGAAAAATATTTAATTTAAAAGATAAAAAAATTTTATCTTTTCCTATTTCTTCTCTAATTCTTGGAATAACTATTTTTATTTTTAATAACCAGTTTACCGAATTTACAAAAACTAATATTTATAAATATATATCAATAACAGTAATTTTTGGAATAGGATTTATTATTTTGATTGGTGCAAATATTAAAAAGAAATTTAGTAAATCCAAACAAATATAAAAGAATTTTTATAAAAGTATAATTTATCTTATATCTTTACAATTTTTTATAAATCTATTATTATGGAGGATATTTTGAAAAAAACTATTATTTTATTATTATTAATTACATTTATAGCCTTTTCTTTTTCAGGTTGTTATGATGCAAATAGTCTTGAAACGTTTTATTATGTAATAGCATTAGGTGTAGATAAAGGAACAGATAGTCCTCTTAAGCTAAGCGTTCAAATTGCAATATCTGATAAAAATAGCGATTCTTCTTCTCAATCAACAAATCAATCAATTTTTTCTGTTGATTGTACTAGTATTAATTCTGGTTTAAGTATTTTAGATAATTATTTAAGTAAAAAATTAGATTTATCACATTGTTCTGCAGTTATATTTTCAGAGGAACTAGCAAAAGAAGGAATAGCTTTAGAAATAAATACTTTGGCAAATAATAACGAAATACGCCCAAATGCTAACGTATTGATTAGTAATAAAACTGCACTTGATGTATTAGAAAAAGTATCTGCTTCTGGAGAAAATTTTTCTTCTAGATATTATGAATTTATAATAAATTCAACAAATTATACCGGATATTCTACGATTTCTAGATTTGGAGATATTTTTTATGATTTTAATAATAATGTTACACAAGCAACCGCAAATTATATTGCAGTAAATGGTGAAACAATTCAAAGCAATGGAGTAGCTGTTTTTAAAAATGATGTTTTTGTTGGAAGTTTAGATGCTATAGAAGCAATAGCTCATTCTATTGTTATAAACGAATTGGATACTGCCACTGTTTCTATAACAGATCCTTTTGAACCTAATGAATTAATGGATATTCTTATAAATTTAGAAAAAACAGATATAGATATTTCAATTGTAAATAAAACTCCATATATAAAAGTAAAATCAAAAGTAAATGGTAAAGTAAGAAGTGCTACTAATGATTTTGATTACTCTTCTTTAACTTCTATAGATATTATAGAAAATTCTTTAGAAAAATATTTAAAAGAAATTATTAATACTTATTTGTACACAATTTCTCGAGAATTTAATGCAGATATATGTTATTTTGGAGAAATGCTCTCTACTAAATATCCTACTACTACTGAATTTGATAAGGTACATTGGGAGGAAATATTTAAAGATTCTGTTTTTGATATTTCTGTAGATTGCCAAATAAACTCTTCTTATTTATTCAATAAGGAATGATGGAGGTAAATAATGTTATTAAAAATTTTTGTTAGTTTTCTAATATTATTAGGATTTTTTAAATGTTTATTTTATGGGATTTATGAAATGAATCAAAATAATAAAGCATCTGGTATTTCTGTAATTATTTTATCAATTATATCTCTTATTTTATCTATAGTAATTATTTTTATTTATTAATTATATGGGCAAGGTTCCACCTTGCCTCAAAATTTTTAATTAATTATTTTTAATTTTTGTATTGCAAAATTAAGATTTGTTGTGTATACTATTATAGTAACTTCTAGGGGTATAGTGTTAATGGTAGCACATCGGTCTCCAAAACCGCCTGTGAGGGTTCGAATCCTTCTACCCCTGCCATATTTCCCTAATATGAACCTTATTTGTTTTAATGGTGGTTTCATAATTAGGGAATTTTTTAATAAAAATGATTAAAATTTTTTATTTTATAATTTATTGCACTTCTACTTGTTATCAGATTTAATTCTGATTAACTTTCAGAAAAAAATAATATAATTATATATACCAAACTAGAATTTAATTCTAGTAATTAGATACAAAAATATACTAAAAAATAGAAATGGAAATTAAAAATAAAATGTATAAAAAAGTTAATAATATGAATTTTAGAGAATACAATGATAGATTTGCATTAGTAAAAAATACAGGAATTGATTTTATTGATACTAATCTTGATATAATAGAGCCATTTTATGCTTATCTGTATATTCATAAGGAAAAAGGAACGATTATGGTAATATTAGGAAATGAAGAAAATGAAGAAAAATATGTTCACGAAGAATTGCTTTTAAATGCAGAATATGGATTTTTCGAAAATTTTGAAATTGAATTAATCGAAGATGAAGAATATGAATATGCAGAAACAGTAAGATGGATTTATCAACAAGATTGCCAATTAAATGAAAATATTCTAAAAAGCAGAGATATAGAAGAATTAGATAAATTTAGGGCTGAAAATAATCCAGATATACTTAATTGTCAATTATTAACTAAAACAGGAGAGACAATTCAAGTTAGTGTAAAAATAAAAGATTATATAGAAGAAAATGATGTAATTATAGTAGAAAGATTAGACAATATAGACAATTTATTATTAGCAAAACATATTAAATTTGAAAATTTTGAAACTATAATAGTGTTAGAAAAATGAAATAGAAGATAGCTTTTATTGTTATCTTCTATTTTTTATATTAGTTTTTTATAATTTTAAATTCAGTAGCAATTCGCTTATAAGTTACTTTTCCATTTATTTTGCTTATTGGAAGAAATACACCTAAAAATTTGTAACTTGATTTATTAGTAATTTTGTCTTTCATTTTCATAAAAGTAACTCTTTCTCTTTTATCAAAATCATTACTTGTATTTGTACTAAATTCGTTATATTCAAAAATAGTGTCTTTGTTATCATTTATAGTATTATTCCAACCGTTAGAAGATGCAACCATTACATTGTCTTTTTCTATTGCTAATTGTGGAAACCAAGCCATTATGTTTTTATCTTTTATAGTTTTAATAGGAAACCACGCTTTTTGTTGTCCTTTATAATTAGTTCCAAAAATCAAATTACTTGTTTCATTTATTGTTGAAAATTCTATATCGTCATAAATGGTTATTTTGTCCTTATTTGCAAAATATTCTTGAGGTGTTAAGAGCTCCCATTTTTTAAAAGTATTGTTTTGTATTTGTTTTTCTTTATTAACTTTAATATCGTTCACAACTTTATCAATATCATTATTTATATCAATTATCGAGTTGTTAAATACTTTAATACGTTTTTCGGTATAATTTCCTAATTCGGCAATAATATCTTCAGTTCTTAATTTATCTTGTTCTTCTTGTAATATATGGTGTGGTTCATCGCATTCTATACCAATATTGAATTGCGGAAAATACAAGTCAATTAAAGAATATCCCAATTTACCTCCAATTTTTCTTTTGACATATTTTTGTGTCATTGGCTTAATATCTAAATCATTTAGCCTAGTATATAGTCTGTTTATAACATAATTTTCGAAATCTTTTCTTTTTGTTCTTGATAATGTTTTTATTAAATAATCTTTTTTATCTTTCATATTCTTATTATGCTCAAAAAGATAAAATAAATATCTTTTTTTGCTCTCCTTTTCTTTTGTAGAATTTTGTCGAATTATGATATATTATAACACAAGTTTTTTTAAATTACTCACTTTTTTTCTCTCGATTAAAATTTTCTATAATATAATTTACTTGTGTATCTGTAAGCCTATTGTTTACTTGTGCTAATTTTAAAAGTGATTTTATATTGTCCCATTTCATACATTTACAATGACCTTGTGCAGTTAATTCTACATATTCTACAATTTCTTCAAATATGTAATAGGGTATATTAAAGTCTTCATTTATTTTTTTCATTTTCTTTTTTCCTCTTACATTATTTTCTATATTTTATCAAATAATAAAAATAAATGCAAGACAAAGTGCAATGCTTCATAATTTTATATCTTGCAATACAATATATACATATAGGAGGTAATGCAAATGGCTTTTCAAATAAAACCTTATAAGAAAGAAACTGAAAATAAAACAATAAGATTTCCAATTCAATTAATAGAAGATATAGAAAAAGCAATAAAGAATAAGGATGTTACATTTTCAAGATTTGTTATACAAGCATGTGAATATGCACTAAATAATATAGAAGATAAGAAAAAAGATAGTAAATAAAACTATCTTTTTTCAATATGTACTTATAAATTATTTAAGATTTCTTTCTTGAATTGAAGATAAAAGTTTCATATTTCTAATTGTTGAGTATTCTTCGGCATTTAAACCACCACAGACACGATTTAATCTATATTCTTGTTTAAAACTTTTAACAATTTTTTCTTCATATTCGTTTATATTTTGATACCATTTTAATTCTTTATAAAATATTCTTGTAGTATCTAATGCACCGAAGGAATCAATAGACAAAATAGAAGTTTCTACATTTCCATTTAATAATCTTCCAAATTCTTTTTTCTTACTCCAATGTTGTAAAATTCTATTTTTTATTCCTTTTATAGAATCGGATATTCCAATATACACTTGTTTATATTTATCTAAAACTAAAATATATACTCCTGTCTTATTATTAACAATTTCTAAATCTTCAATTTCTATAAATTTATTCTTTTTTACGAATTTCATAAGATAGTCATTAAATTTATCATAATCCAATTTAGAAAAATAATTCATATTCAAATCAAAATTTTCCATACATTCTTCATAATGAGATTTTACAAACTCATCTGTATAATGTTCGGTATCTTCAAAAATCTCGTTTGGAATTTCATAATAACATTTTGGACATAGAAGCGGTGGTCTATTATGTTGTTTTACAAAATTTATTGCAATTTGTATATTTTTCTTATCATTATAGTCAAGTTCTTTTTTGGGAATACAATAATTTTCACGAGTCAAAATATTTCTATCAGTTTTCTTTAATTTTGTTTTAAAATGGATAATATGATTATTTTCATATTTTTCACCATCAAATCGTTTTTTGCAGTCCATACATTTATACCTTTGATAGCCGTTATGATTACCATCTTTTTGAACATGCGTAGAATTACAACTTATACAATTCATTATATATCACTCCTACAAATTACCATTTATCTTATTAAAACATAATTTTCTATTTTTTTCAATAAGAGTATTATATATAAAACTATATACTGATTTATTCTAGTTGTTACGAGATTTAATTCTAGTAAAACTTTTATAATTAAATAATATAATTTTATATATAATACAACTCTAATTATCTATATTAATTTTATTTTTTATGTAATCCCAATTCTTGAAGTTCTTTTTTTGTATATTCTTTTAGTATGTAACCAGTTTCACGAAATGGAGAATTTTTATTTGTACAATGTGCTGTTCTATGTCCTTCTAAGGGGATGCCGTGATAATGATATTTCTTACAATAAGGACACCAAAAGCTACATTGATTTTCATTTTCAGTTTTAAAAACCTTGACTACTGGAATTTCTTTTTTATTCATAGAATTACCTCCTAACTATTACCATTTTCTAATGGCAAATCTTTAATATCATTTATAAAGATTATAGTTGCTTTTTCTTCATTTTCTATTACATCGGAAGGATTTTGTCCTAATGTATCTCGTATCAGTTCAAATGCTTTTATATTTCCTTGTAATGCTTGTTTTGTTATAGCAACGCATAAAGCCATTTGTAAAGTAGTTTCATTTTGAGGTATGCCTAAACATAATAATTGTTCTTTCAATTTATCGTCCATTATTTCTAACGACATAAGCATTTCAAATTGTTGTTTCAGTAACTTTTTTTCTTTTTGAACTTTATTACTAGCATTAGCACCTTTTGTTGTAATCTCTTTGCGTTCTCTTTGCGACCTTTTATTCAAAGGTATTAAGTTTTGCTCATTTGCCATTTAAAATTCCCCCTTTAAATATATAAATATAGTTACTTATAGTTATATACCGTTACTATATGAAAATAAAAAGTAACAATAAGTAACTATAAGTAACGGTATTTTATTTTTATATATCTGTATTTTTTATAGGCTTTGAAAAAAATAAAATTCTGCCTTTATTACCGCCATTTTTATTTGGTTGTTCGTAATGAATTCCATCAAATTCCAATAATTGAAATTGCAAATTACTATTTATTTCCCTAGTTAATGAATTAGGTTTATCTTGCTTCGGATAGTTTCCAGTAATCTCAAATATTTTTTTGAGCAAATTAGATGCAGTAATTTTTAATCCTTCTGGATTTTCTTCCAGTAGCTTTTTAATTGTTATTATAATAGGGTTGTTTTCATATACTGCTTTATCAACCTGTTTATAGAAATCCATACCGCTACCTATAACTTCCCATTTAAAAAATATAGGGTCAAATCTTATAAGTGTTTCTGTACTTTCAACATCTCTACCGGTTATAGAAAGTAATGCTTGTGAATGCTCATTATCTGTTTTATCTAATACAATAGAAGTATCAGCAGCACCCGTTAAACCAGTAGATCCACTTATTTGATTAAAGACATCTGAGCGGTCTTTTACTTTTCTTAAATGATGTATAAGAAGAATACTTATTTTATGACTATCTGCAAATGCTTTTAATTTTCCCACTTCTTTATAATCATAACTATATGAACTTTCTGTTTTATTTTGACTACCTCTAATCTTTTGAAAAGTGTCAAGAATAATCAACTTTATGTTAGGGTGTTCTTGCAATTGTTCTTCTAATTCTTCAAGTAATCCTTCATTTAGTGGTTCAATATATATGCAAGTATAAAAGCCTTCTGGAACTTCTTTATTATTTAAAATCTTTGTTATTCTATCTTGTAATCTGTTGTTACTATCTTCTAATGCAAAATATGCACAATCACTTTTGTTTGTTTTAAATCCTAAAAAAGGTTGCCCAGAAGCAATAGAAATACATAAATCTAGACATAGCCAACTTTTACCAATTTTAGGTGGACCTGCTAAAATTGTAAGTCCTTGATATAGCATATTTTCTACTACTATATAAGGCTTTTCTAAATTCATTGCCAATAAATCTTTTGCACTTATAAGTTGAGTTTCTCTTTTATGGTTTTTAATTCCGCATAATTCATATTTGAATTTATCAATGGCTTGTTTCAAATTAAGATTTTCTACTTTCATTAAATAATCTATAATTGAACCGCCAATATTCCCATTAGCACCAAAACAATGAAAAGTATTACTATCTTTATAATATACTAAATCTTTATGATGTCCACATATTTCGCAATTTTCAAACATAGTATATTTTCCATTGTCAGTAATTATTGGACCATTTCTTTTTAATAGATAGTCAAAAAAATCAAATTCATTTTTTAGTTTTTCTAATTCTGTATCAAAACTTTTTTTATCATATCTATTTTCTATTTTAGGTGGAAATAAACCTAATGCTATCTCAGTTTTTAATAAATTTTCAGTATCAACTTTTTTAACTTCTTTATCTGTTCCAAAGAATAATCTATCAGCATTTAGGCAACTTAAATCAGCTTGTCCAAATAAAGAACATAAATTATTCATAATAGTATCTCTTATATTTTTATTTCTAACTATTTTATCTAATATAAAAACTAACCTATATTTTGGCAATTCTTCCGTATGAGAAAAACTAGGATAGTAAAATGCTACTGGACAATTATTTCTATAGCATATATTTATAGCATCTTGTATCTGTAATATTGGTGAGTTTTTATTATTGTTGTCAATGTCTATTGCAAATAATTGTTGTTCTATGAAGTCATCACTTTTAGCTCCTTTCATAACAGCAGGGCTAAAGGTTTTTCCGTGTTGGATTACTTCTATTAACTCATCAATAGAAACTTCAACTGGTTGTGAATGTTGAACACGATATTTTATAATATTCGCATTTTTTTTAACAGATTTTTTATCTTTATAACCTATTGTATCTATATGCAATTTTATTGTTTCGTTCATTTTTGCTTACCTCCAATAACATATTTTTTATAACACCATTTTAATATTTCAGTAGAATTATTTTTAGTATTTAATAACTTGAATTTTGAAAATATTTTAATGCTACCCAAAATATGATTTTCTTCTTGTTTTAGCCAAATTTCATATTCTTCTTGATTAGTTTCAACAAATGCTCTTATATCTTCCAAATCAAGATAAATGCTAAATTCTTTTACTTGTTCTTTTGCTAGTTCCATTACTTTCCGTTCCTTTGTTCTTCTGCTTTTTTTTGCCAAAATCTATTTTGTGCTTCTTTGTATTTTTCTGGGTGTTGTTTTCTATAATTTCTGTAATATTGTTTTTTGGCTAATTTCATTTCGTTACTTAATTCTTCTTTTTCCATAATAAAGCCCCCTTTTAACAAATTTATTTTATTTTATTTACTTTTTAAAAAAATGGTGTTATAATAATTTTATTAAATAAATTAAAATACAATAAAATAATTTATTTAACAAAATCATTTTATAACCAAATATTAGATATGTAAATAGATATTTTAATAGTTTTACTCTAATAAAAAAGTTATACAATTCGGCTTAAAATTTATTCCAATAAATAGGAGGTGAAAAGAATGAGTAAAGGAAAAAGAATTGAAAAAAAAGATACAGAAAGTGAAAAACAACTTGCAATTTTTTTAGACAGATTTAATGAAGAATTTGACAAATTAGGAAAAAGTCCAAAAGAAGTTGCATTAGAAATACCTATCTCTCAAAGCTCTATATCACAATATAGAAATAGAAACATAAAATCATTGCCTACTATGAAAAGCATTGAAAAAATAGCAAGGTATTTTGGTGTAAATAGTAATTATCTTTTAGGAAAAAGTAAAACACCTAATTATGAACATGAAGATATTATGCAAAAAACTGGACTATCAAAAAAAGCATATCAAATTTTAAAATCTGTAAAAAATACAGATTTGATAGATACAATAAACTATTTGATAGAACAAGAAGAAGTATTTTTATTAGATGGGTTTACACCTATTTATAATAAAAAAGAAGATAGTAACAAAACATTTGAAAAAGCATTAGAAAATTATGAAAAAGAACTAAAAAAAATAGACAATAATTGTATACCAATATTAAGCACAATACACAATTATTATTCAACACAAATAACAAATGAAGATATGTATGTTATAGATAATACTTTGAAAAAATTAAAAGATTTTGAATGGAAAGTAGAACGACATTTAGCAAAAGGAAAAATATCAACAAAAAATATAGTAGATAATGCTTATTTAGAAGAAATTGAAAATCAATTAAGAAATTCAAAAACTAAATACCAAGACAAGAAAGGAGTAAAATAATTGAATGTAGTTATATATACAAGATTTAGTTCTCATAATCAAACAGATCAGTCAACACAAGGACAAATAAAAGAATGCCGAGCATATGCGGAAAGAAATGGTCTTAATATTATCGGTACTTATACAGATGAAGCAAAATCTGGAACAAGAGATGACAGAGCAAATTTTCAACGCATGATAAAAGATAGTGAGAAAAAACAATTTCAAGGTGTTTTAGTTTATCAATTAGATAGATTTGCAAGGAACAAATATGATAGTGCCATTTACAAGAAAAAACTAGAAAAAAATGGTGTCAAAGTTTATTCAGCAAGAGAAAATATAAATAATGCTGATGCATCAAGTGTTTTAATGGAAAGTGTATTAGAAGGAATGGCTGAATACTTTTCTCTGGAATTAGGACAAAAAGTTCAAAGAGGTATGGCAATAAATGCAGAAAATTGTTATTACAATGGCGGGACTGTTCCATTAGGACTAAAATTAAAATCTGTACCTGTACCATTAGGTGTAAATCATAAAATAATTTATAAGAAGAAATTTGATATTGACCCAGAAACAGCACCAATAGTCAAGAAAATATTTGAAATGTATATTGGTGATAATACAATGGCTGATATAATTCGATACCTAAACGAAAGAAATGTAAAAACATCATTTGACAGAGAATTTAACAAAAATAGCATTAGGACAATTATATTAAATAAAAAATACATAGGAATATACTCGTATAAAGGAAAGGAAACTCCAAATGCTATTCCTAGAATTATTGATGATGATACATTCTACAAAGCACAAGACAAATTATTGAAAAATAAAGAAGCACCAGCAAGGACAAAAGCAAAAACCAATTACTTATTGACCACAAAATTATTCTGTGGTACTTGCAAAGAAATGATGTGATGTATGTTGTCGGTTGCAGTATATAAAATATGTTGTCTGTTGTTAAAGTGATACCTCTACTAACAACAATAGTATAACACAACATTGATTTTTTTACTAGCTTTCTAGCTCAACTCTTACTTTAATACTTTCTATAAGTTTTTTTGTATTAAAATTTCTTTCGTTTTTTTCAAAAATAAAGAAGTTCTGTTTACTTTTAAACTCTAAAACGGTTACTGTATTTAAATCTAATACATTATCTGAATTCCTGTTATAATTACTTCCATTCCTTAAAATAAATCTAATTATATATGGATCTTCATTATTGTTATCATCTAATCCACCTATTATTGCATATTTCACAGTAGCCTCAAATATATCCTTATCAAATGTATCAAAAATCACATCGCTCTCAAAAATTTTCTTTAACTTATCTATACCATTATTTATATTTTCTTTATCTCCCTCTTCTAACTTAATATGCAACAAATCATTTTCTAATTTTTCAATTTTTTTATCTATTGATATTTTTTTTTCAGTAAAAGTAACTTTGTCAATCAAATCTTCTGTTAATAATTCTAATAACTTATCTATTTTAGACCTTTGTAGTTCAATTTGCTTTTCTATTTTATTTTTCTCATTTTGAGAAGTTGATTGTGATATTACTCCCTCTACTCTATTTAAAAATTTATTTATAATACTTTTATTATTATTAGATAAAATTCTGTATGCATCAACAAATGCTTTTTCTACAACATCCTCTCTGATTAGTCTACTCTCTTCACAATATTCTTTACCTACTTTAACAGCTGTCATACATTGCCATATACGTTTTGAAGTTTTACTACCAGAATTCATGTTTCTCCTTGTAAGCACTGTCCCACAAAAGCCACAATACAATTTACTACTTAACGGAAACTTCTTACTATAATTACCTTTTCTTCTTCCTGTTTCCCTTACATCACTCCTCTTTTTTAATATTTGATGAGCTTTTTCATAAACCTCTGCACTTATTATCCCTTTATGATGTTCAGAAATATAATATCTATCTTCTTCCCCTCTGTTTGTAATTCTCTTTTTGCTAATAGGATCTGTTGTAAAAGTTTTTCCCATTAGCACATCTCCTTTGTATTTTTCGTTTTTAATTATTCCCATAACTGTACTTTCAGACCAAACATCTAAACCTTTTGGTGTCTTATGTTTTTGTGCTGTTAACTCTCTGGCAATAGTTTTACATCCTATTCCTTTACAATATCTTTCGAAGATATATCTTACAATTTGTGCCTCATCTTCTTTTATAATCATTGTCTTGGTCTCTCTATCATATTCGTACCCTAAGCAATTATTAAAACCAACTAATTCTCCTTTTTCTCTTCTCATTTTAAGACCTAATTTGACGTGTTCGGAAATATTTTCGCTTTCTTGTTGTGCCACAGAACTTAAAATAGTTAGAAGTAGTTCTCCTGTCATTTCTAATGTATTTATGTTTTCTTCTTCAAATAGTATTCCTACATTTTTTTCCTTTAATAATCTAACATATTTTAAAGTATCTAATGTATTTCTTGCAAATCTTGAAATAGATTTTGTTAATATTAAGTCAATCTTTTTATCGGTAGCATCACTTATCATCCTTAAAAAATCTGTTCTTTTATGGTCTTGTGTTCCTGAAATTGCTTCATCAGCATATATGCCTACGAAACTCCATTTTGAATTTTCTCTTATCTTTTCACTATAATATGCTTTTTGAGCTTGATAACTATTTAATTGGTCTTCTGAATCTGTACTTACTCTACAATAAGCAGCAACTTTTAAGTTTTCTAATAGTATTGTTCCTGTATCTCTATTAACTCTTCCATTAATTTTCTTGATTACATTTACTTGCAAAATTACCTCCTTTCATATCTTTACAATATAAATTATATCAACCATAATTATTAAAGTCTAACCGAGCATTAATATAATATTCTGTTTCGATATCCTGTTTTATTTTTAAAAATTCTTCTTCATTTACTATTCCTTTATTTTTTAAGATAACCAGAGCTCCTATTTCAAATAATTTTCCATTAATCTTATTTATTATCTTGTCCATTAGTTTTATCCTCCCCGAAAAAATCATACTTTTCTCTGAAATCTCTTCTTCTCTTTTCCTCTGCAATAATTCTTTCTGCCTCTTTGATTTTATTATTTATTTTTATAAACTTGATTAAAATATTTCTAGTAAATACTCCTAATGTAAAACCTATTATAAAAAATATAATTCCTATTAAAAAATTCATATATATCATATCCTTTCATTTTTACTTATTTAATGTCAGTTATAAGTGAATATATTTCAATTCACATAGAGATTTTTGCTCCTCTCCCCTCTATCTCAAGAGGCTGTCCCTTTACATCACGTTAGCCAGACAGAAGTATCATTATTTTGTCCTATAACCGACTATGACACTTTTTGTAGTGTGTTTGTCAATGTACAAAAAATACAAGTGAGAAAGATACACTTCTCACTTGTACAGTCACTAAATAGCAAAATTTAAACCCCTTAATTAAAATTTTTTAATTTTTTTTCAATTTTTTTGATTCCTTTTTCAACACATTTATCTATAGCAGTTACCGAAACTCGTTCAATTCTTGCAATTTTAGTTAATGAATATTCATTTATTAAAAACATAAATGTTCTTCGAGCTTGTATATGTGGTAATTTCCAAATTTCTTGTATTATAAAATCTCTTTGTTCCTCATTTATAACCATCTCTTCTATTGAATATGATTTTTCTGCTGTTCTAATTTCAAATAATGAATCATCTCTTAAAAGATTATCAATATGTCTTCTTCTTTCATTTTGTTCTTTAAATTCTTCTCTTCTTCTTTCCAGAAATTCCATTTGCATTTTTTCACCTAATTCAATATTGATTTCATTTCCATCAAAATCTTTAAAAATTGCTCTTGTAAGAACTCTATTCTCAACAATAATTTCATAACCATCTATAATTATTTTTTTCATCAAAAAACCTCCCATTAACTCAACTTTTAAAGTCAAATCAACAGGAGGCGACCTACAAAAAAACAAGCTCACTTGCCCCTTGTAAACAAGAGCCAAGTAAACTTGTTTCTGTTCTATTTCTAATACAATATCAATCATATTTACCACCACCTATCTTGGACAAACAGAGTCCAAAATAGAGGTGCTATTTAAAATAACAAATCTATTTTTGTAAATATTAAATTCTTAAATAAAATACAATCATAATAAATACCTCCCAAAACACTCTAAACAATAGATGCAAAAATAAACTAATCTGTCCTTTGTATATTAACTATATTAGCATTTGTACCACCTCAATTATTTAGACTGATTTGTCTTTTGCTGAATAATATAAAATTTTTTATAGTTTGTGTAAAAATTGTCATAAACTTGTCATTTTTTTCTGCATTTTTCTTTAAAATGGCAATTTTTTGTCAAATATTTACATATTTTCACATCAATTTTCGCGTTTTCATTGAAAAATAGCGAAAAAAGTGATATAATTCGAACTAATAAGTTAGAAAAGAGCTCGGCATTATACAAATTACTTTAATGTATTACTAACAAAACTATATGGAGGTACATTGAATGATAAGAGTTATGGTAGCTGATGACAACATTGACCTTAACAATATGTATTGCAAATTTCTAACTAAAGATAAAGATATACAAATCATATCGCAAACTACCGATGGACAAGAAACATTAGAAAAATACCAAGAATTAAAGCCAGATTTATTATTGTTGGATTTAGAAATGCCAAAGATGAATGGACTAGAGATCATCAATTGTTTATCAAAAGATCCTAATGAGAAAAATAAAAAGAACATTATTGTAATATCTGGTAAAGCTAAAATAAGAGCAAACCTCTGGAATATGTCTAAAATATATATGAGTCTACAAAAACCAGTTGACTTTGATTTAATTCTTCGTCAAATTCATGATTTTATAAAAGATAAAGAATTAGAAAACAGAGAAATAACGGAAAAAGAAATAGTTTTGTTTTTACATAGCATAAATGCTAAATCACATCCTAAAAATATTTCACTTTTAATAAAAGCTATTGAAATTGCATATAAAAAACCATTTCTTTTAAGAAACATAAATGACTTATATCATTATATAGGTAACAAAGAAAATATAAATAGTAATGGTGTACAATGGAGTATTAGAAATACAGTAAGAAATATAAATAAAAATATACCAGATGATAAATTACAATCTATTTATCACTTACCTGATTTTGACAGAAGTATTACACCTACATATTTCTTTGATAATACAATTAAATATTTTCAACAAAAATAAATACTTTTTTTAGTCTATTTAATTTAATATTTGATTTATACAAAATAAAAAGTAAGATGAAAGCCATATTAAACTTTCATCTTACTTTTTTAGCCTTAACTTAAAAATCCCTATCCGCTTTTGTCCAGTTACGTTAATTCGATTAATGTGACAATCTCGTGGATTTTTTTGGAAACCTCCTGGAAACCCTGCTTTCCCCATCCAGCGTCTTTTTGATGGAACATATCTAAAAAAATGAAATTCTTCTTCTGATTTAGACATACCTTCTTCAAAATTTGAATAAAAAGCAACTTTTATAGTATCTTCGGTAGGTATAAAATCTTCAGAACATTCTTCAGCATAAATTCCAAGAACTTTTAAATCATTTACCCATGCTTCTTTCAATTGTTCGCGTGTTTTATATTTTGTTCCTGAAAATTGACCAATAGAACCAAAATAGGTAACACTTTCATCAATTGTACTTATACAAGTACCAGTACGTGTTAATATTTCTGTTGGCACAGTACAACATACAGCAAACATATAACAGTTGAAATGTTTTTTAGGGATCAGTTTAAAAGGAGTTACCTTTCCCCAATTTTTCCGAATATTTTTTTGGATTTGATTAAGTTTTTTAGCCTGCACAAATATTACCTCCTCACAATAGCTCAGAGATTTGCACCTCTGAAAGTTTTGTTTTTTTCAAAGGTGCAACAATATTGTTACATCTTAATTGTATCACATTATGTAAATTTTGTAAATGTTAATCCTCTTCCCCATTAATACATTTGATAAAAGAAGGCTCTCTGACTTATTGAGTCAAAGAGCCTTTTTGGTTATTGAGTTTCTGAAGTTTCATGTGCTTCAAATCGTTTTTTAAGTATTTCTACATTCTTTTCCACGTGTAGAATAGTTTCTTCTCTCAGTTTCTCTCTTGCTGGAGTTGATGGGTGAGTAACTTTACTTAAAATTTCATCGAAACTCATTTTAGGTTTACCTCGCTGAAATTTTTCTTTTGGCATGAGATGTCCTCTCCTTTAAAAATTTTTTTATAATAACTGCCTGACCTACAGCTGTAAAAATAGGGATATTTGTCAACCTTTTACTCTATTCATTATACTACTGATTTATGTTAATTGCAAGTTTATTAAATTTTATACTATTTCTCTTCTAAAATTGTTACTTTACAATTATCTGCATCTAATCTTACCTTTGCTCCTATTGGAATTACTACTTTTTCGCAATCATGTCCAAAATCATCACATT
>JBJFFD010000037.1:0-1944 GCA_051891335.1 Candidatus Scatovivens sp.
TTATTACTAATGTATATAATTACCATAATAACAATCATTGTTGATGTTATTAATAAAAAAAAGAGCCATATCTATCAAAAAGAAATGAATAGAATCAGTAATTGGAAATAATTACTCGTTACTACTCAGCCTTTAAATTAAAAAATATGAACCAAAAAAGCAAAAATGTAGTATAATATATTCAGTGAGATAAAAAACTTCTTATTCTGATACAAAGAAAAATTTTATCTCACTTTTTCTATTTTTATGAGATAATAATATTATCAGGATAAGAAGTGATAAAAATGGGAATGAAAACGAATTATAATGCTGATATATATAATATGTATGAACAAGAATGTAATAAAAATGCTTTATTACATAAGGAAATTAAAAATTATAAACTTGAAATATCTAATTTAAAATATGAATTAGATTATCAACAAAAGAATTTTGATAATAAAATAATTAAGGTAGTTAAAGATGCTACTACTCCATTTGAAGAAGAAAATGCAAAACTTAAAAAAGAACTAGATGATGCATATAAAGAAATAAATAGATTAAAATTGCAAATTGAAAATGATAAAAACTATATTATTGATAAATTAACTAATCAAGTAAATAAAAATAGTTCTAACTCTGGTATTCCTAGTAGTAAAGAGCTAACTTTTAAAAAGAAAAAAAGTGGTGCTAATACTTATAATCATAGAGAAAAGAGTTCCAAAGTTAATGGCGGTCAAACAGGACATAAAGGTTGTACTTTAACAAAAAAGCATATTGAAGAAAAAATAAGAAATAAAAATTTAAAAGTAATCGAAATTAAACATTATATTCATGGCAATAAAGAAGAAACAGTAAAATATAAAATTGGTATCCACTTTGAACCATATATCGAAAAGCACGTCTTTATATATAAGAATAAATATGAAAACAAACTTCCAAAAGGATTTTATTCAGATGTAACATACGCAAATGATATTAAAACAATAATTACAATTCTTGGTAATTATTGTTCAATGAGTTATAGTAAAATCAAAGAATTAATTTATGATATTACAGGTGGAATTATCAATATTTCCGAAGGGACAATTGATAATATATATGAAGAATTTTCTAGAAGATCGGAATTATCAATAGCCAATATAACCAAACATATCTTAAATGGAAAATATCAACATACGGATGAGACAACTACAACAGAAAATGGGAAAGAAACATATTATCGTGGATATGCAAATCCATTAAATGTAGTGTATAAATATCATCATAATAAAGGCAATAAGCCAATTGAAAATGACAATATTTTAACCAATTATTTTGGAACAATTATATCTGATCACGATAGATGTATTTTTAAATATGGAACGCAAAATCAAGATTGTATTATACACATTGGAAGATATTGTAAAGAAGGATACGATAATGTATATGAAACCAAATGGCAAATTGATTTATACTATTTTTTGTTAAGACAAGAAAAGAATAGAAAAATACTTTCTAAGTTCGGCCAGAACTATTTTAACAAAGAAGATATAATTAAAATTGAAAAAGAATATGATGAAATTTTAGAAAGAGCTAAACAAGAGAATCTAAATATTAAATCAACTTATTGGAAAGAAAAAGAAACAGCACTTTGTAATCGTTTAGTCAAGTATAAAAAGAATGTTCTTTGGTACATTTATGATTTTACCATTCCATATGATAACAATTTTATGGAAAGAATGCTTAGGATGATTAAAGGTAAAACAAAAGTATCAGGTGGATTTAGAAGTAGTAAAGGTGGGGAAAGATTTGGTAATATTATGAGTATTATCAAAACTTCTAAATTGAGGAAATTAGATGCGTTTGATAGCATAAAGCAAATATTTGAAGGCAATGTTCTATTTGCCTAATTTTTTGCATGGAATAATGAAATAAAATAGCAAAAAAATGCTATTTTATTAATTTAAAGGCTGAGTAGTAACA
>JBJFFD010000038.1:0-1898 GCA_051891335.1 Candidatus Scatovivens sp.
GGCTTAATGCATTAGGACAGATAATAACAAGAATGGATGTAAAAAGATATTCAATATCTAAAGAAGATGGTAGAATATCAGGAATAAACCATGCATATAAATATGGATTAGGATTATACTGGGAATCAGCACAAGTTGCATTAAGAAGAATACCAAAAGAAGTAGCTGAAGTTTTATGCTTACATATTTTTTCTATTAATGATAATGGAGAGGTTAAATATTTTACTCCGAGTATGTTTGGAAAAGAATATAATAAAGAAGAATTTTTTTGTAGAAGAATATAAAGGAGTAAAAGATCAGGAGTGATACAAATGAGTGGCTTTGAAGAATTTTTAATTGAATTTGAAAAATATCTTGAAAAGAAATTTTGGAATTTTAAAAAATATGAGATAGAAAAATCTTATATATATGATATTGAAGAAACTTTAGTTATTTTAATAGAAAAAAAAGAAGAATTTTCAAAAGAACATATCATATGTAGAGAATTATTAAATTTAAAGAATGAAAAAGATTATAATTATTCGGATATTAAAATAAAACCATTTTGCTCAAAATATATAAAAGAATGGGTAACATTTTACCCATTTAAAGGAGAAATAACAGAAGAGTTAAAATTCATTAATAAAAAAGAGCCTTCTTTAAAATTATTAGAAAGATATGAAAATTGGGAAGGATATAGAGTTGTAATTGCAGGATTTCAATTAGAAGAGAATAATGAAAAGGGATATGCTCTTGTAAAATTTCCTTCTATTGGTGGTGTTGTAGAATTAAGAGAAATAGCAAAATATTTATTAAATGCTTATATAGACTTTACAATAGAAAATCCATCTATAATTGCTGAAAATGAAAGGGTAATAAAGAGTATAAGTGGATTTGAATTTATGATAAATGGAACTATGGCGAGAATACTAAATGAAAGATATATAAAAAAATATTCAATAGATAGTTTAAAAAAAGTAAAAGAAATAGCTGATTTAAGAGGATTTTGGACAAGTGTTTACTTAAAAGATAAGAAAGAAATACCGTATAATTTATTTAACGACTTAGAAAACGGAAAAACAGAAAATATAGGCATAATTTATGATATTTATACAGATAATATGAAGTTAAGAATACCTAAAATAGAAGATTTTGATAAAGAATATTATTATGTATCAGTTGTTTATGCTGACGATTTAGACTCATATGATTTTTATAATTATTTAAGTGATGATAAGTCTGTTAAAGTAGGAGATAAAGTACTTGTAAATAGAGCAGGAGAAGATGTTGTAGCACTTGTAACAGAGGCAAAATATTATTTGGGATCTGAAGTACCTTTTCCTGTAAGTAGAACAAAGTCAATTATTAAGAAAATAGAAAACGATGAAGAATTAGAAATGTATGGGTATAAACCTGAAAATTTTGCGGATTATAACTTTTACGAAGATGAAGAAGATGACGAGGATGAACCTGAATACTATCAATATTTCTATTATATTGTAACAACATTATGCGATAAACAAGAAATAGCAGATAGAATTTCTAAGACTCTAATGGAGAAAAAGTTAGTTGCAGGAAGTCAAATATATAAAGTTAGATCAGATTATTGGTGGGGAGGAAAGATAGAAACAAAAGAAGAATTTAAGCTTGAATTTAAAACAAGGTCAGATAAAATAAATGAAATTGTGGAAGTAATAAAATCAATACATGATTATCAAGTTCCTGCTATTTCAAGAACAGAAATAAGATGCTTAACGGAAGAAATGGAAAAATGGATTGATGAAAGTGTAAACTAAAAGAAGGCTAGACCTTCTTTTTTTTGCCTCAAAATACTATACAAAACCAAAAAAATAAAATTTTATATAATAAATTACACCTTTTCGCATAATTCGACAAACTTTGCAAAAAGATTGTGATAG
>JBJFFD010000039.1:0-1894 GCA_051891335.1 Candidatus Scatovivens sp.
AATCCTAATATAGACACAGTATGTTCTGAGTGTAAAAAAGGATCTAGAGGTTGTGTTGCTTGTAAAAAAGAATTAATAAATCAAATGAATGAATTTTTAAAACCAATAAGGGAAAAAAGAAAATATTATGAAGAACATCCTGAAGAAGTTGATAAAATTTTAAAAGAAGGAACAATTAAAGCAAAAGAAAAAGCTGAATCTACCATTAAAGAGGTAAAATCAGCCATGATGATTGACTATTAATTATATAGTCTTTTTGGTACTATAAAAGTGTAATAATTAATTACAGAAATGTGATTGAATATTACACTTCTTTTTATTATGATTGAAGTGATTGGATAACGTTGGTCTTTTAGAGATAAAGTTCTCGTGACAAAAAGTGTTGTCCAACCTTCACATAATATATTCGTTTAAGCAAGTTGAGATTGAAATAGTTCTCGTGTAAAGAGCCAAAATGAGGATATGTAGAGGTGTTGGAACCAATCGTAATTTAAAGAATAGGAAGGAAAAGGAAAATGAAGTATGGAGTTGGGATTGATATTTCAAAAGGAAAAAGCACAATAGCTATATTATCAGTTGCAGGAGAAGTTATTGAAGAACCATTTGAAATTAATCATGATATTGATGGATTAAATTTATTAGAGGAAAAAATAAAAGATATTCCTAAAGAAAATCTAAAAATAGTAATGGAAGAAACAGGAACATATCATTTACCAATATTAGGTTATTTACTTGATAAAGGATATTTTGTAGTTACAGAAAATGCTTTAAAGATAAAAAAATATCTTGATCGGGGATTAAGAAAAGCTAAGACAGATAAAAAAGATTCTTATAAATTAGCTGAGTATTGCTGTGATAATTGGTATAAGTTAAATAAAGTAAGAGAACATGATGAAATATATGACAATCTTAGATTTCTATCAAGACAATATTTAGGGCATATTGCAGTACAGACAAAGCAAAAGATTAATTTTTCTAATTTGTGTGATTTATTATTTCCTGGATACTATCAACTGTTAGATGAAAACAATTTTGTATTAGGACTAGAAATATTTAAAAAATATTATCATCCTGAAATTATTATAAATAAAAAACAACCTCAATTTATAAATGAGATTGATAAAATTGCAAAAAAATTAGGACATAAGGGAGCAGGCATAACTTTAGCTAATAAGATTTATTTGCTTGCTCAAAAAACAATTTCTCCGCGTCCTAATAATGAATATGCACATCTATCAGCGAATAGTTGTGCAGATGCCTTAATTTTAACAATTAAAACAACTACTACAATTATAACAGAAATGGACAAACTTGCAAGAGATCTACCTGAGTATGATGTTATAAGTGAGATTCCTGGATGCGGTAAAAAACTAACTTCTAGAGTAATAGCAGAAATTGGAGATGTAAGAAGATTTAAAGACGCGGGGAGTATTATAGCTTATGCTGGATTAGATGCCCCACCATATCAGTCAGGACAATTTGAAGCAACAAATAAGCACATATCAAAGCGAGGTAATAAGTATTTAAGGAAAACAGGATATGAAGTAATGAAATCAATAAAAAGTAGTTGTAAATCAGATAATGAATTAAAATCTTATATTATCAAAAAAGAAAATGAGGGTAAATTAAAGAAAGTAGCAAAAATAGCAGGATTAAATAAATTTTTAAGAATGTATTATGGAATAGTAAAAAAGAAATATAAAGAATTAAAAATATGGTAATTCTTACTGTTTGATAAGTAAAAAAAGACCTAGCAATAGGTCTGCGTTAGCATATTCTGACATACAAACTTATAAAATTTTAAAAAATCACTAAAAACTATTGATTTTTCTTAGCAAGTTTTTGTCCTATTTTTTATTATAAATAATATAATATAGTGCCCATAAATTAGTTT
>JBJFFD010000040.1:0-1821 GCA_051891335.1 Candidatus Scatovivens sp.
GTTACTACTCAGCCATCAAAAATAAATAAAGTAATAAAAAAATAAACTAAAATGTGAAAAGTGTGATAAAATTATATCAAGTGAGACAGAAACTTTTTATCCTAACAAATAAAAATTTTAAATTGTCTCACTTTTATAGTATAATATAGATGTTAGGATAAGAAGTGGTGTTTAAATGAGTAGAAACAAATATAATAATGATATATATTCAATGTATTTAGAAGAATGTTCAAAAAATAAAGATTTAACTAAAGAATTAAAATATACAAAACTAGAAAATGAAAATTTAAAATATGAATTAAATTATAAAAATGATAGTTTTGAACAAAAAATAAAATCTGAAATTGAAAAAGCAACTTTGCCATTAATAGAAAAAAATAATAAATTACAAAGAGAATTAGATAAGGCTTTAATAGAAATAGAAAGATTGAAAAATCAAATTAATAACTCTGAAGATGATAAAACTTATACAATAGATAAATTAAAAAACCAAGTAAATAAAAATAGCACTAATTCATCTATACCTACTAGTAAAGAAATTAATAATAAATCAGGTGCTAATGTATATAATCATAGAGAAAAAAGTAATAAAAAAGTTGGTGGGCAATTTAACCACAAAGGAAATACTTTAACTAAAACTAAAATTGAGGAAAAAATCGATTTGAATAAAATTGAAGTAAGAAAAATAGTACATTATATAAATGGAAAATCTAATCAAAAAAATATAATCAAATATAGAGTTGGTATTGAAACTAAGCCATATGTTGAGAAACATATTTTTATAAAAATAGAAGATTCAATAGAAACATTACCTAAATCTTTTTATAGTGATGTAACATACTGTGATGATTTAAAAATGATTATTGTAGCTTTGGGTAATTATTTTTCACTTCCATATAACAAAATAAAAGAATTTATATATGATTTTACTGATGGTATTATAGATATATCTGAAGGAACTATAGATAATACTTATGAAGAATTTTCAAGTAAGCTCGATGATACTTTAGAAAATATTACCAACAATTTATTAAATGGAACATATCAACATACTGACGAAACTACTACCAAAGAAAATGGTAAAGATGCTTATTATCGCGGATATGCAAATAAAGAAAATGTCCTTTATAAGTATCATCATCATAAGGGAGATAAACCGATAGAAGAAGATGGTATTTTAACTAACTATTTTGGTACTATTATATCTGATCATGATACAGGTATTTTTAAGTATGGAGTTAATAATCAAGATTGTATAATACATTTCGGTAGGTATTGTATAGAAAAAGATCAAAATATAGATAATATATCTTGGCCGATGGATTTATATAGATTACTATTAAAATTTGAACGAAATCGTAAAATACTCTCTAAATTTGGTAGAAAAAAATTCACTAAAAAAGAGATAAAAGATATGGAAGATGAGTTTGATAGTATTCTAGTTAGAGCTGAAGCAGAAAATAATAATATAATTTCTTCTTACTGGAAAGAAAAAACAAAAACTCTTAGGAATAGATGTATCAAATATAAAAAAAGTATGTTGTTTTACATTTATGACTTCACAGTTCCATACGACAATAATTTTATAGAAAGAGCACTTAGAATGATAAAAGGGAAAACAAAAGTGTCAGGTGGATTTAGAAGTAAAAAAGGAGCAATTAGATTTGGAAAAATAATGAGTATTATTAAAACAGCAAAATTAAGAAAAATGAATCCATTCCATTGTATAAAGGAAATTTTTGCAGGAAATGCTTTATTTGCTTAGCAAAAAAAGACATCAAAAAAATGTCTTCCTTTAGTGTGCCATGGCTGAGTAGTAAC
>JBJFFD010000041.1:0-1771 GCA_051891335.1 Candidatus Scatovivens sp.
GGCTCTCCACTTTTTACTGGGGTGGTAAATTTTAATATTTTATTATAATTAAAGGGCAAACTATTAATTTTTGATGTTTCAAAAATTTTTGCTCTTTTTTTCATCTCTAATAGTCTTTTTTTTGAAAAAAATGGCCCTTTTTATTTTTGACCATTTTCAATATTTTTTCTACTGCCTCCTGAGTAACTTTTATTCAAAATTACTAATGTTCTTAACCGAAAAAATTTAAAGTTTTTATAACCATATGCCCTATCTATTATCTTATCTATTGTATTGTTATTTGCTTCTGTAAATCCATTTGAATATCTTTCATCCTTAAAAGAATTTAATATTTCTTTTAACCAGTTTTCTATTGTTTTCGATGCTTCTATCATTTCTGGTATTTCTGATTCTTTACAATCTTTTATCCACTTTTTTAATTGTCTCTTCGCCTCTTCATATTTTACATGTGTTGTTATTCGTAAAAATTCTTCTTTTAAATTATAGGCTTTAGCCAAATCATCATTTAAGTTTAATACGTCTTGTAATCTATCTATTCTATACACTTCTATATATTTATCATTTCTCTTTATTTTTATCTTACCATACCAAAAATCATTAAACTTATTTTTTGGTTTCTTATTAGTTAATCCTTTTTCGTATTTTTCTTTTTCTTCTTGTTGCTTTTTTAATTCCGCTTTTGTTTCATTAAAACTTTTTAATAGTAATCTTTTATTTAATCTATTTTTTAACAATTTATATTCCTTACTTTTTTTGTCATTTTCATATAAATGTTCTAATCTTATTCTAACATTATCTAGACCTTCTATCACATATCTAGTATAATGAAAGGGGTCGGCAACAAATATGGCATTAGGGAAACATATTTTGACGACATCGTAATATGGCTTATATAAGTCGCATATTACAACTTTTACTGACTTTCTATTATTTACTTTTAAAAAGTATTTTATTAGAAAGTCTTTTTTTCTATTTGGTAATATATCAAGCGTTATTTTATGTATTGGATCATTTAAAACAAACGAATATAATCCTTCTTTGGTTTTTGTTGATACTTCATCAAATGATATTATTTCTGGAAGTGTTTCTACATTATCAGGAATATTCTTAGCTGCTTCTAAAAATATTTTTCTTACTAAATCAACTGAAATATTACACTCTAATGCGATAGCTTCTAAAGTCATATCTCTATCCATACATTTCTTTAATACTAGTTGTTTAACTTTATTTGATACGAAACACCCATTACTACTTAAACCTAAATTTTCAGTAAATGACTTTTTACATTTATTACAATAAAATCTTCTTTTATAAACAATCAAATAAGTAAAATTCTCTGCGCTTTTTAAATAAGTTATTTTACTTGGTTTTAAATAATCATGTATTTTACTACTAAAATTATTACAATGAGTACATCTTGCCTTTTTTCGTTTAGATTTAACATGAACATAATTAACATTGACTTTTCCTTCTTGCTTTTTTTCAATTTTAACAACATTAATATTATTATCTAAATTTAATAATATTTTCGCATCTTCTTTTTTCATAACTACCTTCTTTCTTGTAACTGTTGTTACAAGAAAATTATGTCATATTTTTATCTAAAACTCTACTCTTTAAAACATAAAAAATATATAAAATCAAACCCCACCAAAAAGTGGAGCTTTTTCTACTATCGACCCCACTAGAAAGTGGTGTTTATAAATAAATAGGACCCCACTAAAAAGTGGAGACCTATTTATTTTTCACCCCAGTAAAAAGTGGAGAGCCA
>JBJFFD010000042.1:0-28583 GCA_051891335.1 Candidatus Scatovivens sp.
GGCTGTTCATAAATCTCTTTTAACATAAAGTGTTCATATCCGCCCTTTTCAGCAATACCAGCAACAGCTTTAGTCAATCCAAATGCTGTTGTATGTCCAGCTCCATCGTTAAGAGTTTCAAATCCGTACCTGTCTCCTAAATCATACTTTCCTTCACATGCACCTTCTAATTGGGTTCCTAGCCAAAATATAAATTCTTCTGGAAAATCTGATTGTATTGGAGTACCTGTCGTTACCATTTCATTTTTTAGTTCAATATATTCTTCAACGTTTTCTACTACTGCATTTTTGTCATCTCTTAATAATATTTTTATGTTTGCATCTGTAGCATATCCTATTAATGTTCCAGCTTTTATATATGTCTTTCCTCCAACTTCAACAATGCATTGTGCATCTGCTTTTGCATCCTCTAATGCAGAGAATTTGTCTTCATCTGAATCTTTTAATAAGTTTGGCGTTTCTTTTTTTGTATAGTTATTAATTTTAAATTCTTTTTCTGTTCCTTCTATTTCTTTGGTATCTGTATCTATTGTAACTGAAACTTCTTCTTCTACTTTTTCTGTTTTTGTTACTTTAGCATTTTCTATTTTTACTTTTGTTTTTGCTTCATCAAGTTTTCCATCTCCAGCAATTGTTTTTATTTGAGACTCTGTTAATTCAATATTTTTTAACCCCTTAATTGTAATTACATAATCTTCACAAACACCTTCATAGTCTTTATAAAAGTCTTCATATGCATCAAAGTCAGTATTGTTTTGCTCTGTTTCATAAGAATCATATTTATGTGTATTTTCCTTAAGTTTTTCTTTTAGTAAATCTAAATCTTCATTTGATAATGCTCTAATTTTTATATAGTCTACTTCATACGTTTTTTCTTCTCCATTAATTGCTTCATTTGTTATTTCTGTAGTTCCTACTCCTACTATTTCTCCTGTTACAGGAGAAACAATAGCATCTCCTAAATTATATCCTTCAAATGGATTAGCTACTGCTAATGGTTTATAACTAGCCCCAGTTATATGTACAGCATATGGGTATACTCCCCATTCAGAATAAAATGTTTTAATAGCATCCCATGAACTAACTTTTACTACTGGATTACTACCACCACTATTAAACCAAACATCATCTCCTAAATATAATTGAGTATGGTGCCCAAGCCAAAATACCAAATCACCTGGCTGTAACTCTCCTTGAGATGTTACCTGCGTCATTTCATAATTAGTTTCTTTTTCAAAATAGTCATGCATTGAGCCAGTGCTTCTAAAATTATAGCCTTTTGTTCTTGCGTCTTCAATTAATTCAGCTAATTCTGGGCTTGTTTCAGCCATTACCCATAAAGCTCCTGCACAACAAGAAACTCCTGATTTATCCCTTAAAGCTGTAATAGGTTCACTTGTTGAAGGTACTGCAGTATTATAACTATATCCTTTACTTGTGCAATAATCTGCTATTTCTTCTGCTTTTGCCTTTAAGTTTGTTAAATATTCACTATCAACTGTTTTTACTGATTGTTTTTCTTCTTCATCTTCTTTCTTTTCTACAGTTATATCATCTTCATTACTTGTTGCTTCTCCATCACTTACTGTGTTTTTCCCTTGTAGAGCTTCTTCCTTATCTTCTAGCAAGTCATACATTTCCTCTGAATGTACAAGTGTTCCATACATTTCCTCTGATTTATCAAAATATCTTTTTGGCCAATTTCCAGAAGGTAAATCTGGAAAAATCCATTCAAATACTTCATCTTTCTTTTCAGATAATTCTTCTTTATCAAAATAGTTTAGTTCAACAATTAATTCCTTAAAATCTCTATATGCATAATCTGCATCTAAAGTATTTGTATTTTCTAATATAGAAAACGCTGATAATGTATCTTTATTTATTGTTATATTTCCAATCAAAGATGGATCTCTAGGGTCTTCAGTTATAGAAATAGTTGATGTTGATGTTCCATAGTATAAATCATCTATAGCATTTTGAACTTCGTTTTCACATTTTTTTCTATTATAAACCACAGTTGTAAATCCATTTTCATCGGTAATGGTCTCGTTTCCATATGATTTATAATTTTCTAAAATTTCTTCCCAATCATTATATATTGCTTCAGCTCTTTCTGATGTACCATCATAAATATAATATTTTCTTATTTTAAACATTTTCTTAATTTTTTGGTTTGTTACTCCTCTTTGCCCATCTCGAACCTGTTTTACTGTTTGAGTTGCCTCTAAAGAATAATACATATTTTCATCAAATGTTCCTGTTGCACTATCATAATTTGTGACTTTTTTTACATCTTCGTTTGTTTCACCATCAACTTCTAAAACATATTTTTCAGTAGAAGGTTTAGCTTCATAATCATAAGCAGACCACCCATTACTATCACTCCATCCAGTTAAGTCTTTAGCTTCTGTTGTTGTTGCTTTTTTAGTTAAAGTTATTCCTTCTTTTTCTGCTTCTTCTTCTGTTTTTGTCCATTCAACTCCAATTGTTCCATCTTCATTTAAAACAAATAACTTATAACTACCATCTTCATTTTTTTCATAATCGGTCCAAAGTTCTTCAGTATCCTTTAAGTATTCTTCATCAACATTAATTACTTCTACATTATTACCACTTAGTTGGCCTTCAGCATAGTCTTTATTATTTTTTATTCTATCTTCAATAGCTGCATCATCTTCTGTTGGTATTACAAAATATGTATCTCTAAACCAACTTCCAACTACTCTTGCTATATATGGAACTTTAGCATTAAATTTTCCTTCTTTAGATTTAACATCTTCCAAAGCTGAACGTATCGTTTTAACATAGTCTTTACATTTATCACATACTTCGAATCCTTCTTCTCCAAAGTGATCTGAGCATACTGAGCTTTCAGAATTTTCAAAACCTGCTTTTTCACTTTCTGTATATGTTCTTCTTACTTTTATTATAAATCCAATATCATTTCCATATGCAAAATTTTGTTTTTCTGGTTCTATGAATAGTTTTAATTGCGCTGCTTCTTTAATAGCTTCTCCATCCTTTTGTGTACCTACTTCTATACTCCAGCTTGCAATTTCGTATTCTTTAGTTTCAGTATTATTTCCATTATTTGATTGTAAATTCTTCATTTCTTCAAATGGAAGAACATTTTGTATTTTTGAAGCGAAATCAGTTATTGTCATACTTTTTAAACTAGTTACAGTTTCCGTCTCTGTTATACCAAACTCACTCTTCAATCCTTCTATTTTTTCATTTAGTTTTGAAAAGAAATCTTCCATATTAGATTTTTGTAGTACATCTCCATTATCTTTTCCATCTTGTAAATCGTTCCAAGAAGAATAGTCCGTTATTTTCGTTTTTCCAGCATCATATTTTAATATGTTATATATTGCACAATCTTCTCCAACCATTACTGACTGAAGACTATTTTCACATTTAAAATCTCCTGAAGTTCTACTTTTTATTCCCAAGTCTTTCATTACCTTTGTTGCTTCTGCATTTCCTATACTACCACCGGCGATTTCATCTATTTTTTCCTTCTCTATATAATTTCCAGAGTCTGTTCTAAAATATCCATGAATTGTTGCATCTGATATTGAATCTAAATATACCTGAACTTCTGTATCAAAACTTCTAGCCATTGTTGTTACTAATTCTGGAGACATTGTTGCTAAATGAAGAGATAACAAAAATTCTAATGATAATCCATATCTTCCACTCCATCCATCCATAGAATATTCAATTGGATTAGATCCCCATCCGCCTTTAATTTTCATCGTTTTGTTTTCAGGATTTACTTCTATATAGCCTTGCTGATACCATTTGTATTGTCCACTAGCAATACCATTTTCAGCATTATATATTGATATAAGTCCACTAGACCATGCACCAGATGATTCTTCCGTAAAATAATCATGTATTATTTTAAAAATATTTTTCTGTCCAGGTTCATAGTTTCTAATAAAATATAATCTTTTATCTGACAATGTATATGTCCTTAATAATAAAGTATCAACATTATCAGCAAATTCTTTAACCTCTCCACTTACCTCAAAAGTTCCTGTTGCTCCATCTTCATTGCCTCCTGTACTATATTGTATTCCATATCTATCAAAATAACTACATGATTCTTCATATCTACTGCCATCTTTATATAAGTATCCATCTTCTCCTATTTCAACTCCATCTTCTCCAGTAATAGATTTGGCAGACAGTACTTTAGCAGGAATGAATCCATAACCTATTAAATCATATCCCATACTTTTTATATAATTAGCTGTTTCAATTACATCCTCTTTATTTGTATAAGCATCAGCACCTGTTAGATATAAACTCTGCCACCAATCTCCGACCCCCTGTGCAATCTGTTTTAACTTTCCCGTCATTAATCCTGGCATAGTCATAAAGAATCCTAGAATACCTATAACAACAATAAGTATAACAATTACAAGTAAAATCCATGGCAAAGCTGGTCCTAGCTTTGAAGCTACTTTTCCTATATTTGCAAAAGTTTTTGCTCCTGCTTTACTTTTATTTTTAGATATCTTTTTTATCTGATCAGTAACTTGTTTTGCCCTATCCTTCGTTTCTGAAACTTTATCTTTTACATCTGATGCTTTTTCTTTTATATCATCTAGCTCGTCTTCGTCATCTATATCTGCCACTATCTTCACCTCTCTTTTTACTAGTTATTTGTTCCTACCATTTTTATAATTTGTTGTTTATCCGTTTCTTTTTTTACTTCTTTTACTTTTTCTACAAATTCTATTTCTTTTACAGTTTTTATTTGTTCCACAAATTTTTCAGCATACTGTGTTGCATTGGTCTTAGCAGCCCCTGTTAAGTTCAATGAATTAATCGTTGAGTTAATAACAGAATTCATATCTGCCATTCCAGAACTCATAGCTGATTTCATGCTAGATTCAATTTGGCTAACAATTCCATTTGTATCGACAATTCCACTTAAATTTGATTGTAACTCACCTTTTATAGATTCAATATCGCTCTTTATTGTCTCCATCTTAGTATCAACAATGCTTTGTAATTTGTCTAAAATTTCACCTGTATTACTATCATCTACATTTTTTCGCGCTTCTTCTAAATCTTCACTAACATATTGTCTATATTCTTCATCAACTGTTTGTACATATTCACTATCACTTACGTTTACATTTCTATCAATATCAGCCTGGCTTATTCCGCTTATTGCATCTTCATGTGTTATTCCAAAAGGACTCATTTGGTCGTTATATGCAGAAGCATTTTCATATACATTACTTTCATTATACTTAGTAGCATATCCAGCTACTGCTGCAGCAATTGCAGCTGCGCTTATTTCATCACCAGTATTTGTGTTAGTATATCCACTAAACATTTCTGAATGTTTATAACTATCCTTTGATAATACTGCTTTCTGAATTTGAGCAATTATACTATCTATATCTGAACTATCTAATCCTAATTTTTGTAAGTCCTTTGTTGCTTCTTTTTGTTCTTTATTCATACTTTTTGGTGAATATGCATCCATATTCTTACCTTTCAAGTAAGCATTGTTGTACCATGTGTCAAAGTTTTCTTTTGTTCTTTTTTCAGGTGGAACATTATTAATCGCACAATGTCTTTCATAAGCTTTCATAACATTATCTTCAAAACTTTCTTTCTTTCTTTCCTTTAAGTTTCTAACACCAGTTTCTGCTGATTTTCCTGCAGCATAACCAGCTCCAACTGCAGTTATTAAATTTTGCTCTGGTAACGCATACATTGCTGCACTAGCCATAACAGCAGCACCAACTTTTGCTACTTTTTCTGGACTTACTAGTTTTCTTGTAAATTTCTTTGCATCTTGTCCAATTGCTTTAACTATTTCATTATTTTTTACATTTCCAATAGCTTTTCCTATTTTACTTCCTGATATTGCCCCTTTTATATTTTTTGCTTTATTTGATGCTTTTGTAGTAGCTTTTTTCATTTTTCTAATTGGTGTTGAACCTGCTACCCTATCTGATGCTTTCTTAAATGCACTTTTATTATTATTTTTTATTTCATCTAATCTTTCTTGTGAAGCACCATTTTTCTTTTCATTTTTATATTGCTTTTTACCTTTATGACTTAATCCTCTCATTTCTTTATTTTCACTAATTTTTTTCTTTATTGCTTGACCAGTTTTAGTGTTTTTAGCAAACTTTACACCAGATTTTACATTTGAACCAGCAGATCTTGCTTTTTGAATAGCTGAACCTAAAATTGCTCCTGATGCTGCAACAGCTCCTAGAGAACTTGCTTGTTCGAATCCGAATATCTTTCTAACAATTTTTTCTCCATCCCAAACAAATTTTATGCAAAGTATAGCTAATAACATGGATGATAAACTTCCCCAAGTATTTACTGCTTTTATTGCAATACTAACAAAAACTATATACAAAATACAATGAAATGGCTGTATTAAAACATTATATACGAATTCTTTAAGCCATGTATTTAAAGCTTGAGCCTTTTGATCTCCCATTTTATCTATTGAGTATGTAATTGTTATTAATGGAGATATTATTACTAAAAAAGCTAATGTAAGCATCCTTTTTATATATGAAATTAAAAACATAAGTGTTTGAATTGTTATAACAACATAAATAAACAATGAACCTGCTGATATTATAAAATCATTTTTAAATATTAGTGATCTTATTCCTTTAAGGAAATCTCCCATATTTGCATCTGAAGCTACTCCTTCTAATATTGAAACAAATGACTCATTTAACCATATAACACCTCTTATTAAATAATGTAATACAAATATTAAAGCTAAACTTGTAAACCAATCAAATAGTGCCTTTTTATATATTGCTTTGTCTGATGCTACTGTTGTTATAGACATCTTTATTCCAACTACGATAAGAATAAGTAATAGTATTATAATTGCTATTGTCCTCATAACATAATACCACATAGCAATTTGTTCTCTTATTTTTTCAATTACTTCAGCATTTCCTCCGCCTAAATCAGTTTTAAAGAAATTTATATCTGTTAAGTATATTCTATTAAAAATTATATCATCTGGAGAAAGAAGTATCCCTGTACCAGTAGCAGTTCCAGCTGATCTAGCCACACTTCCTCCAATTGCTTGAATTACTCCTACAACTGCAATAGCTGGAATTTTAACTTGCCACCAAAGAATTCCTACTATTCCGCTTAATATTTTTGTAACGGTCTCTCCAAATTCCCCACTATTTTTATCTTGCAAATCCTCTTCCACTTTTTCAGCAATTCCTTTGTCGTCTAATGCTGCAAAACTCAAGCCATTTGCTGTAAAATTAATAATTATTAATGCTATACATATACAAACTAATAGTTTTTTTAATATTTTAATCATTGTACATTAATCCTTTCTTTTAGACTTATCATTTATACTATTTATAATTTCATCTATTCCTGTAAAATCATAAGTTTGGTTAAACCTTTCTCCATCTATTTTCATAAATTTCTTTTTTTCAGAGCTTTCTGGTTTTACTTTAAGCTCTACTGCCACTAAGTCTTGTTCTTTAATGGCTAGCAAATGTGCTAACAATAAATCATTATCCTTAGATATATTTTTTGTTATTTGTTCAATTGAAATATATTTAGATTCTGGAGTTATTTCTATAGAATCAACACTTTTTAGCTCTTCATTTAATTTTTCTATTTTTTTTGTAGCACTTCTTCTTGCATCCTTAGCTATAATTTCATCGATGACTGAACGAGAGCTTAATTTTTCTTTCTCAGACTCTGTCATAGATGGTTTATTTTCTTCAACTGTTTGTACATTATTTATTATGTTATCTATAAAATCTATTTTTTCTTTTTTCTCTTCTTCAGTTTTTGTTATATCTTTTATAACATCTTGTATATTATCTACAACATTTTTAGTTTGTTTTTCAACAATTTCATCTATATGTTTAGTTGGATCTACAAATTCGTTTTCTTCCTCTGTTGAATATGGCATTTTTTCTGGAGAATACTCTTTTCTTCTTTCTTCTAATTCTCCAGTAATGTCAATAATATCACTGTTATTTGTTTCTTTTTGATGATATTGAGTAAAGATTTCTTTTACCTGTGTTTCTATTTTTTCTTTTATTTCTTCCTCTGTACTGCAAGTATACATAGCTGCTTTTACAACTTCTTTTATTTTTTCATCTAAAATTTCCTCTTCCGTTTTTGTTTCTTCTGGTTCTGGTTGTTCTATTAATTTATCTAGAATTTCATTTCTTATATTTTCACTATGTTCTCTTGATTTTAAATCATCAGGATTATCTATTCCATTGTTTCTCATATATTCTGTAATTGTTAATTGTGCAAGTTTTTCCTTTGCAGAATCTGGTTTTTCTATTGATATTTTATCAATCCTCTCTGAAATTCCTTTCATTAACTTTTTAATTTCTTCTTTACTTCCCTCTGATTTTATTTTGCTAGCATTTGTTATCATTCCTAAGTTTGATAATTCATCAATAATTTGAACTTGTACAAATTGATTATTAACATTTAATTTTTTTATATCTGTTATATTATTTTTAGCTGCAACATTTAGAATTGCATGATCTAATAAATCTACTTGTGTTAGTGAACTTATAGAATTATTCTTAAATTCCATCTTTCTTCCATTTACATCAAAAACACTTCCTGTTTCTTCTTTATGCCTGATTAGCATATCTTCTGGTGTTTCTCCGAGAAAGTTTTTCTCTTTCTTTTCCTTCTATTGCTGAAACTTTTTTGTTATATGCATATATAAAGTCTTTACTCATAGACTCTTTCTTTTCTATAGCAAATGCAGTTTCTATTTGCTCATATCTATCTTTTTTTGCTTCATTTACTTTATAAGCATAAGATTGTATATTTCTTGTAGCTCCTAGTATACCTGTTAATCTTAATGGAGTTGTTAATATTTTTAAGCCTAAGCTTGGAGTATTTATATTTCTTATAAAATTTGTATTCATATCCATTTTCATTTGAGCTTTAATTGTATCTAAGCTTTTTGGATTAAATCTACTGAAAGAATATTTTTGTTTTTTATATTCAGCTTTTTTATTCTTTTCTCTTTGATTTATGTATTTTTTATTTTTTCTTTGAACATTTTTTATTTTTCTTCTATATCCAGCAGTTGTTACATCCTTATATCCATTATTTCCATACAATTTTTTAGCATTATTAATTCCTTTTGCTAATAATGGAAGCCCTATTTTAGGGTTAGCAACAATTTGAGGTATTGCTACAAATATCATAGCACTTCCACTTATACCTTTTAGAGTATTTTTTATCATGCTTTGTGTTGCACCTTTTATTTCACTATTTCCCCAAATTGCTCTATTAAAATCACCTTTAAGTTGTTTAGCGATTCCACTAGTAACTTCATATTTTCCAGTTATTTTATTAAATTCAACAGTTCTTCTTTTAATTCTATTATTGTACTCTTTTGCCACTTGTTTTCTTATTTCATTTTTTCTTTTTTCACTAACAGGTCCTTTTTCCTTTTCTTTTTCGATTATTGCATTAGCTCTTTTTTCTATATTTCTATTATTAAGTTCTTTTCCTAAATTTGTTTTACTTACATTAGTACCCTTATATCTTTTTAATCTATTTCTTCTTCCTTCCATAGCTGCTATTTTAGAGTCTAGTTTCATCTTTTTCTTTATTAGTGAATCTCTTTGTTCTCTTCTTTCTGTATCATTAATTTGTTTTTCTAGTTTTTCACTTTCTTCTTTTTTATCATTTAATTTATCATCATTTTTAGTTAGCACTTTATCATAAGCTGATAATCCCGCATATAATCCAACGTTTGAAACAGCTCCAACCTTTCTTTTTACTGAAGAAGAAAAATCTTTAATCATTGCACTTGATACAAATGTAGAAACAGAAGCTTTCATAGCTGTTAAAGCTGCAAAGTTTTGTTTAATATCGCTATTATCATTTCCCTCTAATAGCTTTCCTGAGAATTTAAATATTTTTCTAAATATTTTGTCTGCTTTTAACATAAAATTAAGCATAATCAAGGCTATTATAAATCCTGCTATTGATTCTGTTGATAATGCTAATGCGATTGAAACAAAGCATCCATAAAGCAAAGCATGGATCGTTTGTAAAAATACATTAAACGTATATTCTTGAGCCCATTTTGACAAAATAGGAGCTTTCCCTGTATTTACTTTTGTAAATGCGTATGAAAGAGCTGCTAATGGTGCAGTAATCGTTAATATTAATATTGTAAAAAATCTTTTAAAGTATATTAATATAAATCTAAAAGTATAATAAACAAGAACCATATACATTATCATTCCAGATGTTCCTATACCTGCTCTAAATTCATAAGCTCTCGTTCTTATTGTTTCATATAATCCAGCCCCTGTAAGCCCATTTTCATTATCTGTCAATAATTTGTCTGTTAAATTAGTTGAAAGATCACTTATTGCATCTAAACATATTTGATTTAGTTTTAGAACAAAGACCATAAAATAATGAATACAGAAGATTATAATAAAACCGACCACCCAGTCTGCTATCATTCTTTTATATTTAGCTTGTTCTTCAGCAATTGAGCTTATTGCCATTTTTATTCCTAAATATATTAGTACTAGAAGCATAGCAATTATTGAAAAATATCTAAAAACGTAATACCATTGTGCTACTGTCTTTTTTATTATGCCCATAAGTCCAGTGTCACTTTCAGTTGTATCATCTTCTTTACCAGTTTTAGTAGCTGCGCCAATAGTATTACCATCAATATTGCCCACACCATCAGTTCCTACTGCAAAAGATGTTGTATAAATCAAGCTTAAAAATATAGATACTAGAGTTATAATTACTATTAAGTTAAATATTCTTTTACGTCTTTTTGCCATATTTTCTCCTATTATTTCCTATTAATTTCAGTTTCATATATTAAGTCTGTTTCAAAATTAGTATTTATTTTGCCTTCTCTTATATATTTTTTTGTTGTTTCAGTCATGTCATAATTATTATATATATTTATATCAACTTGATTTTTATCTGATATTTTTATCTTTATTCCTCTTGTAGCAGATTCTAAGTTTAAACTATTATTATTATCTATATAGCTTTTAAAATCATAATATTTATGCAATATATCGAAGGCAAATTCTTTTCTTTCTCCATCATAGATTCCTTTTATATAGTTTTGTATTAATTCTTCTAACTCTAAATTTGAAAATTTAATGTTTGGATATATTGCTACTTCATCATTGTAAAAAAATATATATTCATCGTCTGTCTTATATCCAATCATATTTGTTTTTTCAAAAGTTGGATTTCCTAATTTTTGTTTTATAGAATTAAAAGAATCTCCTACCTTTATTCCTTCTATAATTTCATCTTTAAATTCATTATTCATTATTATTGTATTTGTAAAAATATTATCTGTTAAAATTTTATATGTTCCATAATCTAATATACCATTAGACTTTTCTTTTATTTCAACACCTGCAGCTTGAACAGACCATTCATTTTTATTAAATTTATTAAAATCTTCATAAGATACTTTATTTTGTATTGCTTCAATTTCTTTATAATTTTTTATTTCATTATTCTTTTCTTCTGTATCATTAAAGTAGTTTTCTTTAGAATTAATTTTATAAAAATAGTTTGTCTCAGAAATATAGTTTACCTCTATTGTAATGTCTTTATCCTCGTCTACCAATTGAAAACTTCTTTTATAAACTTTTACTAGCTCATTAATAAGACTTTCAAAATATTCTTGATTGCTTTCTCCTTCTTTGCTATATAGGTCTTTTCCAAAACTCAGATTAACTTTAAAATTATCAGTAGTATATTTTTTTGAAACATCTTTACAATTATACTTTCTATATATAGATAAGTCATCTTGTACCAAATCAGCTTCAGATACTTCACTAAGCTCTGCTTTTTTGTTATCTTCATCAGTTTCTTTTATCTTATTAAGTGATTCGACTAAAATTATTACCATTACTATTAAACATATTATAATTGCTACTACTAAAGCTTTTTTGCTAATTTTTCTTCTTTTATATTTTCGTGCTATTTTTACCACACCCTTTAAATTTTATTTTGCTGTATTATCTACATTCATTGAGTCTTCTATATCTTTTTCTTAGGAATCCATATTAAAAAAGTTGACATCAAATGCTCTTACCTTATTAAATACAATTGTTTCAATAGTAATATTATCATTTGTTTCTGCATTTGTTGCATCTACGTCTAATAATGCTTTTTCATTTGTTACACTTTCTACCGCATAAGTAATTAAGTTTTCCATTATAGCTGTCCAACCTACAAATACCATTCTTATTATATATGTAATAATATTGATTACGAATTTTGCTATTGATAATAATGATTCAACAATCCAATCCCAAAAATTTCCTGCTACAGAATATTTTCCATCTGGAATACCATTATAATAAAATTCAGATTCATTTTGATTGTTTCCAAATAAAGAAGTTGTATTGCCTCCAGCTGATATAGATGGATCTGTAACTAAAGTAGAAGAATCAATTTGGCTTGCTGCACTTTCTTTTATTCTTACTACAGAGTAAGAACTTATGCTATGTGTTACAAATGGTCCTTTTAAATTTCCTCCGGTATAGTCTTTGCTATTCATTTCAAGTCCTTCCCCTGGTTTTACACATATTAAAACATGTGATCCGCTACGCAATATATCACCAGGTTGAGCTGGACCAGTTACGCTCTGAAAGTGTTCTGTGTCACGCACTCCAGATTGTGGTGTAACGTATCCACCACTTCCATCTGTTACACTAGCATAAGTTATTCCTGTTGCATTGAAGACACAAAAGTTTACCCATCCAACGCAATCTAAGCTATAATGATCAAAATTAGCATAAGATGGATATGGATTCTTTACTGGTGTTCCTGAGGCAGGTATCGCCCTTTTAGACATCCAACCTGAAGGATATCCTGCGTTTTTAGGGTGAAAACCATATGGTACTTGTTCAGTTTGAGTTTTCTCATAATAGCTATTAGCAAATGTTGCAATTGCATTCCCAACTTCTTCAACTGTTGCAGCAAATGTTATTGTTGTATATGGAAAAAATATTATTATTATTAACATTATTGCTATAATCTTATACACTATTTTTCTTTTCATTTTTTACCTCATATATTATGAAATTTCTAATTTTTTGTCTTTGTCATAAGTTAATATATTATTTTCATATTTTAAAAACGTATAATCATCTTCTCCTTCTAATAACTTTGTTTTTATATGATTATCTAAATTGTAAGAATATATTCCTTTTCCTTTTATACTGTATATAAATATAGTGTCTGTATACCAAAATCCTGTATTAAAATTATCTATTATTGTTTCATTTGGTCTAGTTCCATCTTTTGAAACAAAGTTTATTTTATTTGTATCAATGTAATATCCATATTTACTACTTTCTGTCTTTATTGAATCTATTTCTGTTTGTAAATAACACATATATAGTAATTCATCCTTTTCATCTTTTCTACTAATTTCTGTTATATGAACTAAATTTTCATTAAACTTTCCTTGAACTTTTTTATCCTTAACTAATTCTTTTAATTCATCTATATTAGAATAATTACCGTATACTTCTATATTTTTTGAGTTATCACTGTCCATATATATTTTTATTCCTTTTAGTGGATATATTATTTTTATAAAATTATTATCATATTGATATTCAGAATAATCATCCCAAAGATATGTTAATTCATTCATAAATTCTTTTATATCCATTTGTTTATTTGCATATTTTTTTAACAATTCTTCAAATTCTTTTGTATTTGTATTTTCATTTCTGTATATTGAAATTTCATCTTTTGAAAAGAATACATATATATCTTTCCCCTTATACCCTATAATATTGGCTTCACTTGTTCCATATGTTGGATTTCCCAATTTTGAAATTATTTTTTCAAATGAAGCTCCTGGTGCTATATTATTTACAACATCTAATTTATATTTGCTATTAAAAACCAAATTATATACTTTTTTTGAAATTTTTCTTACCTCTATTCCCTCATCAAAATAAATTTCATAATCTTCAAATGTTGTATCTTTTGAACCAAAATTTATATTATCGTAATTCCATTTATTATTTATTAAATCTGCAAGTGTTGTAGAATTTATTTCAAATTTTGTTATTGCTTCTTCGCTATAATTTTCTAATGTTTTTTTAGATGCTTCATTTATAAAATAGTCTAGTTCTCCATTTATTGCGTATATATATGAATTTTCATTTTTCTTAACTTCTATTGTTAAATTTTTTGATTCATCTATTAATCTAAAGTTTTCATCTAATAACAAATAAATATTTCCAATTACATTGTCAAAAAATCTTTGTTTACTTTCGTTTTCTTCAAATGTATTATATTTAAATTTTAAATATATATCTTTTGAATAGTTTTCATCTTTACTTTTTTCTTCTTTTATAAAAGTACATTCATATTTTTCTAATATTTCCTGAATACTAGAATATTGACTTGATTTATTATTTGAACTGTCTTCTCTTTTTTCTAAGTAGTTTAATAATATATTCATTACTATAATTATTACAATAAATATTACTAAGAATATAATCATTTTCTTTGTATTTTTGTCAATTTTTTTTAAGTTTTTATATTTCCTTTTTTGATTCATATTAAAAAACTCCTTTAGTTTTTCTTAAATAATCTCATAGTTCTTAATGATACCAAATCTCTCATATTAAATATTTCTTTAACTATTTTTTCTGCTCTTGTTAAAGATAATAAGAAAATTATACCCACAACTGGTGCTTTAACGGCAATTTCATTTGCTGAGAAAACAAACACCAAATATAAAATTGCTTGAAGTGGCTGAATTAGTATATTAATTAAATATTCTCTAAACCATGATTCAAAAGCTTGTGCTCTTCCATCTCCAGCCTTATCTATTGAATAAGTAATTGATATTAATGGAGAAATAACTATTAAAAAGCTTAGAACTATGAACCTTCTTATATACATCATAAAAAACTTAAACTCAGCAAAAATTAGTATACAAAATACTATAGAATACGCTGCTAACGTCATTCCTCCGTTTTGTTCCAAGTTCTCCGTAAATACTTTTTATAATTTCGATTTCAAATCCTGATTGACCACTTGCTTCTAATGAAGTTTTAAAAGATGTAATTAGACTCATTAAAACATCTGCTATATAATTTATAATTACCATTAGATATGGTAGTATTACTATTATAATAATACTTTGTACCCATGCAATCAGCATTTTTTTGTACTTTGCTTGTTCTTCAGCAACTGTAGAAATAGCCATTCTTATTCCAACATATATTAATGTTAATAGTCCTAATACTAATGAAATCAATCTCATAATATAATACCATTTTGCTACTTCTTTTCTTAGTTCATCTAAAGTTTTAATTAATGGTGTAGCATTTGCTGAGGTATATTCAACTCCATCTTTATTTGTAACTTTTAATTCTTCACTATTTTTTAGAATATTATAATTAAAAAGATAATAATTGCCAAAAACAATCTTTTCTATTGTAATTAGTTTAAATTCATCTTCTTCTACATTGTCCATCGTAATGTTAAAATCAATATATCCACCTTCATTACATAGGTAGTTCATTAATTCATTAGCTAACATAGGTAATGCATCAAAAACCGCTGCTAAAATTCCAACTATTGCACCAGAAGTTGATGTTGTTGCACCATAATTAACATTAGATGTACCTCCCCCTGGGTTACTTGTTGTTCCTTCATTATTGGACTTATCAAATTCTTCTTCGCTCAATCCATAAGTTATATCTTCGGTTGCAACAGAAGTGTATCCAAATATAAAATTAAACATTATCAGAAAGATTAATATTGATGTTAATATTTTTTTCATATTACTCTCCATTTGCTCTTCTAGCCTTTTCCATTTCTATTTGTTTTGTAAGGTTAGTTTCAACAAATTCAAATTCTTTTTTAGTTGGCTGAATTGCAAGTATTGCTGAATCAGTTCCAACTCTTAATAACCCTTCTCCTCTTTCACAAGTTATTAAGAATCCTGCTTCACCTTCACTTAATTTAAATACTTCTTTTAAATATTCTATTTCTGATTTATCTTGTGCTAAAAATAGTTTTGTTTCTGCTGATGTCAATATTGCTTGAGCTTCTTGTCTTTCATAAAAATCTTGGAATTTTTGTGAAATAACTGCTAGCGAAACATTTCTTTTTCTTGCACGTCTTGCCATTGTATTTAAGAAATCTACAGCTTCTGGATAAGGTAATAGCATCCAAGCCTCATCAACTAATACTCTTTTTTTAGAAGCTTTAGTTCTATCTTCACTATTTTTCTTAACATATTTTTCCCAAACCCAAGAAAGTAAAACTTGTTGTGCAAGTGGTCTTGCAAATCTTTCTTCTAATTGAGATATATCTAAATTTATAAATGGCACTCCATCTAATAATTCGAATGTTGACTGTCCATCAAAGTAAGCCATTTGTCCATGTAATTCTCTTACATATTGTTTCATAACTTTTACTAAATAACTGTAGTGAAATCTATAGTCTGGGTTTTCATTTTCTTCTGCTTTTTTACAGATTCTTTTATACCAAGAGCCTATTGTAGGCATTTGTTTTTTCACTCTTCCTAAGAAGTTTTTGTTCATATTTATACTCGGAGATCCTTCTTCATCTGTATATAAACTTTCAACATTATTATTTATTCCTAATGCTGTGTATTCTTCTAAAACAGATTCTGATATAATTTGTTTAGTAAGCTCGTTTACTTCTTTACTTCTTGTACTTCCTCTTGCCATTGTAAGTAGCGCTTGAGTTACGTCTTCAACTTTATTTTCAACACTTAAAATAGTTCTTTCTTTTCCTGTTATTTCATCTTTAACATTTTCTGTTTCTAAGTCAAATAAATTAATAATTGTTTTTGATGTTGGACTAATTACAACATTAATTCCACCTAAAGATTCAGCAACAACTCCGTACTCACCTTCAGCGTCTAGAGCTAAGCTTTCAATTCCCATTAGAATTGAAGAACGAGCAGAAATTGTTTTAATTGTGACAGATTTACCAGCACCAGATTTTCCAAAAATAATCATGTTGTAATTTGTTAATTTTGGGCTAAAGTTATTATAAAGAATTGGCAAACCGGTTTGTTTATTAAATCCTAATGGAATTCCATCTTCATGTCCAACTTCTGAATTAAAAAATGGAAACACAGTAGACATCGCCCTTCTATCAAATGTATGTGATTTTTTTAATTTATTATCACAGTATGGCATATTACTTCTAAAAGCTTCATCTTGTATTGCCCATGCTGGTTTTATATCTATAAGGTTTTTAGACATTTCACTTGATAAAAGTTCTGTATATCTATCTAATTCTTCTAAGCTATATGCAAATAATGTTGCTACAATTGTAGAGTCGAATAATTTATTAAATCCCGCAGCGATCTCATCTCTTAAGCTTTCAGCTTCTGCTCTTTTTTGAGCTAAGATTCTTTCTCTGTTAATATCTCCTCTATCTAGAGCAACAATTCTTTCAGATTCTAATTCATTTATTGTTCTATTTAAGTCTGTTTGTGAGGCTGATTCACTTACTGGTCTTATAAAAACAGAAACATTTATATCTCCAAATGTATACATCCCTCTTAAAAATTCTGGGAATGTACACATTCTTGGTAGATTTGAAACAATCATACTTCTTGCATATCTCGTTCTAGAAGATGCTATTTCTAAATGATTAGTATAGCTAGCATCTATTCCTCCTGGAGCAATTAAACTTTTTAAATCTTTTTTATTTTTATTAAATATACTCATTGGTTCTGTTTTTTTAACTTCAAGTATTTCATTACCAACTTTTTCATTTTCTTTTTTTGTTCCTAGCATATTTTTTTGCCCCTTTCTTATTTTTTATCTTCTGTTTTCTTTCTTACTATTTTCTTTCCAGAAGAAACTACTTTCTTTTTAGGTTCTGCAGTTTCTATTTTTTTCTTTTTATCCTTACTTTCAGAATACCTCTCATCAGCAATTTTATCAACTTGTTCTATTGCAAGTTCAAATATTCTATCATCTAATCTCTCTTCGTATTCTCCTATAATTTCTTTTGCTTTTTCTTTTACTTTGTTTCTTTTATCAATTATTTTATCTAATTCTTCTATTTTCTTTAATTCATCAGCTTTCATTATGCTATCTGTTGCAACATCAATTGCATCTATAGTTATTTCTTTATCTATCATCTCTTGTTTTTTCTGCAAAACATCTTTTCCTGTTGAATATAAACTGTCATATTGACTATCTAAAGCTTTAGAAAATTGTAATAATTCTGATTCATCCCTGTTATAGGCTATGTATAATAGTTCAGATAATTCTTCTGAATCTAGAATTTTAGAATTTACTTGAGAATTTGCTAAAGCACTTGCTACGTTTTGACATCTTGTATATAACTCTGTAAAGCACATACTATTTATTTCATCTTTAGAATAGTTTTCTAAGCTTCCTCCTATTTCTGATGAAAAATATGATACTATAACATAAGTCTTTTGTTGAAGAATATTTCTATTAGAACTCAATCTATCCACATAATCTGTTATATCTATACCATATTCTAAAACATTTATTTTTCTTCTTCTTTCAAATTCTAGTTTTTCTAATACTGCTCTATTTCCAGTGGCTTTAGCTTGTGCTATTTTAGCATTTAATTTTTCTATATCATTTTTAAGAGTTTCCACTCTTTCTTTATAAGCTTCTATAATATCTTTTAAATTCAAGGTTCTACTTTGAACATATAATTGTATTGGAAATCTTAGAGTATTTAAAAATTGAACAAATCCTTCTTCTACAGATATTTTTTCAGGTTCAGACATTAAGTCATAATTAACTCCATTACATTGTAAAACCATAACAAATTGTGTTCTATTTTTTCTTATAATCATATTGTCAACAACTTCATCAAATTCCATAAATTCATATATTGATTCTTGAGTTAATTCTCCTTGAAATCTTCCATAATTCTGATTTTTATCTTTATCTTTTTCTTCTCCTTGATTAGAATCTTGAATAACTTGTTTTTTTTCTGCTTTTGGGTTATTCTTTTTCTTATCAACATATAAGTAAAATGCTATAAGTCCAAGTATAACTGTAAATAAAAGACCTATTAATACTTGTAAAAGTAAAATCATTTGAGATGTTTGCATTACTCTTTTTCCTCCTTTGTGTATGTATACATTTTTCTGTTCTTTTTGAATTTAATGTATCTTATGATTATTTCACTAATTGGTTCTCCACCTATTTTTTTAGTAACTGGTATTCCAGCAATAGTAGGAATTTTAAATGCTCCTACTGCATATCCTATTAAAGCAAATAAAGCTAGAAAAATAATTCCAACAATCTTTAAAGACATCGCAGAAAATATAGCAAGAAATAATAATCCAACTACTACTCCGCATAATGTTGATATTAATGATTTAAATGTAAATATATATAATATTCTAGATTCTCCTCTGTAATTACGAGGTATATAATATGTTCCCATAAAAATTTAACCTCCTTAAAGTTTACTTACAATTCTTAAAGCTATAGACCATATTGTATATGCTCCCATAACAACAATTGCAGAAATCAATAGTCCTATGGTTTGTTGTTTCAATTTGGCCTGTTCATCTGGTTTAGCTGTAACCCATTTAATTCCCATAAATGCTGTAACACATAGCAATATACCAACACCTATTGTAGTTAATGCCTGTGCAATAGGTTTTAATTTGCTAGTTATACTTGTTGTGTCAACATTATTGTTTTCTTTTCCCTTTTCTAACCAGCTATTTGCCTCTCCTATTACATCAGAGAAATCATCTGCAAATATAGTTGGTGATATTACTAAACTAATAAGTAATATAATTGTTAAAATAATATTTATTTTTTTTAGAATTTTCATCTTTTTTCTCCTTTAAAATCTATTAAACCCTATTATATATAATTATACTTAAACATATTATTTTTTTCAACAATTTTATCCAAAATAATGTTTTTTTAATATGTTTGTAATATAGGAAATATTTTTCTACATTATGTATAAAAAAAGAATAAAGCAAAGCTTTATCCTTTCTATTATTTAAATACAATCTTTGCAACAATTGTTAATATGTTACTTGTTGCAAAGATTAATGCACTTCCTACTAATATTGGTACTGCTTGTTTTTTTATGTCAGCTTTTTCCTCAACACTAGACATCATATATTTTATTCCCAAAATCATTACCATTAATAGTGCTATACCTGTCCCGGCTACCCTTATTAAAGTATATACTATATTTACACCTGTAACTAATTTATTATTTTCATCAATATTTCCTTTTCCAGATGCCCCTTTCATTCCTTCTATTATATCTTGTGTGTCATCAGCTCGTACACAATATGTCATTGCTGCAAGAGTTGATGATAGTATCATCAATATTAAAAATATTATAAAAATATTTTTTAATTTATTTTTCATACATCATTCCTCCTCTATTACATCTATCCTGTTACATCTATAAAAAAATTCTTTACGATTTCTAGTATTCCAGCAGATCCAAATAAAACGACCGCTCCTACTACATATGTTGTTAAATGTTTTTTTATTTCTGCTTTATCTCCGGCTGATGCTATCATATATTTCATGCCTAAAATAATTAACATAATAACAGATATGGATACTCCAAAAAGTTGAACAATTGTTATAATTCTTCCTATAATTTTTCGAGTTTCACTAATACCTTGTCCTGTCTCATCATCGTTAGCAAGGCCATTATATAAACTAATAGCTGAGCTTGCTTCGACTATATTAAATATGTTCCCAAAAATAATTATCATTAATAAAATTATACAAATGATTCTTGTTATTCTATATGCTTTCATCTTAATTTCTCCTTATTATTCACTCAAACTAAACGCAAATGTTTTTATGATTTCTACTATGCCAGCAGCGCCAAACATGATAACAGCACCTAAAACATATATAACTGCATGTTTTTTTATTTCTGCTCTATCAGATACAGAAGATACCATATATTTTATTCCTAAATATATTATCATTATAACAGCAATTCCAACTCCAGCTAGTTGAACTACACCTAAGACTATATTTAAAGCTTTTGCTTCATTTTTAGTCACAGTTGTTGTTTTTCCACCAAAACTATCTATATCGATTGCGGTATCGTCTACGCTACTTGCAGCTTTCACGTGTATCTGATAAGCAAACATTTGAATTGTTATAATAATTAAAAATATTAATAAAATATTTTTTACAATTTTTTTTGTTTTTTTCATATATCTCTCCTAAATTAATGTTCTTATATTAATTATAATATATATATCTTTTTTTTTCAACACTAACAAAAATTAAATTTCAAAATATGTTGTTTTATTTTACTTAAATTTGTAAAAAATTATATTTTGTTCTGTTTTTTATTCAACAAAAAAGTATAGAAATCTATAAATGAATTCTATACTACTATAAAATAATTTTTTAATTATTATTAATAAAATTGTAAAGTTTTATTATGCCAAACTTAAAGCAAAATTCTTTATTATTTCTAATATTCCAGCCGCTCCAAACAGTACTACAGCTCCTACTACGTATACTACTGCATGTTTTTTTATTTCCGCTCTATCTCCTGGTGCCGCAGACATATATTTAATTGCCAAAACAATTAACATAATAACAGCTATTCCAACTCCTACTAATTGCATAACGCCTATTGCTATATTGACAACATCATTTGTTTTAACATATATGTTAGATGTATTATTGGGAGATATTTTTCCTTCTGCTGTAGTGAAACCGGTCTCGACTTTAGTCATTTTAGCAAAAGAATTCGATCCAATAGCAGTTAAAAATACACTTAATAATATCATCATTATAATCATTTTTGTAAGTTTTTGTGCCATTTTTTCTCCTTTCTTATCTCAATTTAAAATATTCTTTTATAATTATATAATAATATATATATTTTTTATTGTAAATATTTTTACAATAAAATTATTAATCAAATTTTAAGGTAACTAATTCTATTTTTTTTTAAATTATTTAAATTCAACTTTTAATATACTTCTTGATAAAATAAAAGAGGATATCATAAAATAAACTCAGTCTTTTAAAACATAGTTTAAATATGAACCCTCTTATCTTTTATAATTTAGTATTTTATGACACGTTATTTAAAGAACTATCAGCAAAGTTCTTGATAATTTGTAGTATTCCAGCTGCTGCAAATAGTACTATAGCTCCTACTATATACACAACTGCATGTTTTTTGATTTCTGCTTTGTCTCCAGGTGCTGCTGATATGTATTTTATTGCTAATACAACTAACATTATTACTGCTATACCCATACCAACTAATTGTATAACACCCAAAGCAGTGTTAACTACTGTACTTGTAGCATTATATACACTTCCTCCAGTAGTTGCTTGTAATTGAGCTTTATCGTAGTCTAAACCAGTTGAAAGCTTAGCAAAAACATTTGGCATTAATGATATTGTTATTATTGCAATAATAGCCAATATACCTACTATTTTCATTGATTTTTTTAACATATTTTTTCCTCCTTTTACATTAAAAATGTAATTTTTTCATTATCTGTATAATTTTATAATACCACATAAAATTATATTTGTAAACATTTTTTGATATAATTTGATTAATTTTTTCATTTTTCTATATAATTTTTAGAAATTTCTTCTACTAATTCAAACCTATGTTTTTGTCCTGTTATATTGTCTTTTCTTTCTGGAATTTCTTCTAAAAACATTTTTTCTGGTCTTACCCATATTTGATTATCTTTTCTTGGATATAATGCTTTATAAACTACAATTCTTTCTGTTGTTTCTGAATCTAGTGCTACATTTTCTACAAAATAATAGTTTCCTTTAAAATGTCTATATACTCTTCCTATTTCAACTTTATCCATTTTTTCCTCCTTTTATTCATTCTGCGAGTCGCCCCGGAGTGAGCCCCCTACATGAATTATTTTTTTGTTTTTTTATTTCAGGCTGACACAAGGCCAGCCCCTACAATTGATGTTATGTTATCATTATTTTAAATAAATGTAAATATATTATTTTACTTTTATTAATTCTTTTATTTCTTCATATTTATTTTCTCCCACTCCTTTTACATTTTTTAATTCTTCTATATTATTAAACTTACCATTTTCTTCTCTATATCTTATTATTTTTAATGCTAATGATGGTCCTATTCCTGGAAGAGTTTCTAGTTCTGTTTGTGTTGCTTTGTTTATATTTATTTTTTCTTCTTTTTCTTCTTCTATTTCTATTCCACTATCTTCTGTTATATATTCCTTTTTTTCTTTTTCATTAATATTCGGTATATATAATTTTTGTCCGTCACTTAATTCATATGCTAAATTTATCTTATCTATGTCTGCTTTTTCTGTTATTCCTCCTGCTTGTTTTATTGCATCATTTATTCTACTTCCTTCTTTTAATTCAAGTATTCCTTTATAATTTACCTCACCTGATATGTGTATTTTTATTGTTTTTACTGTTTCTGTTGTGTCTTGTGCTTCGCTTGTATCATATATTTCAAAATAATTTAATTCATTTTCTTTCTCTTTTTGGTGTATTAATATTCCTCCTATTATTAGGATTATTATAAATATTGCAATTAATATTGATATTATTTTATTTTTTTCCATTTTTTAATTCCTTTCTTTATTTATTTTAGGCAGACAGAGTCGTCTGCCCCTACAATTTTTTTATTTATTCTGGGCAGACAGAGTCGTCTGCCCCTACAATTTATTTTTTATTTATTCATTATATTTTTTTATTGTTTTTTATATAATTTTGTTATATATTGTTGTATATTATTTTATTTTGAATATGGAGATTCTTTAAATGAAATTTAAGAGAAAATTTATTTTTATTTTTTTTATATTTTTTACTATTAGTATTGTTTTTTCGAATTTTGCTTTTGCAGATACTACGGAGATTAATTCTGGTGCTGCTATTTTAATTGAAACTTCTACTGGAAGAATTCTTTATGAAAAAAATGCCTATCAAAAAATGTATCCTGCAAGTACTACTAAAATAATGACAGCAATTCTCACTTTAGAAAATTGTAAACTTTCAGATGTAGCTACTGTAAGTGCTTCTGCCCTAGAATCCATTCCGAATGGGTATGTTACTGCTAATTTACAGATTGGTGAACAATTAACTATTAAAGACCTACTTTATGCTTTGATGGTTAAGTCTGCTAACGATACTGCTGTTGTTTTAGCAGAGCATATCTCTGGTTCTGTTGAAAATTTTTCTGTGCTTATGAATAATAAGGCAAAAGAATTAGGTTGTACAAGTACTAATTTTGTTAATCCAAACGGAATACATAATGAAAATCACTATTCTACCGCTTATGATTTATCTTTGATAGCAAAATATTGTATGAAAAATGAGACTTTTAGAAAGATTGTTTCTACAACCTCTTATACCTTGCCTGCAACCAATAAATATGAAAATGAAGATAGAACTTTTTCTAATACAAATTCTTTAATAATTGTAAATAACAATAATAGAGCAGATAATTATTATTATAAAAATGCAATTGGGATTAAAACAGGTTATACTTCTCAAGCTAGAAATTGCTTAATAGCCGGAAGTTTAAGAGATGGCCTAGAATTTATCTCTGTAGTATTAGATGCTGGCCTTACTGATACTGGGCTTAGTGTAAGATATTTGGATACTATTTCATTACTTGATTATGGATATAATAATTTTACTTTAACAAAAATTAAAGAAACCAATAATGTTGCTGATACTATTGAAGTTCCAAAGGCGACTCGTGATACTAAAAATTTAGATTTATTAGTAAAAGATAATATAACAGTAGTTAATAACAAAACTACAGATGTGAATCAAATTTCTCCTGAAATTATTTTGAAAGAAAATTTAATTGCTCCTATTTCTAAAGGAGACGTTGTTGGAACCATTAAATATGTAGTAGACGACACTGAATATTCTTCTGATTTACTTGCTGGAAGTGATGTTGAAAAATCTGACGTTAGTGTAATTTTAATTGTTGCTGGGCTTGTTATTATTATCTTGGCGCTAATAATTTATCCTAATATTAAAGGTGGAAAAAAGAAATCTAAAAAGAATAAAAATCGTAAGAAAAAAAATAGCAATGATATATACTCTGTTTTTAGAACTTGAATATTTTAAATTAATGTTTTTATTTTTAATAAGTGGTTCGATTCTAAGTCGAACCACTTATCTAATTTATAAAAGAACTATATAACTAGAAAATACGCAAAGCAGTCCTGATAATACATATATAAAATATGCCCAATTTTTATTTTTACAATCGGATATACTTTTTCCTAGCATTATCATACTTATCATAAACATTATACCTATATATCTAGCATTCATTGTACAACTATATGGAAGCGAAATATTAAAACTTATAAATCCTAAAATCCAAGATATAAATGTTATTATTAAAATATTTTCAGTTTCATTATTTTTTCTATATTTAATTATATTTTTTATTATAACGGCTAATGAAATAAATCCCAATATAATTGTAGATTCTTTCACTATGTAACTAGATATATTTGTAAATTCTTTCACTATGTAACTAGATATATTTGTAAATTCCGTTAAGCAATATAACGCTGAGTTTATTATATAAGAAAATATATTTTTATCTTCTATTAATATTTTATTTTTTAATATATCTTTACTTATTACTCCCCATCTTTCTAAAAAAGGAGCATCTCCTGAATAAAAATAATCATATGGTTGTTGTATTGCCAACATTTCAGAGTCATATTTTATAAGTTTTCTTATTTGAAACCATAAGCTTAGAGTTCCTGCTATTAAAATAAATATTATTGATTCAAATATTATTTTCTTTATTAATTTTTTATCTTTATTTTGGATTTTAATAATAAATTTTTTTAAAACAACAAATGCTAGTGGTAAGCTCATTACTGCCATTGATGTTTTTGTCATCATTCCTAATCCAAATGTGAATGATATCATTAATGTATTTTTTATATTTGGTTCTTCATCCCATTTTATAATATAGTATAAATTTAATACTATAAATAACGTTATTAATATGTCATTGTTTATAAATCCAGACATGTATATAAATAATGGAAAGAAATTTAATAAAAGCATTGTTAGACATTTTCCAACTTCATTTATTTTTGTTTTCTCAATAATTTTATATACAAATATTAGTATTAAAATAGAATATGTAAAGCTTAAAATTTGCAAACTTTCTATTTTTTGTATTGCATTTAATGGAAATACATCCATTAGTTTTAGCCACATTGCAGATATAAAATGGTGTAATGGTGGATGATAATATTGTCCGCCAACTCCTTCGGGTAATTTAAATGTACTATAAAGAATCATAATATAATACATGTGTCCAGCTTTTCCTATATTTTTTTCATTTAATTCATATACTTGTTCATAATCTTCTAAATCATATAACTCCCATATTTTACAATCATACTGATTTTTTCTTATCGGCTTTTCTATTATATATATTGCTCTTAGCAAAATTCCTAAAATACAAATTATTAGTATTATTTTTTTATAATTTTTTTCTATAAATTTTTCCATTTATTACCTCTATTTTATCACTAGTTTTAATAATATATTATTGTTATATAATCTTGAACCAATATTTGAATCATTTATTGCATTTAATATTCTGGAATCTGAAATTAGTGGAGATAATATTGATAAGACAGCAAGAATTAAATAAATTATTATAATTCCTTTTATAAATCCATATACTAGTCCTCCAGATTTATCTAATATTCTAATTATTGGAAGCTTAGCTATTAGTTCGGCCACTCCTTTTATAAATCCTAATAAAATTTTTGTTATTATTAGCAAAAATATCATTGTAAGAACGGATATCATAAAACATGATAGTCTTCCTGCAACATAAGTAACTGCACTTTCTTTTGCATTATTTATTGATTCTTTTACTAAAGAATTTATAACTTGCACTACTGTTTTTGATAAATTAGTTTCTTCTTCTTTTATTAGTTCTCCATCAGCCACTTTAGTTCCATTTAATGTCTCTGCAATTCTTACATTTAACCATTCATCTATTTGAGTTTTTTCCATTACAAAGTTTGCTACTGGTTTATATAATATAAATACTATTATTATAGATATTATAAATGTTAATATTTTAAATATTACAGATGTTAATCCTTTTCTATGCCCCCAGTATGTACAAGATATTAAAATTGAAAGTATTACTAAGTCTACAATTATTGAACTTATACTAACCCAATTTATGTTTCCCATTATATCTTACATCTCCTTTTTATATAATTTTAAAAACTAATTATTTCTATTTTATCTTTATAAACAATTCCTGCAATACTTGTTCCTAAAACTAAATCTTTTATTTGCTTACTTGATTTATACTCTTTTAATAACCATGCATTTGAATTTATTATTTTTACTTCTGTACCAAAATTCATTCCTATTGCATTTTTATTTGTTATTACTTTTTTTGGTATGCTTGAATTCAATACATATATATTTTCTTTTTCGCTTTCTTCATTTTTTATAATTACTTTATATTCAAAAGAGAACATTCCAGAAGATTCTTTTGCAAATGAAACTATATTATTTTGCAATCCAATATCTACAAAAATATTTTCCTTTTCAATTTTAAAAATTTCTTTTTCTTCATCTCCCGAATATCTTATTATGCTATCATTATACATTGCAATAATTTTATTATTATCTGTATATCTTACATCTATTAAGATTTTCCCTTGTTCTGCACTATACTTTTTTTCTGTTGAATTTAATGGTTCTTTAATAGCTAGTTCCATTGATATAATTTCTACATTTGATTTTACGGTTATTCCAGAATAATCAACTTCTCCAAAAACTAAGTATTTATTATCTTTTGATATATCTGTTGATATTGCCAAGGTTGATGATATATATCTTTTAAATAGTTGTGTTCCATCTGGATTATATACATATATTATAGATTTATATGTATTATTTTTCACTATAATACTAACATATCCGTTTTCATTAACATTTATCTTTGAAATACTTCCATCTATTTCATCTTTCCATACTATATCAGTGTCTTTTATCAAATATAGTGTTTTTCCTTCACTTTCTGCTATTAACAAATAGTTTTCTTCTGAAGCCATTATTGGTTTTGATATTTCTACATTTAATGTTTTTACATTGTTAGAAGACGAATCATATAATTTAAGTTCATTCTTTCCAAACACTGTAATGTATTTGCTATATGCATATATATCTAAGTTATTCTCTGAACTGATTTCTATTGCTTTAATACTATTTTCTGTAAGTTCATTTTTTAAGATGTTTCTATTTATATAACTTCTTACATCCTCATTTGTAGTATAAATAGCCACAAAAAATACAACACCAATCATAATAATAGTTATAGCTAATCTTTTTAAAATCACATTATTTTTTTCTTTATGTTTGATTTTATCTTTCAAAATATTCTCCTAAAATCTATTTTTTCTTATTATACTATATCAATTACAAAATTTTTTATCAATACTTATTTGAGATTATTTTACA
>JBJFFD010000043.1:0-68696 GCA_051891335.1 Candidatus Scatovivens sp.
GTTGAAAAGACGGTAGATTTAATAACACAAAAATATAATGAAAATGCAAAAATTGCTAAAGATGTAGCTGCTGGTGCAGTCATAATATCAGTGATAAATTCTATAATAGTTGGATTAATAATATTTGGAGATAAAATTATAAACGTAATAAAATAGGAGAAAATATGAATAAAAAAGTAAAAGTATTTTTAATCATTTTAGTATTAATTATAATATTAGGAATAAGCGCATATTTTGCATATACTAAGTTAATTCCTGTAAAAAATGAAAATTTAAATGAATCAAAAATAGAAGAAGAAGTAAATATAAAAAAGCCAGAAGTTAAAATATTCTCTGGAGAAGATAGACCAATAGCAGTTATGATAGATAATAATAAGAATGCATGGCCTCAAGCTTCTATAAATAAAGCATATATTGTATATGAGATAATAGTAGAGGGCGGAGAAACTAGATTAATGGCCTTATTTAAAGGAGTTTCTTGTGATTCTATAGGTCCAATAAGAAGTGCTAGACATTATTTTTTAGACTATGCATTAGAAAATGATGCAATATATACTCATCTAGGTTGGAGTCCACAAGCACAATCTGATATATCTAATTTAAAAGTTGATAATATAAATGGACAAAATTATGATAGTGGAACAGTAAAAAAATCTGGAGCACTATTTTGGAGAAATTCTAATAAATCAAAACCTCATAATGCATATACAAATACAGAAAGTTTATTAAGTATTTCAAAGAAACTAAATTATCGAATAACATCGACTAAATCAAGTGTATTAAATTATGTTACAGATGAAATAAATTTTGATGACAATGAATTAGCAATAAATGCTAACAAAGTTACTATTCCGTATACTTCTTCAAATAAAGTACAATATGTTTACAACCAAGAAACAGGTAGATATGAAAAATATTCAAAAGGAAAAAAACAAGAAGATGAAACAACAGGAGAAGTATTTTCTGCAAAAAATATAATATTAACAATGGCAGAAAATTATACATTAAATGATGGAGAAAATAAAGGAAGACAAGGATTAAATAATATTGGATCTTTAAATGGATATTACATTACAAATGGAAAAGCTATAAAAATTATATGTAAAAAAGATAGCAGAACTAGTAAAACAGAATATATAGATGTGGATGGAAACAGTATACAAATAAACGATGGAAATACTTTTATAAATATTTGTCCAAAGGATTCAAATATTGTAATAGAATAAAATTTAAAAAGGAAATTATATTTTATGGAAAAATTTAAATCTGGATTTGTTTCTTTATTAGGAAGGACAAATGTTGGAAAATCAACATTATTAAATGCTTTAGTAAAAGAAAAGGTTGCAATAACTACTTGTAAGACTCAAACTACTAGAACGGCTATAAAAGCTATAATTAATGATGATAATTTTCAAATAATAATAACAGATACCCCAGGAATACATAAACCAAAAACTAAATTGGGAGAAACAATGATATCCACAGCTTTTGGAATGATTGGGGAAGTAGATGCTTTAGTTTTTTTAATTGAAGCCGATTCAGAAAAAATCGGAAAAGGTGATAGATTAATTTTAGAAAAAATAAAAGAGTCTAAAAAACCTTGTATATTAGTTATAAATAAAAAAGACTTAGTTAAAAAAGAAAAATTATTAAAGCTTATTGATTTGTATAGGACAGAATATAATTTCGAAGCAATAATTCCAGTATCAGCATTAAAAAATCAAGGTACAGAAGAATTAATAAACGAAATTTTGAAAATCTTGCCAGAAGGTCCTAAATATTATGATGATGAAGAATACACAGACCAAACTGTAAGGCAAATATCTGAGGAAATAATAAGAGAAAAAGCATTAAAGTTACTAAATGAAGAAGTTCCTCACGGAATTTATGTTGAAATAGAAAAATTTGAATTAAGAAAGACTTCTAAAAATGAAGATATTTATGACGTAGAAGCTATAATTTATTGCTTAAGAGAATCTCATAAGGGAATAATAATTGGTAAAGGTGGAAATTTATTAAAAAAAATAGCAACTTATGCAAGACAAGATATTGAAAAAATTGTTGATACAAAGGTAAATTTAAAAATTTGGGTTAAAGTTAAAGAAGATTGGCAAGAAAAAGATTCAATTGTAAAAAAATTTAAAAATATATAATTCAGTATAAATCTTTTAAAATTACAAAAGATAAAGTTGAGAGTTGAATAGAGTAAAAAATAAAATTTTTTTATAGAGTATTTTTACTTTAGTCACATTAAATCTCAAGAAAGGACTGGAACTTAAGCATGATAAAAAATATTGCATGGAATACGTTTAAAAATACAGGTAATATAGATACTTATTTAGAATTTAGTAAGTTTAAAAATATAGAAGAAAATTTGGCAAAGGAAAATTTAGATGGGACAAATCAAGGTAAAAGGAATAGTTATATCAGAAAATAATATGAATGATTTTGATAAAATGATTACAATTCTTACACCAAATGGAAAAATTGGGTGCAGTGCAAAAGGGGCAAGAAGAACCAAAAGTCTCTTGCTTGCGGGTACCCAATTTTTATGCTTTAGCGAATTTCTTTTGTATAAGGGAAGTGAAATATATTCTGTTAATTCATGTGAACCAATAGAAGCTTTTTATAATTTAAGAAATGATTTAGATAAATTAATAAAAGCTTCAGAAATTACAAAAATAATAAATGATGTTACAACTGAAAACCAAAATACTTATAATATTCTAAAATTATACTTAAATACTTTATATACTATTTCAGAAAAAGAAAAAGATATAAATTTAGTTTTATCTATATTTAAATTTAGGTTATTGAAAATATTAGGATTTACACCACATATAGATAAATGTTCTATATGCGGAAAAAAAGAAAATTTAAAATATTTTAGTTTTAAAGATGATGGATTTAAATGTAAAAATTGTGGAATACCAGATAAAGGTGCAATTGAGATGTCAGAAGGAACTTTAAAAAGTGTAATATATTCTATAAAATCTGATATAAAGAAAATATATTCAATAACAGTTCCTGATAACGTGATAAATGAGCTAGGGATAATATCAAAAATTTATTTAGAAGAAAAATTAGAAAAAAAATATTAAATTAAAATTAATAAAGGAAAAATTTAAACTGGAATAAATTCTAAAACTTAAAACAAAATAACTTGCAATTATTATAATTAACTTATATAATAAAAGAACATTAATAAAATAAAGGAGGAATTTTTATGATAAATTTAATAATAACAGATAAAGAATTAAAAGCTACAGAGGCAATAAAAGATTACATAGAAAAGAAAATGCCTAGATTAGATAAATACTTAGGAGACGAAGAAATTGATGTTAATGTAAAAATAAAATCTGAAAAAAATTTACAAATTGCTGAAATATATTTTCAAGCAAAAGGAACAAGTTTTAAAGCTGTAACAGAAGGAAAGGACTTATATGCTTCAATAGATAAAAATATTGATATATTAGAAGGACAATTTAGAAAAATAAAAACTAAAAAAGAAAGAGAACAAAAAGAAGCTAGTATAAAGCAAACAGTTTCAAATTCAAATTTAAACAATATTGAAAATGAAGTAATAAAAGTTATTAATTATGATATAAAACCAATTTCTATAGAAGATGCAAAATTAATATTAGAAGAAAAAGTAAATAATCAATTTTTGACATTTATAAATATTGAAACAGGAAAAGTAAATGTTATTTATAAATTAAAAGATAATGTTAATTTTGGATTAGTTGAACCAGAAAAGTAGAAAGCCAAAAATTTCCTGATTAAAATATTCTTATTGGTGCATTATAATAATGAAAATGCATTTCAAGTTAAATGTATATTCAAATAACTATTCGGAGGTGAAATAAGAAATGACAAAAGGAAATAGAAAAGTAGTTCCAGAAGCTATGGATTCATTAGAAAAATTCAAATACGAAGTAGCTAGCGAAGTTGGAGTTAACTTAAAAAATGGTTATAATGGTGATATATCAGCTAAAGATGCTGGTAAAATCGGTGGTAACATGGTTAGAAAGATGATAGAACAAGCTGAAAAATCATTAGCAAATAAATAGTTTTATTTTATAAATAGTTAAGAGTGCACTTTACTTAAAGGTGCACTCTTTAATATTTGATAGTAAATAAAATAATAAAAAAACTATTAATTAGAAATTTGTAATAATTGATAGTAAAAATAATATTTTAGAAAAATTTTCTACTTTTTTAGAATATATTGTAAAAAAAAGTTTTAATGATATAATTAATAATAAATAACTAAGGAGAAAGGTTTGAAGTAAAATATGTTTAAATTATTAGCGATTGATTTAGATGGGACATTGCTAAATTCTTACGGAGAAGTATCTCCTAAAACAAGAAATGCACTTAAAGAAGCAAAAAAACAAGGGGTTGAAGTAGTATTATCTTCCGGAAGAACTATTGATTCAGTAAAAAACTTAGCTATAGAATTAGGAGTGGATAATTATTTAATTTCTGGTAATGGAGCAGTTGTATATGATATTAAAAATAAGGAGATAATCTATAATCAATTTTTAAGCAAAGAAAAAATTTTACAGATAGCAAAAATTTGTGAAGAAAACAGCATTTATTATAATATATATACTGAAACAGAAATTGTAACTAAATCACTTAATTATAATGTATTATTTTATTACAATGAAAATTTAAAAAAACCAGAAAATAGAAGAACGCAAATTAATATAGTTACTGATGTTATTAAATACATAGAAGAAAATGATAAGCAAAGATTTTTAAAAGTTACAATATGTGAAAAAAATAAACTTATTTTTAACAGTATATTAAGAAAAATAAATGAAATAAAAGATTTAGATATATTAGAAGTAGAATATATGTCTAGAAAAAAAGTTAAAAATGGTACAGATGAAATTCCAATTGAATACTTCTATACGGAAGTTACAAATGAAAATGTTAATAAATGGACCGCATTAAAATATCTTATGGATAAATTAAATATAAAACAAAAAGAAGTTGTAGCAATAGGAGATAATATGAATGATAAAGAAATGATTGAAAACTCTGGACTTGGTATTGCTATGGGAAATAGTAATTCGAAAATGAAAGAAATAGCAGATATCGTTGTTAAAGATAATAATTCGGATGGAGTTTGTGAAGCAATTCAACGATATATTATAATTTAAAAAAGTTACAAAAAAATTACAATTTCTTTAAATTTATATGTCAAAAATAATAAAAGATTGATTTATTATAGTGAAAAATGGTATTATTATAATAAAAGATAATATTAAAATGTATAAAAATATAAGGGGGACTTAAAAAATGGCAAATCCAATGCAAAGAAGGGCAAAAAATTCGTTTCTTTTAGGCTTTTTATTAGCTCTAATAATTATGGCTTTAGTAGTGGCAGCTTTAATTTATAAAATTACACAGATAAATGAAATAAAAGAAGAATTAGAATCAAAACAAATTAAAGTTTATGTTGCTGCTTCAAATCTAGAATCAGGAACAGAACTAACAAGTGGTGTATTAGTTCAACAAATGGTTCAAACAACAGTAGATACTTCAAATATAATAAATGATTCAATATTTAGTATTACTGATGAAGAAACAGGAGAAATGATAAAGTATAAAACAAAAATTAATATTCCTGCAGGTTCTATAATAACACAAGACATGATATATCAAGATGGTAATGGAGTCTCTAATGATGAAAGATTGCAAGAATATAATATGATTAGCTTACCATCTCAATTAAAAAATGGAGATTATATTGATATAAGGTTTATGATTCCGAGTGGAGAAAGTTACATAGTTTTGTCTAAGAAAAAAGTCGAAGCAACTACCGCTAATACTGTATGGATTAAAGTAACAGAAGAAGAAATCTTAACTTTAAACAATGCTATTGTTGAAGCTTGGACAGTAACAGGTTCGTTATTATCTGCTACTATATATACAGAACCGGGAATTCAACAAAAAGCAACGGAAACTTATCCAATAAGTGCTGAAATTTATGAACAAATAAGAAATAATCCAAATGTTGTAAATGAAGCAAAAAACGACTTGGCTAAAAAATATAATGATAGTCAAGTAAATCAAAGAAATAATAGAATTAATTCAGTTCTTCAAGAATATATAGAACAAAGAGATTCATTAGTAGAATCAGGAATCTCTGAAGAAGTACAAAAAATACAAGAAAAGAGAAATGAATATGTAACATCTTTAGAAGGAACAGGATTAATTGGATTTACTGAATAAATAATTGGAGGAACATATGAAAAGAATTGCCTTTATAGGAGGGTATGATAAAACAGATTTAATTATATATATATCTAAAATATTAGCTGTTCTAGGAAAAAAAGTTTTATTTGTAGATACAACTCTTACTAAAAAAACAAAATATGTTCTTCCTAAAATGGGAAAAAGCTCAAACTATATAACTACTTTTGAAAGAATTGATATTGCAATTGGATTTGAAAATTTAAAACAAATAGAAAAATATAATGAATCAAGATTAGATTATGATTTTATAATTATAGATATTGATTCGCCAGTCAATTATAGAAATTATGGAATAAGTAATTCTGACGATAATTTTTTTGTTACAGGCTTTGATATTTATTCTTTGAGAAAAGGAGTAAATGTATTTAAAGCTCTTTTAAAAGAAACAGAAGTAAAAAAAATATACTTCTCTCAAGAAATGACAAAAGAAGAAGATGAGTATTTGAATTATTTAACTGCAAACAATCAATTATTAAAATGGAATAGCGAAATAATTTATTTCCCTGTAGATTTGCAAGATATGGAAACAATAAACCAAAATGAAAGAATGGCAAGAATAAAATTTAAAGGTTTAACAACGACATATTTAGATAGTTTGCAATATATAGTTGAAATTATAAGTGATGAAGATAAATCAAAAGTAAAAAAGGCAATGAAGTATATAGATAGATAAACAATACTTAAGAAAGGAAACTAAAGATGGCTATAATAAGCTTTTGGAGCGAAGGAGAAAAAGAAAGTGCACAAACTCTTTCTATGGTAGCGTTAGCAACATATATGGCCATAGACCATAATACAAGAGTATTAATTGTAGATGCTACATTTGATGATGATACAATAAACAGATGCTTTTTAAAAAATACTAAAGAAAAACAACAAGTATTAAGCCAATTTAGTACAGCTAAAATAGATATATCATCAGGTGCAGAAGGATTGGTAAGTGCAATAGCAAGTAATAAAGTTACTCCAGAAATTGTAAAAAATTACACTAAAATAATATTTAAAAACAGATTAGATGTTTTATTTGGATTAAAAACTAAAATACCAGAAGAACATGAAAAATCTTTGATGCTGTATAAAGATTTGCTTATTACTGCAAATAAATATTATGATTTTGTATTTGTAGATTTAAATAAAACATATACAAAAGAAACAACCAAAGCTATATTAGAAAAATCTACAGTGGTTGTTTATACAATGGTGCAAAATTTAAAAATGATAAATAATTTTGTACAAAAAAAAGAAAAGATACCATTATTAAATGAACCTAAAATACTTCCATTATTAGGAAGTTGCAACATATTTTCTAATTATAATGAAAGAAATACTGCAAGACATATAGGTGAGAAAAGAGGGATTGCATATGTTCCATACAATTCTTATTTTATGGAATGCGCTTCAGAAGGAAATATTGCAGATTATTTTTTGAAAATAAAATTCTCAAAAAGTGAAATGAACAAAAATGATATATTTTTAAAGGGACTAAATGATTCTTGTAACAGAATATTAAATAAAGTAAAAGAATTACAATTAAGAAACTATTAGGGGAAGGAGCTCTCGTAAATATGAGTATAGCAAATATAATGTTAATGTTTGTTGTTGTTGTTATTGTATTTATAACAATAGCGCATATGATAAAGAAAAATAAAGAAGAGCTTGTTGAAGAAACAGTAGAAGTAGACGATAAAACATATACATTAGAAAAAATGATAGTCTATGTAAAGAAAAGACTAGATGAAATTACAAAAATAAATTTATATGACATAGGACTTTCAGAAGAAGAGTTAAAAAGAAGAAAAAACAAAAAATATGAATTGAAAAAAGCTCTTAAAGGATGTACATATGGAGATGTAAATGATAAAAAATATGTTAAAGAATTAATATATGATTTGTTATATAAAGAGTATGGAGTTGATGAAACTAATATATCTAGAGCAATTCCTTTTGATATACCTTCATTATTAACACCTCAAGATAAATTTGACATATTAATACATGAATATAAAAAAATATTTTCTTATGAAGCCTTAACAGAATTAATAAAAAAATATGATTTAGCAAGGCTAAAATTTATATCTGGTGAAACTAAGCCTTGTTATGTTATAACATCAGAAGAAATAGATGAAATTTATGAAAAAGAAAAATTTGATTTAACATTAGCAGATAAATTAGAAATAGTAGTACAAAGAATTTACCAACAGTATAAAGGTTATAGTAGTATAGATGAAATTAGAGATATGAATATAGATGGTATTTCTGGTGGTGTCTCAGGTTTGCCAGAAAGTTTCTTAAGTCAAGTTGCTCAAACAGATGGAGACTATTTGAAACAGGCAATGGAAGCTAAAGTTCCAAGAGCTTGTGATTCTATTTGGATATTCTTCCAAGGTAAATCTATAAGATTAGCATTTTTATCTTTTGGAACAGAGAGTGAATTAAAAAGAGTATGCCAAAACATTTATAAATATAACAATCCAGGACAATTATCAGATACAAATGGATATAAAATAAATGAAATGAAAGATGGTTCTCGTGTTGTTGTTGTTAGACCAAGTATGTCTGAAACATGGGCATTTTTTGTAAGAAAGTTTGATACCAAAAGAGCAACTCTAGAACAAATAGTAAAATTTGATGGAAAAGAAGAAGCAATTGAATTATTAAAATATTTAGTAAAAGGTGCTAGAATAATAGCACTTACTGGAGAACAAGGTTGCCGGAAAAACAACAATGCTTATGGCAATGATTGAAAATATATATGAAACAATGAACTTAAGAATTCAAGAAACTGCATTCGAATTACATTTAAGGAAAATTTATCCAACAAGAAATATTTTATCATTAAGAGAAACAGAAACAATTTCAGGACAAGAAGGTTTAGATGTTCAGAAAAAAACTGATGGTTCTGTTAATATTATAGGTGAGGTTGCAACAGACCCAGTTGCATCTTGGATGATTCAGGCTGCACAAGTTGCATCTAAATTTACTTTATTTACTCACCATGCTAAAACATTTCCAAACTTAGTGACAGCACTTAGAAACTCTATGCTAAGAACAGGTGTATTTAAAGATGAAAAAACAGCTGAAGAACAGGTTGTTCAAGTATTAAATTTTGACATACACTTAGTTAAAGACTTTAGAGGAAGAAGATATATAGAAAGAATAACAGAATGTATACCAGTAGAAGAGAAAAATGAGTATACATTTGACCATAGAAAAGAAAAAACTTTAGAAGGAAAAATAAACAAATTCTTTGATAACGCTACAATATTCTTTAGTAAAACAACTAATAGAGAATTGTATAAATATAAAAATATATTAGAATTTGTTGATGACTCTTATGTTCTTTCAAATCCAATTTCAGAACCTAATATTAAGGCAATGAGAGAAAATATGGATGATGATGATATTATAAAATTTGATGAATTCTTAGAAAGAAACTGGGGAATAAAGCCTCCTAAAGTAGCAAGAGATGAGGCAGTAAAAAAAGTGCCTGTAAATGAAGAAAATAAAAGTAAAATGCAAGAAAATATAGACATACCAATAAATAAAACAATAGATAAATCAGAAGATAGACCAATAAAAAAAGAAAATAATACTAAACAACAATTAAATAATTTATCAGACAAAATAATAAAAAAGACTATAGGAATTAGTAAAAAAATTATAAATAAAAGTGAAGATAAAGAAGATAAAAAAGAAGAAGATGTTCAGAAACCGATAAGAAATTCTTTATTAGATGGAATTGATTTTGAAAATGATGAGACAAATGAATAATAAATAAATTTTATGAAAGGAAATGGGCAAAAGAATGAACTCAAATATATTCTTATACATTATATTAGGAACATTGGGAATATTTGCAATAGTAGTTATAGCTTATTTAATATTGAAAAACAAAATGCAAACTAAAAGTTCAAGATATAGGGCTCAATTAGTTGAAGGAACTAAATCTGATGCATTTAGCATGGAAATATTCTATCAAAAATTCTATATAAAATGCTCTAAAATTCCTTTAATAAAAAGATACTTATTAAAACTAAGAAGAAGATTAGAAATTTTAAATTTGGAAGATGAATATGTAACTAGAAAGCAAGCAGCACAAATTTTATTTAAATGCCTTTTTATAACTATAATATTAACAGTTGTAATTATTTGGTTTACACATAAAAATACTATATTAATGCTAAGCTTAATACTTTTTGAATTCTTCTTTATTGAAGTAATTATGGAAGGTATGGTTGATAAAATTGACAATAATTTATTGAGACAACAAGTAGACTTTTTTGCAGAAATAAGACATGCATATCATGAATTTAACATGGTTGAAGAAGCTATATATGATGTATCACAAAATGATGAGTTAAGCGTTTCAAGACAAGGAGAAAGAGTCTATGAAATATTAATTTCTGATGACCCTGAAACTGAGTTAGAAAAATATTATGATATAGCACCAAATAGTTATTTAAAAGAATTCGCAGGTGTTTCTTATTTAACAAAAGAGTTTGGAGATAGAAAAGATAAAGATGGAGCATCTTTATATTTAAAAAACTTAAATAATATAACACAAGAAATGCAAATAGAAATATTAAAAAGAGATAAATTAGATTATGTTTTTCAAAGTTTATCTATAATAGCAGCTGCACCAATTTTAGCTATAGAAGCTGTTAAAAGTTGGGCTGTTGGTAATTTCTCATTTACAGCACAGTTTTATAATGGCTCACTAGGATTTATTGCTCAAGTTGCATTAATAATTATAACTTTTATATGCTTTATACTAGTTAGAAAATTAAAAGATAATGGTAGTGTAAATACAGCTGTAAATACAGAAAATCCATGGCAGGCAAAAATATATAAAAAGAAAATAGTAAAGAAAATTGTAGACTTATTTATTCCTAAACAAGGAACAAAAGATTATAGAAAAATAGTAAAACTATTAAAGGATTCAGCTTCAAAACTGAAAATAGAGTGGTTATATGTAAATAGACTTTTTGTAGCACTTGCAACATTTTTAATGTTTATAATACTGTTTAATATAACTCATTTTATGACTATTAACTATGTTTATACAGAACCTACATCAGATTATAATTTATTAGGTTCAATGTCTGAATCTCAAGAAAAAAAAGCAATGAAATTAACTGAGTCAGATAATGTATATTTAGATAAATATAGATATGACTATAAAATGACAGAAGAAAAATTAGAAAAAGAATTGAGAAAAACACAAGAATATGGCTCTTCATCAGATGAAGATATAAAAGAAGCATCAGAAAGAATTTTTGAAAAGTTGCAAACTGTACAAAATGCATATTTTAAATGGTATGAATTACTTATTTGTTGTATTACAGCAGTAATTGGATACTATGGACCAGTACTATTATTGGAATTCCAAAAAATAATGAGACAAATGGAAATGGAAAATGAAGTAATGCAATTTCAAACAATAATATTGATGCTTATGAAAATTGAAAGAGTAAATGTTGAAATGATTCTAGAATGGCTAGAAAGATATTCAAATATATTTAGAGAACCAATATCAAAATGTGTAAATAACTATGAAAGTGGAGCATGGGAAGCATTAGAAGAATTGAAAAATGATATAACATTTGATAAATTAATAAGAATTGTAGAAAGTTTGCAAGCTGCAGTAGAGCAAATACCAATAAGACAAGCTTTTGATGAGTTAGACACAGAAAGAGCTTATTACCAAGAAAAAAGAAAAGAGTCAAATGATAGATTAATTTCTAAAAAAGCATTAATAGGTAAAGCAATAGGTTTTGCACCAATGGTAGTGCTATTTGTAGGATACCTAATTATTCCTTTATGTGTAATTGGTATGATAAGTATGTCTGAGGCATTTAATTCTATGAGTGCTACAATGAAATAAAACTAATTAAAGAGTAATTTAAACTTGTCTTAATAAATAAAATATGCTTTTCAAATGTATATATTTAAGAAAGGATTTGTAATATGGATACAAATGCATCTCAAGCATTGAAAATGGCTGGTGGAATATTAATAGCAGTAGTAATAATAGCGACACTAACATATTTTTTTAGATCACTAACGCCATTTCAACAACAAATAGAAGACATAGAAGCATTAGAACAAACAGCAGACTTTAATAAAGAATATGAAGTATATAATAAAAACTTGATGTATGGAATTGACTTAATATCGGTAATAAATAAAGCATATGGTAACAACAAAAAATACATAGATGAATACGGATATTCACAAGATTTAAAAGATAATTACTTGATAGATATTGAATTAGAAACACCAGTTACATTAAAACAAACCTTAATTGTCAATGATATATATGATGAAGTAAATGGAGAAATAATTGAAAAGAATCCAAGCAAAGTTAATGTTTCATCAATTAGCCCACCTTCAATTCGAGAAGAAGTAAAAAAAGAAATTGCAAATAAATTAAGAATGAAAGAAGAAGACATTGAAAAGATATATGATGATAAAATAATTTCTGGTAAATTAATTGTACCTGGAGCTGGAAATGATACAAATGAAAATATGTATATATATATAATAGAAGAATCTGTTAAAGATCTTAAGAGAAATGCAAGAAATAATAATACAGATACAATAAAAATATGGGGAACTGCTACACTAGAAACATATGCGTATTCATTAAAAAATAAAAAATTTAAATGTACTGGAGTAGAAAATAGTAAAAATACAGGTAGAATAATTAAAATGAATTTTAAAGAAATAGAAATATAATAACTACATAAAAGGAGAACAAAATGGAAAATACTACAAAAGCCTTATATATGGCGACGGGTGTATTAATAGGAATTTTAATATTAACAGCTTTTGTATTTGTCTTTGCAAAAGGTGGTCAAATGTTGGGAACAGCAGAAAACAAAAAAGCAAGTGAACAAATAGAAGACTATAATTCGAAGTTAATTATATATAATAGAACTGGTGAAGAAAATAACTATAATACAATATTTGATGTAGTAACAGCATGTAATTTAGCGTATGATATAAATAATCAAAATATGTTTGATAACAAAAACTATTTGATAGTTGAATTAGTAGTAATAAGGGGTAGTGAGGAATACATTTTAGATAACCTTGAAAGCCAAAAAAAAGGATATATAGGAGATGAAAAACTAACAAGCTTAATAACAAGGTATGGTCAACAAATAGAATATAGTGGAAAATATATTTATGAACATAAATTTAAAGGCGAGGTAGAATTTGACATGGACTCTGGAAAAATTAATAAAATTATATTTACAAAAATTTAAATAACAACAAAAACTGTAAGAGCTCGCTCTTAACAGACTAAGAATTTAAATTATAATTTATAAATAAAATATAAAACAAATAATCCAATAAAATTTTACAAAATAATTGAAACAAAAATAAAAATAAGATATAATAGGTATAAGAACATGAAAAAAAGTTTAATTTTGATTGCTACTTTATTAATAGTAATAATAATAATTGTTGCAGTAAAAATAAATGATTTACAAAAAGGCAAACAAAAAATATTAAATTTTAATAAAGAGTTTGAATATTATTGTAACAAATCAGTATTAGGAACAGATATAACAACATTAATAAATAAAGCTATAGATAATAATGAAAAAAATAATGTTCAAAAAGATGAAAAAGGTTTATATGTGCAAAATGGTGAAAACTCAATTAAAATTTATGTAAAAATGAAATTTACTGAAAATACTTATCCTATGGAAAGTTTCTATACTGCAGGAATAAATGATTTTACAAAGTACTTCGGAGCAATAAATTTTAAAAGCACTGAAGTAAATTATCATGAAAATGGAAAAATTTCTTCAATAATTTTTGAGGAACAGTAAAAAAAGTCTTTAATATTTTTCTACATAAACAGTAGAAAATTTAAATAAAAAATAATTAAAAAACTAAGGAGGAAAAATTTATGGAAAATGCGTCAAAAGCATTAATTATAGCAGGAGCTATATTAATATCAATATTAATAATTGCAATAGGAATGTACATATACAGTAGTTCAACAAATTCAATTAGAAGTGGAATAAATTCAATGGATACTCAAGAAAAAGAAGCTTTTAATTCTCAATGGACAAATTATGAAGGAAAGCAATCAGGTGCACAAGTAAAATCATTAATTACAAAATTAATTGCAAATGCTAATACAAATAAAGATGAGGAACATAAAGTTGTTAATTTAACTTATCCTACAAATGGAACTGGTACTGCTACTACCCCACTAACTTATAATGGAGTGAGTGATAGTGTTGGAGACTTTATGGATGAATTAAATGATGCTTATACAGCTATAAAAGCAAATCATACGTATACTGTAACTTTTGACTATGAAAGTACTGAATTAATAAGAAGAATAATAGTAACTTATTAATTTTCTGAAAGGATTGTAATTTATGGAGAATGCTGTTGAAAGCATATTAATTGCATTTGCTGTTATTGTTTTTGTAATAGCTCTTTCTTTGACAACTTTTATGCTTTCAAAAGCAATGACAACTACTGAAGATTTAATATATTTTTCAGATAAAACAAATTATTATCAAAATATAAAAATTAGTGAATCAGCAGGAGAATTAACAAAAAGAAATGTTAGTATAGATACAGTTGTAAATTCTTTATATAGATATTATAAAGAAAACTTTATGGTTAGAATTTATAATAAAAGTGGTGAATTAGTACAAATATTTGATACAACAATAGAAGGAAAAGTGTATATTGCATCTAGTAAAAAAATATCTAATAGAACAAATGAAGAAAAAGCTTTAATGAATAATTATGGCAGTGGTAAACTAAATTTGTTTGGAGCTCCATGGATGGGAAATACAACAAGAGATGCTAAATATAGAGTTGATTTATATGTTTCAGGAAAAAATGGATATATAAATAATATAGGAGTTAGCTATGAAGGAAATGGACTATATGATTTAGGCACAACAACTTTTGAAGAAACTTTTGTTGAATATATGTATTCTGGACAAACTATTTCAACTGAAAATGGAATAGAGTCAATAACAGGTAATACTAAGGAAAAGAATAAAATAATAGTAGATTATAAAGCAAAATAGGAGGATTTTATGAGTGATACATTAATAACAGTTGTAGCAATATTATTAGCAGCTATATTAATGTTTATGTTTCCACTTATGTCTGTTTCAGAAAGAAGTGATGATGTTTCACAACTTGCTGTTCAGACAGCAGTAAATGAATTTGTAGATAATTCAAGTACAATAGGAAAAATAACATTAGAAAATTATAATAGTTTGATAAGTACTTTAAATGCTACAGGCAATCCTTATGAAGTAGAAATAGAACATAAAATATTAGATGAAAACATTGGAAAAAAATCTGCTTGGACACAAGGCACAGTAATAGGAGAAAATGTTTATTATTCAGTGTATACTTCTCAAATAATGAGTGAATTACAATCAAGTACAAATGGAGTATATAATATGAAAAAAGGTGATATTTTATCTGTTAGTGCTAAGAATAGTGGAAAAACATTAGCTCAAATGATTAGAGGAGTATTTTATTCTATTAGTGGAAATAGTAATTACCAAATATCTGCGCAACATTCAAGAGCTGTTACCGCTACAGCATCAAAATAAATAATAAATAAAATTAGGCGGAGAAAAAATTATTTTCTTCGCCTAAAAATATATATATAAATATTTTTATAAAAAATAAAGATATTTATATGTATATTAAAATTTTGCTAATTATTGTTTTATAAATAAAATATATAAGGGCTAATGTTCACATCAATCCGAAAAAATAAAAAGGAATATGTCAATGTATACATAGACTACTACAATTAATAAATTTGCAAAAATAAAGAAAAGGATAAAAATATATGAAATTACAAAGTTTAGGTATAATATTTATAATAATAGTATTTCCAATGATATTAATATTATCTTATTATCTTGGATTGCAAATAGAAACAGTTACATTACAAAATAAATATAGAAATTCATTAATAGATGCAACAAATGATGCAATGTCTGCGTTTGAATTGAATACAGCAAATGAAGAATTATCAAATGTTTCAGATTCATTAAGAACCATAGTAAATGCTTCAACCAATACTTTTGTAAATACATTATCAACAAGTTTAGGATTATCAAATGCTAATAAAGAAAGAATACAACCATATATACCAGCAATTTTATATACTTTATATGATGGATATTATATTTATTCTCCAACTAAAATACCAGTAATTTTAGAAAAAACAAAAAAAGAAGGAGAAACAGTAATATCTGACGGAGCTAAATATTCAGACGATGGAGCATTGTTATATAAACAAAATGAAAGTGATGATATTGGAACAACAGATATAAACAAAGCAATGAATAAAACTGATTATGTATTAAAATCATATATGCCATATTCAGCAACATATAAAAAAGCAACAGACGAAGTTACTATTAACTATACATTAGATAATTTTATAAATGTTTCAGGAATAATAGATGGAATTTATTATACAAAATCAGGATATTATATAAATATAAACTTAGTAACTGATTGTAATATTCCAAACTGGACAAATATGGGGCAAGATGAACTTAAAGAATACTGTGAAAACGAAGATAATCAAATTAATATAAAAATAAATGATGAAATAGAGATTTATACTGATCGTGGTGATACAGAAGAAGTTAAAAAAGCTAATAGAAAAGCAATAGAATACTATCTAACTAATACAGCTTTTTCAAATTGGGTGAATGACAAATTGAAATTTGTTAGAGGAGATACATTACAAAGTGTAATTAATTTTAGTAATCCAGATAGTATAGGATATTCTTTAGAAAATATGAATAATATATACCATAATTTTGAAAATGAAACACAAGATATTTTTGATGCTTCTAATGATCCAGAGGATGAAGACTCTTCATTTAATAATCATAAATATAATATTATAAAAAACTCAATTCAATATAATTTGAATTTAGCAATATCTTCTTATAGTGAAATGTTTAAGGGATTAAATTTTGAAATGCCACAACTGTCTGATGAAGAATGGGAACAAATAACTGAAAAATTATCAATAGTAACATTCCTTCAAGGATTAGATTGTGGACTAAAGAATTTTAATGATTATGCGATTATATCTAGTACTAATAATGAAATGACAGTAATACCAGAAGAAATATACTATGTAAAAGCAAATGAATTTAATAATGAGACTTCATACTATCATAGACTAGATTGTAAAAAATTAAATGAAAAAAGTGATGGGACTGAATATGATGGAGATTTTATTTCTTTTGTTTCAAAAGAGGTAAAATATGATGATGTTTATAAAGGTGATACAACAACTGGAATCGAATATGAATATGATCATAAAAACTTAGCATGCTATGATTGTATAGTACAAAATAATTATACAAATTATAGTTCAAAAAAAATAAAATTAAGGGCGTTTTTGGGAATAGAAGAAGATATAGATGAAAATGGTATTACATATAAAAATAACTCAGTAAAGTCTAACTTGAAAAAAGCTTATTATACAGCAGTTGCAAAAGAAAGACAGAACCTATATAAAACAACACAGTATTCAAAAAATGAGGGAATAAAAATAGATACTAGTGGAAGTTCAATAACTTGGAATAGTAATATATCAAAAGCAGAAATTACAATAGAGGTAACAGCTCCGAACGGAATCGTTGGAGAAATAAAGATAGGAGGAAATGGAACAGGAAAAATGATTTCAACATCAACCAAATCAACTCAGACTGTTGAAATAGAAAACAATGGAAGTTCTGGAAACATAGAATGTACATTAGGAACAATTCAAGTTAAATCTATAAAATACATTTATAAATGAAACTATATAATATGAAGAAGTTTCTAAAAAATAATAAAAATTTCAAAAATGGTTAAGATATTCTTATGAAAGTTTTAAGAAATATTTTAATCATTTTTTTGATGCTAATTATATATGCATATTTTATAAGTATAGAATTCTTACCTGATGAAGTAACATTACTTTCTGGAGAAAGGTATTATATAAAAACTTTATATGGTACAAAAGTTACATCTACTTCAAAAACTTCAACAACATCTTCTGAAAAAATAGATGTTAATGTGAGTTTATTTGGAAAATTAGATTTAAAAACAATATCTGTAAATATTTTAGAAGATATAGAAATTGTTCCAGTTGGTAAAATTATAGGGTTAAAATTATACACAAATGGAGTCCTAGTTGTTGGAATGTCAGAAATAGAAAACATGGATAATCAAATGGAAAGACCTTTTGATAATGCTGACATAAAAGAGGGAGACACTATTATAAAAGTTAATAATACTGAAATAGATTCAATAGAAAGTTTGAAAAAAGAAGTTAATAATTCTAATGGTAATACAATTAATTTGACTTTAGTAAGAGATGGAAGTATTTTAACCTCTAATATAATACCAACTAAAACTGAAGAAAATGAATATAAACTAGGTTTATGGGTAAGAGATGCTGCAACTGGTGTAGGTACTATAACTTATTATGAACCAGAAAGTAAACAATTTGCTGCATTAGGTCATGGAATAACAGACACTGATACTGACAAATTGATAGATATTGAATCTGGAGAATTGGTTACTTCAAATATTGTTTCTATAAAAAAAGGAGAAAGCGGAAAACCAGGAGAAATAAAGGGAAGTATAATAAATCAACTTACAATAGGAAATGTAACTAAAAATTCAATATTTGGAATATATGGTGATTTAACAAATTTGGCAAGTTTAAATATTGACACTTCAAAAAGTATTAAAGTAGCTTTAAGAAATGAAATAAAAACAGGAAGCGCAAGTATAATTTGCAATATTAATGGAGCAGAAACAAAAGAGTATTCTATAAATATTGACAAAATATATTATGACAATGATTCAAGTAATAAAAGTTTTATTATAACTGTAACAGACAAAGAACTAATTGAAAGAACTGGTGGAATAATTAGAGGCCTTTCTGGGGCTCCTATAATACAAAACGGAAAATTTGTTGGAGCAGTAACAAATGTATTAGTTCAAGATCCTAAAATAGGGTATGGAGTATTTGCAGATTTAATGATAAAAGAAATGAAAAAATAAGTCAACATAACAAAGAGGTTGAAAAAATTCTTATAGTGTGGTATAATAATTTATATGTAAATTTTTGGAAAGGGGTTTTATAATGCTACAGCCAGATAAATGGACAATTCTACGGAAAGATGCATTACCAATTGTAGAAATAATTGGAGAATCAGTTTCAGCAAAAAATGAATCCTATATGATTTTTTTTGCAGTTAAATTAATAACCTTAGCAGAAGAATTTAAAGGAATTCTTATCTCGGAAGAACCCAAATTTTTTAAGAAAAGTGAAATTGAAGTTGGTTTTTCAGTTGTATTTCCGAATGAAGAAAGCATAATTCAATTTGTTGAAGAAGTAAAAAAACGCCTGTCAAGAAATAATAATTATTAACTTTAATAAAGCAGTCCGATTTTGGACTGCTTTATCCATTTAAGAGCTTCATATTTGACAATTAGCAAAAATTATTGTATAATATCTTTAGCGAAAATCGGATTTATCTGATTGTTAATGAGATTTATAATATAAAAATAAAAATGTTCGGAAGTAAAAAAGTATAATAAAAAAATATATTTTGTAATAAGTGGGAACGAAATAGAAACTTTTGCAAAATAGAATAATTTGGAAAAATTGTATAATAATATAAAGGTTAAAAGTAGTAATTTATAAAATAAAAATAATAAAAATATTCCGAATAAGATTCATTTTTTATTGAATCTTATTTTTGTATGATAATTTTATAATTAAATAAAAATTTCGCTAATTTAAATATATACAAGAAAGGAAATTATATGAAAGAAGAAAGAACAAAAAAACAAGATGAAAAAAGTTTTTCTAAAAGAGAAACGGAAACAAATAGAAAAATTAATTTGAATAATAGTAAAGCTAGAAAAACGAAGAAAATTGTTAAAAAAGAAGAAAGTATTAAAGAGGATTTTAAATTTAAGTCTCAAAAGTTAAAAATAATTCCATTAGGTGGAATCGAAGAAATAGGAAAAAATATAACGGTTTTTGAATATGAAAATGATATTGTAATAGTAGATTGTGGAGTAGCATTTCCTGGTGATGATATGCTTGGAATAGATTTAGTAATACCAGATTTTGCATATTTAGAAAAAAATAGAGATAAAATAAAAGGTCTAGTAATTACTCACGGTCATGAAGATCATATTGGAGCAATTCCTTATTTATTAAAACAAATAAATATTCCTATTTATGCAACTAAGCTAACAGTTGGATTAATAGAAAATAAATTAGAAGAACATAAATTAAAAGATTCTACCAAAATAAAAACAGTGAAAGCTGGACAAACTATAAATTTAGGAAAAATGAGAATAGAATTTATAAAAAGTTGTCATAGTATACCAGATGCTGTAATACTAGCAATTCATACACCTGCTGGAACTGTAGTTCATACTGGAGATTTCAAAATTGATTATACTCCTATAGATAATGAAAGAATAGACTTAGGAAGATTAGCAGAATTAGGAAATAAAGGAGTTTTAGCCTTAATGTCTGATAGTACTAACTCCGAAAGAAAAGGATATACTATGTCTGAAAGTTCAGTAGGAGAAGTTTTTGACAAACTATTTTTTAATTGTACAAAAAGAATAGTGGTTGCAACTTTTGCTTCTAATGTTCATAGGGTTCAGCAAATTGTTAATGCAGCAATTGCAAATAAAAGAAAAATTGCTGTTTGTGGAAGAAGTATGATAAATATGATAGAAACATCTATAAAACTAGGATATATAAAAATGGAAAAAAATGTATTTATAGATATTGATATGATTAAAAATTATACTGACGATCAATTAGTAATAATAACAACAGGAAGCCAAGGAGAGACGATGTCTGCTTTAACTAGAATGGCAAATGGAGAGCATAAAAAGGTAAGTATTACTTCTAATGACTTAGTTATTATTTCAGCAACACCAATTCCTGGAAATGAAAAATTAGTTGCAAAAGTTATAGATGATTTAATGAAGATAGGAGCAGATGTTGTTTATAGTTCTTTAGCTGATGTTCATGTTTCAGGACATGCTTGCCAAGAAGAACAAAAATTAATGCTTTCTTTAGTAAAACCTAAATATTTTATACCAGTTCATGGAGAGTATAGACAATTAATATCTCATAGTGAAACTGCTAGAAAGATAGGAATTCCAAAAGAAAATATATTTTTGATGACAAATGGTAGAATATTAGAATTAAATGAAGAAGAAGCTAAGCTTACAACATCAGTACAAGTAGGAAAAGTAATGGTTGATGGATTGGGAGTTGGAGATGTTGGAAATATAGTATTAAGAGATAGACAACATTTGTCTCAAGATGGATTAATAATAATTGTATTAACAATGGATTCAGCTACAGGAGAAGTTATTGCAGGACCAGACATTATTTCTAGAGGATTTGTATATGTAAGAGAATCTGAAAATTTAATGGATGATGTAAAAAAAGTTATTGCAAAACAAATAGCATATTGCGAAGAAAATAGAATAACAGATTGGACAACTATAAAAACTCAAATTAAAGATAATTTAAGACAATATATTTATCAAACAACAAAAAGAAATCCAATGATTTTACCAATAATAATGGAAGTATAGATAAATGATACCAAGATTAAATTCTTGGTATTTTTTATGTAATAGGAAAGTTTGTTGAACTTTCTATTATATAAAGGCTTCGCCAATTTTGTACACAAATTTTATTACATAAAATTTGGCACATGCGAACAAATACGTGGACTTTAAAAATGTTTAAATAATATAAAATGTTTAAGAAGTCCACTTTTGTTCTAATAAAACATAATAAATGGCTTTGTAAACATTGTATTTTAGATTGAGTTATGATAAAATAAATAACATATTTTAATAGATTTAAGGGAGAAGATTTTATGGATAATAAAGATTTAGCAAATTTAATATTTCCAGATGCAAAACCTATTGCATATTATGAGGAAAAATATAAAAATAGAGATCTACCAGAAGGTGCTTTAGTAACAAGATACGCACCAAGTCCAACTGGTTTTAATCATATTGGTGGAGTTATGCAAGCAATGATTTCTCAAACTATAGCAAGACAAACAGGTGGTGTATCAATAGTAAGAATAGAAGATACAGATCAAAAAAGAGAAGTAAAAAATGCTGCAGAACAAATAATGGAAAATTTGAGAGACTTTGATTTATTACCAGACGAATCTATCTGGACTCCTGAAAAAAGTTATGGTCCATATAGACAATCAGAAAGAAGAGAGATATACAAAGCTTATGCAAAATCATTAATTGAAAAAGGATTAGCATACCCATGTTTTTGTACTCCGGAAGATTTAGAACAAATAAGATCCAATCAAGAAGCAGCAAAAGAAAGAACGGGATACTATGGAAAGTGGACAAAATGTAGAAATATGCCAATAGATATGGCATATGAAAAAATAAAAAATGGAGATCCATATATTATTAGATTTAAATCAAATGGAAATCCAGATAGAAAAATTAAACATAAAGATGTTATAAAAGGAAATATAGAAATGCCTGAAAATGATCAAGATATAGTAATTATAAAATCTGACGGATTACCAACATTTCATTTTGCACATGCTATTGATGATCACTTTATGGGAGTGAACTTGGTTAATCGTTCTGATGAATGGATTCCATCAGTTCCATTGCATTTACAATTATTTTATACGTTAGGTTTTAAACCTCCTAAATATGCTCATACAGCCCCAATGATGAAATTAGACGGAGATTCAAAGAGAAAATTAAGTAAAAGAAAAGATCCAGAAGCTAATGCTGCATACTATTGGGAAATTGGTATTCCAAAAGAATCTGTAAAGGAATATTTAATGAATATAGCTAATTCAAACTTTGAAATTTGGAGAAAACAAAATCCAGATAAACCTATGGAAGAATTTACATTTGATATAAAGAAAATGGGAGTTGCAGGGGCTTTATTTGATATGGTGAAAATGCTTGATGTTTCTAAAAATACAATTTCAAGATTTACTGCTGAAAAAGTATATAATGAAGCTTTAGAATGGGCTAAAAGGTATGATTTAGAATTAGTAGAAATGCTTGAAAACAAAGAATATGCTTTAAAAGTGTTAGGAATAGAAAGAGAAAATATAAAACCTAGAAAAGATATAGCAAAATGGTCTGATTTGAAAGATTCTATTATTTATATGTATGATGATAAATTTGAAAAATCAGAAGAAGAATATCAATATCAAAAAATTACAGATAAAGAAGAAATTGAAAAAATAATAAAAACATATTTTGAAAAATATTATGATGAAAATGATGACAAGCAAACTTGGTTTAATAAAATGAAAGATTTAGCAGAAGAGTTAGGATATGCAAGAGAAGTTAAAGAATATAAACAAAATCCAGATGCATATAAAGGACATGTTGGAGATATAAGCACGGTTATAAGAGTTAAACTTACTAGAAGATGTAATACACCAGATTTATACGAAATAATGCAAGTTTTAGGAAAAGAAAGTATACTTAAAAGAATATAACACGAAAAAATGTTTGTAAATATGTTGACATGTATTGTTAAAGAATATATAATTTTATAAGAAATAAGAATAAGCAGAGAATGTGGTATCATCTTATCTTTTAAAGAAAGAGGGGGTGATGCGTATGTTAGAAGAAGCTCTATTAAAATTACTTACTTTTTCACTTTTCTTAAATATAGCTTTTGCTATCATTTCTTTCTTGTTAATGATGAATTTAATTATCATTACATATAAAGAAATACATAACTCTGCCAATCAATAGAGTTATGTATTTTTAATACAAATATTTTATTGATACCACACTTTGTGGTTTCTTATTTCTACTATTATTATAATAAATATTTATTATTTTGTCAAATTATATTGTATGTATGGACAAGTCTTTAAGTTTTATTGAAGAATAACAAATAATGAATAAATAAATGTAGGGTTCGATGTGAACATCGAACCGCAAATAAAATAATAAAAAAATCTGTAGTTACAATGGGATGACCTGACACGAAAGAGGTAAAAAATGGAATATAATATTGGTGATTTAGTAAGGACGAAAAAGCCACATCCATGTGGAAATAAAATTTGGGAGATAACAAGAATTGGTGTAGATTTCAAACTAAAGTGTACAAAATGTGGACATGTAGTAACATTGCCAAGAGAAAAAGCATTAAAAACAATAACAAAGAAAATAGATTAATTTATGGTTACGATTCAGATTAAAATATCCTTTATATTTATCGCAAACGTTTGTAGTGGCGGGCCTTGTGTCCGCCTGTGAAAATAAAATTTACGGGTCTACACGAGGACGACACATATAGTTTCTCTACAATTAAAAATTAGGTCTGAACATTAAGATTTATGTAAAATCTGCAATAAAAACACTTGAAAAAGTAAATAATAAATGATAAAATAATAAATAGTTAAAAACGTTTGATTAAGAACTAAGTAATAAATTAAATTTATTAGAGAGTCTGTGGTTGGTGAAAACAGATTAAATTTATTTATGAAATCTATTCCTAAGAGTTCCTATAAAAATAGGCCGGGTTGTTACAGGTTATAGTAATAAAATAAGTTATAAAAAAAGGTGGTACCGCGATATAATCGCCCTTAAGCAAATAAAAGCTTAAGGGCGATTTGTTTGCTAATTTATAAATATTCATTAGTATAGGAGGTAAATAATGATAGATATCAAATTTTTAAGAGAAAATCCAGAAGCAGTAAAAGAAAATATTAGAAAAAAATTTCAAAATCATAAATTAGGTTTAGTTGATGAGATTATTGAATTAGATAAACAAAGTAGAGAATTAACTTTAATGTGTGATGATTTAAGAATGAAAAGAAATTCAGCTAGTAAAGAAATTGGAAATTTAATGGCTCAAGGAAAAAAAGAAGATGCTGAAAATAAAAAAGCAGAAGTTCAAGAAATAAATCAAAAATTAGCTGATAATGAGAAAAAAGAAGAGGAATTAAAACAACAAATTAAAGAAAAAATGATGAAAATCCCTAATATTATGCATGAATCTGTTCCAATTGGTGAAGATGATAGCAAAAATGTTGAAGTTAAAAAGTATGGAGAACCATTAGTACCAGATTATGAAATACCATATCATGCAGATATAATGGAAAGTTTATCAGGTCTGGATTTAGATTCTGCACGTAGAGTTTCTGGTAATGGATTTTATTATTTAACAGGAGATATTGCAAGACTACATTCAGCAATATTATCTTATGCTAGAGATTTTATGATAAATAAAGGATTTACCTATTGTATACCTCCATTTATGATAAGAAAAGATGTAGTTGAAGGTGTAATGAGCTTTGAAGAAATGGATGCAATGATGTATAAAATAGAAGGAGAAGATTTGTACTTAATAGGTACGAGTGAGCATTCTATGATAGGTAGATTTAAAAATCAAATATTGAAAAAAGAAAATTTACCATATACATTAACATCTTATTCTCCTTGTTTTAGAAAAGAAAAGGGAGCTCATGGAATTGAAGAAAGAGGAGTATATAGAATACATCAATTTGAGAAACAAGAAATGGTTGTAATTTGTGAGCCAGAGGAAAGCTATGTATGGTATGATAAAATGTGGAATTATACAGTAGAATTATTTAGAAGTTTAGATATACCAGTAAGAACTTTGGAATGTTGTAGTGGGGATTTGGCAGATTTAAAAGCTAAAAGTGTTGATGTAGAAGCCTGGAGCCCTAGACAGAAAAAATATTTTGAAGTTGGAAGTTGTTCTAATTTAACAGATGCACAAAGCAGAAGATTAGGAATTAGAGTAAAAGGAGAAAAGCAAAATTATTTACCACATACATTAAATAATACTGTTGTAGCTCCTCCAAGAATGCTAATTGCATTTTTAGAAAATAATTATAAAGAAGATGGAAGTATAAATATACCAGAAGTATTATGGAATTACATGGGAGGCACTAAAAAATTAATTTGTAAAAAGTAAAATTATTTAGGAGAAAACAAATGAGAAATTTCAATGAAATGTATGAAAAAATATTTAAAGAATATAATCAATATTTAGAAAAATTAAGAGTAAAAACATATATATATACAATTATATTTGGAGTATTTCTTGCTTTTGTTTATTACTATTTTTTTAAAGATTTTCCATCTAAGTATAAACATTTTCTAATTGTAAGTATTTTTATAATTTGTTTTTGTTTTTATAAAATTTTATTAAAAGGAAAAAATACAAGGATTTTTAAAAACGGTGTTATAAATTATTTAGTAAAAGGGTATGATTCGGGATTAAATTATAACCCTAATGGTGCTATTTCGAAGATAACATATGATATGGGCTTTTTTGAACAAAACTATAATATTATAAAATCAGAAGATACTGTAAAAGGAACACTAAAAGAAGGAATAAATTTGCAATTAGGTGAAATTGAGCTATATAATGAAACTATAAATGAAGAACTTGGGATAAGAGATAAAACAAAAGTTTTCCAAGGAATATTTGCTAAAATAATATTAAATAAAGATTGTTTTTTATCAAAAATAAAAATAAGAAATAATAGATTAGTTAATTTTTCACTAGAAAAAGATAAAAAAGTGGAACTAGAGTCTATCGAATTTGAAAAACATTTTGATTTTTATGCAGATAATAAAATAGAGGCTCTTAAACTTTTCACAGTAGATGTAATAGAAAAAATTAATTATTTTAGAGAAAAGTATAATGTTGATTATGAAATGACTATATATAAAAATGAAATCTATATAAGATTTCAAAAGAAAAACTCTTTTGAAATTGTAATTGGCAAAAATACACTAGATTATAATATGCTATATGAATATTATAAAATTATAGAAATGATAGGAAATATAGGAATATATTTTAATGATATTATAGAAAAAATGAATATATAGAAATGTAAAGTAATTTATGTACTATAATTACTTTAGGAGAAGCAAATGAGAAATTTTAATAAAGCATATGAAAGAGTTATAAAAAAATATAATGAATATTTAAAAAAAATAAAAGTAACAAGCTATATATATACTTTTTTAGTAGGTATTTTTGTTTTAAGTACATCTTACTTTATGTTAATAGATTTTATATACGATAAAAAAAATTTAATAATTTTATGTATTACTTTCTTTATATGTTTTATTTTTTGGAATATTTACATTAAAGAGAAAAACACAATAGTTTTAAAGTATGGTGTTATAAATGAGTTAGTCAAAGAATATGATTTGGGATTAAAATATAATCCTAAAGGAACTATTATAAAAGAAGTATATATGCTTGGTGAGTTTGACGATCGGATTTGATGGCTTTATAGTATCAGAAGATACAATAAATGGAACATTAAAAGAAGGAATAGATTTACAAATAGGAGAAGTTTTAAAAGATGGTTGGGACTCTGCACAAGTATTTTCTAGAATAAAATTAAATGTAGATTGTAATTTGTCAAAAATAAAAATAAGAAATAATAGTGAAGTACAATTCTTTATAGAAAAAGATAGGAAAGTAGAATTAGAGTCTGCTGAGTTTGAAAAATACTATGATTTTTATGCAGATAATAAAATAGAGGCTCTTCAACTATTTACAACAGAAGTAATTGAGAAAATTAATTATTTTAGAGAAAAGTATAATATTTGTTTTGAAATGACTATATATAAAAATGAAATTTATATAAGATTCTGGAAAAATAATTTTTTCGAGCTTGCAATTGGTAAGGATATACTAGATTATAATATGTTATATGAATATTATAAAGTTATAGAAATGATAGGAAATATAGGAATATATTTTAATGATACTATACAAAAAATAAATTTAAGTAATGGAGAATAAGAATGTTAGTTAAAAACCCTAAATTTGAAATATCAGCAGTTAGTAAGAAGCAATATCCAAATAAAAATATACCAGAAATTGTTTTGGTAGGAAAATCTAATGTTGGAAAGTCTTCTTTTATAAATACAATGTTAAACAGAAAAGCTTTAGCAAGAACAAGTAATGTCCCCGGAAAAACTAGACAAATTAATTTTTACAATGTTGACGAAAAGTTTTATTTTGTGGATTTACCAGGATACGGATTTAGTAAAATGTCTAAACAAGAAAAAATTATTTCTGGAAAATATATTGAAGAATATCTTGAAGATGGAAAAAATATTTCTTTAATAATTTTACTTTTAGATATAAGACATAATCCTACTGATGATGATATTTTAATGTACAACTATATTTTAAAATCAAATTTACCATTTATAGTATTAACTAATAAAGCAGATAAAATTGCTGTAACTAAAGTAAATGAAAAAGTAAATGAAATTAAGAATATACTAGGAATTTCTTATAGTTCTATATTACCATTTTCTTCAGAAAGAAAAATATATGCTGAAGAAGTTTGGAAAGAAATTGAAAAATATCTATGTGAATAAATTTAAATTCTCTGCATAAAATATTCTAAAAAGACCAATAGACAAAAAATAAACTTCGTCTTGCGTTGTTAAGTTTTGAAGAAAAAGCCTCAATGTACAAACGTACACCTCCGGTTTTTCTTCAAAATTTGCCTAGCAATACTTGTTTCTTTTTTGCCTTATACTTATTTTGGGTAAGGAAGAATATTATATGAGAGAAGAATTTATTAAGGAAGATAGAATATTTGAAAAAACAGATGATGAAAGAAGAGAAGAACTTTTAAATAGCTTAAAAATTGTAAAAAATAATTTGATGTCAAGTTATAATAACATGGCTTATGCAGAAGGAGAGTTAGTTGATTATTACATTTACAAAATTAAAGCAGAAGAAGCTCAATATGCGTATTTGATAAAAAAAATAAAAGAAGAATATTAATTATTGAATAAAAAATCATTTCAAAATAAAAATAGAAGAAATATAACGGGCGGACAGAGTCGTCCGCCCCTACAAAAAATATAATAAATTTTGTGTGTAGGGATCGATGTTCACATCGATCCGTTAATATTTTTATTCAACTGTTACTGATTTTGCTAAATTTCTAGGTTTATCTACATCTAGCATTTTTTCTTTAGCTATATGATAAGCTAAAAGTTGAAGAGGTATTACCGATAATATAGGAGATAGGAATTTATTTATTTCGGGAATTTGTATTACCTCATCAAATTTATGGTTTCCTAAATCTTGATTTGTTATAACTAATGTTTTTGCACCTCTTGAAACTACTTCTTGAATATTACTAATTGTTTTGGAAGCTAAGTCTTGGTTTGTTATTATTGAAATAACAGTTATTCCATTTTCTATTAAAGCAATAGGTCCGTGTTTTAATTCACCTGAAGCATAGGCTTCAGAATGAATATATGAAATTTCTTTCAACTTTAAAGAACCCTCCATAGCAACAGCATAATCAATTCCTCTACCTAAAAAGAACATATCTTTTTCTGCATAGATTAAATGAGAAAAAGCCTTTAATTTATCATCTAATTTTAAAACTTCATTAATTTTATTTGGAAGACTTAAAATATCGGCTTTTATTTCAGTCAAATCTTCATTTTTAATTTCTAATATTTCAGAAAAATAAATGGCTATAAGTGTAAGTAAAAGAACTTGGCAGGTGTATGCTTTTGTAGAAGCTACTGCAATTTCTGGACCTGCATGTGTATAAACTGTATAATCTGCTTCTCTGGTTATTGAACTTCCTATTACATTAGAAATAGCAATTGTTTTTGCACCTTTTTGCTTTGATAATTTTAGTGCTGCAATAGTATCTGCAGTTTCTCCAGACTGACTAATATAAATACATAAAGTTTTATTATCAATTAAAGGATTTCTATATCTAAACTCTGAAGCAACATCAACTTCAGTGCTTATATTACATAAATTTTCAAATAAACTTTTTGATACAAGTCCTGCATGCATAGCTGTACCACACGCTACAATATATATTTTATTTATAGAAGTTAAATACTCTTTAGATAAATTTAAATCTTCTATATTACAAGATAAATCATCAAGTAATCTTGAACCAATAGTTTCTCTGATAGATTTTGGTTGCTCATATATTTCTTTTAACATATAATCTTCAAATCCATTTTTCTCGCTTGAAGTAGCATCCCAATCTATATTTTGTAAATTCTTGGTTATATTATTTAAATTAGAGTCAAAAAATTCTATTGAATCTGTTTTTAAAACAGCTAGTTCTTTATCATCTAGTATATAAAAATCTTTTGTATAAGATAAAATTGCTGGAATATCTGATGCAATATAATTTTCTAATTTCCCTTTTCCTATAACAAGAGGACTATCCTTTCTAATTACTATTATAGAATCAGGAATATATTCTGAAACAACGCATATAGCATAGCTTCCTTGTAACATATCACAAGCTTGTTTTACAGCAGTAATAAAATTTGTACTGCTTTTATTATCAAATTTTTTAAAATTAAAATCTATTAAGTTAGGGATTACCTCAGTATCTGTATCAGAAAGAAATTTATATCCATTTTGAACTAATAATAATTTTAAATCTGAATAATTTTCTATAATACCATTATGAACAACAGCTATAGAATTACTATTATCTAAATGAGGATGTGAATTAGTAACAGATGGCTTTCCATGAGTTGCCCATCTTGTATGACCAATTCCAATTGTTCCATTTAATTTTTTAGCATCTTCATTATCAGCTAAATTCTTAACTCTTCCTTTTGTTTTTACCAATTTTATTTCATTATTTTCTAGAGTTGCGATTCCAACAGAATCATATCCTCTATATTCTAGACGTAAAAGTCCATCAATTAATATAGGTTCAGCTTTTTTTGAACCTATATATCCAACTATTCCACACACAAAAAATGCCTCCTAAAAATAAATTTAGTGCATATTTAAACTATCCTATTAGTATTGTTCTAATATTACTATTAGTTTTTCCTAATATTTAATGGCAATAGTCATGCCATAGAGTATCCGCCGAATATTTCGATAAACTCTAACCTCGTCATCAATAAAAATTGACCTGGCGCTAATATAAAGCTTTATTCCAGCTTTGACACAATTATTTTTAATATCTCCTTTCTAAGATTTTTATGCACTTTCTATATTATATAATATATTTTAAAAAAATAAGCAAGTACAATTGGAAAAATAAATTTAATGTGATAAAATTTATATATAATTTATAATAAGAAAGTTGAAGAAAAATGGAAAAAATAAAAGTATTAATTGAAGCAAAAAAAATTCAGGAAAGAATAAAACAGCTTGCTGATGAAATAATGAAAGATTATAAAGATGAAGAAATTTTAATACTTAGTGTATTAAAAGGAGCTGTATTTTTTACAGTTGATTTAGCAAAACAAATAAATAATAAAACTGAATTTGAATTTATTAAATTATCTAGTTATGGCAATGCAAAGGTAAGTAGTGGTAAGGTTGAAATAAAACAAGATATAACAAGTAAAATAAAAGGAAAAAATATTCTTATTGTTGAAGATATTATAGATACTGGAATAACAATGAAATTTTTAAAGGAATATTTATTAAAATTTGAAGTGAATTCAGTTAAAGTAGCAACTTTATTAAATAAACCAGAAAGAAGACAGGTTGATGTAAAAATAGATTATATAGGATTTAACATACCAAATAAGTTTGTAGTAGGTTATGGATTAGATAATAAAGAATATTTAAGAAATTTGCCATATATAGGCTATATAGAATAATGGAGTAAAGTTTATGTTTAATATTGAAGAAGAATTAAAAAAGCTTCCAAATAAGCCTGGAGTATATATAATGAAAGACATAAATGACAATGTTATTTATGTAGGAAAGGCTGTTATTTTAAAAAATAGAGTAAGACAGTATTTTAGAAAAAACAATAAAACTAGAAGAATAGAAAAAATGGTATCCTTGATAGACCACTTTGAATATATAGTTGTTAATAGTGAAGATGAAGCTTTAATCTTAGAATGTAATTTAATAAAAAAATACAGACCTAAATTTAACGTTTTATTAAAGGATGATAAAACATATCCATATATTTGTATAGATATAAAATCAGATTATCCAAATGTTTTTATAACAAGAAAAATTACAAATAATGGAGAAAAATATTTTGGACCATATCCTAGTGTATCAAGTGCTCGTGAAATGATAAATTTTATAAAGGAAAAATTTAAAATAAGGCAATGCAAAAATTTTAAGAATAAAGATAGAGCCTGTTTAAATTATCATATAAAAAAATGTTTAGCGCCATGCATGAATTATGTGTCACCAAAAGAATATAAAAAACAAATTGATCAAATAATTATGCTATTAGAAGGAAAAACAGATATTATAATAAAACAAATGAATGAGGAAATGACGGAATTTTCCAAAAAAATGGAATTTGAAAAAGCAGCAGAATTAAGAGATAGAATTATTGCTATAGAAAGAATTACAGAAAAGCAAAAGGTTTCAAATATTTCAGAAAACAATATAGATGTTATTGGAATGTATAAAAATGAAGTATCTGTTTGCATAGAAATTTTCTTTGTACGCTCAAGTAAAATGGTTGGAAGAGAACATTACTTTTTTGATGGATTAAAAGATATGGAAGAAGAAGAAATAGTATCTGGTTTTATAAAACAATTTTATGAAAAAAGTTTAGAACTTCCAAATAAAATAATGATGAGAACTGAAATAGAAGATAAAGAAGTATTAGAAAAATGGTTAAGTAATAAAGCAGGAAGAAAAGTAGAGATAAAAAACACTAAAAAAGGTGAAAAGCTACGTTTTGTAGAAATGGCAGAAATGAACAGTAAAATTACTTTAGAAAATAAGGTTAAAGATAAAACAGAAATTTTAATAGAATTAAAAGAAAAATTAAATTTAGATAAAATTCCAAGTAAGATAGAAAGTTTTGATATTTCAAATATTTCGGGTAATTTTATTGTCGCTGGTATGTGTGTCGCTATTAATGGAGTAGTAAAGAGAAATTTATCAAGAAGGTTTAAAATAAAAACAGTTTATAATCAAGATGATCCAAAATGTATGGAGGAGGTTATAACAAGAAGAATAAAACATTCGATAGAAAGTCCTAAAGGTGGATTTGGAACATTACCAGATTTAATACTAGCTGATGGTGGAATAACTCAAATAAAAGCAATAAAAAATGGAATTAAGAAATATAATGTAGAGATTCCAGTATTTGGAATGGTAAAAAATGATAAACATGAGACAAGAGCATTAATAGATGAAAAGCGACATGAGATACAAATTTCTGAAAATTTGTTTAATTTTATAACTAATTTTCAAAATGAGGTGCATAATACTGCTATTGAATATCATAGAAAAGTAAGAGATAAAGAACTTACAAAATCTAAATTAGATGAAATTGAAGGAATAGGACCAAAGAAAAAAGAAGAATTGTTTAAAAAATTTAAAACAATCAAAAACATAAAAGAGGCTACTATAGAAGAAATTTCTGAAATAAAAGGAATAAATAAAAAATTAGCTAAAAACATAAAAGAAAGTTTATAAAATTTGGAATAAAACTCATTTTATTTGAATATATATTAATATATTTAAATAAAAAATGTACAAGCTAATATAATAATAATTTTATACTAGCTTGTACAAGAAGGAGTTTTACAAATGAAAAATAATAAATTTTTAATAATTCTTTTAGCATGTACCAGTGTGTGTTTTACTATATTAATAGTGCTTCTTTATAATTTTATACATGTACTGACAGTTATTTAATAAATTGTTGTATTAGTATTAAAGCAATTAATGAGTAAAATAATTGTGGATATATTGTAGAGTAATACAATATAGATTTTTATAATGGGATAGTTAATTTTATAACTATCCTTATTATATTTTATAAATCTTATAATAAAAATATAATATTATTGTAAACTTAAATTAATTATGATAAAATATTAATGGTAAAAATAATTAGAAGAAGGAATGTTTTTATGAATATTGCAAATGATTGGAAAGATTATGAAATCTTAGATATGGCAGGAGAAGAAAAACTTGAAAGATGGGGAGATATTTATTTGATAAGACCAGATCCTCAAATTATCTGGAAAGAAAAATCTTTCCCTGAGAAATGGAAAAAAGCTTTTGCAAGATATAGTAGAAGTAATACAGGAGGAGGAAATTGGAATTATAATAAAAAAGTTCCTGAATCTTGGCAAATTAAATATAAAAATTTAACATTTAACATTAAACCAATGGGATTTAAACATACTGGATTGTTTCCGGAACAAGCAGTTAATTGGGATTGGATGATTAATAAAATAAAACAAGAAAAAAGGGAAGTAAAAGTATTAAACTTATTTGCATATACTGGAGGAGCAACTGTAGCTTGTTTATCAGCAGGAGCATCAGTTTGTCATGTTGATAGTTCAAAAGGTATGGTTGCTTGGGCAAAAGAAAATGTTGTATCATCAGGACTAGAAAAAAGACCCGTTAGATATATAATAGATGATGTTAATAAATTTGTTCAAAGAGAAATAAGAAGAGGAAATAAATATGATGCAATAATAATGGATCCACCTTCTTATGGAAGAGGTAAAAATGGTGAAGTATGGCAATTCGAAAATGATATATCAAATTTAGTAGAGACATGTTCAAAAATATTATCAGATAATCCTTTATTTTTCTTAATAAATTCTTATACAACTGGAATATCATCTAAAGTTTTAGAAAATATTTTATATTTAAATATAAAATATAAAAATGGAAAAATAACATCTGGAGAAATAGGGCTTCCAATGACAAATTCAAAATTAGTTCTACCATGTGGAATTTATGGAAGATGGGAAAAATAATATATAAATAAAATTTAGATGTAGGAGCTATTTTAATAGCCCGAAAAAAGAGGAAAAAATGAAAATTATTTATGAAGACAATCATATTATTGTAGTAGAAAAACCAGTAAACATACCATCACAAGCAGATAAAACTGGCGATGCCGATATGCTTAGTATGGTAAAAAAATATATAAAAGAAAAATATAATAAGCCAGGAGAGGTGTATTTAGGATTAGTACATAGATTAGATAGACCAACAGGCGGAGTTATGATTTTTGCAAAAACTTCAAAAGCAGCATCAAGGCTTAGTCAGCAAGTAAGAGATAAAGAATTTATAAAAAAGTATCTTTGTATTGTAGATGGTAAAATGGAAAAAAATGAAGATACATTAAAAGATTATTTATATAAAAATGAAAAAAATAATATGAGTAGAATTGCAAAACAAAAAGAAAAAAATGCTAAAGAAGCTATATTAGATTATAAAGTTATAAAATATAATGAACAAACAAACTTGTCTGTAGTAGAAGTTATTTTGCATACAGGAAGACATCATCAAATAAGAGTACAATTTTCTTCAAGAAATCATAGTTTATATGGTGACCAAAAATATGGAACAAGAGGAAAAGGAAAGCAATTAGCTCTTTGGGCATATTATTTAAGTATATTGCACCCAATAACTAAAGAAAGAATGGAATTTAAAATTTATCCAGAAAAAATAGGAAGTTGGAAAATTTTAGAAGACTAAAAGGAGAAAAATTATGGGAATATATGTAATAAGACATGGAAAAACAGATTGGAATGAAGAATCGAAGATTCAGGGACAAACAAATATAAAATTAAATGAAATTGGTATAAAACAAGCAAGTGAAGTTCGAAAAGAAATTGAACAAAAAAATATAGATTTAATTATTTGTAGTCCTTTGGATAGAACAAAACAAACAGCTCAAATAATTAATAAAAATATGAATATTCCAATACAATATAATGAAAAATTTATGGAAAGAAATTTTGGAGTACTAGAAGGAAAGAAAACAGAAGAAATAGAAAATCTAAATGAATATTTTGAGTATAATGTTAATAAAGAAGTAGAAGATGGAGAAAATATACAAAGATTTTTTAATAGAGTTTTTGAAGGTATGAAAGAAATTGAAAAAGAATATAAAGAAAAAAATGTTCTTTTGGTAACTCATGGTGGAGTAGCTAGAGCAATTGATTATTACTTTAATGGAATATCAAAAGAAAAAAATGATTTAGAAAAAGCTAGTTTAAAAACATGTGAATTAAGAGAATATTAATATAAAAATAATATTAAATGAAGTGATAAAATAAATGCAGATACAAAAAGAATGTGTTTGCATTTATTTTTTTGTATAAAATAAAAGAAAGGCTTAGCCGATAATGTTACAAAAATATAACAAAAACAATAAGTTTTAGTAAAAAACATAAAACAAATAAAATGAAATGTTATACTATAATTAGTTATGTATATTTAATTGGAGAGAGAAAATATGGAAGATGATTTGAATAAAGAAAATAGTAAAGAAAACAAAGAATTAATAGATGTTTCTTCTAAAAAATTTGTTTTAGGTGGAAAAGTAATAACAATGAGTCGAAAAAATGAAATACAAGATATAGTTGGAACTAAATTAAGTAATTCAGAAATAAAAAATAGCATAGTAGTAGCGGTAAAAGAAAATGGAGAAGAAAAAAAAGAAGAAAAAACACAAAAAAATATGGTAGCAAAAAGAATTATTCCTGTTATATTAATACCAGTATTATTAGCTGGTATGGCACATTCTTGTGCAAGAGAACAAGCTCAAACGCGAAAAGAAACAACTCAAGTATATGGTACTATTTATCAAGTAAAAAATCCATATACAATTTTAGAAGGAATAGTAAACTCTGCAGGACAAGAGGGAATGACAGCCAATGCTATAGAAGGATATGCATTTGATGGTAAATATTATTCTGCAACAGAGCAAATGAGTGCTGAAGAAAGATCATCATCGGGATTTTCTCAATTTGAACAAATGCAACAAGAAATTGATGAAAAATTAGAAACTTTAACAAATGAAACAACTACTCAAACGGAAAAAGAAGATGCTGCTAGGCGTTTACTAAAATTATCAAATAAGGCAAAACAACTATACGAAGGAAATGAAGATTTTGCAAAAGAGTATTCTGAAAGATTTAAAGAAGCATCAAAAGCTTATGAAGATTCTAATACTGAAAATGAAATAGCAACAGTTGATAAAATGGTAGAAAATTACATGACAGAACTTGGCTTATCTTCTGAGAATGTAGACACGATACAACAAATAGTTGATGCATTTGAACAAGGATATGAGTTAGAACTTGAAGGTAATAAAGAAAAAGATGGTGACTTTGTAATTGTTGGAGAAGGAGTTAGAGAAGTGGCTGTAGAAGAAGGCGTAAATAAATCAGCTTGGCAAAAATTTAAAGATTTTATGAATGGCAATAGAGATGTTAATAGAGACAATATAGATAGTTTTGGAAAATAGGAGAGAATATTAAATGGAAAATAATTTATTGTATAGTAATGTAGCTACAGAATTGCTTGAAATATTTAAATATTTTGATAAAACTCTTAAAGAAAACATACCATCAAAATTGGAAGAGATGTTATTTGAATTTAAGAATGAAGATTATATATTTAAAATCGATAAAACAAAAAAACTAAATGAACAAAAACTTCTTCCAGAAACAAGACAAATCTTATCAATGATATATTTAAAATATTGCTGTACACAAGAAGAAGCTAATGAAGTATTAGAAGAAAAAAGAAGAAATGAATTATTAATAGAAGAGAAAAAAAGAGAAAGATATAATATAGAAAATATTTTTCATGAAAATCCAAAAAAAGAGGAAAGTTCTACTACAGAAATGATTGTGTATGAAGAAAATACACCTATATATATAAAGATAGTAGAAAAAATAAAGGAATTTTTTAAAAATATATTAATAAGGTAGGAGAAATATATGAATAAATATAAAGTTGGAACAGTTTTTGAATTGTTTGAAAATAATAATCAAGAATATATGATACTAGATACTTTTGAAAAAGAAAATTTTGTTTATGCATTTGTAACCCCAATAAATACAGATAAAAAAGGTGTTACAAAAACAGACTATACTAAGGCTATGCTAATAAAAATAAATAAAATTACAGAAGAAATGAAAATAGAAACAGATGAGAGAATAATAGCAGAAGCAGTAGATAGTATGATTAGTAAAATTTAATCATAAAAATATATAAAAGTAATTATTATGATGCTTAAATTTTTCTGAATTAAATAATGAATTAATTCATCCTTTAAAGAATATCATTTAATAGATATTTAGAAAGGGTGATTTTTTTGAAAGAAAAATTTTCTAGAATAAGTGTTGCTATAATTTTATTATTGATAGTTGTATTCCAATTTGCATATATTTCATTAGCAAATTCTGAATTAAGTACAAAATTAATAGCATGGGGATTTAGAAGAGGTGAAAATAATCAGCAACCAACTTTAGATGCTGAAGCCTTAAAAATAGTAAATAAATTTGATGGATATGCTATGGGAAACAAAGAAAAGAACTATGTATATTTAACATTTGATGCTGGATATGAAGCAGGATATACAAGTAATATTTTAAAATCACTAAAAGAAAATAATGTCACTGCAACTTTTTTTATAACAGCACATTATTTAAATACAGCTGAAGATTTAGTTTTAGAGATGATTAAAAACGGAAATGATGTGGGTAATCATACAGTGAATCATAAATGTATAGCTCAAATTAGTGATGAAGAAATTAAAGAGGAAGTAATGAAACTTCATAATGCAGTATTTGAAAAAACAGGATATGAAATGAAATATTTTAGACCACCAAAAGGTGAATTTAGTGAAAAGTCTTTAAGTGTAATTAAAGATTTAGGATATACAACTGTCATGTGGTCTTCTGCTTATGATGATTGGGATAAAAACAAACAAGGAAGGACTGAATATGGGAAAAAGAAAATATTAGACAATTTGCACAATGGAGCAATAATACTATTACACTCTACATCAGAAGATAATATGAACATGTTAGATGATTTATTAAAGGAGATAAAAGCAAAAGGATATGAGATAAAATCTCTAAGAGATTTTGAAAAGTAAATATTAAATAAAAATTTTGTAGTGCGATATTTATATTAAGCACTATAAAATTTTTGCTCCAAACACAAACAAATGTATTGACAAACAATTTTTTTAGAAATAAAATAATTATACAAAAATATGTTTGTATGAGGAGGGCTTATGATAACAACATTAACTATAAAAAATATAGGAATTATTGATGAATTAAGTATTAACTTAAATAGTGGTTTTAATGTTCTAACAGGAGAAACAGGAGCGCGGAAAAACATTGATAATAGATGCTCTAACTATTCTTTCTGGTGGAAGATTTTCAAAAGAAATGATAAGACATGGACAAAAAAACTCTTATGTGGAAATGTCTTTGTTTCTACCTAAAATAAATAAAGAGGAAAATATTATTATATCAAGAGAAATAAATTTAACAGGAAAAAATATTTGTAAAATAAATGGAAGATTAGTTACAGTAAGTCAACTTAAAGAATTTATGAATAAAATAATAGATATACATGGTCAAAATGAAAATCAATCTTTATTAGAAGTAAGTAATCATTTAAAATTATTAGATAAATTTGCTGGAGGAAATATAGATAAGCTAAAGGAAGAGTATAAGAAACTTTATTTTAGACATTTAGAAATAAATAAAACTATAAAAGAAAATTTTGGTGAAGAAAAAGAAAGACAAAGAATGCTAGATTTATTAAAGTATCAACTAAATGAAATAAAGCAAGCAAATTTAAAGGTTAACGAGGAAGAGGAGCTTTATGAAAAAAGAAAAGCAATTATAAACTCAGAAAAAATATCATCTGCAATAAATTTAGCAAAAAATTTATTAAGCCAAAATATAATAGATGATTTATCAAATACAATAAAAGAAATGGATAAAATAAGTGAATATAATCTAGAGTATCAAAAAATTAGTGAAAGATTACGAAACTGTTATTATGAACTACAAGAATCTGAGATAGATTTATCTTCATTTGAAAACAATATAGATTTTAACGAGGAACAACAAAATAAAATAGAGGAAAGAATAGAATTAATAAATTCTTTGAAAAGAAAATATGGAAATAATATTGAAGAGATCTTGAAATTTAGTGAAGAAATAAATTTGGAAATAGATAAAATAGAAAATAATGAAGAATATATTAAACAATTAAAAAATGAACTTAATAATATTAAAGAAAAAATGATGGATTATGCTAAGGAAATTAGCAATATAAGAAAAGAAGCTGGAATAGAAATTTCTAAGAAAATAAATAAAGAACTAAAAGACTTAGAAATGAAAAAAGCGGAGTTTGAGGTAAGAATTAATACTGATGATAAAAATTATAATTGTAATGGTATTGATAGTATAGAATTTCTAATTTCTACTAATATCGGGACTGATAAAAAACCTTTAAATAAAATTGCTTCTGGAGGAGAAATGTCTAGAATAATGTTAGCAATAAAAAACGTTTTAGCTGATATAGATGAAACGCCAATAATAGTCTTTGATGAGATAGATACAGGAATTAGTGGAAATGCAGGGGTAATAACTGGAGAAAAAATAAAAAATATATCTAAAAAACATCAAGTTATTTGTATAACTCATTTAGCAAGTATTGCTGCAAAAGGAGACTATAATTATTACATTTATAAAGAAACAGAAGAAAATGAAACTAAAACTAAAGTTAGACAATTAGAAGAAGATGAAATATTAAAAGAAATTGCTAGAATATCTAGTGGTAGTATTACACAGATTAGTTTAAATTTGGCAAAACAATTAAGAGGAATAGAAAAAATAGCTTGAAAGTTCTTTTAAATTAATATTTATAAGGTCATGCACAAATCAAATACTTCCGCATATATTTAAATATGAAAAGGGAGGTATTTGATTTGACAAGTTTAGGAATATCAAGTCTTATAGAGTTTTTAAGTTATGCTATAATAGGCGTTGGATATATAAAAAGTGGAAATCTATTTCCTGATCCATTAGATTCTGATGAAGAAAAATATTATATAGATAAAATGATGGAGGGTGATGAGACTGCTAGAAATATACTAATAGAAAGAAACTTAAGATTAGTAGCTCATGTTTGTAAAAAATACTCAAATACAAATGTTGAACAAGATGATTTAATTTCAATAGGAACTATAGGATTAATAAAGGGGATTAATAGTTTTAAAACAGATAAAAATATAAAATTAGCAACATATGTTGCTAGATGTATAGAAAATGAAATATTAATGCATTTAAGAACAATAAAAAAGATAAATGCAGAAGTTTACTTAAATGAGCCTATAGGAAAAGATAAAGATGATAATGTAGTAACACTACAAGAAGTATTGGAAAATAATGAGAAAAATATAGAGGATGAAGTAAATTTGAAGTTTAAGATAAAAGAACTATATGAAAAAATGAAAAACATCTTAAAAGAAAGGGAAGAAAAAATATTAGAAATGAGATTTGGTTTAGATGGAAATAAACCGAAGACTCAAAAAGAAGTGGCAAAAATATTAGGAATATCTCGTTCCTATGTATCTAGAATTGAAACAAAAGCAATAAATAAGCTTGCAAAAGAAATAAAAGATTAAATTGTTGAAATACGTATAATTTAGTATTGAAAAAAATTAAATATAGTGATATACTTATTTAAATTAAATATTTAAAATGTTGATTAGGACATAATTAAATAATTAATTATACATAGTGAGTTTGGGATAGTGAAAACCAAATTATAATATTATTTAATTCCTACCTATGAATGAAGTAGAAAACTATTTCCGGTAAAAAAATCGTTAAAAATTTAAAAGTTAAATAAAGGATGGTACCGTGTTTAAGCACGCCTTAAATGGTACCATCTTATTTTTTTAAATTATATGTTTTTTTTTAAAAAAGTAAAAATTATAAAAAGGAGGAAACAATATATGAGAATATCAAAAATGGGAATGAAAAATGTAAAATTAAGTAATTTGGATGAAATGTATCCAGGACAAGATATTTTAATGCAAACAAATCAAATTAAACAATATGGAAGTGGAGTTTATGCTTATGATAATATACCATTAAAAGTTCAAGACAATATAGAAGAAGTAATAAAAAAGAATTTTAATAAAGCAGACTTTATTGAGGTTCAAATGCCAGTATTACAACCAGAAGAAATTTGGCAAAGATCAGGAAGATATAGTAAGTATATTGATGAAGGAGTAATGATGACTACTGAATCTAGTAAAGGAAAATACTGTTTAGCTCCAACTGCTGAAGAAGCAATAACTATATTTGCTGAAAATAGATTAACATCTCATAAACAATTGCCAGTAGGATTTTATCAAATTGGAATGAAAGTTAGAAATGAAATAAGAAATAGAGGATATCTTTTAAGAGGTAAAGAATTTTTAATGTTTGACTTATATACATTTGATAAAGACGAAGAGGAAATGATTAAAAGCTATGAAAAAATAAGAAATACTTATTTTAAAACATTTAAAGAACTTGGAATTGAAATTGTTGCTGTTGCTGCAGATAATGGCTCAATGGGAGGAAAAAATTCTGAAGAAATAATGGCTTTGTCAAGAATTGGAGAGGATACAATTTTATTTGATAAAGAAACAAAGCAAGGACTAAATGTTGAAGTATTAGAAAAAGAAAATGCAAAAGAATATTTAGCAGAACAATATAAAATAAATGATATAGAAAAATTAGAAGAGAAAAAAGCTGTTGAACTAGGTCATATATTTGCACTAGGAAAAAAATATTCAGAAACTATGGACATAAATTATATAAATTCTGAAAATAAAAGTGTACCTTTTTATATGGGATGTTATGGTATTGGAGTAAGTAGAGTTCTAGGATTAATATATGAGAATAATGTAATTGAAGAAAATGGCAAAGTTATAGGTTTTTCTTTACCATTATCAGTCACCCCATATTACTTATATATAATAAGTACAGACAAAAAAAGCGATATTGCTGAAGATTTATATGACAAATTTAATGAAAAAGATATAGAAGTTATAATTGATGATGTTAAAGGTTCTATTGGTGAAAAAATTAGAAATGCAAAAATATTAGGAATTCCATATATAGCAATCTTAGGAAATAATACAGAAGATGGATATATAGAAGTAGAAAGAACAAAAGACAATGCAAAGAAAGTATTGAAAATAGAACAATTAATAGAAGAAATAGAAAAAATGAAAATAGCTAAAATTGATATAAATATGTAAAAATAAATAGAAAGAAATTGGAAAATTTATGAATAAAAGAAATAAAACTAAAAAAATTATGGTTGGAAATGTTCAAATTGGTGGACAGAATAGAGTTGTTATACAATCTATGTGTAATACCAAAACCAAAAATGTAAATGAAACAGTTAAACAAATATTAGAATTAGAAAATGTTGGATGTGAAATAATTAGAGTTGCATGCTTAGACATTGAAGATGCAAAAGCAATCAAAGAAATCAAAAATAAAATTCATATTCCAATAGTTGCAGACATTCATTTTGATTATAAAATTGCTCTGCAAGCTGCAGAAAGTGGAGCCAATAAAATAAGAATTAATCCAGGAAACATAGGTGATAAAGAAAAAGTAAAAGCTGTTGTTGATAAATGTAAAGAAAAAAAGATTCCTATTAGAATTGGAGTAAATGGTGGTTCACTGGAAAAAGAATTAATTGAAAAATATGGTGAAAAGCCAACATCTGAAGCTATGATTGAAAGTGCTAAAAGACATGTGAAAATTTTGGAAGAATTAGATTTTTATGATATTTGTATATCACTTAAAGCGTCTGATTTGGATTTATGTATTGAAGCATATGAAAAAGCTTCAGAAGTTTTTAAGTATCCACTTCATATAGGAATTACTGAAGCAGGAACAGCTTTTAGTGGAACAATAAAATCAAGTATAGGAATTGGAGTTTTATTAAGAGAAGGAATAGGAGATACATTAAGAGTTTCATTAAGTGATAATCCAATAGAAGAAATAAAGGTGGCAAAAGAGATTTTAAAGAATTGTAATTTGTTTAAAAAATCTCCAAAACTAGTTTCATGTCCGACTTGTGGAAGAACACAAATTGATTTAATTCCAATAGCCAAAGATGTAGAAGAATTTTTACAAACCATTAATGAAGATATAACAGTAGCTGTTATGGGATGTGGTGTAAATGGACCTGGAGAGGCTAGAAATGCTGACATAGGAATAGCAGGTGGAGTAGGAGAAGGCTTGCTGTTTAAAAAGGGGAAAATCGTAAAAAAAGTAAAACAAGAAAATATGCTTAAAGAATTAAAAGAAGAAATAAAAAATATATTGGATGAAAGAAAAATAGGAGAAAATTAAAATATAGATGGAAATGATAATAGGAAAAACAGCTGGTTTTTGTTTTGGAGTAAAAAATGCTGTAGAAAAAACGACAGAACAATTAATTAATAATAACAAAGAAATATATTGTTTAGGAGAATTGGTTCATAATAGACAAGTTGTAGAAAAATTAGAAAAACTTGGACTAAAAGTAGTGAGCTTAATAGACGAAATACCAAATCCAAAGGGAAAAACTGTCATTACAAGGGCTCATGGTATTACAAAAGATATTTATAAAAAGATAAAGCAATTAGATATAAATTTAATAGATTTAACTTGCCCTAAAGTATTACAAATTCATAAAACAGTTGAAGAATATAGTAATAGAGGATATTTTGTTATTTATATTGGAGAAAAAGGACATCCAGAATCTATAGGAACTGTTAGTTTTGGAGAAAAAAAGATTTGCGTTATAGAAAAAGAAGAAGAAATAAAACTTAACATAGAAAAAATAAAAAAAGAAAAAATAAGTAAAATATTGGTTATTGCTCAAACTACGTTTAATTTAGAAAAATTCAATAAATTCTCTGAAACGATAAAGAATACATTAAATAAGGATACTTTAGTAGAAATAAAAAATACAATTTGTAATGCAACGAGATTAAGACAAGAAGAAACAAAAGAAATTTCCAGAAATGTAGACTGCATGATCATAATAGGTGGAAAAAATAGTTCAAATACTAAAAAATTATATGAAATTTCTTGTGAAAATTGTAAAAAAGTTTATAAAGTGGAAAATAAGGATGAAATAATAGATTATTTAAGTGAAATAAAACAATATAATAGAATTGGAATAATGGCAGGAGCTTCAACTCCAGAAGAAACCATAGAAGAAGTGAAAAAGTATTTAAAATCATAGATGCTTGTATAACAAGCATCTATGATTTTGAAGAAAGAAATGCATAAGCTTCTTGAAGTGTTTGTGTTATTTGCTAAGATTCTTCAGATAAATTTTTAAATATTCGGATAGCAGTTTCGATACCATCACAGAAACCTGATTTTTCTTCTTCTGAAATAAATTCATTCTGTTTCATTTCTTCGATTGATTCTTTACATAATTCGTGAAATTTTTCTGTGTTAATTATCTTGTTTACATGACCAGACATAATATCAACTCCTAAATTATTATATAATTGATAGAACAATAAATTTTATAAAAATATAATAGCATATTAATAGAATAATGTAAATAAAAATTTAAGTTAAATTAACATTTAAAGTTTTCAATAAATAAATTTATATGAATTTATTAAAAAAAGTAGCATATTAGTGTATTAAAATAAAATTAAATAATGAAAAGAGGAAAAAATGGGTATTATTGAGTTACTATTAACAAGTATTGGTTTAGGAATGGATGCTTTTGCAGTATCTGTTTGTAAAGGATTATCTATGAAAAAAATGAGCTTAAAAAAAACTGGTATTATAGCATTATATTTTGGTGGATTTCAAGCTATGATGCCACTTATAGGATATTATTTAGCAAACTTTTTTAAAGATAAGGTAACAGAAATATCAAATATTGTTGCATTCTTTTTATTAGTTTTTATAGGAGCAAAAATGATAAAAGAAGCTTTTGAAGATGATAGTGAAAATTGTAATGATAGTATTGATTTTAAGACAATGATAATATTAGCAATAGCAACAAGTATAGATGCTCTAGCTGTTGGAATTTCTCTTTCATTTTTAAATGCAAACATATGGATTTCAATACTTAGCATAGGAATTATAACATTTATTTTATCTATTTTAGGTGTAAAAATAGGAAATATATTCGGAGACAAGTTTGAAAAAAAAGCAGAGATAGCAGGAGGAATAATTCTTATATTAATTGGATTTAAAATATTAATTTTTTAATTATTATTTTGATATAAATCATTGTTATTATCAGTATTGTTGTTACTACAGCAATTTGAATTTGCAGCAGCTATTGTGCTTAAATTAGCGCCTAAACTTGAAAAAAAATTACCAAGAATATCTAATTCATCACAAGTAAAATTTTTAGAAATAGATACTGATATTATACTAGAAAAAATCACTAGTTCATTTCCACAACAATTATTTAAACAAGACATATAAAATCACCTATAATATTGTATGCAATAAAAAAACAATGTATAATAAATTAAATACTAAAAAATGGAGAAAAATGATGAACAAATTGTTAGGAAAATGTGAATTATGTCCAAGAAAATGTAAGGTAAATAGAAATAAAGGTGAAATTGGATTTTGCAGAGCAAAAATAAATCCTAAAATTGCATTAATAAATTTGCATAATTTTGAAGAACCATGTATAAGCGGAAATAAAGGTTCAGGAACTGTATTTTTTTCAGGATGTAACTTGAATTGTATATATTGTCAAAATTATAAAATAAGTCAAAAATTAACTGGAAAAGAATTAACCATTGAAGAACTATCAAATGAATTTTTGAAGCTTCAAAAAAAAGGAGCAAATAATATAAATTTAGTAACAGGATTTGCTTTTGTACCTCAAATTGTAGAAGCAATAAAGATAGCTAAGAAAAATGGATTAAATATACCAATAATATATAATACAAGTGGATACGAAAGTATTGAAACATTAAAACTATTAGAAGGCTATGTTGATGTATATTTGCCAGATTTAAAATATTATTATGATGAATTAGGAAAAAAATTTTCAGGTGTTGAAAATTATTTTGAAGTGGCTACCAAAGCAATAAAAGAAATGGTAAGACAAGTTGGTACTCCAAAATTTGATGAAAAAGGTATCATAAAAAAAGGTGTAATAATAAGGCATTTAATTTTACCAAATCATATTCAAAATAGTAAGATGATTTTAAAATGGATAAAGCAAAATATAAATAAAGATGTATTTGTTAGTGTTATGGCTCAATATTTTCCAACATATAAAGCTTTACAAACTGATGATTTAAATAGAAAACTTACAGAAGAAGAATTTAATCAAATAGAAGAATATATTTATAAAATTAATTTGAAAAATGGATATATTCAATATTTAGAAGAAAACGAAGAACAATATGTACCAGATTTTAAATAAAGTATAAATTATTTTTTCATATTAAATTATTTTTTCATATTAAATGTTATATTGTTAAATTTATTAAATCGTTATATAATGTACATGATTTACAAACTAGTTTGTACTTAAGAGAGGAATAATAATTAGAAATGAGAAATATAAAATTAATAATTGAATATAATGGAAGAAATTTTAATGGTTGGCAGAAACAACCTAATAAATTAAATATCCAAGGTGAAATAGAAAGAGCTATAGGTGAAATTACTGGAGAAGAAATAAACTTAATAGCATCACGGAAGAACAGATGCAGGAGTTCATAGTTTTGGGCAAACTGCCAATTTTAAAACAAATAGTAATCTAGACATAGAAAAATTTCCTATTGCAATAAATTCTAAAATAAAAAAAAGTATAATAATTAAATCAGCAGAAGAAGTAGAAGAAAGATTTCATAGTAGATATTCTGTTAAATCTAAAAAATATAGATATGTAATAAATAACTCTAAATACGGTACTGCAATATATAGAGAATTTGAATTTTGTATACCACAATTATTAAATGTAGAAGAAATGAAAAAGGCTGCTAAATATTTTGAAGGAGAACATGATTTTTCTGGATTCAAAGCTAGTGGGACAAGTAGTAAAAATAGTGTTAGAAAGATATATAAAGCTGAAGTTATAAAAGATGGTGACAGAATTTATATAGAACTTACAGGAAATGGATTTTTATACAATATGGTTAGAATAATAGCAGGTACTTTAGTTGATGTAGGATTGGGAAAGATTGATTCTGAAGATATTCCAGAAATAATAGATAGCAAAGATAGAAAAAGAGGAGGAAAAACTCTACCACCTCATGGATTATATCTTGTAGAAGTAAATTATTAATAAAAAAATTAAATAATGTAGGGGGACGACTCTGTTCATCCGCAGAAAGAAAGGTTATATATGCGTTTAGATAAATTTTTAAAAATAAGTAGAGTAATAAAAAGAAGAAGTGTTGCAAATGAAGCAGCAGATAGTAAAAGAATTTCTGTAAATGGAAAAATTGTAAAACCTAGTTATGAAGTAAAAATAGGAGATATAATTGAAATAAAATTTGGAGATAAAATTTCTAAATTTGAAATATTACAAATACCATTAAAAGAAACAAAAAACACAGAAGAAATAATTAAAATACTATAATGGAAATTTTAAAAATAATATATGATTATATTTTAATGTTGAACGAAAAATATAAGAAACTGGAGAAATAAGTTATGTCAAAGTTTGTACACTTGCATGTCCATAGTGAATATAGTTTGCTAGATGGAATGTGTAGAATAAAAGATTTACCTAAAAGAGCAAAGGAACTTGGAATGGATGCTATTGCTCTTACTGACCATGGAGTAATGTTTGGTTGTGTGAATTTTTTTGAAGAATGCAAAAAAGAAGGAATTAAGCCAATAATAGGATGTGAAGTCTATGTAGCACCGAGAAATAGAAAAAATAAAGATGCAGGAATAGATGATAGATACTCACATCTTATTTTGCTTGCAAAAAATAAAGAAGGATATCAAAATTTAATAAAGCTAGTTTCTCTAGGCTTTACAGAAGGATATTATTATAAACCAAGAATAGACTTAAAAATATTAGAACAGTATAAAGATGGACTAATTTGTTTAAGTGCATGTTTAGCAGGAAGTATAAATCAAGCTATATTAAATGATGATATGGAAAAAGCAAAAGATATTGCGTTATGGTTTAAAAATGTTTTTGGAGAAGATTATTATTTAGAAATACAAAATAATGGAATGCCAGAACAAGTAATGGTAAATCAAAAGTTAATAGAACTTTCTAGAAAATTAGATATTCCTTTAGTTGCAACAAACGATGCACATTATTTAAGAAAAGAAGATAGCTATAATCATGAGATTTTATTATGTATGCAAACTGGAAAAAGAATAACAGATGAAGATAGAATGAAATTTTCAGTTGATGAGTTTTATATAAAGTCTCCTGAAGAAATGTCAACCTATTTTTCAAATGTTCCAGATGCTATAGAAAATACAGTTAAAATTGCTAACAAATGTAATTTTGAATTTGAATTTGGAGTAACAAAATTACCTAATTATGATGTCCCAGAAGAATTTGAAACACACGAAGATTACTTGAAAAAACTTTGTTGGGATGGAATTGCAAAAAGGTATGGAGAAAATTTTTCTGAAGAAATAAGACAAAGAGTTGAATATGAACTTAGTGTAATTATAAAAATGGGATATACAGATTATTACCTAATAGTATGGGATTTTATTCATTACGCAAAAACTACAGGAATTCCTGTAGGGCCTGGACGTGGATCTGGAGCAGGCTCTATAGTTGCTTATGCAATTGGTATTACAGATTTGGACCCAATAAAATATAGCTTACTTTTTGAAAGATTTCTTAATCCTGAAAGAATAAGTATGCCTGATTTTGATGTTGACTTTTGCTATGAAAGAAGAGGAGAAGTTATAGATTATGTAGCAAGAAAGTACGGACAAGACCATGTTTCTCAAATAATAACTTTTGGAACGCTAGCAGCAAAAAATGCGATAAGAAATGTTGGTAGGGTTTTGGATATACCACTTCCTGAAGTAGATAAAATTGCAAAAATGATACCAAATGAAATTCATATGACAATATCAAAAGCTTTAGAGCAAAATAGAGAATTAGCAGATTTATATGCAAATGATGAAACAACTAAAAAATTAATTGATATATCAATGTCATTAGAGGGAATGCCCAAAAATGCATCAACACATGCTTGTGGAGTTGTTATAACGAAAAATCCTGTTGATACTTATGTTCCATTATATGTAAATGATGGAAATGTTGTAGCACAATATACTATGACATTACTAGAAGAACTTGGACTTTTAAAAATGGATTTTCTAGGATTAAGAACTCTAACAGTAATTAATGATTGTATAAAATTGGTAAAAGAAAATAGAGGAATAGATGTAAAATTTGACGAAAAAATGAATGACCCTAATGTTTATAAACTTTGGCAAGAAGGAAGAACTTCAGGAATTTTTCAATTTGAAAGTGCTGGTATGACTAATTTTATGAAGGAATTAAAACCGGACTGCTTTGAGGACTTAATAGCTGGTGTTTCTTTATATAGACCTGGACCTATGGATCAAATTCCAAGATATATTAAAGGAAAACAAAATCCAGGACATAATGAATATACCCATCCTGCTTTAGAACCAATTTTAAATGTTACTTATGGTTGTATGGTGTATCAAGAGCAAGTTATGCAAATTGTTAGAGATTTAGCAGGATATTCTCTTCGGAAGAGCTGACTTAGTAAGAAGAGCTATGGGAAAGAAAAAACTAGATGTAATGGCAAAAGAAAGAGAAGTTTTTATACATGGACAGACTGATGAAAATGGTAATGTACTTATACCAGGATGCATAAGGAATGGAATAGATGAAAAGTCTGCTAATAAAATATTTGACGAAATGGCCGAATTTGCAAAATATGCATTTAATAAATCTCATGCTGCGGCTTATTCAATGGTCTCATATAGAACAGCTTATTTAAAAGCATATTATCAAGAGGAACTTATGGCAGCTACTTTAAATAGTTTTTTAGGAAATTTAGATAAGATACCACTTTATATAGAAGAGTGTAAGAATTTAAATATAAGTATATTAAAACCTAGTATTAATGAAAGTGAAACAAAATTTACTGTTAGTAATAATAAGATAAGATTTGGACTAGGAACAATAAAAAATGTTGGAATTGCAGTAGTAGAAGAAATAGTTAAAGAACGAAAGCAAAATGGAAAATTTGAAAGCTTTACTTCTTTTTGTGAAAGAATAAAAGATAAAGGAATAAATAAAAAATGTATAGAAAGCTTAATAAAAGCAGGCACATTTGATGAGTTAGGAAAAAATAGAGCAACATTACTTGCTTCTTTTGAAACTATATTGGAAACTATAAACAGTGAAAATAAGAATAAGATGGAAAATCAAGTTTCAATGTTTGATTTAATGGATGATGAAGAAGATATAGAAAATAAAAAATATATATTTGAAGAAAAAGAAGAAATGAATGAGAAAGATTTATTAAGCTTAGAAAAAGAAATGCTTGGAATATATATATCTGGACATCCATTAGAAAAATATAGAAGCTTAATTGAACAGATAACTAATATAAATGCACTAAAAATAATACAAATAGATGAAGAAATGCAAAATATAGGTAATACAGTTGAATACAAAGATGGACAAGTAATAAAAATTGCTGGTATTATTTCAAAGGTAAAAAAGAAATATACTAAAAATAATAAATTAATGGCATTTGTTACATTAGATGATTTATATGGAAGTTCTGAGATAATAGCTTTTGATAGTGTTTATTCGAAATGCTTTAGTTCAACGGTTGAAGAAAATATAGTTTTAGTAGAGGGAAGGTTAAGTATAAGAGAAGACGAACCTACAAAAATTATAGCTATAAGTATTAAAGAATTAGATGATTATAAATTAAATAAAGTAGAAAAAAAGAATATACTAAGTATAAATATAACTAATTTATCAGAAGAAAAAAAGAGTAAACTAAGAGGTGCTATCAAATTTTTTGCAGGAGAAAAGGCTAATATGAAAATTGAAGTAATAGACAATGAAATAACAAAACCATGTGGAATAATATATTATAATGAATATATTTTTACTCAGTTTAAAGAAATTGTAGGAGAAGAAAATATAAAATTACTCTAAAAAATTAATTGACATCGTAGATAAAAAAATATAAAATAGTCGAGAAGTTAATGGAGAATATGAAGAAATATGAATAAAGGAAAACTTATAACAATTTTAATATCTATAATTTTGGTAATTGGAATAATATATATTGCTCATAGAACAACTTTAGGAGAAGATGGATTTTTAACACAAGCTTCTAATGTTGAGATTGAATATAATAAAAAAGAAATTTTAAATGTGTTAAAGTCAGCAATAAATGAAAAATATTTAGAATCATACAATTTAACAAAAGAAGATACAACAAAGAAAATTGATGATTTTTATAATTCAAATATCGCAATAAATTACTTAATTGAAAAAGAATATATAGAATACTACTATTACAAAGATATAAAAGATGATGTTTATCAATATATTGAAGAAAATATAACAGATGAAACAAAAAAAAGAGATGATATCTTTTATATAAATGTTAACAACGCTATAAAAGATATTAATCAATATGGAAAAGGAAAAAAGCTTGTTGATGACGACATAAATAAAAGTGATGTATTTATTTTAGAAAAAAAACCGGATAACGAAAATATTTATATTATTAATTATTATAATTTAAACAATGAAAAAGAAGAAATTGGAGAACTAAATTTAAAAGAACCTATTTAATTAATATTTAGTTAATGTTAAGACTAATTGATTAAAATAGCGCGAAAGAGTTTATATATTAAGTTTTTTAGGAGGATACGAGTAGGTATTACTTGGGGAAGCCTAAAAAATTAATATATAAACTCTTGGAAGCAGATTAATAATAATGACTCTGAACATTAACAATATTTATAAAATTTTATAAATAAGTAATTGAATAAAGTGATTTTTTATATTAAAATAAAATTGAAATATCTAAAAATGAATTGGAGAAAAATATGTCTGGATTAGTTACAATATTAATATGTATTTTTATCATCTTTATTGTTCCGTTATTTATAAGTTATAATATATTTATACATTTAAGAAATAAAGTGAAACAATCAAAATCTTCAATAGATGTGTATTTGGCAAAAAGATTTGACTTAATACCAAATTTAGTTGAAACTGTAAAAGGATATGCAAAATTTGAAAAAGATTTGTTTAAAGAAGTAATAAAATTAAGAGAAGTTTACAATCAAACAAAAGGACTAAATGAAGCTGAAAAATTAAATAATGATTGTAATAAAATATTAATGTTAAAGGAAGAATATCCTGAATTAAATTCTAGTGAAAACTTTTTAAGATTACAAAAAGAAATTATAAATGTAGAAGGAGAGATTCAAGCTGCTAGAAGAATTTATAATAGTGATGTTACAATATATAATACAAAAATAGAAAAATTTCCAACTAATATTGTTGCTAATTTATTCCATTTTAAAAAAGCAAAATTATTTCAAATAGATGAAATAAAAATTTTAAATGCTAATATTGATTTATAAACTAAATCATGTTAAGATATAACATATAAAAAACAATAAAAAAGAGGAGTAAAACAAGATAACTATAAAAGAGAATAGAAGCAATAGCTGAAAGCTTCTTATAGCGAATATGTTTGAAGGTAGCTTTTTTGTTGATATACCGAAAATAACTTTAAGTATATTCGTGTAAGCTACGTTATAAGCTAATTAAGATATATATTTTTTGTATATAAATTAAGGTGGTACCGTGAGAATTATGCTCGCCCTTATTACAAGGGTGAGTTTTTTTTATATAAGGAGGTAATTTTATGGAAAAGAAAATGAATGAAAAATATAATCCATCTGATTTTGAAGATGAATTATATAAAAATTGGAATGAAAAGGGGTATTTTACACCAGTCATTGATAAAACTAAAACGCCATATACAATAGTAATACCACCACCTAATATAACAGGTAAACTTCATATGGGACATGCTTTAGTAAATACTTTGCAGGATATATTGATAAGATATAAGAAAATAAGAGGGTATAATACTTTATGGATTCCTGGAACAGATCATGCTTCTATTGCTACAGAAGCAAAGATCGTTGAAAAATTAAGAGAAGAAGGTACTTCTAAAGAAGAGATAGGAAGAGAAAAATTTTTAGAAAGAGCATGGGACTGGAAAAAAGAGTATGGTGGAACTATAGTAAAACAAATAAAAAAACTAGGATGTAGTTGTGACTGGACAAGAGAAAGATTTACTTTGGATGAAGGATGCTCTGAAGCTGTTAAAACAGTTTTTGTAAAGATGTACGAAGAAGGATTAATTTATAAAGGAAAAAGAATGATTAACTGGTGTCCAACTTGTAAGACTTCTATTTCTGATGCCGAAGTTGAATTTGAAGAGGAAAGTGGACACTTATGGTATATTAAATATAAAATAAAAGATTCTGATAAATATGTAACAATTGCTACCACTAGACCAGAAACAATGCTTGGAGATATTGCAGTAGCTGTTAATCCTAATGATGAAAGATATAAAGATATAATTGGAAAAACTTTAATATTACCAATAGTAAATAGAGAAATAAAGGTTATAGCAGATGAATTTGTTGAAAAAGAATTTGGAACAGGTTGTGTTAAAATTACACCAGCACATGACTTTAATGATTATGAAGCTGGAAAAAAACATAATTTAGAATTTATACAAGTATTTGATGAAAATGGAATTATGAAAGATATTGTTCCAAAATATCAAGGAATGGATATTTTTTCAGCAAGAAAAGCAATTGTAGAAGACTTAGAAAAATTGGGTGTTATTGAAAAAGTTGAGGACTATACACATAATGTAGGAAAATGTTATAGATGTCATAAAACAATAGAACCTATGATTTCAGATCAATGGTTTGTTAGAATGGAAGAACTTGCAAAACCTGCTATAGAAGTTGTAAAAAGTGGAAAAATAAAATTTGTACCTAGTAAGTTCGATAAAACATATTATAATTGGATGGAAAATATAAAAGATTGGTGTATTTCGCGTCAATTATGGTGGGGACACAGAATTCCAGCTTATTATTGTAAAGACTGCGGAGAAATAACAGTATCAAAAGAAAATGTTACTAAATGCTCAAAATGTTCTAGTGAAAATATATATCAGGATTCTGATACATTAGATACATGGTTTAGCTCTGCTTTATGGCCTTTTTCAACAATGGGATGGCCAAATAAAACACCAGAATTAGAATATTTTTATCCAACAAATACTTTAGTTACTGCTTATGACATTATTTTCTTCTGGGTTGCGAGAATGATTTTTTCTAGTTTAAAGCATATGGATAAAATTCCATTTGACACAGTATTTATGCATGGACTAGTAAGAGATGCACAAGGAAGAAAAATGTCTAAATCACTAGGAAATGGTATTGATCCATTAGAAATTATAGATGAGTATGGAACAGATGCATTAAGATTTTCTCTTATTCAAAATATGACTTTGGGAAATGATATAAAGTATTCAAAAGAAAAAGCTTCTAATGCTAAGAACTTTGCAAATAAGATTTGGAATGCTTCTAAGTTTGTAATAAGCAATATAAATGAATCATTAAAAGAATATGATGAAAGTAAATTGCAAATTGAAGATAAATGGATTATAAATAAATTAGATAAATTGGTAATATCAGTTTCAAATAATATAGATAATTATGATGTTGGAATTGCTGCAAATAAAATATACGACTTTATTTGGAATGAATTTTGCGATTGGTATATAGAAATTGTAAAACCTAGATTATATAATGAAAATTGCGATACTAAAAAAGAAGCTATGTATACATTAAACCATGTTTTAGTAAATTCATTAAAACTATTACATCCATTTATGCCATTTATAACAGAAAAAATATATATAAATCTATTTGTTGAAAAAGAAAGTATATTATTAGATAGTTGGCCAGAAATAAAAGATAATTTAGAATATAATGAAGAAGAAAAGCAAATAGAATTATTGAAAAATATTATTGTAAAAATAAGAAATATTAGAGCTAATATGAATGTTAATCCAAGTAAAAAAACAAAATTAATTTTTGTAACTAATAAATACCAAAAGTTAATTGAAGACTCAAGAGAATTTTTATTAAAACTAGGTTTTGGAAAAGATATTGAATTAAAAACAAATAAAGATAATATACCAAATAATGCCATATCAATAATGGAAGAAAATGTTGAATTATTTATACCATTTGAAGATTTAGTTGATATAGATGCTGAAAAATTACGTTTACAAGAAGAAAAGAAAAAATTGGAATCAGAAGTTGAAAGATGCGAAAAAATGTTATCAAATCCTGGATTTGTTGCAAAAGCGCCAGAAGCTAAGATAATGGAAGAAAAACAAAAATTAGAGAAATATAAAGAAATGCTAAAAACAACTGAAGAAAGACTAAAAAACTTGTAATAATACTTAATAATTTTTTAGGGGGCAAATTTATAAACGAAAGGAATAAAAAAGTTTATGATAGATATGCTCCTTAATTTTTTTTACCCACCAGTATGTGGAATATGTGGGAAGAAAAATAAGTATTGGATATGTGATAGCTGTTTTAATAAATTAAAAATAAATATAGTATATGAAAAAGAAATTAAAAAGAATTATAATGAAATAATTTATTTATTTAAATATTCTAATATAAGAAATTTAATTTTAAGATATAAGTTTGGAAATCAAAGTTACCTATATAATACATTTTCAAGTATAATTTTAAAAAATAAAAATTTATGTAGAAAATTGAAATTTTATGATATAATAATTCCAGTTCCAATGTTTAACAAAAAGAAGAAAAGAAGAGGATATAATCAAACAGAGCTTATAAGTAAAAAGCTATCAAAGTTTTTAGGAATTTTGGTGAGTACAAATACTTTAATAAAAATTAAAAATACAAAAACACAAAGTACTTTAAAAGAAAAAAGTAGATATGAAAATGTGAAAAATGCTTTTTGTATAATTAATGATAAATTAATAAAAAATAAGAATGTAATACTATTTGATGATATTATAACAACAGGTGCAACTATAGAAGAATGTTCTATAGTTTTAAAAGAACATGGAGCTAAAAATATTATAGTTTTAGCCATTGCAAAAGATTAGAAGAAAGGGTAGAAAAGTTTTTATGGAAGAATTAGTTGATAGTATATTAGATTATGTAAGAGCAGATTATACTGATTATGCAATTATGCTTAATGGTGAGTGGGGAAGTGGAAAAACTTATTTTTGGAATCATAAAATAAAAAATAAAATAGAATCACTTCAATTTAATGGTAAAAAATATACAACTATATATATGTCATTATATGGAATTTCAAATTTAGAAGATATAAGCAAAAAGATTTTTATTGAAACAACTCAACTTATGGATAAAAATTTAAAAAAATTTATGGATTCTAATAATCAAAGCTCTATACCAGAATATGCAAAAACTGGATTAGATATGGCTAATTTCTTTGGAGTTACACAAAATGGAGATAAAATAGATTATACAAGCTTTTTCTCAACAGATGATAAAGTTTTATGCTTTGATGACTTAGAAAGAGCTAATGTTGATGTTATTGATATATTAGGATATATTAATAATTTCGTTGAACATGACCATATAAAAACAATAATTATTTGTAATGAAAAAGAACTTTCTATGAAATTAAAAAGTTCTAATTTGGAAATGAAGACTTTTATAGCAACATATATTTTAGAAAAAGAAGGTTCTTTAGTAAAAGCGGATAAACCTTTAGTAGAAAAAATAAATGAAAAGATAGAATATGTTTTTGATAAAGCTAATGATTATGAAAGAATTAAAGAAAAATTAATAGGAGAAACATTTGATTATGCTCCTAAATTTAATTATATTATAAATGGACTTTTAATGAGATATGAATCTAATCCAGATTTAATGAGATTTTTAAGAGAACATACATCATTAATAACTAGTACGTTTATAAAAAGTGGAACTAGAAATTTAAGAATATTAAAGCATGCCTTAAATGATTTTAAGAAAGTCTTTGAAGTAGTAAATAAAACATATCCAAATACTAATTTAAGGATATTGCAAACTATGCTTATATTTACAATTGCTATATCTTTTGAAATAAAAGCACGGAAAAATAACTAAAGACAAATTTATAAATATCAATAGTAATGAAGATTATAAGGCATTACTTGTTTCTTCTAGAGTGTTAATGGATAATAGACAATTCTATATAAAGGAATTTGACAATAATTATTATTTTAATTTTAAAGCTGATTATAGATTTTTTAAATTTATTGAAGTATATGTTAGAACAAGAATATTTGATATGAAAGTTTTTAAACAAGATATGGAAATAATTATAAATACTATAGATACAGAAAAATTGCCAGGATATAAAAGACTACTTACAGAAGAATACTGGAAAATTTCTGATGATAAATTTCCAGGAATAATTGAAGAAGTTATTAATAATGTAGAAAATGGAGAATTAAAATTAATAGAAATTGTTAAATTGTTTGGATACTTTAGTTATTTTAGTAGAAGAGGATTAATAGACTATGAAATAAAGCAATTAAAGCAAATATTTAAAAAAGGCATGGACATTGCTGCTGAAAATTCAGAATATTGTGATAATCTAGAAGAAGAATTAGCAAAAATAGGATTAGATGTTGGTGATGACATGGATGAAATAGTAAATTATTTCCATGAATTAAATAGTCAATTAGAAGATAAAATGTATAGAGAAAAAGCAGATGAAATTTTTAAGTGCATACCTATGAAAATGGAAAAATTTTATGATAAATTTTCAAAAGAGTGCATGGATAAACCAATACTTAATCATTATGATCCATATCAAATGTTCCAAAGAATAACTTGTGCTAATAATGAAGATATTGTTTTAATAAAAGAAATGCTTGTAAATAGGGCGAAGAAGAATAAAGAAGAATTAGAACCAGAAGTAGAATTTATGAAAAAATTAAAACAAGTATTAGATGATTATTGTAAAGGAAAAGAAGTTGGAATAAAAATAGTTATGCTTAAGGAATTTTCAAATGACTTAGAAACAATAATAAATATGTATAAGACAACATTTTTTGGGAATTAAACTATAATAATTAATATCATAGTTATTACAAAAATAATTTTTAAATTTAAGCTTCCTTTAAGAAAGTATATATATAATAACTTTAAATTAAAGGAAGGGAGGCATGCGATGGTACATAAACTTAAATTAAAATAGATTATTTTAGTAAAATCCCCAAAAAAATTAAAATAATGAGATTATAAAGAAACTGCTAAAAAGCAGTTTCTTTTTGTAGTTTTTGTATAATTTTTTCCTTATTTGTCATAATAAGATTATAAAAGTAAAATAAGGAGGAAAAACAAAATGAAAGCAACTGGAGTTGTAAGAAGAATAGATGATTTAGGAAGAATTGTTATACCTAAAGAAATTAGAAAAGTTCTAAGGATTAAAGAAGGTGATCCATTAGAAATTTTTACAGATAAAGAAGGAGAAGTTATTTTGAAAAAATATTCTCCAATAGGTGAACTTACAGAATTTGCATCAACATATGCAGAAACTATTGCAAAAACAACAGGACATATAGCTTGTATAACAGATAAAGACACAGTAATTGCTGTATCTGGAGGACCTAAAAAAGAATTTTTAGAAAAAAATTTAAGCAAAGAATTAGAAGAAATAATGGAAAATAAGGAAGTATTCACAAGTAAAGAAAATAATGAAATAGCTGTTCCAGTAACTAAAGATGAAGGGAGACAACGTATATATAACTCACAAGTAGTATATCCTATAATTTCTGATGGAGATGTTATTGGAAGTGTAATACTTATATCAAAAGAGCCAAATAAAAAATTTGGGGATGCTGAATATAAAGTAGCACAATCTGCTGCAGGATTTTTAGGAAATCATTTAGAAATATAAAAATATTAGTACGAGTCGATGTTCACATCGACTCGTACTAATATTCTATTATTTTCTATTGAAATTAATAATAATTATATATATAATTTCTATTAGGGAGAATATAAAATGAAAATTAAAGACATAATGCTCTATTTACCAAGAGGATTATACTCAACAATAGCAAAAACATATAGAGCAGATTTAGATGATAATATAAAAGATAAAATTTTAGAAGAAGGAATGTATCATTTTGTTCCAAATGAAGAAGTGGCAAATGCTATATTAGAATCTGAATATTTAAAACCAGCTTCTGGAATGGGAAAATATATTAATTCCTATGGAACACCAGTAGCATGCCTTTTTTGTGGGAAACCAGACATAGACAATTTTGTTAAAAATGTAACTGATACAAATACTAAAAATAATCCATATATAAATCCTTGTATGGTCTCAACTGCAGTTAAAGTTTCTCCAACAGATAAAGAAGAATTAAAAAATTATAAAATTAGAAATCTTTCAGATAGCGCTGTTCTTTATGAAGGATATTGTGTATTACCACATAAAAAAATACAAGTAGTAAAAATGGTTCCAGATTTGATAAGAGACAAAAATGGTATACCAATAAAAGATAATATAGGAGAATTTAAAATATCATTTAGAGAGGCAAGAAAAGAAGAATTAGTAGAAGGTAGCAATATATATTTAGCACAAAAGGATTACTTAGACTTTATTAAGCAAAAAAGTATCGAATTTGGATATTCAAAAAATGAAGATAAAATTAGTGGTAAAGTTAATAATTATTTAAATAATATAATAGATCAAGCAAGAATGGAAAAAGATGTAACTAAAGATAATTTTATGCAAAATGCTGGAAAAAATTTAAAAGAATTAATAAATAGAGTTACATCTTGGCTAAAGAATATAAGAAGTCCCAAACTAGAAGATTCTGTTGGAAATATAATTGATGAATTTTCATTTAATAAAAAGAACCCATATCAAGATAAAAAAGTTGGAGAGTTTATTGCAAGACAGCAGTCTGTAAAAGGAATAGAACAAATTGATTTAAAAACTGGACTAATGTCATTAAAAGAAAATAACATTAATGAATTTATTATTAATAAGTATAATAAATTGCAAGAAGATGGCTTTAAAATGAGAAAAAATGGAGAGGAACACTCAAAAAGAGTAATATTAAATTCGATGATAATTTCTCAAAAAGAAAATATATTTACAGGATGGGATAGCGACAATAAAGCAAAAGATATTTTGATAACAGCAGCAGCTTTTCATGATACAGGAAGAATAGGAAATAATGGACCATATGCTAAAAGAAGTGCAAGGAAAGTTGGAAAAATGAATTTAAAATTTTCTGACGGAAGACTATATTCAGAAGAAGATAAAAAAATACTTATGGCAATAATTGAAGCTCATGATAGCAAAAAAGACAAAATAGATAAGATGTTAGAAAAATATAATATAAAAGATGAGAACAGCATATATGTGGCTAAAAAATTAACAGTAGTATTGAAAGACGCTGTTGCTTTAGATAGAGCTAGGTTTGACAAAAATAGATTAGGACAGACAAAAGCAGATTTAAATCCAAAATTTTTAACTACAAATACAGCAAAATCAATGATAAAAGCATCTTATGAACTTGAAAATCTTACAAACAGAGTAAGTTCTATGGAAAAGATATTAACTTATCCAAATCATAATTTGGATAATAAAAAACAACAATTCGATGAGAGTTTGCGAGTGCCTGAAGGTAGTGTAGATGAAAAAAGAGCAATTCAGGAGACTGAAAATGCAAAAAATAACAAAAAACAAAAATTGAACCCTAAAGATTTTGAGTTAACAAATGATTAAAATTATAATAGTAGATTAATAATATTAAGCTCTAGCATTAACAAAAAAATACATATAAATGAACAACAATTACATAAAAATGTTGAAAACATTTAAAAAATATAATATAATAATTGCGAAAAAATACATTAAATAATTAATTTAATGTATTTTTAAATTAGTTATAATTAAAGGAAGGATAATAAAATGTTAAATATAGACTTGAAAAATAAATTTTTAAAATTTTTTGAAAGTAAAAATCATGTTGTTATTCCATCAGCACCTGTAGTTCCAGAAAATGATCCATCAGTATTATTCAATACTGCAGGTATGCAACCATTAGTGCCATATTTAAAAGGACAATCTCATCCATATGGAACAAGACTTTGCGATTATCAAAAATGTATGAGAACAAATGACTTAGATGAAGTTGGAGACTTGACACATCATACTTTTTTTGAAATGCTAGGAAATTGGAGCTTGGGTGATTATTTTAAAAAAGATTCTATTACATGGAGTTTTGAATTTTTGACAAAAGAATTAGAAATTCCAATTGAAAAGTTAGGAGTTACAGTTTTTAAAGGAAACAATATAGTAAATGCTGATGAAGAATCTGCTTCTATATGGAGAAGTTTAGGAATACCAGAAAAAAGAATTTGCTATATGGGAGAAGAAGACAATTGGTGGCCAAATATGGAGCTTATTGGCCCATGTGGACCTGATACTGAAATATTTTATTGGAGAAGTGATGATGAAATTCCAGAAGCATTTAATCCAGATGATGATAGATGGGTAGAAATTTGGAATAATGTATTTATGCAGTATAATCATAACGAAGATGGAACTTTTTCAGAACTTCCGAGAAAAAATGTTGATACTGGAATGGGAGTTGAAAGAGTAACTGCTGTATTAGAAGGTGTTAACGATAATTATAAATCATCAATATGGAAAGATATAATAAATAAAATAGAAGAAATATCAAAATTGTCTTATGAAGGCAATGAAAAAGCAATGAGAATAATTGCAGACCATATACGTAGTGCAGTTTTTATTAGCGCAGACCCTGCTGGAATCAAACCAAGCAATACAGATCAAGGATATATTTTAAGAAGATTAATAAGAAGAACTATAAGATATGCTAGAAAACTAAATATTGATATAAATAGCAATTGGGAAGAAGAAATTGCCATACTAATAATAAATAAATACGAAAATTACTATGCAGAATTAAAACAAAATAAAAATGTTGTTTTAGAAGTTTTAAAAAATGAAAAAAACAAATTTAATAAAACTTTGGAAAAAGGATTAAAAGAATTTGAAAAAATAATTTCGAATTTACAAGATAAAAAATTAAATAAAGAGTTGGCATTTAAATTATATGATACTTATGGTTTTCCAATAGAACTTACTGTTGAACTTGCAAAGGAAAATGGAATAATTGTAGATGAAGAAGGATTTAAAGAAAAATTTAAAGAACACCAAGAAAAAAGTAGAGCAGGTGCTGAAACAAAATTTAAAGGTGGACTTGCAGGAGATGGAGAGATGGAAACAAAATATCATACTGCTACACACTTACTAAATGCTGCATTGAAGCAAGTAATAAATAAAGATGTTCACCAAAAAGGATCAAATATAACTGCGGAAAGAATGAGATTTGATTTTACATGTGACCACAAATTAACAGATGAGGAAAAAGCAAAAACAGAAGAAATAGTTAATAAATGGATTGAAGAAGATATACCTGTTACAAGTGTTGAGATGAAAAAAGAAGAAGCAATAAAATCTGGTGCAGAATGTATGTTTATAGAAAGATATCCAGACATTGTAACAGTATATATTATTGGAGAAGTTTCTAAAGAACTATGTGGAGGACCACATGTAGATAGAACTGGAAAATTGGGACATTTTAGAATAAAAAAAGAGGAAGCTTCATCTTCTGGAGTAAGAAGAATAAAAGCAATATTAGAATAAATGTTAATGTTTAGACTAAAATATTTTTTATATTTATTGAAAACGTTTGTAGGGGCGGACCTTGTGTCCGCCTGTGAAAAAATAAATAAAATTCACGGGTCGACACGAGGCCGACCCCTACATTTTTTCTAAAATTTAAAATTAGTCTGAATATTAACGAATAAATTTATAAAATTGTATCCATTACTTTAAAAATAAATGAAAATATGTTATAATTAAATAAATATATTAATTATGGGAGAAAAAATATGGATGAGAAAAAATTTGGAAATATTTTAACATTTTTATTGATAATATTAATAGTAATAATTTTAGGAATATTAGGATATCTTGGCTATGCTGCATATTCTAAAAATAAAACTAAAGCAAATACAGATAATGCTCTACAAGAGTTTCAAGAAACAATAAGTAAACCTGTAAAAAAAGAAGATACGGCAGGAGAAGAAGAAGTATCAGATACTACCAATATTGATAATCCATTAGACAAATTAAATTCAGCAGAAGGAAATAGCAGTTCTTCAAACTCTACACAAAATAAAAAAACATATATGGAAGATTTTGAAGTAATAGGAAGCATAAAGATTCCAAAAACGAATTTGGAGATTCCTATATTAGATAGGGTGACTAAAAGATCATTAGAAATTTCTGTTGCGAAATTTGATGGACCTGGATTAAATCAAGTAGGAAATACTACAATAATGGGACATAATTATAGAAATGGACTTTTCTTCTCAAATAATAAAAAATTATCAAATGGAGATGAAATCTTTATAACGGATCAAACAGGAACAACAGTTACATATATTATTTATAATATATATGAAACTGATCCTAATGAAGCTAAATATATGAGAAGAGATACAAATGGAAAAAGGGAAATTTCATTATCAACATGTAATGATGATTCTTCTATGAGATTAGTTATATGGGCTGCAGAAAAATAATTTTAAGATAAAGAACAAAAGGGGCATGTTTAAAATTCTTTAACTTTTTACTAGACTTACATGCCCCGTTTTTGTTCGCCCGCGAAAAATTGCCATACAATTTTTCTGTGGAATGTATTTATATTATAGGAAGTTCGAAGAACTATAATATAAAAAATAACCTGTATTTTACTACAGGTTATTTTTTGTGGTGGCTCGAAGTGGAATCGAACCACTGACACGGGGATTTTCAGTCCCCTGCTCTACCAACTGAGCTATCGAGCCTTAAAAATAAATATCTAGTTTCCTAGATATTATATGGCGACCTGGAACGGGCTCGAACCGTCGACCTCCGCCGTGACAGGGCGGCATTCTAACCAACTGAACTACCAGGCCAAAAATGGTGGTCGCTATAGGGCTCGAACCTATGACCTCCTGCTTGTAAGGCAGATGCTCTCCCAGCTGAGCTAAGCGACCATTCGATTGACAAGTAATATTTTACTAAAATTTATATAATTTGTCAACTTATTTTTTAAATAATTTTAAAAAATTTTTATTCAATTACTGAACGAAATTTATTCTAGCATAATATAGTATGTTTTGTCAACACATTGATGAAAATTAATAACTTTAAAAAATGTTATAATAATTTTTACTTAAGTATAGATTTACTTTTTTTAATTTTAATAGTATTATAATATATTATAAAAAGTACAGGAGGATAATTGAATATGTCTTACATTGAATTTAAAGATGTTGTAAAAAGATATAAAATGGGAGAGATTTCTATAACAGCATTAAATAAAGTTAATTTTGAGATAGAAAAAGGTGAATTAGTTGTTATTTGTGGTGCTAGTGGAGCTCGGAAAAACAACAGCATTAAATCTTTTAGGAGGAATGGACACAATAACAGAAGGGGAAATTATTGTAGATAATAAAAAATTAAGCAAACTGAAAAATAAAGAAATGATAAAATATAGAAGAGAAGATATTGGATTCGTTTTTCAATTTTATAATTTAGTTCAAAATTTAACGGCATTGGAAAATGTTGAACTTGCTACTCAAATATGTGAAAATTCTTTAAATCCAGAGGAAGTACTTGAAAAAGTTGGATTAGAAAAAAGAAAAAAGAATTTTCCATCTCAATTATCTGGAGGAGAACAACAAAGAGTTGCCATAGCAAGAGCAATAGCAAAAAATCCGAAGTTATTATTATGTGATGAACCAACAGGAGCTTTGGATTATAATACAGGAAAACAAATTTTGAAATTGCTTCAAGATACTTGCAAAAAGGAAAAAATGACTGTTGTAATAATTACACATAACCAAGCAATAACACCTATGGCTGATAAAGTAATTTATTTTAAAAATGGAATTGCTAGTGATATTATAAGAAACGATAATCCAGCTCCAATTGAAAATATTGAATGGTAAGTACGTGTAAGTAATATTTGTTTAAATTTTATTTATGGACTTGTGAAAGGAATGATATAAAATGAAAAAAGCTTTATTTAAAGATATTTTAATGGAAATAAAAAATACCAGAAAAAGATTTATATCTATTATGCTTATGGCTCTCTTAGGAGTAGGATTTTTTGCTGGAATTAAAGCAGCAAGTCCAGATATGAAAAAGACTATAGATAATTATTATGATGAACATAATTTATACGATATAGAAGTTATTTCTACTTTAGGACTTACTGATGAAGATAATGAAAAAATAAAGCAAATAGAGGAAATTGAAAATTCTTATTTGCTTTATAGTAAAGATGTTAGTATACAAGTCAAAGATAAAGAAAATATTGTGAAAATATATAGTATAAAAGAAGATATTAATAAAGTTATTTTGCAAAGTGGAAAGATGCCTAAAACATATGATGAATGCTTGGTTGAAGAGGAATTTTTAAGAGAAAATAACTTAAGTATTGGTGATACAATTAATATAAATTGTGAAGAGGATTTTTTTAAAACTAAAGAATTAAAAATTGTTGGAACAGTAAAAAGTCCATTATATATTTCAAGAAGTAGAGGAACCACTAGTTTAGGAAGTGGAACTATTGATTATTGTGCTTATGTTATGGAAGATAATATAACGTCAGACTATTATACTGAAATTTATGCTACTGTAAAAAATGCTAAACAATTAAATACTTGCTCTAGTGAATATGAAAAGTTAATAGATAATGTAGTTGAAAAAATTGAAGATATAAAAGAAGAAAGACAAAAAGCAAGATATAATGAATTAGTCAATGAAGCAAATAAAAAAATTGAAGATGCACAAATCGAACTAGATGAAAAGAAAAAAGAAGGGGAAGAAAAAATAAGTACTGCAGAAGCAGAACTTTCAAATGCAAAAGAAAAAATAGAAACTTCAAAGTCTGAGCTTAATTCTCAAAAAAATAAAGCATATTCTGAAATAAATAATTTTAAAAGACAGATAGACCAAAGTAAACAACAGTTAGAAGAAGCAAAAAATTCTTTAGCAAATAATGAAGTAACAGTAAATCAATCAATAGAAACTATAAATAAAAGTATAGAAGGACAAAATAATAACTTATCAAGTATTAATAATTCTTTGCAACAATTAAATGAAAAATATAATTTAGTTGAAAATGAAGAAGAAAAAATTGCTATTGAAAATAATATAAACGAACTTAATAGTAACAAATCTAGTATTGAAATGGCAATAGCCCAGTTAGAAAATAAGAAAAATGAATTAAATTCTCGGAATTGAGAATGCAAAAATACAAATAGAACAAACTCAAAATATAATTAAAGAATCTGAAGATAAATTGAATGAAAATACTAAGACTGCTAATAGTAAATTCTCTAATGCTCAAAAGAAAATTGAAGAAGCGGAAAAAGAATATGAAGATGGAGTAAAAAAATTAGAAGACTCAAAAAAAGAATATCAAACACGGAATAGAAGATGGCGAAAAGAAAATACAAGAAGCAAAAGATGAAGTAAATAAAATAGAAAAAGCTACATGGTACATTTTAGATAGAAATTCAAATACAGGATTTAATGGGTTTAAGCAAGATACTGAAAGTATAAGCAATATAGGAAGAGTATTTCCAGTAGTATTTTTTGTAATAGCTATATTAATTAGTTTAACAACTATGACTAGAATGGTAGAAGAAAATAGAACGCATATAGGGACATTAAAAACTTTAGGATATAGTGGTTTACAAATATCTGCAAAATTTATCATTTATGCATCGTTAGCTAGCATTATAGGAGGTATTTTAGGAATGCTAATAGGTTTTTCACTATTACCTAAAATAATCTGGATGATGTATAGCATGATGTATTTTATACCTAACTTTGTCATAGAATTTAATTGGCTATATGCATCAATTGGATTAATATCAATATATATATGCATAATAGGAGCAACAATATTAAGTATAAGAAAAGAAATAAAACAGTTACCAGCAGTTTTAATGAGACCTAAAGCCCCAACTGCAGGTAAAAGAGTGCTTCTTGAAAAAATTGGATTTATTTGGAATAGACTTAATTTTATTCAAAAAGTTACTGTAAGAAATATGTTTAGATATAAAAAAAGATTGCTATTAACGGTAATAGGTATATTTGGATGTACATCTCTAATTGTTACAGGTTTTGGAATAAAGGATTCTATTGCAAGGATTTTATCTGATCAGTATGGTAATATATTCAGATATGATTTGCAAGTGCATTTAAAAAAAGATTTGAACGAATCTCAAATAAACGATGTTTTAAAAAATATTTTAGATAAAGA
>JBJFFD010000044.1:0-67827 GCA_051891335.1 Candidatus Scatovivens sp.
GGTGCACTCGGGACTTTCACCCGTTAGAATTCGCCCATGGCGGGCAAACAAATAGTTTTGGGGAGTTATATAATCACTCCCCAATCTTCAATCCTTTGATATTACTGAATTTGCTTATTCGATTAATTCTTTATTTTCTAACATTAAAGAATTATTTAAATAATAATTATTAACTTTATCTAGTTCTGATTGTTTATATCTATTAAATACTGATGTGTATGTATTAAGTGTTACACTTACATCATTATGCCCCATTAATCTTTGTAGAGCTACTGAACTCATTCCTGCTTCTACACATCTTGTTCCATAAGTATGTCTTAAGCTGTGAGTTGATATATCTGTTATATTGAAATTATCTTTTAATATCTTTTTTAATTTCCTATTTACGTTTCTACTATCTACAAATTTTCCGTTAGGACTTAAGAATAATTGCTTATTTTCGTTATTTTCTGCTACTCTCATTTGTTCTAATATATACGGCTTTATATACTCTGGAATTGGCAATTCTCTATTTCCTGCATAGGTTTTTGCAGAATCTCCCATTATAACTTTTCCGTTTTTATCTGTAGTTAATGTTTTATCAACTTTTAATAAATTATGTTTCAAGTCTATATCATAATTACTTAAAGCTAGAGTTTCTCCTATTCTTAACCCCATATACATTTGTATTAAAAATATATTTCTATATGGTTCTGTCTGTATATTTATTTTTGTTAATAAATTCGTAAAATCTTGCTGTTCTTCTACTGTTAAAGCTCTAACTATTTTATCTTTTTTATTACTTTTAGGTTTTATAACATCACTCATTGGATTTTTATAAAGATATCCTTTGTTTATTGCAAATTTATAGGCTTGTGTAAATTGTTCATGTATTTTCTTTATATAAGAATTACTATAATTTTTCAATGTATTAAAATATCCTTGTATTTCTTCACTGGTTAGTTCATCAATTTTCTTTTTGGCTATAAATGATGATTCTATTACTTCAATTGTTTTTAGTACTCTTCCATATTGATTTTCTGAAATCAAATTAGTATCTAACTTTTTTTGAAGATTTGCTCTCATTAATTGATTTAATGGTATTCCATTATTTTTTATATATAATGAATTGCTTCTTTGATACATTAATGATTCTAAATATCTTTCAGCCTCTTTTTTCTCTTGAAAATATTTTGCTTTTCTTTTTGCTTGTCCTGTAGAATAATCTACTATATAACATTGTGCTACAAATCTTTTTTTGCTTTTGTCATAGTAAACACTGCCCAAGCTTTCTCCTTTTTTTCTTGGCATAAAGCACCACCCCCTAACATTTTTTCTCCATTTTCCATAGTAAGTATGCTAATAGTGTTACTGTTTGCGTTCTTCCTATATTTACTGATGGAAAGTCTTCTCTTCTAAATATTTCATAGGTTAAATTTTTTCCTAATTTCAAATCCTTTGCCACATCATCAGTTGTTAAATTCATGAATGGATTTTTTATTTTTTCTATTGCTTTTATTACTGCTAATTCTTTTATAGTGTACTCTTTTTTATTATTTATATTTAATTCTTGTTCTTCTAATTTCATATTAACCAGCTCCTATCTTTTTTAATATTTCTAATAAAATTTTTAATTTTTCTTGTTCTTTTATAACATCAATTTTTTGTTCTATTTTATTTAATTCTTCCGTTTGAGTATCTCCACTTATGTCTCTTTCCAAATCGACTTTTCTTTTTGTTTTTCTTTGAGGGATTTCTCCTTATCTTCTAAATATTTAAAACTTCTTTTGTTTAATTCTTTTGTATATTTTTCAATTTCCTCAAAGCTTAAACTTCTAAATTCTCCTCTTTCGTAGTCATCTCCTATCACAAAGCAATTCCCCGCAATATAGTCATAATCAAATACTAGATTAGGTGGCATGTTTAATATTTTTCCTTCTTCATTACAAACAAGTACAACATCTTCATCATATTGCACAACTTCTATTAGCCCACCAACTAATTTTTGTTTTGCTCTTAAGGTATTGTCTATTAACATCATTTTTGGAATTTGTCCTACTTCTTTATATAAAACTCTTATTTTTCCTTTGGGAATATCTTGAAGTTCTAAGTCTTTTTCGTATTCTGTTTCTTCTTCTTTTACAGACACTCCTTCGCTTTCTTTTATATTTACTTTTTCATATGTATATATTTTCTTATTCTCATATTTATAGCAAATACTATCTGTAAAAACATCTTCATCTAAATATTTTAAAGATTTTTTATATACTTCGTTATCATCTGTTGCAAAAAACACTCTTGTTGTTCCATTTAGTTTGGATAAATTATTAAAATATCCTTTTAATTGTTTTGTTGGTATATTTAGAAATCTATTAGGTATATCTAAAATCATTCTTACCTTACCGCATACAATCAGTCAAAATTGCTATTGAATAATCTTTGCTATTTTTTATATGATGCATTAAATAAACTAAATCGTCTCTATTTTTTATTTGAACATCATAAATAGTTTTCTTATTCATCATTTTATAAAATTTATCTTTTTTCTGTTTTTTTATAGGAATATAATCTCTTGAAGTTGCTTTTCCTTTTTTATCGATATCAATCCATGCGTATGAATTTAAATTAATAATTAAATGACCTTTAAATCCTTCTACCTTTTTATAAAATCTTTCTGTTATCTGTAAATCCTCTATTGAAGATTTTGCATTTCCACTAGGATGATTATGAATCATGTAATAACTATCCGAATTTAGTCTTTCCATTCTGTTTTTTATCTTATAAAAGCATTTTTCAGAATTGTTATATCCATTTTTCGATTTTGGAAATATTCTCACAAAATTTGGAGTTTTTGTAGTTATAGATTCATGACCTACTATTTTATTTTTATTCATATAGATAATTCTAAAAGTTTCATATATTGGATTTCTAAATATTGCTGATAGTTCAACTAATTCATCTTTTGTATTAATTTCTCTATGATTCAAATTCACATATCCATATTTCTTTAAAAACTCCGGTTCAATTTTTTTATAAATTACTCTTACATTTTTATTGCTCATTATTATCAGCTCCTCTCTCAAGATTTTTCTTAAAATGTTTTATAGCTCTTTTCTTTAGTTTTCTAATTTGCTCTGTTCTTTTATTTAGCAAATATGCAACTTCACTTGGCTTATACTCTTCAACTGCTATTAAATACAAAACTTTTTTCTCTAATGTAGGTACTCTTTTCATCGCTTTATAATATTTTTCATTAGTAAAAACTTTTTCAATATGGTCTAAGTCAATGCTATAACTTAGTAACTTTTCATCTGTATATTTTTTTATTAATTTTTCTATATCCATTTAAACCTCCTTCTAGATTTCCGGAAATCTATATATAGGTTAACACGATATATTAGAAACAACTTATTTTTCTACAAAAGTACACATTTCTCTACAAAAATCTACAAAATTATGTTCGTATTATTTTTTGACACAAAAAAACTGAGTATTTTTAATTAATACTCAGCTCATTGCCAATTTTATTTTTTATAAATTTTATTTTCTTCCATAAATTACTAATTTTGTTATGATTATAATAAAAGACTAATAATTTTAACATATTATCTGACTTATTTATTTGTTGTTAAGTTAAATATTTGAACACTTGCTCCGGATATATTTTTAATTCATTATTTGTAAATTTATCTATTTCAATCCACATCGCATCAGTTTCACAATTATCATCAATTATATGATATTTTTCTTTATAATCAGAATCATTTATATCTACATCGTAAAATAATATTAATTCATGTGCTTTTTTTCCATTATAAGTAAATATATTTTCCGAAATACCCAAAAAATCTCCTACATCAATATCTATATCAAGTTCTTCTTTAAATTCTCTTTTTAATGCATCTTTACTATTTTCTAGAAATTCAATACCTCCACCAATGCTTCTATAAAAAACTTCATTTTTAACTTTATCATATCCTTCACTGACTAATATTTTATTATCTTTTTTTACTATACCAAGAACAATAGGTCTTATTTCTTTAAATTTATTCATACCTTCCCTCCTCTACAACTTACTAATTCTTGTTACGATTATATAATAAAAGATAGATAATTTCAACGTATTATCTACCTTACTTATTGTTATTTATTGCTTGATTTATTATAAATTTCATCATATTTCTTGACTTTTTAACTGTAAATAGATTATAATAAATATAGGAAATGACAAATCCACAAACGTGGTTTTGCCGAAATTAGTTGTAAAAACTCACACCTAACTCGCCAAAGTTACAGATGTGAGCTTTTTTTATTTATGTAGTTGCTTATCAACCCAGTTCTTATACAGAACTGCTGTCAAGGCAACGTTTAATGTTAAAGAAAACATTAAGGATAATATTAAAAATAGTATCACTTTAACCATAAACATCACCACCTCTCCCACGATATTTCGTAAAATTTAGGTGGCAAAACCACATCTGCTTATCATCATTTCCTATGATAATTATTCTACAATATTCTTTTAAATTTGTCTATAAAATTAATAGTTTTTAATTAGTTTTTATTTTAATTAGTAATCAATACTTACTAATTCTTGTTACGATTATATAATAAAAGATAGATAATTTCAACGTATTATCTACCCTACTTATTGTTATTTATTGCTTGATTCATTATAAATTTCATCATATTTCTTGACTTTTTAACTATAAATAGATTATAATAAATATAGGAAATGACAAATTCCACAAACGTGGTTTTGCCAAGATAAAGATTTAATAAACCATTAGCTCAGCACAGCAGAATGGTTTATTTTTTTATTTATGTAGTTGCTTATCAACCCAGTTCTTATACAGAACTGCTGTCAAGGCAACGTTTAATGTTAAAGAAAACATTAAAGATAATATAAAAAATAGTATCACTTTAACCATAAACATCACCACCTCTCCTACGAAGATTCGTAAAAATTGGTGGCAAAACCACATCTGCTTATCATCATTTCCTATGCTAATTATTCTACAATATTCTTTTAAATTTGTCTATAAAATTAATAGCTTTTCATTAGTTTTTATTTTAATTAGTAATCAATCTAAACCGCAACTTACTATTTTTCATTAAATTATAAATTATTTTTTTACTTTAACAGTTTTATAATCTGTTTTATTTGATATATCTACATTCCAAAACTTTTCTTTTTTAAATTCTTCTATTTCTTGTTTAGTAGCAGATAGTCTATCATTCATTTCTTTTAATTCTTCGTCATCAGATATTAGCTGATTCGTTAACAAGCATTTCTTAATCATAGGAATATTGGATACATCATCAGTTCCTGTTATTAGTCCCATATATTTATCATCACTTGAATATTTTAAATTTACTATTATTTGTACTTTTTCAAATTTTTTATTATTAGCAAAATAATTTTTCATATTTATATATGCTATATCTTGACTTGATTCTATTGTTCCTACAAAATATATTTTTCCAGTTTCTGAATGTTTAAAATATACTTTTTGAAATCCACTTTCTGATTTTATTTCAAGTTCAAAATAAACAATTTGTTTAAATCCTAAATAATATATATATAATTTATTACTTGAAAAAGGATTATTAGAGTTTTCTTTTTCTTCCTCTACTCTTTCAATATTTGCTAAATCATTAAAATTGACTTCTAAAATATTACATATTTCAAGAACTGTTAATATATCTGGTATTATTTCATTCCTCTCATACTTATATATTGTAGTTTTAGTCTTTCCTAATTTAGTAGAAAGTTCATCAATACTAATTCCTTTATCTTTTCTTGCTTTTCTAAACAGTTCTCCAAATTTATATAATGCTAAATTATACATTTATTAATACCTCCTATTTTCAATCAATCGAATTTTTTTGTTTATGTTCGCTTGTTTTTCCATTTCAAATAGTATATAGTATTTAGCATAGGAAATAAGAAAAGCAGATGTGGAGCTACCACTTACATACACAGTTTTTACTGTGAGAAATGGAGGTGGTGCTATGATAGAATCTATATTATTAGAAACAATATGTCTATTATCTTTTGGATTAATAGCAGTTACATTCGTAGCAATTGCCTTAATCATAACTTTAGTTATTTTTTTGAGCAAATAATATAAAAGCACCACATTACGCTTTCACAGAGCTATGTGGTGCTATTTCATTAACATGGTAGCACACATTCCATGTGCACTTATTTCCTATTTTTATTATACACTTTTATTAATTATTTGTCAATTAAAACTACACTTGTATTTTATATAATTTTGTGTTATAATATAAATAACTATTAGGTTACTTGTAGATAGGTATATATCTATAAAAGCATCTTAATTGCTTATCAATAAAAGTTGATTGAGCAATTGGTGCTCAGATATTACATTGCTTTACGTTTTGAAGTCCTCAGCTCGTAATATAACTTTTAATTGATTTTGCTTAATAGAATTTACTTTTGGAGGACTAAAAAATGAGAACATATCCAGGCGTATATCCTACAACAATGTAGGAACTATCTAATTTTTAGGGGAAATACATTTTCCCCTTTTTTCTTTGCTAAAAAGTGTCGTTAAAATACACTTTTTGTGATTTTCGCGTTTTTTCATTAAAAATGGGCTAATTTTACTCAAAAATAGCCTATTTTTTGTGTCCTATTACGACATTTGTGTCGTGTCGCGACAAAAGCCCCCCTATTTTCATGTGTCATAATACGACGCATGCACTTTTTGATTTATGTATACCAAAAATGTTATACTTTAAATGAAAGGAGGGTTTTTAATGAATAATTCATATAACTATATTAAAGAAAAAGATTTAGTATCTTATGAATTATTTATAGAAAGTTCTCTTGACAAACTAGGTTTTAGAAAAAATACTTTAGGTACTAAATATTTAAAAGATTTAATATTATTTACATTTTCTCAAAAAATTTATGATATTTTTATAGATAAAATTTGCATAGAATTTCTTGATTATAAAAATCTCAACCACATATCTAAAAAAAATTTTATTCTCGAATAGATTATGCTATTAAGAATGTTGATTTTTATAAATTAAAAAACAATTTTTATTCTGTTTTTCATACAGAATATAATATTTATTATTTATCTACCAAAAATATAGTTATATTATTTATAAGTGCTTTGGAAAAAATATAAAATAAAAAAATTTTAAGATTACTTTCAAAATCTTTTTTATTTATTCTTCACTTATTATCTATTTATTTTTTTGAGCTATTATATAAAACACATGCCAATGTTTATTCTTTCCTATAGCAGTCTTTCCTTCAAATTCCTTTTCTTTGAAATATATAATATTAAAATCATTTAATAATTCATATACTTCCTTTTTTGACAAAAAAGTCATTTCTTCTTTTTTCCATTCATCATTATTTCCAAAAATATTTCCAACAAAATATCCATTTTCTCTAATTGAATTTTTTATTTCATTCCATACATATTCAAATTTATTCTTTTTACAAAAAGATAAAGCAAAATTAGAAACTATTAAATCTGTGCTTGGTAATTTTATTTCTTCAAAACTTTTATTTAAAAATTTAAAATTTTTATTTTCTTCTTCTGTTAATTTACTTCTAATTATCTCTTCTGTATTCTCTTTATCTATAGATAAAACTTTAAATCCGATTATTTAATAAAAAGACTGTATCTCTTCCAGCTCCACATCCCAAATCTATTGCATCCTTTTTTATTTCATTATTTATTTCAAAATATTTTTTTAAAAGTTTATGTGGTTCACTTATATTAGTATTATTATAATAATTTCTTTTATTTTCCATTCTACTCACCAATAATATGATATTATATTTTTCAAATTTTTTCAATAAAAAACCGTTTTAAACCAATTGATTTAAAACGGTAAATAACTTATTTGCTGATATCTTTCCAACATTGCGGGTCTTTCGAATAAAAATTTCCAGTAACACATTTAGCCACAGAAGGACATCCTCTGCAAAAGTTTAGCAATTCACATTTTGAACAGGCTTCGAAATTATCATATTTACGATATTGTTCCATTTCTTTACCGTGGAATATATCATACAAAAATTCTTCCGGAACCTTTCCTATCGGCGTTTCACTTCTTCTACATGCATATACCAATCCCTCCGACAGAACTGTCATATGAGATATACCACAATGACATCCATCAAGAATTAGATTTTCAGGATTTTCTATATCCTTTACATTAAATAAACCTTTTTCGAAAAGATATAATTTCCAAAGATGGTCTTTAAGAGAAAATCTAGTTGAACAATCTTTATATTGTTCAAACTTTTTCCACATTTCATCCATAAATTGGTGATATTCTTTAGGCGTTGGTATAATTGAAATATCTTCTTTACTCGGACAATATCTTGCAAAAGCAAAATTATCTACTTTATGTTCAACAATAATATCAACTAACTTAGGAATTTCATCAATATTAGTTTTAGAAACAGTAGTCATGATTGTAGCTCTCAAATCTGCTTCTTTAAGGCATTCTATCTTTTCTAAAGTTATATCAAATGAACCTGGCTTTCTAATCAAATCATGTGTGGCTTTTAAACCATCCAATGACATTTGATAATTAGTGCAGCCTAAATTTTTTAATTCTTTTGCTACATTATAATCCAAATGAAATGGATTTCCCAATATTGAAAATCTCACTCCATTCCGATTTAATAGCTGTAAGAAATCCCATATATTTGTATATAATAACGGGTCTCCTCCTGTAACAGCTATAAACGGGTGCTTATCCATCTTAATACATGTTTTAATAAAATTTTGAAGTATTTCATTTAATGTATCTAATGGCAAATCTTTGGTTAAACATTTTTCTTTTCCTTCATAAATATAACAATGTTTGCACCTTTGATCACATTGGTTAGTAATATGCCACTGCAAACCAAAAGTTTTCGTATTTGACATTAATACTACCCCTTTCTAATCTAGGGCAATTACTATTCAAGTAATTGCCCTATTTTTAGTTAGTCCTGGTCTTTAGTCGGCACTACCGTCTCCACATCCACCAGAACACGGACCACTACAAGAACAATCACCTGAACATCCGCATGAAGCCACTGATTTAACACTCAAATCACGAGCTTTTTTTTCAGAAGTCAAGAAATGCTGTGCTGAAGGCTTTGATTGATAACCAACAGTACCCTTCCAGTAATTAGTCATCTTTTTCATGATGCTTTCTCCTTTCCGAGTTTTTCAACTCTGTTGTATTTGTATGGCTAATTAATGTTGAGTATATCACTCCTTCCAAATAAATTATTAAACACTTGTTAATTAAATTTATAATTAACTTAATATTAGTGTTTGTTGAATTTTATCACGTTCCCTGAGTTATGTCAATTTTTTTAAATGTTCATATTCTTCAAATATATTAAATTCATCAAATTTTTCATTCCTATCATATACTCCATAATTTATTAAATTTATTTGACCATATAACCGTTTAAACAGTAGTGTTTCAACGGTTTTTGTTTTTATTTAAAATTATTTATTGTTATAAAAAAAGGCTAAAATACAAGCATTTCTTGTGCTTGTATTATTTATTTATATTTAAGATTATTCAAGATTATTAAGTATTTCCACTTTTTGCTATAATTTCTGCTACAATAAATTAGACATAATTATTTAAAATTATTTGATATTAAAAAAAGAAACAACAAAAATGTTGCTTCCTTTTTTAAAGTTGTTATGTTTTAATATGATTTTCAAAGAATGAGTATCCTGTCATTTCTCCAGTATAAAATATTTCACCATCTTTTGTTTCAAACTGATAATAAATAATGTCATTTTCCATTCTTGCTTTAAATGTATAAGGTACTTCTTTAACAAGTATTTTTGTAAAATAATCATAATCCCCATCAGTTTTCAAAGAAAAAGTTTTAAACTCATTAGTTAATATTAATTTTACCCTTTCATGAGCTTCATTTTCTATCTTTTCAAGCTTTTCAGCTCTATTTTTATACCCAATATCTTCAATCCAGAAACGTACAACAAAAGACGTGAAGAAAGTAATTCCGAGAATAAGTATTGCAAATAAAAACGATTTTGTCGGACCTATAATTTTAATCCATAGTTCCATTGTAATCATCGCTACAATTATTCCTACTATAAAAGTTATTATTGCCATCGTAATTTTCTTCTTCTTTGATAAATTTTCTCTAAAATCTAACAACCGTTTTTTCATGCTCAATTCCTCCTAACATAAATTTATTTTTTGAGATGCATGAACTGTGTCAAGTTTTTCCACACTAGGATTTGACATAAAGAATTATAACATAGAAGCATACTTTTTTCAAATACAACTTTTTTTAAATCAAACGTGTCTATTTTTGTTTTTGTAATTTATTATTAAGATTATCTATCCAAGGTTGGCAAATAGCACTTTACACCATTTCGAGTCAAAAAGGAGATCTCCTTTAAAAATTAGAATCTCTCTTTAACTATTATTAAATCTAATTTAAAACATATGTATATAGATTTTTAGTCTAATATACATATGTTTTTTATAATATTTTAAATTACAAGAATTAGTATTTCAAATATTTGGTTTTAACTAGAACATGTGGGAAACAATAATTGCAATTAGCATAAATATGTGATAATATATTAATGCAAAAATGTGCAAAATTCCTTATTTTTGCAACTGTAGGTCAGACAGTTATTATAAAAAAATTTTTAAAGGAGCGATTGTTATGCCAAATCCAACTATGAGAGCAATAAATGCTTATTGGGCAAAATTGCGTGAACAGTTTATGAAAACAACAATTAGAACTCCACGCAAGAAATCTAATGAACCCTGTTTTTCAAGTGTTCATGATCTTTGTGAACCACCTAGATATGTAGGAAAAATAGAAAAGGTAGGAGATCAAAGAAGTATAATAGAACATATGAAAGACAAAGGAATGTATTAAACAAGTATTGCTACAAGAGGTGAAAGGTATAATTCTTACAATTCAAAAGCACTCAAAACTATAATTTAATTATAGGAGATGATTATTTTGGCTGATATGTCAAAGTTTCAAAAAAATTTAAAAGGATTACATTCTCCTTATAAGTTGAGTTCTGCATATAAAAAATATGGTGACTTATCTCAAGAAAGTTCTAAAAGATCAACTTTTTGGGAAACTAATATTGGATATGTTGCTAAATATGAATATGCAAAATTTCAAAATAATAATAGTATAGGAGTTGATATGCCTTGAAAGAACCAAGTAAATTTGACAAAGCTCGGGAACAGTTAAGAATATTAAGCGCACCTTATAAAATAAGTGAAGCTTATAAACTGTATGGCAATTCACCTCAAAAAATGGATAAAAGGTGGTCAACATTTTGGGATACAGATGTTCAATATGTTCCAAGATTTGAATATTGCAAATTTAAAGAAAAAAATCAACACGGAGATGACTAAAAATGCAATATAAAATTTTAAAAGAAGAAAACATCATTTATGAAGACGCAAGCGATAATTTAGAAGAACAAGTAAATGAAGCTTTAAAAGAAGGTTGGAAACCTCAAGGTGGAGTTTCAACAGTTAGACAAAAATCAAACGTTTTTATAATATCGCAAGCAATGATAAAAGATTAATGATGATAAAAAAGCATTAGTTTGAGTGCACTAATGCTTTTTATAATACTTGTAATCTACACAAAATATGATATAATAATGAAGCAAAAAAATTATCAAATATTCCTATTTTTGCAACATAGGAGATTATCCAAATCTCATGGTCAGCTATGTAAAAAATTATTCTAAGGAGTGATACTAAAGTGGAAGCAGACAAAATTTGTAGAACAGCTTATTATGCAAATGCCAAACAATTCAGCAAAAGGTCTCCGAGAAAATATCCAAGGGATGTAGGAAAACTTTGTGAACATGTTTTTGATGAACCTGTTGAAACGGCTAAAACTGAAAAAGGAGTTATGAACAACATGTCAAAAGAAACAAGCAAACCCACTAAAGTGGAAATCCTTCGGATTAGTGTAAAGCAATGCATGACAGAGTCCGACAAGCCTCTTGCCTTACATTTAGATGTAAAGTATGATACGAACAAAACTGAAGATATCAGAGATATGTTAGAAGAAGTTTGTGAAAATTTTGGATTATATTGCATTACTCTTAAGAAAGCCGAGGAATTAGGTCTTTTGGATGAAGAAGACTAATAACTCACACGCGGTAGAGTTTTTCTCTACCGTATTTTTTTTATATATAAGCATTCAGAAATTATAGAATTATAATAAAAAATTCTTCTTCATTTATTTATATAATTCATTTTTATCAAACCATTTCAACGTGTGGTTTTGATTTCCTGAAAGCCCCCTATCTCCACAAAAAAGTGTTGAAGCAGTAGGCATTCAACACTTTTAATTTAGCTATATTTTAATTAATATATAAACTATTTCTTACCAATCACTATCCCAATCTGTATAATCAGAATCCCAGCTACTACCAGAATCCCAATCATAATCTGAACTTGAACTACTATAAGAAGTTGGTTCTTCATAATATAAACTATTTTCAAAATTACTTATTCCATATGAGTAACTATAATCATATGAATTATAATAATCAGAATAATTTTCTTTTAATAATTGTGGAGCAGTTGTATAACCCCAACTTCCGTAATCATCATATTTATACCAAGACCCATTCTGATAATAATAATAGTCATTATTATAATTATAATATCCTCTTTTTGGTGTTTTTATAGTCAAAGAGATAACAATTAATATTATTAAAAATAATATTGTTATAAGTACCATAGCCATAGGACTAATTAGTTTTACGCTTTTTCCTGTATACCTTCCTGCTTCATAATTATTATAATTTCTAGGATTATTATTTTTTTGATTATATATTTCATATTTTAGTTTTTGATATAATTCATTTACAGCATATTCTTCGTTTTCTCCTTCATATCTAATAGCTCGTGTTCCATCTGCTTTATTTTTATACACAACATATTTTCCTGTGAGTTCATCTTTATATATTCCAAAAGCTTTTGCTCCTTTATAATTACTTCCTATAAAAAATCTTGTTACACTTTCTGGCGGTAAGTTTCTATTAACATACCATTGTTTTAATTCTTCAATTGTCTTAGGTTCTTGTTCCATATTTTTTCCTCTTTTCTTTAGTTTATATATATTAAATTATATTTTAAATTCATTTTGCTGTCTATATGTTTAATAGAAAAAATATTATAGTATAAATATAATATTTTATTATTTATTATTTTTTTCTATAATACTTTTATCTAAATATTTATATATGTAATAATTATGATATAATGAAAATATATAATAGCTAAATTTTAAAAATATTAATTTATAACTAACCCTTACATGCAAGTAATTTTTCAGATATAGAATTAATTTATTCCTAACATTCCTCCTACGAATGAACCTAATGCATTACTTTTGGGATCAGCAGCTTTTGCTCCTACTGAATTTGTTGATGCTAATAATGAATTTGTTGGAGCAACCGGACTCATTAATACTTTTCCTGTACCTCTGTATACATTCAACAATCCTTCACCAGATGCAGCCGAACCTATTAAGGTTTTTGTAGTTCTCTCAACTGTAAAATCCAAACTAGTTGACCAGCATACAGCTTGTCTTCCATCTATTTTTAACTCACTATTATTTAACTCCACTTCAATAAGCTCTTCTTCTGGAACATTGCTTTCTAAAACTGCTATACCTTCACCTTTTAAATTCACATTAAATAAGCCTTCATTTCCCAATACAGCTGAAGATATATTTTTTCTTCTGGAGATGCCAACTTCAACACTTGATTCTGAAGCCAAATACATTCCATCTTCTATAGTTACTCCTCCATTTCCCCACTCTCCAACATCACATAAAATTAAATATTTATATGTTGGTTCTAATGCAATTATTCCACTTCCTGTATATACTGGTTTTATAGCGCTTTCTTTTGTTACTGCACCTTTAACCATTTTTCCTAAAAGGTCTCCTGCTCCTTTTACATCTGTTTTTACCTGAATTCTTCCTGTCATCCATTGTAATGCTCCTGCTTGCATAGTTATTGAACTATCTTGTAATTTGCAAATTACTTGGCGTCTTCTTACTCCCATTTTTGCCATAAAATATTGAGAAGTTGCATTGTATGGATTAACACTTAAATCTTTCAAATATTCTAATACACAAAAACTTCCATTTTGCTTTGTTATTTTTCTTTCTCCATTTGTTAGATTTTTTATAGACATATTTTTTACCCCCTTTTCTATTTGCTTTCATTATATAATATAATTATTTTTTTGTATATATTCTTATATAAAGTGGATAAAATATTTAAGCTAATATCTATAATTTATTATAGCTTTTCTAAATTTTTTATAATTACATTTTTCATTTCCAATGCGAAGACAAACTAAAAATGTATCTACCAAACCGCTATATTCTTCAGAATATCAAAAAAGCGAAACTAAAGTTTCGCTTTTTTGATGTGTGTCAAATTTTATATAATAAAATTTGTGAAGTATTTAAATAGTCATACGTTTTATGCCTATTTTATTATTATTTAATGTTTTATATCTAGTCATTATTTGTTTTTTTACTTTTCTTCTGTTGTTACAGCTGATGACTCTTTAGACAAAGTCATTTCTTCTTTAATTTTTTCTTTTCCTAATGAATCTTTAGTTAAATCTCCTAATTTCTTATCTCTACTATGTGTTATTGAACATGTATATCCTACACCAGGTTGAAATAAAGATACACTACTATTGGTATGTGCATATGTTTCTACTATAAAATCTGTAAATATAAAAAATGATACTCAAAAATTGAGTACCATTTTTTATGTAAGATTACAATTTTATTTTCCATTCAGCTGTAAGCAGCCAATCTCCACAACCTTTCAAGATAAGTTCATTAAATAATTCTATAACTTGACTTGGTGAATATCCCAAAACAACACCATCTTCATATTCAAAGCATTTTTTCTCAGCATTGTATTGAAGCCATTGAGAATTAGAAAAGTGTTGATTTGTTAAAGTAGCATTTGGATTTTTACGCATCTCTTCAAGCAATTCAATTATTTTGAACTCATTTGGAATAATCATAGTTTTCCTCCTAAAAATTATTTTATGGATTTTCTTTTAACCAACGGTTTATTAGCCTTGCTTTTACAACTAATATATTATCACATTTTTATGTTAATTGCAACTTTTTAATATTCTTATAATGGAAGTTTTAAAAATTCATTTTGATTTTGTTCAGATTCTTCCATTGTAAAGCAATATCCATTATATATGTTTTTTTCATCATTATTAAATTCTAAATTAATATTACAATTTGTAACAAACTCTTCTCCATAATTATTTTTTAAGTGGATTGTAAAGTTTATTTTTCCACTAATATCTTGTAATTTAATGTTTGCAGATTTCAATATTCTTCCATCAAAAGTAAATGTTCCATTTTCTCCATTAGCTTTTGCATTTGTTACAATATTTTTATTAACAAATCCAAGTGTTATTGGATTTGAACAATCAGTATAGAATTCATTGTTTTGTACTTCTTCTTTTTCTTCATTTTTATGAACAATGTTAAAATTTATTTCATTATTCTCACTATTTTCCATGTCAACAAACTTTCCAAATAGTTTGCTATTTTTATAATTTAATATTTTTTCTCCATTTTCAGAGTTCATATCTATTGAAATATCTTTAATTGATAATTCAGAGATTGTATTTTCCTCTGATAATTCTTCTGATTTTACTCTATTGTTTAAATAAATAGCAATATCTGTAAACTGACTTATATCAATATTTTCAAGTTTATCATTGCTATGATCCTTCGCATATGCACTACTGTATAAAATAATCTTATCTATTTTGAAAATTGGTTTTTCATTTTCTCCAGCAAATTCAACAACCTGTTTTTCAAATATTTTCTTTCGAATTTCATTATTATAAATTTTAGAATAGGATAGAATAATGATTACTAGTAATATACAATCTACTATCAATAAAGCTTTTTTATTAGATAAAAACTCTTTCATTAATTTTCTCCTATCATAATTTTTCATATAAAGTTTTCATTATTTTAAAAACTTTTTCTGCCCAAAGGCTATCACTTGCATACCTAACATTAACTCCTGTTAAAGTTGAACCATTGTAGAAACTTCCCACTGCTGTTTCTCCATTATATATACTTGTTCCATTTGGATTAATATAATATTTCACTAACGCCTTTGCTACATTTTCAATTCCGCTTTTGTAACTTTCGAAAGTAACTGAAGATTCATATGGTGTTTCATCATAAGCTCCATATCCAAATAAATTTTTCTTATTAGTAGCTATTGTTGAAGTTCCCCAATTACTTTCATGAATTCCTATTGATGCTAAGAAAACCCCATTAATATTATATGTTTGCTCTATTTCATAGAAAAATTCTGCATTATTTTCAAATATTTTTTTGGTATCTTTTGTATTATTTGATAAAACTTTCTTGAAATCCTCTTTTGTAAGTCCGCTTTTAACATTTAAAGGCATATCAAAATTAACTCCAAGCATAATTCTGTTAATTCTTGATTTCTCAGCTATTCCTGGAGTAACATTTTCAGAAGTTATTAAATTAGGTTTTACAAATCCTTCAATCCCATCAACTCTAATTTTGCACCATTCAGCTGATACTTCCATAAGTGTTATATCTATATATTGATGAATAACTCCAATCTGTGTACTTTCTACATTAATTTCTTTATAAATTGGAGCTTCATTTATTGTATACATAGTATCACCGATTTTTACTTTATTATTAGCTAGAAATTCAGATGTACCTATTTTTATTACTTTTACAGTTGGCTCAGAAATTATATTTTCACAAATAACTTCTTCACCAATTAGTTCAACACTTTTATAAGAGCGAATATATGTAACCTCTTTACTTCCTAAAATTCCTTCCTGAATCAAAACTTGTTCATCTTTTGCTAATTGATTATCTTGTATGTACTGTGTTTCAAATTCTATTTCTTTTGTTTCAGTTACAATTTTCTTTGTTTCAACATCACTAATATTTAATGAAACAATTTGCATTAAGTCGATAGGTTCTGTATTTTCTTCAAATTCTCCTATAGCCACCTTTTCTTCTTTTGTTTTGGCAAAAATAGCATTACTTTTTATTGTCATAGCAAATAATAGAACTATTAATAATCCTATAATAACACCTATCGCGTTATATTTATAATTAATAACTTGTCTACTTTTTATATAATTCTCATATTTTTTTTCATTTTGATCATAAAAATTTGTTTTTTGTTTTTCTTTTAATTCTTTAAATATTTCCGGAAGAGTTTTTCCATTTTTATTATAATATTCTTGTTTCATTTTACTCCTCCCTTCTTCCTAAGTAATTAGTTTTAAAATATTCTATAATCTCTCAAATTATTTATACCATAAGCCAATTAAAATTTCTATAACACAAACATAACATTTAGATAACATTTTTATTTGAAGGTAAGTAATAGCAAAGTCATTGATTCTATTTTTTTATTTAAAATTTTTAAAAATATGTTATACTATATTTAATATTTATCTAAAATAAAAAAGGAATTTACTAATAAATGGAAATTAAGAATATAAAATCTCCACAAGATATTTTAACTTTTATGAAAGAAAATATTGAATATGGTTGGTTAGATAATGGAAAAAATAAGCATATAAAAACTATGAAAAATTTTAGGAAACTATATGAAACGCAATCTATTGAAGAAACTATAAGAAATGGAATAGGTTGTTGTATTGACCAAGTTTATTTAATGCATTATTTATTAGACAAGTTAAATATAAAAAATAAAATGTTTTGTTGTAGAATATATGAACCAAATGATTATAATAATTTAGAAGAAGATGAACATATGCATTGCTTTATTTTATATTATCAAAATAATAAAGTTTACCAAATAGAGCATCCAAACTTTGAAAAAATTGGGATATATGAATTTAATACTGAAGAAGAAGCAATTTCTAGTATAGTAAATTATTATATAAAATTAAGTGGTGGAAGAAAACGACCAACAACGCAATTCTATGATGTTCCTGTTGGACTCTCTTTTAAGGAATTTAACAATTATATAAATGATTTAGATATAGACAAAATTTTAACATTTATTATTAATGAAAATAATCAGTTTTTGTTATTAAAAGGACAGAAAAATGACCCTCAATTTCATAAGAGTTTTTGGTATGTCGTAACAGGCTCATGTGAAAAAGAAGATAAAGACAAAATTGAAACAGTAAAAAGAGAGGTAAAAGAAGAAACGAATTTAGATGTTGTTGAAATAAAATATTTAAATAAAATTTTTCATTATCAATCATTAGGGAAAAATTGCACAGAGTATGTATATTTATCCAAAGTAAAAGGTGAAAATATCATTTTAAATGAGGAAAGTGTTGACTACAAATGGTGCAATTTTGATGAATTTATTGAATTAATCAATTGGTTTGAAGATAAAGAAGAATTAATAAAGTTATTAAGATAAAAAGAACAACCCCAAATGCTATTTAAGTAGCTTTTGGGGTTGGCTTATGTCTTTTCTATATTAGATTAATTGTATTTAGGTAATTACTATATATGCCAAATATCTTCTGCGTATTCTTTAATGGTACGATCTGAAGAAAACTTACCAACATGAGTGGTATTTTTGAATCCCTTTCTAGTATAGAAAGATAAATCTCCAGTACTTTGCTCCTTGCTATAATCTTTATTTGCCTTCAAGGTAGTTTCAATATAAGACCTAAGGTCATACATAATAAAATACCTATCGTTGTAAAGTAAAGTATTTGCAAGATTCCAGTAAGTTCCCTTTAAGTTACGTGCACCTTTTAAGTATTCAATCAGTTCTACTAAATCAGAATTTGCCGCCAAAAATGACTGATGATTGTAAATTGGCTTAATGCGTTTTAATTCATCTACAGTTGCTCCAAAAATATAATTATTTTTAGAGCCTGCTTCTTCAAGGATTTCAATGTTAGCACCATCTAAAGTTCCTATCGTGGGAGCACCATTCATCATGAACTTCATATTGCTGGTACCAGAAGCTTCTGTTCCAGCTGTACTAATTTGTTCAGAAAAGTTAGCTCCTGCATATACTTTTTCTGCGTAACTAACATTAAAGTTTGTTAGAAAAACAACCTGCATCTTATCATTAACATCAGGATCATTGTTTACCATATCCTGAATATCCTTAATAAGAGCAATTATAGACTTAGCAGTGTTATAAGAAGCTGCTGCTTTACCGCCTATAACAAAAGTTGTTTTATAAAAATCAGTAAGTTCTCCCTTTTTAAGCTTGTCATAGATGTAAAGAATACGTAAGGCATTCATAAGTTGCCTCTTATATTCATGAATACGTTTTACCTGGCAATCAATAATACTGCTAGAATCTATCTGAATTCCCTCTTGTTTTTTAATGTATTCCGCAAGGTTCTTTTTTGCAATATTCTTAACTGCAGCATATTCAGCCAAAACATTAGAATCATTTTTGTACTGTTCAAGCTTTTCAAGCTTAGTTAAATCCGTCACCCAATCTTTGCCAAGATAGCAGTCTAAGAAATTAGCCAGATCATGATTTGCAAGTTTGAGCCATCGTCTCGGTGTAACACCATTAGTTTTGTTATTAAACTTTTCCGGATAGAGTTTGTACCATTTACCGAGAGTCTCATTTTTAATAATCTCAGTGTGCACAGCCGCAACTCCGTTAATTTTGCAAGCAACAAAACACGCTATGCGACTCATATGAACAAGTCCATCTGCAAAAAGTTCATATTCTCTCACAAGTTGCCAATTAGGATATTTTTCAGTCTTCCCATCTTTTGATGTAGAAATATAGAACTCATCTTTTCCTATAAGCTCATCGATAAGTATCTGATTAAGTTCTTCGACTACTTTAAAGATATTAGGAAGCAAATCCTTAAAAAGAATTATGGACCACTTTTCAAGAGCTTCACTCATAATAGTGTGATTAGTGTATGCAAAGCATTTTTTAGCCTTCTCAAAAGCCTCGTTAATTGAATATCCGTGGTTTTTAAGAAGTCTTATAAATTCTAAGCATGCCATTACCGGATGAGTATCATTCATCTGAAAAATATAGTAATCCTCTATGTTGTCAAGAGTTCCATGTTTCTTCAGATGAATATTAAATATTCTTTGAAGCATTGCACTTACAAAAAAATATTCCTGGCGGATTCTGAGCCTTTTTCCTTCATCAGTACTATCATCAGGATATAAATAATCAGAAATCTTTGAAGCAGATTCATTGGTTATTCCTTCGATAGGCTCCGCTTTCCAAAGTGTAAGAGGAAAAGCATTACTATCGAAATGCTCTCTGCTTGAGTTATATCCTACTATAGGCATAACATACGGAACAGCTTTTACTTTTGTATCTTGATATTCAACTGTAACAGCATCTTCCTCTTGAGCTTCAAACCAAGACTCGCCTTTTTCAGTCCACTTATCAGGTTTTTCTATCTGATTACCAGTCTTGTCAAATTCTTGCTTAAAAAGGCCATACTTATAGTATAATCCTACACCGTAAAGAGGATATCCCTTGGTCGCCGCAGATTCAATAAAACAAGCTGCTAAGCGTCCAAGTCCACCATTTCCGAGAGCAGTGTCTGAAACTTCTTCTAGACAGTTAATATCTATTCCTTCTTCAGCAAAAATTTTAGTAGTAATCTTCATAAGACCTGCATTTGTAAGCATATCAAGCACTATGCGTCCCATGAGAAACTCTATAGAAAAATAAATGGCAATTCTTTTTTCTGAGTAAAGATTTTTAGAATTCTCATAATTTGATGAAATGACTTTACTTTTTACAACATTTGCAATAACAGCATTTAGCTCATATGGATTAAGCTCTTTAAGCTCCTTTCCAAACAGAGTCCGAGCAGTTTCCAAATATTGCTCTTTAAGTGTCTGTTGGTCAATTGTATACATTTGCATACAAATTCTCCTTTCCTTAAGTTGTTCAATTTACAATCAAATTAATTATCTAATTCTACAACCTCCTTAGTACAAAAAGACATAAGTTTTTTGCAAATCATGTTAAATTCATAACATAACTTACATTTTGAAATAAAAAAATTATTTCAGACGCATTATAACACGAAAATTCGACTTATACAATGTCGAATTTTGATTTTTTATAAAATTTATTTTTTACATTTTTATAATTCTAATTTTACTATATTATTCCTACTTTCTTATAATTCAAGTTCTTCAACTTTTTGTGGATTAAGTCTATCAAATGTTCCTACTATGTGTAGTTTTTCTTTATCCATCTCATCTATAAATTGTTTCATTTCTTCTGGTGTTTTTGCTATATATTTTTTATCTTCATTTGAGTATATATAATATATATTATTATTTTTATCTTCAGATTTATTTAAAGGTTTTACTTTTAATATAGATATTATATTTGAAAAATCTTCTCCAATAGTTGATACATAAGCTTGTATTCTTTTTCCTTCTTCTGGGGATAATATTTTTTTTGCAACATACAAATAGTATCTTATATTCTCTAAATAATTCATATTACTATTATAATCTGTCAATTTGTTTATATTTTCAAAAATATAATCTAATTTATATTTTAATAATTCTTCTTCTGGAACATCCTTATTATGTAGTACATACTTTTTAAATGACTCTGGATTATCCATTTCTTTTTTTAATAATTCTATTGTATCTTCTGTATAGATTCCTCTTTCCCCATCTTTTGAAAATTGTGGTACTGAAAAACTATATCCTAATTTTTTATCTAACTGTTCTATCTCTTTTCTTGTTAAACTATCAATTTTGCCATAATGCTCTTCTAATATTCTTAAATAAGCTTTATTCTCTTCTTCAATTATTGGATCATCATTAGGTCTACTAAGGTCAAAGCAGAAGCTATTTACTCTTCTTGAAGTCTTTATTCTAGATAAATCACTTATTAAATTTACTATATAATTTTTGCCATTTATTTTTAATATTACATCAACATGTGTTATTGAACTTTCAGGATATTTTCTTACTAAATCTGCTGAGATTCCAATTCTATTATCTCTTAGTATACTAACATATAATTCTGAAATCGATTTACAAATGCCAGAATAGTTATCATCTATCTTATCATTATAATGTTCTTCTTTTCCTTTTCTATCTGTAAATACAAATTGAGGACTTTCACTAACAATTTTTCCTAATTCTAGATATATATAATATGCTTTTTCTATTTCAGATAAATTCTTAGGCATATTGTTTATAATATCATCAATTTTTTGGCTATTTATTAAATCTAGATAAAGATTTTTGGGCGAATCTAATATCAGTTGATTATGATTTTTTGTTTTTATCTTATTTATAAATTTTTTTAAATAATCAACTATTTTCACAAATTCACCTCCTACAAATTAATTATATCATCATACTATTCTAAATGCTTTAAGTACTTTTGGTATTCTCCGTTTTTATATATAAATAAATCTCCTTGTTTCGCATCTTTTAATAATTCTTTTGGAAAATCTACTTCTTCTATTCCTTCCTTAAAAGTTTCATTATTATCTGTAACATCAAACAAACATGCTCTATCATTACATTTTTCAGACATTTCATAAATATGTTCTTCTATTCTTTTGCTATTTAAGAATTCTTTCTGTTCTTTTAATAATCTATCTTTCATCTTGTATATTTCATTTGATATTTTTTCTGTTGCCTCAGTATCCAATATATATTTTTTATCAATCTTTCTTAGTACACTTCCTAATTTAGCTTCTTTAGGTAATTCATTTTTACTAGTTTCTATAACAGTATGGCTCTTTCCATCTTCACAAATACACAAATTATAACCATTTTCTAATTTAGAATTTTTACTATATATATAATACATTTGCCCTTTATCAGAAGTTTCTTTTGCATAATTATTTAGGATATTACTTCTTTCAAGATACATTTTATCTCTATATTGGGTAATTATTTTATTTTCACTAAGAGTCGAATTTATCAATAGGATATCCTCCTTTTCAAAATTTTCATAATTATTTTTCAGTATGTTTTTTTCTAAATAATTTTCTAATTCTTTAATAAAATTTTGAATAAATTTATTACTTTTAGTTTCATTAATTATATTATTGATAAAGTCTAAATTCAATAAGCATCACTCTCCTATTAATTTTTTTATTTTTTGGGAAATCTACTATTGAAATGTAGTAGAAAAGACTTAAATACTTCTGAAAGTATATGTAATCTTATCTTAATTGTCAATGCTTTTAATTTTAAAATTTAGATTTTACTTTTTTGTTTTTCATAAATCCTTGTTTTAGTATAACTTTGTAGTTTTGGACTAACACAGTTTGACCTTACTCTATTTTTTATTCTAACAGTTTCCCTGTTGCATAATCAATGCTAACTCCTGGTTGTATATTATAAACAAAAACATTAAAGCATACTCCTTCTCCATTATCTTCTACAGAAAAAGCCTCCATCTCCACTCCACTTGCTAAAAGATTATTTCCTTTAAAAATGGGTGTTACTCTATATAAAACATGATTATTTTCATTTTCATTAATATAGTCTGCTACTTGCTTTTCAAATGGTAACATACCTTGAACATTAAAATATCTTGTTCCTGTAATTAAATTTTGCTCATTAGCGTCTTCATCAGATAGCATATATGCTATTAAGTGACATCTATTATATAAATATTCACCATTATATTTTGCTTGTTTCCATCCTGTTGGAAAAACAGAACTAATATCTCCCCTTTCATCTCCTTTAGGTGGCATAGTTTCTTTACATACATTCGCATAAGCTACTCCGCATCTTCCTAAATAATCCAACTCACTATATTTTTCAAAACTTTCTGCTCTATAATTTTCTTCATTAAAATATGGCTTATTATTATTAATTGTTATATAAATTTCACCCTTGTAGTCTGGAATATCTTCTATGCTAGAATATGTAGTGTTAGCACTTGTGTTTATATCTACTGTATTTTCTGTATCTTTTAAAGTAGTACTGTTTATAATAGTTGCTATTACTATTAAAATAATAAATATGATTAAATCGCTTATTAATTTATTCATATTTATTTTATTTTTTTTCTTTTTACTCACTTTTTTAACCCCTCTATGGCATAATGACTTATTATTTAAAAATTTTTATTTATTATTATTTTCAGTATACCATTTTGAAAATTCATTCATAGCATTTATAGATTCATATCTAATTCTATTGGCTCTTTCTTCATCTGTCATTTCTGCTAAAGTTTTATCATATCCTAAAGGTTTAAATATATACCATAAATCAGACCATTTTTTATTTGTATCATTTCCTAATACCTTTTTAGACAAAGCTCCTTCATGTTTTCCCATAAATTGATGTAACTGTTTTCCATCGTAATAAGATAAACATTCTGTGAATCTACAACTTCTATTTTCTTTTCCTTCCATTAACTTTAAAATACCATCAATTCCAATTGTATCTAAAGCAAAATTAACAAAAGCTTTAGGAAAGCCATCTAATTCATCTATCCAAAATCCACAATCTAAAGAAATACATGGTTTACTAACTAATTTATAGGCTTCCATTACTTTGTATTTTGAAATGTATTTTATATCGTCACTTCTAGGTTCCTCTAGTTCATATTCATATATTTTAAAATTAACATCTTTTAATTGCTTTTTTGCGGACGCAATTTTTCCTTTATTATGTGTAACAAAAACTATTTCATCCATTTGTATATTATAATTTCTCCTTTCAAAAACCTTTATCTATTTATATACTAATATTTAATTATTTTCAAGAACAAAAGGGGCATGTTTAAAATTCTTTAACTTTTTAACAGACTTACATGCCCCGTCTTTGTTCGCCCGCGAAAAATTGCTATGCAATTTTTCTGTGGAATGTGTTTATATTATAGGAAGTTCCTATAATATAAAAAAATAGACTTCAAGAATCTTATATGAAGATTAGTCAATTTGAACAAAATTTTATATTATTATTGTTTTTTTTATTATTATAATATAAAATTAAAATAAATAATAAAAAAGGAGTGCACTTATGAAAAAAATTTTTAAACCCTTATTAATTATAATAAATATAATTTTATCTTTAACTTTTATATATAACTTTTTAACATTTAATTATAGGATTTGGAATTGGTTATTCTTCACCTCTATAATCCTATCTATAGTTTCTCAAATAATTTATTTAAACAAGTTTAAAATTGGAAAACGTATATTATTTGTGCTTCTTATGGTTTTGTTAGCTATAGTTTCTTCTTTAATAATATTTTTAATACCTGGATATATGTTTCCATATACAGAAACAGAAAATATTTCATTCTTTTCATTGCTTACAGGATTTTCATTTACTTTTGCCAACATTACAATCATTTATCCTACACTTACATTATTTATCAACAATTTAAAGAAAAAAGAAAAAAACAAAAAAAGCTATTTTACCTTAATAGCTCTATATACAATAATTATCACTGTTATGGAAACAATAATAATGATTTTTTCAAATAAATAAAGAAGACACTTCAACTATTGAAGTGCCTTCTTTTTGTTTTCATGTTGTAAAAGCTTAGTTATAATTTGCTTTTTCTCTTCCTTATTTTTTTCATATTTTAAATAATTAATAATCAAATTTTCTATTTTATTATCAAATAAATTTATCAGAAGTGCTTGAGTTCTTAAATATTTAAATTTTTCTTTATCAATACTCGCCTGATAATAATATACTTTATTTTTCTTTCCAACAATTTCTATTGCACCTTTTTCTAGAAGTCTTTTAATCAAAGTCCTTACGGTATTACTATTCCAGTTATTATCTCTTAGTTCATAAATAATATCTAAAGAAGTAACAATATTTTTATCCCAAATTACTTTTAAAACTTCCAATTCTGCATCTGAAATTCTTTTCATCTTCATTAAAATACCTTTCTAAAAAGTTGATTAATTTTACAAAATAACAATTTTATTCATAATTAATTTTTTATATTTAATTTTATTTTATCCACTATATAAATTATTATTCTGCAAATTACTTCGTTTAATTGAAGCAATTTAATATTAGCACAACTATTTTTCCTTTTCAATATTTTATTTCGATTAATTGAAATTTTTCTACATTTTTTCGTTTTGTCGAAGTGGTTTGAATTTTTCTTTTGATATTATTCAATTAAATTAAAAGAATAGAGGTGATTATATGCAATTGTCAACTGCAATTAAGAAAAGAATTAATCAATTTCTAAAAGAAAATAATATGAAAGTCTGGGACTTATGCGAAAAATCTGGTGTAGCTTGTTCAACAATAAGTACTTTTATGAACGATGAAAATGCTGTTCCAAAATTACCAACACTTTTGCATATTTGTAATGGTTTTAATATTACTTTAGGTGAATTCTTTTCAGATCCAATTTTTGATGATGCAGAATTTGATAAAGATTAGCTAATTTTAGTAGATAAAGTTACTTCTACAGTTTTTTCTATACCATCTCTACTTATAGTAAGAGTAACTTTATCTCCTGGATTTTTTGTATAAATATATTTTTTTAAATCATTCATTTTATTTATATTGGTATCATCTATTTTTACTATTATGTCTTTTTCTGCCACTCCAGCCACAAGTAATGGACTATCTGGCATAATTTTTGCAATATAAATACCTGTTTCTATTTCTAGTTTTTCCTCTAAATATTTTATTACTTCTTTATCATATCCATAAATTCCCAAATAACTTTCTTCAAATTTACCAGTATTAATTAATTTTTCTAATATTGGTTTTATAATATTTACAGGAACAGCAAACCCAATTCCTTCTGCAGAAGAAATTTTTATTGTTGTAATTCCAATTACTTTACCATTTTCTCCTATTATTGGTCCTCCACTGTTTCCTTCATTAATTGTTGCATCTGTTTGTATTAAATCCTCCATATAGCTATTACTTTCTTCTATTTTTAGCGTTCTATTTATTCCGCTTACTATACCTTTTGTTACTGTTCTTTGAAACTCATGTCCAATCGGATTGCCTATTGCATAAACATCTTGTCCTAAAAAGATATTATCTGAATCTCCAAGTTCTAAATAGTCTAAATAATATCCTTCTATTTTAACAATTGACAAGTCCAAATCACTATTTGACCACACAACATTTCCAGTATAACTTTTTCCGTTTTCTAAAGTTACATAGCAATTACTAAATTTTGCTCCTGATACATGTTCATTTGTTATTATATATCCATTTTCAGAAACGACTACTCCACTTCCTAAACCTAAAAGATTTACTCCATCTTTTGAGAATATTGATGTACCATTTTGTTCTAATTTTGAAATACCAACCACACATTTGGTTGACGCTTCAATAAGTTCTTTTATATCTACTTTTTTTTCTTCCACATTTTCTCCAACTTGTGTTGATGTTTTTGTCACTTCATAATTTATGTCTTTTACCTGACTATCACTAATACTTATCTTAAAAAGTATTCCCGCAATAAAAATTAAAATTATTATTATAAAAATAAAAAAAATAGTAAAATTTTTTTGTTTTCTATTTTCGTAATACATTAAATTTTCTCCTTTATTTTGGTATTTCCAAAAAGTAACTTTATATTCTAAAAAAATAGAAATTTATTTTAATAATTATTAAACAAATAAATGTTGAATTTTGTATAAATTTGTAAAACATACATAATCTTATTTCCTTACCTTTGTATGGATTAATGTACACTTCTACCTGCTAAATATTTTATTTAATGCAAATGGACTTAAAGTGCTTGCTCTCTACAAAAAATTTTTAGCGAAATTTATATTTATATTTCCTGTCAAAAACTTGATTTTTAAGTAGTTTAATGTATAATATCATTAGGAAAATAAATGAAAAAGGATGTTAATTTTATGGATAAGGAATTATATGACTTAACAGCACCACAAAAATCAATCTGGCTTACTGAACAATATTATAAAAACACGAATATAAATAATGTTTGCGGAATATTTTTATCTTCTGTAGCATTAGATTTTGATATTCTTGAAAAAGCTTTTAAAACAGTAGTTAAAAATAATGCTAGTTTAAGAATTAGATTAACATTAAAAAATGGAGAAATTAAACAATATTTTGATGATTATTCTGACTTTAATGTTGAAACTGTTCTCGTAAATTCCGATGAAGAAAGAAAAAAACTTGAAAAAAATTTAAACTCTATAGGATTTGATTTACTAGACTCTCCTTTATTTAAATTTACAATGTATAAATATCCTGATGGTCATGGTGGATATATTCTGAATTCAAACCATATAATTTCAGATTCTTGGACTTCTGGAATTATAGCTAATGAAATTTCAAGAATATATTGTTTATTAAAATCAAATGAAAGTTTTGAAAAAGATTCTAGTTTATCTTACTTAACCTATATTAACACTGAACAAGAATATTTAAATAGTGAAAAATTTAAGAAAGATAAAGAATACTGGGATTCTATCTTTGAAACAGTTCCAGAAGTTGCAACTATTCCATCCGTAAATCAAAAATCTAACTCTAATTTATCTTATAAAGCAAAAAGACTTTTAGTTAATTTAGATACAGAAAAATTAGAAAAATTAAAAGAATATTGCAATAAAAACAAAGTAAGTTTATATAATTTATTCATGGGAGTATATGCTCTTTATTTAGGAAGAGTTTCAAATCTTGATGATTTTGTAATTGGTACTCCTATTTTAAATAGAACAAATTTTAAAGAAAAACAAATAACTGGAATGTTTATTAATGTTTTACCTTTAAGATTTAATTTAAATCATGAACAAAAATTTAATGAATTTATTTCTCAGGTGGGAGTTAATTCATTAGGACTTTTGCGTCATCAAAGATATTCTTATAACTATATTTTGGAAGATTTAAGAAAAAAAGATTCTTCACTTCCTGGTCTATATAATGTTTTATTTTCTTATCAAATAACAAAAATGAATGAAAATAATGATGAACTTCCACATAGAACATCTTGGATATTTAATGAATCCACCTCAGATGATTTAGATATACATATATTTGAATGGAATGATTCAAATACTTTACAAATAGCTTATGATTATAAAACAGATAAATATTCTGAAGAAGAAATATCTGCAACTCATGAGCGTATTTTGCATGTCTTAGACCAAATAATAAATAATGAAAATATTTTATTGAAAGAAATTGAAATAGTAACAGAAAAAGAAAAACATCAGATTTTATATGAATTTAACAACACAAAAGCAGATTATCCAAAAGATAAAACTATATCTGGATTATTTGAAGAACAAGTAGCAAAAACTCCAGATAATATTGCTGTTGTATTTGAAGACCAAAAATTAACTTATAGAGAATTAAATGAAAAAGCTAATAGTTTAGCATATTATTTAAGAAATATTGGAATTAAAAGAAACGATATTGTAGGAATACATCTGAATAAAAATATTTCTTATATTATTTCTATAATTTCAGTATTAAAACTAGGTGCAACTTTTATTCCTTTGTCTACACTTCATCCTTCAGAAAGAATTGAATTTATATTATCAGATAGTAATGTAAAATTGTTAATATCTAATAGTAATTTAATTTCGAAATTAGATATAAAATGTAAATATTTAGATATAGATTCTAACATTTATACTCAAAACAAAAATATAGAAATAGCTTCTTCTTCTAATGATATTGCATATATTTTATATACTTCTGGTTCTACTGGAACACCTAAAGGAGTAATGATTAGAAATTATTCATTGATTAATCACGTTTATGGCATAAATAAAAAATTTAATTATGACATTACTTCCAAAGACAACATTTTAAGCGTTGCAAATATGTCTTTTGATGCCAATCTACAAGAAATATTTATTCCTCTTCTTTTAGGTGCCACTTTACATTTGTTGCCAGATGATGCAATTTACGATGTGAATCTATTATGTAGTTATATAATATCTAATAAAATAACGTTTTCATTTTTGCCTCCAAATTTATTGGATGATATTTATGAAATTTTAAAAAATTATAAAGATATTTATCTAAAAAAATTATTAGTTGGTGTTGAGTCTATCCAATATAAGACTGTGAATAATTTATTGTCTTTAAATCCATCTATGCAAATACATAATGGATATGGTCCAACTGAAGCTACAATTTGTTGTATTTCTTATATGTACGACAACAATAATAAATTAAATAAAACTGGTTTTTTGCCAATAGGAACTCCTATGAGCAATACCAAAATTTTAATATTAAATAAAAGTTCTAATACATTACAACCTTTAGGAATTCCCGGTGAAATTTGCATCAGTGGAGATTGTATTTCTCCTGGTTATGTAGATAGTGTTTTAAATTACAAGTTTTGTCAAAATAAATATTATGATACTTCAATGTATAAGACTGGTGATTTTGCATATCAACAAAATGATGGTAACATTTTGTTTATCGGAAGAATTGACAATCAAGTAAAATTGAATGGTCATCGTATTGAACTTGAAGAGATTAATAATGTGATTAATACTTTTGACAATATAAAAAAATCTGTCACAATAGTAAAAAATAAAAAGATAATATGTTTTTTCATTTCTAATTATCAAATAAACATAGAAGAATTAAAAAATTTCTTAAAAAACAAACTTCCTAACTATATGATACCTTCAAAATTTATTCAATTAGAATTTATTCCTGTGACTGTAAATGGAAAAATTAATACTGAAAAATTATTATTTTTAGATAAAAAAAGTAATAATTCTAAAGTAATCCCACCTCAAAACAATACTGAAAATACATTATTGAAAATTTTTCAGAAATTATTACAAGTAGACAATATAAGCACAGACGATAACTTTTTTGATCTAGGTGGAGATTCTTTATTAGCAATTAAGTTATCTATTGAAATATTTAATAGTTTTAGTAAAAATATAACCGTTAAAGAAATTTTTAATTATTCTTCAATAAAGTCTTTAGCTTTATTGTTAGAGGATTCAATTAAAAATCAACTTTCAAATGTAAAAATTATTCCAATATCTGACTCATATGTACTTTCTTGTTCTCAAGAAAATATATATATCGCAACTGAGATGGCTGGAAAAGATTCTATTCTTTATAACGTTCCTGGTGGAGTTATATTTGATAAAGAACCTGATATGAAAAAATTAGAAAAATGTTTTAATGAATTAGTTAAAAGACATGAAAGTTTTCGTACTTATTTTGAAATTAAAAATGAAAATGTTGTTCAAAAAATTTTAGATAAAATAGATTTTCATATTGAAATAAGCGAAAATATTATTTCTATAGATAATATTGATAATGAATTTAAACAATTTGTTAAGCCTTTTGATTTATCTAAAGCTCCATTATTACGTGCAAAATTTATTAAAATAGATAATGGAAAAGCTGTATTATTTGTTGACATGCACCATATAATTTCTGATGGTACTTCTTTATCAATTTTTGTTAATGAACTTCGCAAATTATATAATGGAGAAACTCTTGAAAATATAGAATTTACTTATAAAGATTTTGCTTATTGGGAAAATGAAGCTTTATCTTCTGGTAAATTCAAAGAAGCAGAAGAATTTTGGGTAAATCGATTGAAAAATGATATACCTGTATTAAACATGCCAACAAACTATACTAGACCTGCAGTAAAGTCTTATGAAGGTTCTAAAGTTTATTCAACTATTGATTCTGAAACTTTAAATAAAGTTAATAATATTTGCAAAGAACTTTCTATAACTCCTTACATGTTACTTTTAAGTGTTTATTATATATTACTTTCAAAATATACTGGTCAAGATGATATTATAGTTGGTTCTCCTATTGTAGGTAGAAATTTCTCTGAAATTTATAATATTATAGGTATGTTTGTTAATACCTTGCCTGTAAGAACAAAAATAGACTCTAGCTTAAGTTTTAAAGAATTTTTAATTAATATAAAAGATATTTGTTTAGAAAACTATAAATATCAAAATTATCCTTTAAATGAATTAATTAGTAAATTAAATATTCAAAGGGATACTTCACGTGCGCCTTTATTTGATACTTTATTTACTTACCAAAATAATGGTTTAACAAGTATTAATTTTAATGGAATAAATTCTGAATTTTATATACCAGATACAAAAATTTCTAAATTTGATTTATCTTTAGAAATAATTCCTGAAAATAATATATTAAAATTAAATTTTGAATATTGTACAAAATTATTTACAAAACAATTTATAGAAAACTTTGCAAATCACTATAAAAATATTTTAAATATTGTAATTGACAATTTAGATACTAAAATTAGTTCAATTTGCATGCTATCTGAAAAAGAAAAAAATAAAATCTTATATGAATTTAATAATACAAAAGCAGATTATCCAAAAGATAAAACTATATCTCAGCTATTTGAAGAACAGGTAGAAAAAACTCCAAATAATATCGCTGTTGTATTCGAAGACCAAAAATTAACATATACAGAATTAAATGAAAAAGCTAATCAATTAGCAAATTATTTAAGAAATAATAGAATCGGTAGAAATGATATTGTTGGTATAATGGTCAATCGTTCTTTAGAAATGATAATTGCTATTTTGGCTGTTTTAAAAGCTGGTGGAACTTATATTCCAATCGACCCAGAATACCCACAAGACAGAATTGAATACATGCTAAATAATAGTAATGCAAAATTATTATTAACTTTTAAAAACTTAGAAAATAAAGTTTCTTTTGAAAACAAAGTTTTTATTGAATTAAGCAATAATAAAATTTATTCCTTAAATAAAAATAACTTACAAAATATAAATGAACCTAAAGATTCTTGTTATATTATATATACTTCTGGATCTACTGGTTTGCCTAAAGGTGTTATTTTAAAGCATAAATCTTTAACAAATTTACAAAAACATTTAGCAAAAACTGTTGACTTTTTTGTTAATAAAAAGAAACAAAAAACAGTAGTTTCTGTTACAACGATAAGCTTTGATATTTTTATATTTGAAACGCTTATTTGTTTATCCAATGGATTAAAACTTGTTGTTTGTAATGAAGAAGAACAATATATGCCTCAAAGGCTTTATGCATTATTAGAAATAGAAAAAGTAGAAATAATTCAAATGACTCCTTCAAGAATGCAAATTTTTCTAGATAATCTAGAAAATATAAAAAAGCTTTCAAATATTAAATACGTCATATTAGCTGGCGAAGCACTACCTACTTCTTTAGTTAATAGGCTAAAATCTCTTGGTGTTAAAAAAATTTATAATGGTTATGGTCCAAGTGAAACAACTGTATTTTCGACTTTTACCGATGTAACAAATTTAACTAAAGTTAATATTGGCAGACCATTGCAAAATACACAAATTTATATACTTGACAAAGAGCTATTGCCTTGTCCTGTTAGTATTCCTGGTGAATTATATATATCAGGAGATGGACTTGGAAATGGATATTTAAACAATATAGACTTGAATAAAAAACTATTTATAACAAATCCTTTTGTTGAAAATACTTTGATGTACAAAACAGGAGATTTTTGTACATATTTACCAAGTGGTGAAATTGAGTATATTGAAAGAATTGATAACCAAGTAAAAATTAGAGGTCTAAGAATTGAGCTTGGAGAAATAGAATCAAAAATATTAGAATTTCCAAATATTAAAAAAGCTTGCGTTATAAAACAAACTATGAATAATAGAGATTTTATATCAGCTTATTTTACTATTAAGAAAAGAGTGAATATTAGTGAACTTAGAAAATATCTATCTAATTTTTTACCAAGATACATGGTTCCTTCTTACTTTACAGCATTAGAAGATTTTCCGTATACACCAAATGGTAAAATAGATAAAAAAGCTTTACCTTTGCCAAATGAAATATTATCAAATTCTGAAGAAAAATATGTTTCTCCTAAAACTGATTTACAAATTAAATTAGTAAATATCTTTGAACAGGTTTTAAATATTAATCCTATTGGAATAAATGACAATTTCTTTGACCTTGGTGGAGATTCTATTTTAGCTATGAATTTAAATATTGAATTAAAGAAAATAACAGATAAAATTTCTTATGCTGATATTTTTAAATTTCCTACTGTTTCTAAGTTAGAAGATAAAATTAATTCTTCAGATGAAGATTATGATTTCAAATATATGGAAAAAAATTATGATAAATATACAGAACTACTAAACAAAAACTTAAAAATTCCCAGTATTTATAATTTAAAATATAATAACCCAGGAAATATTCTTTTAACCGGTGCCACTGGATTTTTTGGAATTCATATTCTTGAATCTTTTATTAAAAATGAAAAGGGAAATGTTTATTGTATTATTAGAAATGAAACAGGTCTTACTGCAAAGTTAAAATTACAACAAAAATTACATTATTATTTTGATAATAAATACGATAATTTAATTGGGAAAAGAATTTTTGCAATAACTGGAGACATTACAAAACCTGGCTTTGGGCTAGAACAAGAAGAATTATTAAAATTATCTAATAATATAGATATTGTAATTAATAGTGCAGCTAAAGTTTCTCATTTTGGAAATTATACTGATTTTTATAATATTAATGTTAAAAGTGTTAAATATATGATTGATTTTTGTAAAAGTTTTAATAAGAAATTTTATCAAATCTCAACTTTAAGTGTTTCTGGAAACTCTTTAGAAACTTCTTCAGTTAAACAAAATATTTCAGAACAAACTTTATTTAAAGAAAATAATTTATATATAGGTCAGTCTTTAGAAAATGTTTATGTAAGAAGTAAATTTGAAGCTGAATGCTTGGTATTAGACGCTATTTTAGAAGGATTAGATGCTTATATTTTACGTATGGGCAATTTAATGCCACGTTTTAGAGATGGAGTTTTCCAAGAAAATATTTTAGAAAATGCTTACATTAATAGGATTATTTCTTTTATAAAAATTGGCTCTATTCCAGATTACATGCAGAATAGTTACTTAGAATTTACTCCAATAGATATTGCTTCAAATTCTATAATAAAGTTAATTTCTCATTCAAATGAGAATTGTAGAGTTTTCCACTTGTTTAATCATAATCATGTTTATTTAAATACAGTATTAAAATATTTAAATAAATTAAATAATAATTTTGAAATTGTTGATGAAAATACCTTTAAAAATAAAATTAAAAAATTAATTAATAATTCTAAAGAAAAAGAAATTTTAAATTCTTTGATGAACGATTTCGATAAAGATTTACATTTAACATATTTTACTGATATAATAATAAAGTCAGAAAATACAATAAAATATTTAGAAAAAATTGGGTTTAAATGGCCGAGTATCACAGAAAGATATTTAAATAAATTTATAGATTTACTAAGGATGGTGTTATAAATGTTAACTTCTTTAAATAGTATTGTAATTTTAATAATTACTTGTTTATTTATTAATATTTTATTGGCTTATTCATTAAGTACTAAAAAGCAGACTGATATAAGAAAATCTTTTTCTTATATTTGTTTGACTATGTTAATATGGTTACTAGGATTAATTATACAAGCAACTTTTAGCTCTAGACTAAATGTTTCTCCAATATATTTTGACTATTTTGTATATATTGGCACTTGTTTAAGCCCTGTTGCTTTTTATAATTTTTCAAAGACTTTTTCTAGCACAAAATATAAACTAAACAAAAAACTACTTATCATACCAATACTATCATTATTAATATTATGGACAAATGATTTTCACCATCTTTTTTTCAAAGAGTATTCCATTAATATAAATGAAGGTGTAGTAGGAAATTACTTTTATATACATACAATTTATACATATTTACTATTTTGTTTAGCTTTTATAAACCTAATAAAATACTCAGTCAAAAATGCTGGTGTATTTTCAAAACAAGCTATATTATTTTTATTAGGAAGTTTATTTCCTATTATTGCTAATATATTTGGAACTTTAGGAATAATTCCAATATCAATTTATGTAACTCCTATTTGTTTTGCATTTACAATTATCTTTTACTCTTTTGCAATATTTAAATTTGATTTTTTGAAGGTAACACCTATTGCTTTGCAAAGAGTTGTTGATAGGATGTCTGATAGTTATGTTGTTGTTAATGAAGATAATGTTATTACAGATTTTAATAAAACTTTTTTAGATACTTTTAAATTAAAATCTCAAAATATAAGAAATAAGAATATATCAAGTTTCCTTAATAAAGCTGATACTACTAGTATTACTAAAAAGTTAGATACAGTAAAAAGAACAAATAAACAAATATCTTTTAGAAAAGTTTTTAGTTCTATGAATAAAATTTTTACTATTGAAATTTCTTCTATAATAGATAAAAAGAACTATTTAGGAACTTTAATTCTTTTTAAAGATATAACTCAGCATGAATTAGATAAAAAGAAAATTGAAGAAAATCAGGATATTCTTGTTGAAAAAGAACGTCTTGCATCTTTAGGACAAATGATTGGTGGTATTGCTCACAACTTAAAAACTCCTATTTTCTCTGTTTCTGGAGGCATTGTTGCTTTAGATGATTTAATTGATGAAGTTGATTCTACTGTTGGAGATCCAGAAATAACTGGAGAAGATATTCATGATATGGCAAGAGAAATGAGAGATTGGACTTCAAAAATTCAGTCTTATATGTCTTATATGTCTGATGTTATAACTGCAGTTAAGGGTCAAGCTGTTGCATTTTCAGAAAGTCAAACAGATTTATTTAACGTAGATGAAGTATTTAAGCGTGTTGATATTTTAATGGCTCATGAATTTAAGCATTCTTTAGTTAAATTAGTTATTAAAAATAATACTCCTAATTCTATTTCAATTAAGGGAAATATTAATGCTCTTGTTCAAGTTATTAATAATTTATTAACAAATTCATTAGATGCTTATAATGGTGAACAACTTGGTGACATTGAACTAATCTCTGAATACAAAGATAGAAATGTAATAATTTCTGTTAAAGATCATGGTCCAGGGCTTCCAGAAACAGTTAAAGAAAAACTTTTCAAAGAGATGATTACAACTAAAGGAAAAAATGGAACTGGTTTAGGTTTGTTCATGTCTTATTCTAATATAAAAGCGCATTTTAGCGGAACAATGACATTTGAAAGCGAACCTGGTCATGGAACAACATTTAATATAATAATACCTGTATAGATTTGATATAAATTTATATTGTAGGGGCGGACGACTCTGTCCGCCCTTTAAAATTATTATTCCATGTATACGATTTGTCATAATTAAATATTCATAAATTTCTGCATTGTTATAAATTCCTTTTGTTTTATCGTTTTTCGGGCGGACAGGATCGTCCGCCCCTACAACACATAAAATTTTTTTGTTGTTTTGTATTTTGGGGAATGCGGGCGATTAAAATCGCCCCTACATCTATTCTCTATCAGTATCTTTTATGATTTTAAATAATCTCTCATTTCTATATATTCTTTCTCTTCCTATCTTCTCAGATGTTAAAATACCTAATTCTACCAAACTGTCTAAATATTTTTGAGCTGTCTTATCTGAAACTCCTAACTGTTTTTGAATATATGGTATCTTAGTATAAAACTCGAAAAATAATGCATCTAAAAGTTCTTTTGAATATATTTTAGTTTTATTTCTCAATTCATATTTCATATTAATTATTTCATTACGTATCTTGTCTATTGTTCCAATTGTTTCCTCTGCCATTTCTTCTATTCCTACTAAAATATAAATTATCCAATCCTCAAAGTTTCCACTCTCTCTTGTTTCTTGAAATAATTTATAATATTCTGATTTATTTCTAATTATATATTTGCTTAAATATAAAATTGGAGTATCTATCAAATCTTTTAGTATAAGATATAATATATTTATTATTCTTCCAGTCCTTCCGTTTCCATCATAGAATGGATGAATAGATTCAAATTGATAATGAATTATTGCTAATTTTATTAGTGGGTCTACCATATCATCATCATTATTAATATAATCTTCTAAATTTTTCATATATTTTAAAATTTCTTCTTTTTCTTGTGGTGGCGTATAAATCACTTCATCTGTTGTAGCATTTTTTATAACAGTTCCTAAGGTTGTTCTTATTCCTGCTTGATTATGTTCTAGCTTCTCTTGTATTTTAACAATAATATTAGTATTAATTATATGTTTTTCTTTTACTAGATTATAGCCTTCCCATATTGCCGCCCTATAATCAGCAACTTCTTTTGCTGCTAAACTTGCATCATTAGTTCTAACCATAGCTTTATAAATTTCATCATGTGTGGTAACTATATTTTCTATGCTAGAACTCGTTTTAGCTTCATTAATCATTATTGCATTTATTAGTATACTTTGATTTGGCATAGTCTGTGCTATACCTTTTAGTTCTGCCAAAGCTCTACTTGTTCTTGATAATTGTTTTAATATTCTTTTGGTTTCAATATCTTTTTTTAATGGTAGCATTTCTAATTTATTATTCATTTTTTCACCTTCTTTTATAAATACCGGAAATATTTCGTTTTTTCTTCCTGTATTTGTATGATAACAGAAAAAATTTCCGTTGTCAATAAAATACCGGAAATTTTCTCGTTTTTCTTCCTGTATTGTAAAAACACCGTAAATTCAAAACTTGAAATAATATTCCTGATTCTATTTCAATTAAAGGAAAGAGCGGAACTGTTTTAGGTTTATTCATGTCTTATTCTAATATAAAAGCGCATTTTAGCGGAACAATGACATTTGAAAGCGAACCTGGTCATGGAACAACATTTAATATAATAATACCTGTATAGATTTGATATAAATTTATATTGTAGGGGCGGACGACTCTGTCCGCCCTTTAAAATTATTATTCCATGTATACGATTTGTCATAATTAAATATTCATAAATTTCTGCATTATTATAAATTCCTTTTGTTTTATCGTTTTTCGGGCAGACAGGGTCGTCTGCCCCTACATGTTCTGGTAATTCTCTTTTCTTTTTTTCGGGCGGACAGGGTCGTCCGCCCCTACAACACATAAAAATTTTTTGTTGTTTTGTATTTTTTGGAATGCGGGCGATTAAAATTGCCCATACGGGCAGGAAAATTTTTCTTTTTTATTGACTTATTACTGTTTTAAAGAGATAATATAATTATATTATTAGATATATTTGTAATTCTAATAAAGAAAGGATGTTAATTATTATGAGGCACTCTAAATTTCAATCTGAAAAGAAACCTTATAGAATAATAGCTGTTGATGATGATCAAGGAGTTATTGATTCTTTATCTGTTTTTTTAACTAGAGTTGGCTATGAACTTGTTGGTTTGACTAATCCTGTGGAGGCTATAGAACGAGTTAAATCTGAGCATTTTGATTTAATGCTATTAGATTTCATTATGTTTCCTATTCATGGAGACCAAGTTGTAGAAGAAATTCGTAAGTTTAATAAAGAATTATACATATTACTTCTTACTGGTCATAAGGATTTAGCTCCTCCATTAGAAACTATTCGTAAGCTTTCTATACAAGGATATTGTGAAAAAAATGATAAATTTGATCAATTACTTCTTCTAATTGAGTCTGCAGTAAAGTCTATTGAACAAATGAATATTATTAAAAAAATAAATGAAGAGTTAAAAGAATCTCAGGAAAATTTGCAGAAGGCTTATTTAGAGAGCATACAGACCTTAAGATATACTGTTGAAGCAAAAGATACATATACAAGAGGACATTCAGATAGAGTTTCTGAATATTCTGTTCTTATTGGTAAATATATGAATTTACCTGCTGAAGATTTAGAAATTTTAAAAATCGGTCGGATTGTTTCACGATATAGGTAAAATAGGTATTCCTGATGCAATTTTATTAAAAGAAAGCAAGTTAACAGATGATGAGTACTCAGAAATAAAAAATCATCCTGCAATAGGTAAACATATTTTATCAAATGCAAAAATATTTGAAAATATAATCCCAATAGTATTCCATCATCATGAAAAATATGATGGAAAAGGATATCCAGAAAAACTAGCTGGAGAAAATATTCCTTTACATGCTAGAATTACTGCAGTGGCGGATACTTTTGACGCAATGACTTCTAAGAGATCTTATAGAGATGCTTTGCCTTTAGATGTTGTTAGAGATGAGCTAAAAAAATACTCTGGGATTCAATTTGATCCAAAAATATTAGCTGTATTTTTAGATATTTTAGACAACCACTATGAAGAAATTTTAGAAATACAAAAAAAATACCAAAAGGAGTTTACAAATGAAAATAAGTGATATAAAAAATCAATGTTCCTTAAGTCTAGAAGGTAATTTATTTAAGGCTATAACTATTACTTTATTTTATACTTTAATAAATCTTTTAGCTCAGTTTTTTATAATTAGCCTTAAAAAATCTTTTTCAGGTTTAAATTTAGATGAACTATTTTTAATTATTCAAATTTTAATTAATTTAGCTTTATTACCTTTATCTTATGGTTTAATTGTATCTTTAATTAAAATTTCAAAAAACGAAAAGGTAGGATACACAGATTTTATTAATATTTCTTTATTGAACTATACTAAGATAATAAAAATATTTTTAAGTTTATTTTTAAGAGTTATTTTATATGTTGCATTATGTATTTTTACTTTAATTTTAGCTGCTATTGATTTTAAAAATGATGCAATAAACATTCTCTTTGATATTTCTTTTATATGTAGTATTGTTTTAATTATTGGAGTTGCTTTAAATTATGTTTTTGTACTATTTATTAATTATGATAATCCTAAAAAAACATGTAAAGAAATATTATCTGACAGTAAAAATTTAATTAAGAAAAATAAATTTAAATATATATTGTTAATTCTTTCTTTTATTTTATGGTTTATAATATTTGCTTTATTTTCAAAAATATTAACTTATTTTGTGGATAAAACAGTTAATGATTTTATAGTAAATGCAAGTTTTTCTATAATAACACCGGCCATAATAATAAGCCAATATATTTTTTACGATGATTTAAATAATAAAAAAGTAACCAAAAAAGAAGCAAATTAATTTGCTTCTTTTTCTGCTAAATATTCGTCATAAGTACATTCTCTTACAATTACATTATTATTTGATATATCAATTATTTTATTTGCTACTGTTTGAGTTAATTGATGGTCATGTGATGTAAATAATAATATTCCTTTAAATTTTTGCATTCCTTCATTTAATGACGTTATACTTTCCATATCTAAATGGTTTGTTGGTTCATCCATTATCAATAAGTTAGCTCCAGATAGCATTAGCTTAGAAAACACGCATCTTACCTTTTCTCCTCCAGATAATACAGTTACATCTTTCAAAGCTTCTTCTCCTGAGAATAACATTCTTCCTAAAAATCCTCTAACAAAAGTTTCATCTGGATCTTTTGAATATTGTCTTAGCCAATCAACTATACTCATTTTTTCATTAAATAAATAATTATTATCTTTTGGGAAATAGTCCCTTGTTATTGTTGTTCCCCAAATTATTTCTCCTTCATCTGGTTCTAATTCACCAGCTAAAATTTGAAATAATACTGTTTTTGCAAGTTCATTTTCAGACAAAAATGCTATTTTATCTTCTCTTTTTATTGTAAATGAAATATTATCTAATATTTTTTCTCCATTTATTGCTTTGCTTAAATTTTTTACTTCTAATATTTCTTTTCCTTGTTCTCTATCTATTTTAAAATCAATATATGGATATTTCCTATTTGATGGCTTTATTTCATCTAATTCTATTTTTTCCAAAGATTTTTTTCTTGATGTTGCTTGTTTAGATTTTGAAGCATTTGCACTAAATCTAGCAATAAATTCTTGTAGTTCTTTTATTCTTTCTTCTTTCTTTTTATTTGCTTCCTTCATCTGCTTTAATGCCAATTGGCTAGATTCATACCAAAAATCATAATTTCCTGGATAAACTTTTATCTTTCCAAAATCTACGTCAGCAATATGTGTGCAAACTTTATTTAAAAAATATCTGTCGTGTGATACAACTATTACAGTATTTTCGTAATCTATTAAAAAATCTTGTAACCAATTTATAGTTTTTAAATCCAAATCATTTGTAGGCTCATCTAATAATAATACATCTGGATTTCCAAATAATGCTTGTGCTAATAAAATTTTTACTTTTTCTTTTGGTTCTATTTCACTCATATATTTATAATGATATTCAGATTCAATTCCTAAATCATTTAATAATTTCGCAGCATCTGATTCAGCATTCCATCCGTCAAGTTCAGCAAATCTTTCTTCTAGCTTTGCAGCTTTCATTCCATCTGCTTCTGAGAAATCTGGTTTTGAATATATTTCATCTTTTTCTTTCATTATTTTATATAATTCATTATTACCTTTTATTACAGTATCTAATACAGTATATCCTTCAAAAGCAAAGTGATCTTGTTTTAATATTGATAATCTCTCACCCTTATCTAGAATAACCTCTCCTTTATTAGGTTCTATTTCTCCAGATAATATCTTTAAAAAGGTTGATTTTCCAGCACCATTTGCTCCTATAATTCCATAGCAATTTCCTTTAGTAAATTTTATATTTACATCTTCAAATAAAACTCTTTTACCAAACCTTAGAGTTATTCCGTTTGCACTTAACATTTTTATATCATTCCTTTCTTATTAATAGCTATTTTATTATATCCTATATTGATATGTTTTTCAAACATTTTACATTTATTTTTTTCTCATTATTATTGTTAATTTACATAATATTATTTTTTTGTCAAAACATTAATAATACATTTTTTTCTTGTTTTTACTTTTTTAAAGTTATATAATGTATTTGTATTTTTAGATAAGAAGGTATTTTTATGAGATATGTAAGAAAAATAAATAACAGTACTTTAGTTAGTAAAGTTTTAACTTTTAATCAAAAAGCTTTACCTGATCCTAACGCAAAATATACAACTATGGAAAAATTTATGAGATCATATTCTTTAAAGGGCAGACTTATTCGTTTTGGTAATGCAACTTTTAAATTTATTGATCACTTCTCGCACAAAAAAGCAGAAGTATCTTTTAATCCAACTATTTATTCTGAAAAAAAGGGATATCAAGATCTTAAACCTTCTGAATCATCTCAAAAAAAAGATAATTTAGTAATACCTCTTATTGATGATTAATTAATTTCATTTCCTAATATTTTATAAATATGAGAAACTTCTAATTTTAGAGTTTCATACATACTTTTATCTATATTTCCTACTCCATGTTCATACTTTGCTATTTCTTCCTCTATATCTAGTAATTTATATTTACCAATTTTACTCATATATACTGGTGTATATCCAACTGAATCTATAGATATTTTTCCGGTTTTTTCCATTCTTTGTTATTGCTATATCTAATATTACAGATTGCCTTGTATAATTTTTAACTTGTCCTGAAATAAAATTTCCTAATGAATATATAATAAATCCATCTTTTTTTGAACCATCTTCTAATTCTATTTCTCTTTTTTCCATTTTTTGTAAAACATGAGGATGACTTCCTAATATTAAATCAGCCCCATTTTTAAATAAAATTTCTGTCAATCTTTCTTGCTCAGAACTTGGATATTGACTATATTCTACTCCCCAATGCATATTTACAACAATTAAGTCCGGATGAAGTTCTTTTGCCTTTCCTAAATCAGCTATTATCTTTTCTTCTCTAATCATATTTATACAATATTCATTTTGTGATGGAATTGGTATCCCATTAGTACCATATGTATAAGCTAAAAAAGCTATTTTTATCCCTTTCACATCCAATATTAGTATTTTTTCTGAATCTTCATAAGATTTATATGTTCCTGTATGGTTAATTCCTACTTTATTTAATTCTTCTATTGTATTAACAATTCCTTTATATCCTTTATCTAAGCTATGGTTGTTTACTGTAGATAAAACATCTATGCCAAGTTCTTTCAAATCTTGAGCCATTGCTTCTGGTGTATTAAAAGTTGGATAGCTTGAATATCCTATTTCTTTTCCTGCCAAAGTAGTCTCTAAGTTTCCTATTGAAATATCTCCTTTTTCAATATATTTTTTCACCTCTTCAAACACATAAGAAAAGTCATATGAATTTGTTTCTTTATTATAGGCATCATTATATTGCGTATTATGGCACATAATATCGCCTACTACTGTAATAGATATCGACGTATTAGAAATATCTATTAAAATATTATCTTCTATTTTAGCTATCTCGTTCTCCTGTTTTATTTCTATTTCTTTTTCTATTTTATCATTAACTCCTAAAAAAACAGTTATTAATATTAATGCTACTAGAATATAAAATGGAGGTCTTAGCCTTTTTTTATTTCTTTTCATATAAGAAACTCCCTTATTAATTTAAAGTTATTATTATTTATCACAATTATAATAAATAGCTTTTAACATTGCCTCTAATTTATATAATGTACAATCTAAAAAAGTAAAATTATTACAATTTGTCTAAGTTATTATATAAAAGAAAATTTAAAATTTTCCTATTATATAAGAAAAGCACTACACGTTGTAGTACTTTTTATAATCTATCTGGTTTTTTAAAAAAATTAGTCCAAAAAGAAGTTTTTGTTGGTTCTTTTAGTGGTCCTTCATCATTTTCATTATACATTTTTTGAAATTGATATTGATTTTTATTTTCAGTATCTTTGCGAATATTATATATTTCAATACTTTTTTCTTCATTTTTTATATTATCAGAGTTGCTGCTTGATTGTATAGCTCCGTTTTTTAAATCTAGAGCAGATTTTATCTCAATGCAATTTACTTTAGCATATTCTATTAGTCTATTATTTGGCTGACCTAAACAAACTATTATCCCCTTGTGAAAATGTTTATTTTTCATCTCTGTTGCCAATAAATTAATATCTGACATTGTTGGCAAATTAACACTTCTTATAAAAAGTATTAAGTAATTGTCTCCATTCCTTATTGCTGAGCAGTATTCATATTTTTGATTTTCGCTCAATTGCTGTATTTTTGAAAACCCATTTGCCTCTAACATTTTATTATTTATTATTATTTTTTTACTTTTTAAATAATTAGTTACAATTATAATAATAATTATTATAAAAATTAAATCAAACATTTTTCCTCCATAAAGAACTCTTATATTTTTCAATATAATTATATCAATTAGTAAGTCTGTTTTCAAGTATTAATCTATTACTTCTAGATTTGCAAATTTTGCCATCAATCTTTTATGTCCAACCTTTGAAAACTCAATATCTACTTTTAAGTCATCGTCTTCTTGTTCAATTTCAGTTATAACGCCCTCTCCAAATTTTTTGTGATATACTGTTACTCCTGTCTTATATTTTCCTAAATCAACACTAATCTCCGGTTTTTTATTTATTGAATTTAAAAAGCTATCTGCACTTCTAAAAGCAAAATTAGTATTTATTTTTTGAGCATATTCTGTACTAGTATAAGATTTAATTTTACTTGAAAATAATCCGTTAGTATTTCCATATTCCCAATTATATCCTCTGTCTGAATAGTTTGTTTTTCTTTCTTCAAATGCATCTGAATAACCTTCTAGCAATTCTTTTGGAATTTCTTTCAAAAATCTTGAAGGAGAATTACAACTTGTTGAACCAAATAATGTCCTTTGTTTTGCACATGTTAAAAATAAATTTTCTTTTGCTCTTGTTATTCCAACATAGCATAATCTTCTTTCTTCTTCTAATTCTTTCTCTTCTCCTATTGATTTATAACCAGGGAATATTCCTTCCTCCATTCCTACTAAAAATACCACAGGAAATTCTAGACCTTTGGCACTATGTAATGTCATTAGAGTTACAGAATCCTCACTTTCTTCGACTCCATCTAAATCTGAGCTTAGTGTTATTCCTTCTAAAAATTCACTTAAAGAATTATCTGCTGATTCTTCTTCAAATTCAATGGCAACACTCAAAAATTCTTCTAAGTTTTCTATTCTTGTTTCAGCTTCTGTTGTCCCTTCTAATTCTAAAGCTTTTGTATATCCTGTTTTATTTAGAGTTTCTTTTACTAATTCTGATATTAGGATATTGTCTTTTTTACTAATTAACTCGTCTATTACACTAATAAATTCTCTTGTATTTACAAAAACTCTATTTAATCCATATTGTTCTGCATTTTTAATAACTTCATACATTGATATTCCATTATCTGATGCAATGTTTTCAATATTTTCTAAGCTTGTTTTTCCAACACCTCTTTTAGGTTCATTTATTATTCTTGTTAAACTTATATTATCGTTTGGATTTTGTATTAATCTTAAATATGCAATAATATCTTTTATTTCTTTTCTTTCATAGAATTTTAATCCACCAACTATTTTATATGGTATATCTTCTCTTCTTAAAATATCCTCTATACTACGAGACTGTGAGTTCATTCTATAAAGAATTGCAAAGTCTGAATATTTATAATATTCCTGTGATTTTAAAGAATTTATTTTTTCAACAATATATCTTGCTTCATCATATTCGTCATCTCCAGAATATACTGTTGGAAGTACTCCTTTTTCATTGCTTGTCCATAATTTTTTCTCATATTTTGTTTGATTATTTTTTATTACAGAATTTGCTACATCTAAAATGTTACCTGTACATCTATAATTTTGCTCTAATTTTATTATTTTTGTTCCTGGAAAATCTTTTTCAAAATTCAAAATATTAGAAATATCTGCTCCTCTAAAAGAATAAATTCCTTGGTCATTATCACCAACTACTGTTATATTCCCATATTTTGAAGCTAATAAACTTACTAGAGTAAATTGAGCTTTATTGGTGTCTTGGTACTCATCAACCAACACATATCTAAATTTGTTTGAATAAAATTCTAATATATCTGGATTATCCAAAATTACTTTTATTGTAAAATTTATTATATCATCAAAATCTATTGCATTATTTTCTTTTAAATTTTTTTGATATAATTTATAAATTTTTCCAATTACTTCTTTTCTCATATCACCAGAATATTTTTTCAAATAATCTTCTGGTTCTAGCATTTCATTTTTTGCATTACTTATTTCATACATTACAGATTTGTCTGAAAAAAGTTTGTCATCTATTTCTTCTTTTTTTAATATCTTCTTTATCATTGTTTTTTGATCAGATGTATCAAAAATAACAAAAGAACTGTTAAAACCAATTCTATCTATTGTTTTCCTTAAAATTCTTACACAAATAGAGTGGAAAGTTCCTATCCACATATCTTTTGCGACATCTCCAATTAACTTTTCAACTCTTTCTTTCATTTCGTTTGCAGCTTTATTTGTAAATGTTATTGCTAATATATTCCATGGAGCTATATTTTTTTCTTTAATCAAATATGCTATTTTATGTGTTAATACTTTTGTTTTTCCACTTCCCGCTCCAGCTATTACTAAAGATGGTCCTTCGGTGTTTGTTACTGCTTCATATTGCTTATCATTTAATCCATTTAATAATTCGTTTATCATTTATTTCTCCTTCATAGAACTTCTGTTTGAAATTATATAATTATATTAAAAAATAGTCAACAAATTTTCTTCTTTTAGATTGAAAAAAAAATATATTATATTTATAATATATTTGTAGATTATTTTACAAAGGAGAAACTTATGAAAAATATTGAAAAAAAACATATATCTGAGAAAACAGCTGTAAAAGCAATTATTACAGGTTTTGTATCCTATGGAATTTTGATAAGCTTTATTTTTTTATTAATAGCTATTTTATTTATATATTTGTCTAATAATATAGAAACTTCAAATGAATTACTTTTAAACTTCTGCACTTCTCTTTTTATAGCTATTCTTATTTATATTGTTATTCACTTAATTTGCAAACTGAGTACTATTGATTTATTAAGAAAATGCAAATTTGAAAAAGAAAAAGAAAGTTTTGTATGTAAAAAACTAAATCTATTTTATTTACTTTGTGCACTATTTTTTATATTAGTAATTCTTAGCAGTTTATATGTTAGATTTTCAAATCAATTATACCAAATAAATATATCTTATCAGAAAAACCTAAGTGACTTTTCAAATACAGATTTTGCTTTTAATTTTGCTAATGCTTATAAGGAAGAAGCTTTAGAAGAATTTTACTATAATAGAAAAAATACATTATTAGTATCTGTTATGATAGAGATAGGAATAGTTTATTCTTTTATTTCTTTAATTCCATATCAGAAAAAAATGTTAGATATTTATAATAAATAACAAAAGAGGCATGATTAAAATTCTTTAACATTTTAGAGAACTTTTCATGCCGCGTCTTTGTTCGCCCGCGAAAATTTCTTAAAAAATTTTCTGTGGAATGTAGGCGAAGCCTTTATATAATAGGAATTGCAGAGCAATTTTCTATTATATAAAAAAATTTAATTTTTTATATCCGTCGGAGCTTTTGCTAATATACACAAAGTCTCTTAGCTCCGTAACAATTCAAGAGTGATTTCATTAGTTGCTTTTGAGCAAAAAACTCTGGCTCTTTTGCTAGAGTTTTTTGTTTTTTATATTTCTTTTTATACTAATACTTTTAATCTTTTGTTATTTTCTTTTATTATATCATCATAATATTTTTATAAATATTCCCAATATTATACCTATCATATTTCCTAATGATGAAAATCTTCCTTTATATAATCTATTTGACTCTGGAATTAATTCACAGGAGGTAATATATAACATTGTTCCAGCAGCAAATGCTAATGATAATCCTATTAGTTCTTTTGATATAGTTCCAATAATTGCTCCTGCTAATGCACCTAATCCTGTAGTTAATCCTGATATTGCAGTTAGTATTATTACTTTTTTCTTATTAAATCCACCTTTACTCATAGGTACCGCCATTGATATTCCTTCTGGAAAGTCATGTATAGCGATAGCTATTGCTAAAGATAATCCCAATTGATTAGAAACTTCAAATCCAGAACCTATTGCTAATCCTTCTGGAAAATTATGTATTGTTAATCCAATGCCTATTATAATTCCCATTTTTAACAAGCTGTTATATTTCGAACTATTCTTATTTAGTTTTGTTATAAAATTATCACAGAAAATCATTGATATTATTCCTAATATTATTCCTAATATACAAATTCCTATTGATATAATCTCTAAAGCTTCTGGAATTAAATCAAAACATATTATTGATGTCATTAAACCTGCCGCAAATTCTAATACAAAACTTAAATATTTGTTTGACGTTATCTTTACGTTTGCTCCAACTATTCCTCCTAATGTAGTTCCTATCATTCCAAAGATTAAACCTAAAGTCGTTATATTAAAAATTTCCTTCATACAAAAAACCTCTCATAATAATATTATTATGAGAGGTTTTTTGTTTTATTCTTTAAATTAGTTACTCTTAGACAATAGCTGTATTCTAAAGATTAAAATATCATAATCATAAAAACATGCTTCATACCCTTTTATTATTTAATACTCAAACAAAACATTTTCAGTATATCTTATTATATAAATTTACTATAAACTTTTTTCTCATAAGAAATTCAAAAAAATTTATCTTATGCTAGTCCATACTTTGTTGGAGTTTATGCTCTATAAGTATTATACAAATTTATTTAAGATCCTTTTTATAAAATTTACTACTTTATGATAAAAATTTTCTTTTTTCACTTCAACAAGAAGATTATTTGAGACTTTCTCCTTTTCACTATTCTTCTTAAATATATTATCTGGGTTATATCTTTCTATCTTTTCTTTTTCTATTTGCATTCTACTCCAATTTTGTTTTTCAATAATTTTTTGTTTTTGATATGGCGTAGCCCAATAGTCTCTAAATAAAATTGCTAAGATTAATTTGGCTCTTTTAGAAATTTCTTGTTCTTCAAATTCCTTTTTTAAATCGTATCTAAATTGATGTTCATTATTACAATTATTTTGAAACATATCAATCATGTCTTTTGGAATTTTATCATAATCATATTTTGGCATATGATTTAGAACCTCTAAAACTTCACTATAAGCATTTGCATATTCTATACTTACATTTCTGTTCATTAATCATCTGCTCCTTTATTTTGTTCATTTGTTTCTTTATCTTTTATTAAATGGTTACTTAACGTTTTATTTGTTTTATCTATTTCTGATACTTGTTCTGCTTCCCCTATTGTTCCTTTTCCAACTTTTTGAGAGTTAGGGTATTTTTCTCCTTGTTCTTTATTAAAATATTCCATTACCCTTTTACTAAATTTTTCTCTAAATTGCTCTATATATTCTTCATATCCTTCAAAATTTCTTATAGCATCTTTTCCACCATTTATTTTTAAAATATCATTAAAACTTCTTGAACTTTCTGAATACATAGTTCCTAAAATTTCATCTCTATTCTGAAGGTTTTCTATAAAAGCTTCTATAAATCTATCTTGATAGTCTTCTGGAATTTTTCTTCCCGTCATTTCATACGCATCTTGTATCACTTTCATATTTGATGCAAATAAATATATCTGGTTATAATATAAACTTATATCTTTCATTATATATTTATAGTGTTTATCATTTTCACTAATATTTTTTGAATATATGATACTTTTATTAATATCGTCATATGCATCATCACACATTTCTCCTGATAAAGAAAAGTCTTGTCTATGTGCCCAATTGTTGTATGCTAATCCCAAATTCATAAATCCTGCCAAATTTTTTCCCATTGTTTCTGCATATAATACAATATAATCTTTATCATACTTTTCACTTGTATAATCTAAAATAGCTTGTATGCTATCTATCCTTCCATTGTCTATAACATGTGCTAAATCCATAATTCTAAATGGATTTTCTAATATTCTAGTTGTTTGTCCAAAAGTTGCTCCTAGTTCATATTCTTCGTCTTGTTTTCTTATTGCTGCTTCTAAGTCTGGAATATCTTTAATTTTATCGTAGTCTTCTTCTGATAATCCCAAAAAGAATTCTTCCCATTTTTGATTTTTTACGTCTACAGGCATTCCTATATCTTGCATATATTTCAAACATGTATAAGCATAATTTCCAAAGTTACCACCAGTTTTTTTTCTCTCTATATAATCTTCTTCCCTTAATTGAGTTATAAAGTCTTCTGTAATTTTTTCTGCGCTTGGTAATCTTGCACTTTTACAAAATTCTGCACTAAAAGCTTTGATTTCAATTATTTTTGGAAATTTTATAATTTTATCTTTATCTTTTGCCTGCGTTTCTTCTAATTTTTGTTTTTCATTTATAAGATTTTGTAATTGAGATGCTCCTCTTACTCTTATCTCGGAAGCTTGATTTTGAAAAACTGTTACTGTAATAGTATACGGATGTTCATTATATCCTAATAATCTTGAAACATCATACACTTGTGCATTTACTTTTCCAATTGCAATATTATCTACATCATTTAATCTTGAATCTACTCCTTTAAAATTAATTATTTCTCCATTACTTCCTAATGTAAAAATCCCTCTTCCCATAGAATAAGTATTATAAGCAAGATTTTCAAAGTTTCCGCTTTCTAGTATTTTATTATATTGTTCTTGTGATATTGGCATATAAACTTTAACACCATTTTCTTCTCTAAAAGTTCCTGGCACTATAGTATTACTATCTACTAATTTCTTCATTTTTTTATGTTGTTCTATTATAGACATCTAAATCACCTACTTCATGTAATTTTTCAAAAGCTATTAACTTTTGAAAAAATCACGTATTTAATTCATATAATATAATACATTTTTTATATTTTCTTTTATTTAATATTATATCAAATATTTAATAAAAATCAATCACACTATAAAGTCTAATACAAGAAAAAAATTTTCATAAAGTATATCTAATCAACTTTTCATATTATTTATATTATAGTAAATTCGGAGTTTCCTATAATATAAAACAAAAATCTCATAATAAATATTATGAGATTTTTTGGTTCTTATATTAATTTTTTTAATTTAATAAATAGTATTAAAACTAGTCCTATAGCAACTAAAATAATTATTGAAGTAATATAAACTTTATTAATTTTCTCACTTGGATTTGTTTCTTCTTTTTTTATTTCATTTGTCTTATCAAGAATATTACTACTTTCATTTTTGTCAATATTGTTTAATTCCGTTGTATCATTCACTTTAGCATTTTCTTCTATTTGCTCACTATTCTCCTCATTATTAAGTTTGATATCTTCTGGTTGTGTTTTACTTTCAGTAGTTGCCTTATTTTTTTTAGTTTGTTTAGTATTTTTAGTAGTCACATTAGGCGTTGTTACTTGAGATTGAGATTGGTCTTCCGGCTCTTCTGAATTTATAACTGTATTATTTTCTTGTTGATCTAATTCTGAATTTTCTGTTTCTGGATTTTCTATTTCTGGTTTGGATTCCTCTGGAGCTTGTTTATAAACTTCTAAATAAATTTGATTTTCAGGTGCAGTTACTTCATCACCATTTGAAGAAGTTAAAACATTTTTTATTTTTATTGCTGAATTTCCAACTTGTGCACTTTCTTTTACTTTAAATGTAATTTCTGCAATTGTTTCTGTTTGAGTAACATTTCCTGACTTAGAAGCTACTATTCCTGTTTTGTCACTAGAAATGCTTCCTATCCAATTTGAACACCAGTTAATATTTTGAAATTCAAATATATTTTTATTATACTCTAGTTTTGCTTCTACTGCTTTTTGTTCGCCTGGTCTGACAAAATTATTTACACTTATTTTTATAGTAAAGTTTTCTTTTGATTGAACTTTGCTTTTATCTGTATTCAAACTCATACTAACTCCAGAAGCCATACACGTAATTGTCATACACCAAAGTAAAATTATAAATATTACAAATGTTTTTTTCATTATTATTGTTTCCCTTCTCTATTTTTTTTCAGCTATCAGCATACTCATTCTAGTTATATCTACTACATTTATTCTTCCATCACCATTTATATCAGCAGCTTTTGCATATGCTTGTTTTAGAATTTTACTTTCATCTTTTGCTTCTGTTCCTAAGCTTTCTGAAATACTAAGCATCATTGTTGTCAAATCACTTACATTACATTTTCCGTTTCCATTACAATCGCCTTTTACAATTAAAACATATTCTTTAATCTGTCCATTTAAACTTACTTTTAATTTCATTCCTGTTTTTACTATGTCACTACTATTACTTACTTTTTGATCTTTATTATCAAAAAATTCTATATTAGAATTTGTGTTAATGTTTAATAACATTTTTTCTATTGTAGTTTCACTTAATATACCATTTAAATAATTTGTATTTCCCTCTTGCTCTTCTACATATTCTATGAATTCAATATTATCTATAACTTTTTCTATAACTTTAATTGGTATTTTAATCTGTTTTGTTACTTCTTTCTCTGTATATTCTACTGTTACTTCTGTTTGTCCTAATTGAAGATTTTTTCCATCTTCTATTGTGTAATTTGTAATTTCTTCTTCTATTCCATTATCATATTTTGCCATTACTTTTAGTCCTGTTGAATCAAAATTTTGACCCTCTATATAATTTACTTTTTCAGGAGCACTTATAATTTCAATTGAAACTAAAGTTTTTTTCACTACAGTAATTGCAATTTTTACTTGTTTTGTTATCCCTTTTTCAGTATATTCTACTATTACTTCTGTTTGTCCTAATTGTAGATTATCTCCATCTTTTATTGTGTAATTTGTAATTTCTTTTTCTGTTTCATTATCATATTTTGCTATAATTCTTAGTCCTGTAGAGTCAAAACTTTGGTCTTCTATGTAGCTTACTTTTTTAGCATCTTCTAAAATATCAATTGAACTTAAGCTTTTTTCTAGTACTGTTATTGATATTTTGGCTTGTTTTGTTATTTCCTTTTCTGTATATTCTAAAGTTACTTCATCTTGTTCTAATTGTAAATTTTCTCCATTTTTTATTATATAGTTCGTAATTTCTTTTTCTGCCCCATTATCATATTTTGCTATTACTTTTAGTCCTGTTGAATCAAATTCTTGTCCTTCTATATACCTTACTTTTTCAGGAGCACTTACTATTTCTATTGAAGCTAAAGTTTTTTCTACTACAGAAATTTCAATTTTTGTTTGTTTTGTTACTTCTCTTTCTGTATATTCTATAATTACTTCAGTTTGTCCTAATTGTAAGTTTTCTCCATTTTTTATTATATAATTTGTAATTTCCTCTTTTCTTCCATTATCATATTTTGCAATAATTTTTAATCCTGTAGAATCAAAGCTTTGACCTTCTATGTAACTTACTTTTTCAGGAGTACTTTCTATTTCTATTGAAATTAAAGTTTTTTCTACTACCGTAATTTCAATTTTTTCTTGTTTTGTTACTTCGTTTTTTGTATATTCTACTATTACTTCAGTTTGCCCTAATTGTAAGTTCTCTCCATTTTTTATTATATAGTCTTTAATTTCATCTTCTGATTCATTATCAAATTTTGCTATAACTTTTAATCCTGCAGAATCAAAGTCTTGTCCTTCTATGTAATTTACTTTTTCAGGAGCAATTCTTATTTCTATTGAAACTAAAGTTTTCTCTACTACTATTATTGATATTTTTACCTGTTTTGTTATTTCTTTTTCTGTATATTCTACTATTACTTCAGTTTGTCCTAATTGTAGGTTTTCTCCATTTTTCACTACATAATCTGTAACTTCTTTTTCTGTTCCATCATTATATTTTGCCATTACTTTTAATCCTGTTGAATCAAAGTTTTGACCTTCTATATAATTTATTTTTTCAGGATTGCTTCCTATTTCTATTTTGTTTAGGCTTTTTTCTATTACCTCTATTGGAATTTTTATTTGTTTTGTAACATCATTTTCTGTATATTCTACTGTTACTTCTGTTTGACCAAGTTGCAGATTTTCTCCTCTATAAACTGTACAATTATTAATATCTAATAGATATGATTTTCCATTATCATATTCGCCCATAAGTTCTAAACCACTTATATCAAAATTTTGACCTTCAATATAGGTTGTTTTGTTTGGATTTGTATTAATAACTAAATTTTGCAAAGTTTTTTGTTTTACTGTTATCGGAATATTTTGCTCTAATTCAGCTTGATTTATTTTATATTTTAATTTTACTTCTGTTTGATTTAAAGTTAATTCTGTACCATTTTCAATTTCATAATCATCTACTTCAATTGTTCTATCATTTAAATAAGTAATTTTCGCAACAGTCCCTTCTGGATTAAAATTTTCTCCTTCTATGTATTCTAATTTGTCAGGCATTTTAGTTATTTCAAAGTTTTTAATTTCTTGTCCTTGTAGACGATAAATTTGTATATAACTTGTTCCATCATATGGGCCACCTTTTACTATTACATACATTGCCCTATATTCATTTTTATGACTTATAGTAATATCTAAATTTGGATAATATTTAATTCTATTATTTTCTTTATCAAGCAATAATTCTACAGGTTCTTTATCTCCTGAATAATCGATTTCAAAATCAAAATAGTTTTCTGATTTATTTATTACATCAAATAACATATAAGCTTCTACACTTGACTGCTCATTTTCTAGGATATTCTCAAAATATATTGGAATATCATAATCACCACCATAATTTTGTACACCCCAGTAACCATTTGTTCTATTATTTATTATTTTCAAACCAGTATTTTTAAATTCATTCATAAGTGTTTTCACTTCTTGATTTAATTCATCATTATATGTTCCACTTATATCTATTGTTTTTAAGTTTTTTAATGATGATAAATTGTTTATTTTGTTTAATTCATAATTACCTTTTAAATTGATTTCTTCTAAGTTTTCAAACACTTCTATTCCGGTCAAATCCATAATATTGCAATATTTAAAGTCTAATATTTTTATATCTTCTAATAATTTTTTATGCAATGTTATAATTTGAGTAGAATTATTATAATCCTTTATTAATCTTGAATATTCAATATTATTTCTTAATCTTACTATTGCGTCAAATAAATTCTTGTCTGGAATATAAACCTCTACTGTTTTTGTTACTACTTCAGAATTATATGTTAAATAAATCTCAAAACTTGTATTTTCAGCTAATCCTGATTTAATTTTCAACCATGCATAATCTATTTCTTGAGGATCAATTATTAACTTATTATTTTCATAATCTATTTCACAGTTTTTAAATTCTAAGCCATTTTTCGAATATAGTAGACTATTCTCATTTAATGCTTGTTTCATTATTGGTAATAAATCGATCTCAATAATCTCATTATTTTCCGAAATCTCTATATCTTTTTGTATTAAGTTGTTAGATATATCTAAATACTCAAGCTGATAGTAAATACCATTTTCTATATTAGAAGCATCTTCTATGTTGTTATCATATAGATTTAAATATTTTAATTTTGGAAAATTTTCAATTTTTAACCACGATAAATCTTTAATTTTATTAGCAGCTAATTCTAATTCTTCTATTTTGGTTATCTTATTTACCTGAATTCCTTCAATATTATTTCCATATGCATATAAATATTTTAAATTATCTAAATTATTTAGTATCTCATCTATATTACTTATTTTGTTGTTAACAATTACTAAAATCTCTAAATTACTTAAGTTTTTTATTGCTGTTACATCTTCAATTTTATTATTAGCTAGTTCTAAGTCTTTAATTTTATTCAAATTTTGTATTACTGTTATATCAGTTATATTATTGTCACTTAACTCTAAAAAATAAAGTTCTACTAAATTTTCTAGTGAGCTTATATTATCTATATCATTTCTACCCAAGTACAATTCTTTTATATTAACTAAATTTTCAAATGAGCTAATATCTTTTATATTGTTAGAACGTAAAGATACTTTTTCTAATTGTGTTAAATTTTTTAATAAATCTAATTCACTAATATTATTACTAGCAGCCCTAAGCTCTTTTAATTGACTGAATTGTTTTACAAAACTTATATCTTGAGTTTGAGTATTTGTAATATCTAAATACTTTAGGTTAATTAGTCCACTTAGTTCTTCTATATTACTTATTTTATTTCCATTTAAATTTAAATACTCCAAGTTGCTTAATTGTTTTATGACTTCAACATCAGTAATTGAATTTAAATGTAAATCTAAATATTTTAAGTTTGTCAAGTTAGATAAAAAGTTTATATCGCTTAATTCATCATTATTTGTTAATACTACTTTTTGAAGATTTACTAAATTTTCAATAACGGATATATTCTTTATTGAATTTCTATATGATGTCCACTCTGGATAATATATTTCTAGCTCTTTTAAATTATTCAGTGTTTCAATTGGTTTTAAGTCTTCAATTGGATTTGATGTTAGTATTAAAGTCTCCAATTGTTTCAAATATTGAATTCCAGTTAAATCAGATACATTACATCCTGGAGCAACCTCTTCATCAAAATTGATTTCCTTTTCCGTTCCACTTAAATTTATTCTTTTAATATTTATATCTAAAATTATTTCTTGAGTTTCATCAAAGTACATATATATTTCATCTTTTTTTACTGCAATTGTTTTCATTGCATTATATAAGTTCTTGTCTGGGAAATATATTTTTACAAAATTTTCTTGATCATAATCTTTTCCTTCAACTGAGAAGCTTTGTTCATCTACTATTTCTGAATTATACAAAAGTTTTACAAAATATTCTCCTTGAGTTACATCACTTGTCATTGATACATAAATTTTGTTATCTTTTATTTTAGACATATCTATTTCAAATTTTTGAGATACTTCAGCCCCATTTTCATCATATATTTCAAATCCTATATTTTCGTCTACTACTGCAGTTGATTTATCTAAATTGAAAAATATTGTTCCTTCTAATGTCTCTATCAATTTTAGTGTAGAGCATTTACTTTCTATAATTTTTAAATTTATATTATTTGTTTTCGTGTATGCTTTTATACTAAAATTATCTATATTATATTCATGCATATCATCCCAATTTATACCGTCCATCGAAGCAAATGATTCACCAAAATTGCTTGTTGCATTTCCAAAGTATTCTCCAGAGTTTTCAAACCCTATACCTTTATCTGAGTTTAAAGCTTCAACAATAATAGCAAAATTACTCCCTTTCTCCAAGTTAATTTTTTCGTTTAGTTTTAATCTGTTATATCCAGCTTTTAATTCAACATTACTAAATATTTTCTGTGCATTTTGCAAACTCAAATTATCAGTATTTTGGCTTAAATATACATTATATGTATTATCTACAATAGTTCCTATTGATATTTCAGTTAGCTCCTCATAATCTTTAGATGTAAATATATTGGCTGCATAATTACATCTTAAATTACTTATCATTTCACTTATATCATATTGATAAATTGTATCATAATCTACATCTTCAACATTGGCTAATCCTCTTAATGAGCTTTCAACCATAAGATCTTCATAAGATATATAATATATGTCCTCATTTCCCCATTCTTTTCCCCATGAATTTAAAACAATATATGCTCCATCTTCATTAGGCTTATACTTAAAATTATCTTTACTAAAATTATCATCCCATCCAATTATTGTTACATCATGATTCGTCATACCAATTCCATTGTTGTTTTCAGAATATTTATCAGGATTATAAAAGTATTGCTCACTTGGTGCCCAAATTGCTGTTACAATTCCTCCATTTTTCATTATATGTTCTTTTATTTTGTTTCTTATTTCAGTAACTTCTGACTTAGAATATTCATTATAGTTTGCATCCATATATATAATTCCATCAGCTGTTATTTCTTTATATATACTTGGCAAATATATTAAATTTCCAATCTTTTTAGTCGAGTCTATTTTTGGCATAGTATTTATATCAATATTTGCTTCATTGTTTTCAAATGGCATATCTTCTTCTAATAATGGTCCTGTACCACGTGACAAATATGTAAATGCTGTTGTAGCAAATCCTCCATATCCAGCTTCTCTATTTAATGCCCAAGGATTTTCTTGTCCTTCTAAAAAGCTTTTTGAAGTATTATATTCCATGTGTCTTTCAGAGAATTCATAATATTCATTTTGGTTAAGAGCTAAGTTAGTTTCAACTGTTGATAACGAGCTAAATGCCCAACATTCTCCTGTATTCATTTGGTCTTTTCTTTCAATACTTATTCCACCATATTGTTTCACATCTATATTAGTTTCATTTTTATCTATTAGTACATAACTTTCTGGCAAAGTAATTGACTTAGCAGCTCTTCTTACAAAATTGAAAAGACCTGTTTTAGCAGTTTCTCTAACATTAAACGGCAATGGAGCTATCGTTCCTTTTCTTTCTTCTTCTGGAAGTGCTAACCATTCTAAATATCTTTTACTATACTCTGTTTCTTCAATATTAATATTATTTTTTCCCTCAGCAAATACTTTTATATTTATAGAAAATATTATTAAAAGTACTAAAACAAAATATAACAGTTTTTTCTTCTTCATATTGCAAACTCCTTTACAATTCTTCAAGTATACTATATAACCAAAAAAGAACAAAAACAATAGCCTTTTATATAAGCTATTGTTTCTCTCTCTATATCTACTTACTCATCTGCTAGTTTCAAGAATTATACTTAGAATATATCTTTTTGTTTACTTTTTATCTAATATTTTTAACTTTTACTACGCATATATGCTTTTAGGGTTTTATTCTTCGCTTCCTTTTAATTTTTCAGCTCTATCTGTAGCAATTAAATTATCAATCATTTCATCTAAGTTTCCATTTAAGAAATCTTCAAATTGATATATGCTTAAACCTATTCTATGGTCAGTTATTCTTCCTTGTGGATAGTTATATGTTCTTATTTTTTCACTTCTATCTCCACTTCCTACTTGGCTTTTTCTTTCATTTGCAACTTGTGATTCTTGTTTTTCTTTTTCTATATCATATATTCTAGATCTTAGTAATCTCATCGCATATTCTCTGTTTTGTAATTGCGATCTTTCTGTTTGACATTCAGCAACAATTCCTGTAGGAACATGTATTAATCTTACAGCAGAGGATGTTTTGTTTATATGTTGTCCTCCTGCTCCAGATGCTCTAAAAACTTCCATTTTTATATCTGCTGGATTAATTTCTACTTCTACATCATCAATTTCTGGTAAGACTGCAACTGTAGCTGTTGATGTATGTATTCTTCCACTACTTTCTGTATCTGGCACTCTTTGAACTCTATGAACACCGCTTTCAAATTTAAATCTACTATATGCTCCTTTTCCTGTTATCATAAAAGATATTTCTTTATATCCTCCAAGACCAGTTTCATTTTCATTCAAGATTTCTATTTTGAAGTGTTTTTTCTCTGAATACATAGAATACATTCTAAATAATGTTCCTGCAAATAAAGCAGCTTCTTCTCCACCTGCTCCAGCTCTAATTTCACAAATAACGTTTTTATCATCATTTGGGTCTTTCGGAATTAAAAGAATTTTTAATTCTTCTTCTATCTTAGGAAGCTTTTCTTTTGCTTCTTCCATCTCAATTTCAGCCAACTCCTTAAGTTCTGGATCAGATAGCATTTCCTTTGCTTCTTCTAAATTTTTACTTACACTTTTATATTCTCTATACTTAAGAACAACATCTTCTATATCACTATGCTCTTTCATTAATTTTTTCCATTCATTTTGATTTGATATAATGTCTGGATCACTAATTAACTTATTTAATTCTTCATAACGTTTTTCAACGCCTTCTAGTCTTTGAATCATTATAAATATTCTCCTCTTATAAAATTAACGTATTTTATTATAACCTATTTTTACCTAATTTTCAAGATTTATTAAATTGTATTGTATATTAAGTTCATTTAATATATTTATTTCTCTTTTTGAACAGGTAAAAATTATTATTTGAGATTTAAATTCTTGTTCTAAGTATTTTAAAATATTTTCCAATCTTTTATCATCATAGTATGCAAAACTTTCATCAAAAATTATCGGCATATTTTCTTTACTAATTTCTTTTAAAGCACTTAATCTTAAAGATAAATACATTTGATCTATTGTTCCAATACTTAATCTATCTGCTACCATATAGTTTCCATTTTCTATTTCTACAGTTAATCCTGTATTATCATCAAATTTAATTTTTTCATATTTTCCATCAGATATTTTGTATATTATATTAGATAATTCTTCCTGAAATTTAGGACTTATACTATTTTTCATTTTTATATATGCATTATTTAAACATTCTTTTGCAATATTAAAGCTATGATTTAATTTATCTAATTCTTTTTTTTCACTATATAGTTTTTGTAATTCTTCATCTATTTTCACAATTTCTTCTTGTTGTTTTTCTATTTCTTTTAATTTATTTTCATTTATACTTTCTTTTAATTTTAAACTATTAATTGCATTTTCTTTGTTTTCAATAGAGACTAATAATTCATTATAATCCATTAATAATGCACTTTCTAAAAAGTTAATATCTAGTTTACTTATATACTCTTGCATTATTTTTTCTTTTTCTTTATTAAACTCATTTTCTAATTTTAAATTTTCATTTTCTAATTCTTTTAATTTATTTTCTTTTGCATTTTTTAAAATATTAAGTTGCTTACTTATTTCCTCATAATTCTTAATTTCTTTTATATTATTTTTTTTATATATTTTTTTTATAATTTGTGTTGCTATTATTAATATAAAATTTACTATGCATATCGATAATATTATTATTTTTTTTGTAAGTATTGTAGTTACAAGAAATATAAAAAATAGAATTGTTTCTAAGATTAAAGTAATATTTATTTTATTTACCTTATTTGGATTTATATCCTTATTTTCTTTTAACTTTTTTTCTAAACCTTCAATATTGTCATTATACTCATTTTCTAAGTTTTTATTGAAATTTATTTCGGCATTTCTTATTCTGTTATCATCTAATTTTTTCTTATACTTTTTTAATATCTCTATTTTAACATTTTCATCTTTTATACTATATTTTAATTGTTCATTATTTTTTTGAATGTTACTAATCTCTTCCTTAAATTCCTGTAGTTCTTCTTTTTTATTTTCTAGTTTTGCAATTTTTTCTTCTATTATATTTATTGGTTTTTGCAAAGTTTTATTCGTTCCAACTTTTTCTATCTGTTGCTTATTTATTTTTTCTATCGTTTTTTTAAAAGAAATATTATCATCTCCAGTTGATATCTGATTACCTATTTTCTGAATTATACTTGATTGACTTGCTTTAGACAGCCTACTTTCTTCCTGTTCTATTATTGCAGTATTTAAAAAAGTTTCTTCATCAATTAAAGTCTGTTCTTCAAAAAATTGTATTCCTTTAGTTTTATCATTTTTGAACATACTTGAGATATCCTCTAAATTTGAGTTGTATATTTTAGGATTTTTCTTTTTAAACTCTCTATACACTTCAAAATTCTCATTATTATCTAATGTATATTTAATTTTTCCAGAAAAATAATCTCCATTCCATGGAGTAAATCTGTCAAAATCAGATATTTCTTTTCCTCTTTTATTTCTTGAAGAGCCATATAGCATTCCTACTATAAACTTTAGAATTGTTGATTTTCCTGCTTCGTTTTTTCCATATACTATATTGATTCCGTCTTTTAAATTCATTTCTTTATTTTTTATTTTTCCAAATCCATTAATTTTTAAATTATTGATTTTCACTTTTTTTACTCCTTCTTAATGCTTATGTTTCTAAAGTTATAACACTATATAATAGATGCATACTTTGATTTACATTGCATCAATTCCAATTTGTATAATAGTTTGTACTTCTTCTTCATCAATTTCATTGTTGTTATATTTTTCTATTACTTCTCTTATAAATAATCCTTTTAATGAATTTTCTTTTATTATCTTTTCAACGTCTATATTAATCGTTGTTTTATCTTTTATCTTAATTATATTTTGATTTGTAATTAGTCCTGTTATCTTTATTACATCTATATCAAAATTCTTAATTCCTATTAAAATTATCTTTACTAATTCTTTTTCATCAAATTTCAAATCGTTTATTAATTCAATGATTTCTTCGTTCGAACCACAGTTTTCCACATTTAGTTCATATTCTGTGAATATCCTATCATCAATTTTCAAAAATTCTGTTGATAATTTCCCATTTTTTAATTCTCCAACAATAACGCCATGTTCTCCTAATTCATCAAATCCCATAGATATTGTTGAACCAGAATATGTAATCTTTTCATTTTCTTCAAATTCTATATTATGGATATGTCCTAATGCAGCATAGTCAAAATCAAGTTCTCTTAATCTTGATAATAAAATAGGATTATATGAAAGACCATCTTTATCTTTAGCACCATTTATGTCGCAATGACTTATTAATACTGTAGTTTTCAAATCTTTTACTACCTCTATGTCTTTTAATGGATTATCATTCATATAAAAATCTGTAAATCCTACTCCATATATTCTAATATTTTCATCTTCATATACATCTATTTTTTTATTAAAAATATATACATTTTTGCAAAAATCAAATTTTTCATAATATGAGTCTTTAATATAAGGGTCATGATTACCTGGAACAATGAAAATCTTTGTATTTGGTATTTTAGCAAATTCATTATTAATAAATTCAATTGTACTTTTTCTTACATCTTTTTGATCATATAAATCCCCGGCTATAAAAAGATACTCTATTTCATTTTCTTTTATATAATTAATTATTTTTCTTAATGCATTTCTTTGTTCTAATCTTCTTAAATCTCCTAGTCCATTATTCGCTAATGTTGAAAATGGAGCATCAAAATGCATATCTGCCATATGTAAAAATTTCATTATTTATTCCTTTCGTTTAGTTATATAAAAATACTATCATAAAATAAAATTCTATGATAGTATTTGTTCTTAATCATCCATTGAACCAAATAATTCATCAAACTTTGCTTCAAGTTCTTTTTGAATATCTGTAAGCTCTTCTTTTGATGTATTATTATCGTTTCCTTTACTTGAACTATTGCTGTTTGCACCTGCAGCATCTTCATCAAATAAGTCGTCTAATGATTCTACCATTGGAGATTTTCCTCCACCATTACTTTCATCAACATATGGATTATTTGGATTATACTTTCTCCATGGCCCTCTTTCTATATGTACATCATTATGATCTACTTTATATTTATTAACAAGTTTTCCTTCTGGATACTTGAAATAATAATATTTATTTGCTTTTATCGGTTTTAATCCTTTTTCATATATAATACATTCATCTACATCCATTCTTCTTAATTCATCTGGTGTCATTAAAGCTCTTGCCATTATTTGATCAGATTCACTTTTACCTTGTTTCCAATCTTCTCTATCTTTATTAACAGATATACTATCTCTAGTTATTGTTTTTTCTCCTAATGCTTTTGAAAAATACTCAACAGTTTTTTGTGAATTTGAACCTAAAAACAAATGTGTATCGCAGTTACCTATTATAGTTTCATGTGATTTTTCATAAACCGCCTCTAATTGGTCCAAATTTTGTAATATAACACTAAATGAAATTTTTCTACTTCTTGATGTTGAAATCTTTTTATCAAAGTCTGGTATACGTCCAATGTTTGCAAACTCATCAAGAATAAAGTATGTAGGAACTGGTAATTCTCCACCAGCCTTATCTGCATAATCATATAATTGTTGTATCATTTGAGAGAAAAATATTGTAAGTAAAAAATCATACGCTGTATGTGTATCTGAAGAAATTACATATACTGCTGTTTTTTGTGAACCAATTTCTTCAAAATCTATTGTATCTGTTGATGTTACTTCAGCAATTTCTTTTGAATCAAATTTACCAAGTTTAGATTGTAAAGTTCCATATACAGAACCTAAAGTTTTTTCCGGTAAATCTTCAACGTTTTTGAAGTACATTCTAGCTGGGTGGTCAAAAGGTAATTGGTGTATTAGATTTGCTAACACTCCTTCACTACCTGTTGTACTAGCTGCTCTTAGTAATTCTGAGCAACTTGCCAGGTTTTGTTCTTCTGGAGGTCTATCTGCTTTTAAGAAATAAATTAATGCTTTAAGTACGAATTCTGACATATCATCCCAGAATGGGTCTTGTTTTCCTTCACCAGAATTTTGACCTCTAACAATAGTATTTGCGATAACATCAACATCAATTTCACTAGTAATATGATTTAATGGATTATATCCATCACTATTTTCTGGATTTACTAAATTGAAAACCTTTACATTATAACCTTTTTCTTTAAAAAATCCTGCTGTTTTATCATACAGTTCTCCTTTAGGATCTGTAAATACATAAGAGCCTAATAATTGAAGTGCATTTGGAATAACATAAGAAGCAGATTTACCAGCACCAGAGCCTCCGTACAACTAAAACATTAACGTTTCCTCTTTTATCAACTGGTAGATAATTTTTTTCTGCTAAAACTATTCCTTTATTTTTACTTAATATTCTATATTGTTCTCCATTTTCACTCCAGTCACTTGAACCGTGCTCAATATCATCAAATTCATGTTTTGGAAAGGCTTTCAAAATTCCTATTACAACAAACAAGAAATAAACTAATATAAAAAATCTTTCAATTTGCCAGAATGTTGAAAAATATTCTGTTGTAAAACATAATTTAATTGATGTAAATGGTTTCATTAAGTAGGCTCCAATTGACTCAAAAAATATTTGCCAGTCGAAATATATATTTTTAATTGCTCCTGCTTTAACTCCATTTGCAATTGCAACACTAAAAGCTGCTACACCAATTATTGTTATAATTAGAACTAATATAGCAGCTACTATTAATTTTCCTTTTATTTTTCTTATTGCTCTTTTTAACTTTTCAAAAAATCCCATCCATTTCACCTTTTTCTTAAGTAATCATTTTTGTATTTTTTATTTATTTTTAGATTATAGTCTATCTTTATCTGATTCTTTCTCTTTGTTTTTATTATTATCTTCTCTTGCTTTTTTATCAGCTCTTGCCTTTTTATGTTTTCCATTTTCTGGCTTAGTTCCAACAGTAACAAACGAAGATTCTTCTTTCAATTCTTCAAGTTTCTTATTTATAGGCGTTGTTACTTTTATACTACCTCCTGAAGAACTTGAACTAGAATTTTGTGATGTATTATTTTCTTTATCTTTTCTTGTCAAAAATTCAGCATCAACCGCAGCTAGATAGACCCCTTTTCCATCGTCCCATTCTTCTATTAATTTTTTAACTTTTTCATCGCTTACATATCTAGTTGTAGCTTCTTTTCTACTTTCATCATTTGATGCATTAGTAGTATTTTCGTTCATAAAATATCCCCTTTCTAATTTATATAATCTTCATAAACTTTGTTTATTTTTTGCTTTGTCTTATTTCAAAAGCAAAATATTTTTTATATGGCTTCAATTTACATTTACCTTTTACTTCATTAGCATCCTCGTCAAAATATAAAACGGGTTTAACCTCCTCTGTTGTTTCTGGATCTATTATTGATATTGGCCTTTTCATGTTTGGTGTATATGAAAATTCTTTATATTCTGTTGATTCCTCATTATATAAAGTTTTAAAATTCATTGGTATTGGTTTTTTAGAAATTTTTATAGTATCATAATCTAAAAATCCCATATTAACTATAACTCTTTCTTTTCCAAAAGAAAGTATAACCAAGGGATTCCCCTCTGGTGATGGGTTATCTATAAAAAACGTTTTTTTCTTTTTTTCACCAACAATTTCCTCCAAAAAATCTAATCTTTCAACAGTATATTTTGGAGCTGTTTTTAAATATTCTTTTTCTGTTTTATTTACTTGATATATTACAGTATTTACATTATGAGGGTCTGTAATACTAAAGTATTTTCCTTGTAGATTTTCCTCTACCATAATTTTCCCCTTCCTTACATTTTTACATGTATTATTCTTTAGTTTTTTCCTTTTATATTATATCTCAGTCTTAAATTTATGTCAACATTTTTTATATTTTTTCTATTGAAACTCTAGGATTATATTTAGATACTTGACTCATCTTTTCAAAAAGTTCTTTTTCTAAATCTGTTGGATGTTTTGGTATCATTATTTTTGTTTCTAATATTAAATCTCCTCGTCCACCTTTACCATCTTTATATCCTTTTCCTTCAATTTTAATTTTTTCTCCACTTTGTATTCCTGATGGTATATAAATAGAAATTTCGTCTTCTATTGTTTTAACATTAACCTTTGTACTTAATGCTGCTTCCCAAGGTGTAATATATAAATTAGATAATATATTGTAACCGTCTAAAATATAATTATTATCATTCTTTATTTTTACTTTTACAAACAAATCTCCATTTTTCCCGCCGTTTTTTCCTTCTTTTCCTAATCCTATCATTCTTATTTTTTCATTATTCTGTATTCCAGCAGGAATTGCAACTTTAATTTTTTTCATTTTTCCATCTACTGCCATTAAAGCTATTTCTTTTTCTTTTCCTTTAAAGGCTTCTTCTATCGAAATAGAAACTTCTGTTAAAATATTTTCTCCTTTTATCGCTTTTTCTTTTTTTATTTCATTAGTTTTGTCTACAGAAATAGAATTTCCAAAAAACATTGTAAATATTGCTTCTTTACTGTTTTGTGGTTGTTGATATGTGTTTTTATTCTTCCTTCCGACATGTGTATACCATGTTCTATCATATCTTCTTTTTGTTGAAGAGTTTGATAAAATGTTGTACGCTTCATTTATATCTTTAAATCTCTCTTCAAATTTTTTATTTCCTCCATTTAAATCTGGATGATATTTTTTAGCTTGCTCTTTATATGCTATTTTTATATCTCCAGCAGATACTCTGTTAGTTTCTAGCCCTAAAATCTTATAATAATCCTTAAAAATCATTTCAACATCCTCCGAACTTTTGGTAAAATTCTATCTTATTATAACACCAAAATGGATTTTTGTGAATAATTAAAGTAATTTTTGTATGAGTTTTTTAAACTGGGGATTTCCCAAATTTTCAACACTTAACAATATT
>JBJFFD010000045.1:0-1509 GCA_051891335.1 Candidatus Scatovivens sp.
ATTATTTCTTAATTTATTTATTATTTTTTCTTCCACTTGTTTTACCTCCACTTATATTTTTACTAAATATATATAATATTCTTTTTCTAAAAAATTCAAAATTCTTATATCCAAATGCGTTTCTTTTTATTACTTTAATTTTATTATTTATTCCTTCTGTATAACCATTGGTATACTTTTTATCTATAAATGAATTTACTATATATGGTAACCAATTTTTTATCGTTTTACTTGCTTCAATAAACTCTTCTATTTTACTTTCTTGACATAATTCTATGAAGCATAAAAGTTGTCTTTCTGCATCGTTATAATCTGCATGATTTATAATATCTAGGAATAATTCTTTTAATTGATATCCTCTATGTAATTCATCAGATATTTTAAATATTTCTTGTATTATATCTCCTGGTAACACATTTACTAAATTACCATTTCTATATCTTTTGGTTTCAACCCACCAATTTACTTCGTTTCCATATTTTCTTAGCAATGACACATTCTTTCTATTTTTTAAAAGTTTATATTCTTTACTTTTTTCTCCATACTCTTTTTGTAATCTAATTCTAATTTTATCTAACGCATCCATAATATATCTGGTATAATGAAATTTATCTACTATGTACTGTGCATGAGGAAACATTGCTTTTTGTACAAGTAGATATGGTTCGTACATATCTGATATTATGTACTTTACTGAATACCTATTTTCTGTATTTGCAAAATACTTAATTAGGTATTCTTTTTTTCTGCTTTTAAGTACATCTAACACTTTCTTATGTATTGGATCTGTTAATATAAATGCATATTTACCTTCTTTTGTATCTGCTTTAAATTCATCAAATGATATCACACTAGGTAAATTTTTTCTGTATTTTGGAATCAAAGCAGTCGCTTCTTCTAATTCTTTTCTTACTATATATTTTGATACATGATTCTTTTTTGCTATTGCTTCAATGGTCAAATTATAATCCATTAAATCTTTTCTTATCTGTATTTTTACTTTGTTTGATATACTACCATTTTTTGTATTTAAATTCATTTCTTCTGTAAATATTTTATTGCAATTATAACAATGAAATCTTCTCTTATAAATAATCAAATTTACTATCTCACCAGAACAATCTAAATATTTACTTCTTATTGGTTTTAGTTTGCTATTAACACTACTTGTAAATTTATTACAAGATGGACACCTTACTTTTTCTTTTTTACTTTTAAGCTCAACCTCTATTATTCTTTTTTCTTTACTTATTTTCATAATTTTAACTTCCTTTCTATTTAATCCTAATAAAATATAATAATCCAACTTTCTCACCATCCTTTTTTATAATCCATTAGGACTAATATTTATTATAATTTAAGACACAAAAAAAGAAAGCACTTTAACTTCGGTGCTTCACACCAGAAATTCTTGCTTTCTTCACAAAATTTCACACTAGAAATTCTTGTTTTTCATTTTTTCGTACTCTTTTTTTCTGAATTTAACTTCACACCAGAAATTCTAGAGCC
>JBJFFD010000046.1:0-63619 GCA_051891335.1 Candidatus Scatovivens sp.
CAAATATCTATTGTTCCAAGAGGTATGGCTGGAGGGTATACTATGTACAGACCATCTGAAGATAGATCATTTATGTCTAAATCTGAAATGGAAGAACAAATTATATCATTATTAGGAGGAAGAGTTGCAGAAAGCTTAGTATTAGGAGATGTTTCTACTGGTGCAAGCAATGATATTGAAAGAGCTTCTAAAATAGCAAGAGACATGGTTACAAAGTATGGTATGAGTCAAAGATTAGGAACAATAACTTATGGTTCTGGTCAAGAAGAAGTATTCTTAGGAAGAGACTTTACACAACAAAAGAACTTTAGTGAAGAAACTTCTAGTTTAATAGATGAAGAAGTAAAACAAATAGTTGGAACAGCTTATAAAAGAGCAGAAGAAATTTTGAATGCAAATATGGAAAAATTACAAGCAGTTGCAAATGTTCTACTTGAAAGAGAAAAAATTGATGGAGAAGAATTCTTAGAAATAATGAATTCATAATAGAATATAAAATATTAGTTTTAAAATTTAAGGCGACCGTTTTGGTCGCTATTTTTATATAATAGGAAAGTTCGCTGAACTTCCTATTATATAAAGGCTTCGCAAATTATATTAAGAAAATAAAACAACAACAAAATAAACTAAGAATTCCGTAGTATAAGTTAAAAAAGGACTAAAAAAAGTAATAGAAATTTAATAATATATTTAAAAAGATATATGCGTAGTAAATAAAGGAAATCGTAACATAAACTGTTATTGAATTTAGATAAAAAAAAGACTAATATTATAATTAATAAAAGTGTAAACAAAGTTTGTGAGATAGAAAAAGAAAGGAAAATAAAATATATGAACAATAAAAATAAAATTGTTATACCTAAATCATGGATGATAATAATTTTAATTATATCTATTGAAATTATGCTAGTATCATATTTGGGAACGAATGCAATTCTAAGAAAAATAGCAGGAAAAACTCAAAATTACCTATTAAGCGAAGTAGAACCTAAAGAATTAGGAGAAGATGCAGATAGTTGGAAGTTAAAAACCATGTTTATTGAAAGAGATGATGATGGTACAGAAACACAAACTGATGATATTACATGGAATGCAATAGATTATAATGAATCTAAAATTATAACAGTTCAAATAAATTATAGTAACACAAATACAAAACAGGCTTATGCTCCGGGAGAACTAAAAATTGTAGTTCCAAACTTAGGAAAAACTAAATATTGGTACCATAACTACAATGGAGAAGAGGTTAAAGATGTTGTTTACTATATAGCTGACGAAATTTCAGCAAGTGATCCTTATAGTGAAGAAGAAAAAGAAAAATGGAATTGGAGTTATGAATATGATGCTCTAAATGAAGTGTGTGTGTTTACCAATAATGAAGAGATAGAGGCAGGAACATCTTGTGAGGGTTCTATTCAAATGTCATATAATTTTAATAACATGAATAGTATGATTAATGGAACTGATTTAAACATAAAAGCTACATTAAATAATGAAGCAGAAAGCAATAATATTCATTTTGCATTTACATCAAAAAAAGATACTTTTTATAGTGAAGTAAGCACATATAAAATTAGTAATTATGAGGGTTTACCAGAAAATGCAACAGAATATGTATGGGTAAAATATAATTTTTGCGTTAATAGACAAATAGATGGTATTAGATGCCGAATTAATGAACCAACTTTAAAAATTGATATTCCTAAAAACAGTATATTAGTAAATAAAAATTTTGAAGAAGTTATTGCAAATAATGGAAAGTATATTTTACCAATTGAAATTCCATATACAAGTAATTATTTTTATATTGGATATCTAGAAAGTGAATATAAAGATAAACAGATAGAAAATACATTTGAAGTATATGGGGAATATGGAGATTATGATTCTGATAGAGATTTTACAGGGGAACAAGAATTACTTACAAATAAAGAAATAACAATTAATATTAATGATTTTTTAATAGATACAAATAATTTATATGAAATAACACAAAGTGACAACTATTTTTACTGTGCAGGTTCTTATCAAAATATTAAAGATGGACTTGCAAGATATTATTTTGGAATTAAACCAAAAATTAATTACGTAGATGGCAAAATAACAGCAAGAATTGGTAATGATGTTTTAGCTATTACTGCAGAAGATGGAAGCTATAGAAAATTAGAAGACGATGAGTATTATTTTGCTAAAATTATAGTTCCGGTGTTTAGAAATTTAAATGATAATGAGATTCCTGAAGGAAAATATACTTACAGTATTTTTGTAAGGTACGCTAATGAAGAAAATTATGTTTTATATGAAAAAAATTTGAAAAATACAAAAAGTGAACAAACAATTAGTTTTACAGAAGAAAATATTGTGGGCTGGTATATAGAAATTTATGATTTAGAAGAGTCTTGTAAACTAAGTCGTGATAGCTATATCGATTCATTAGAATCACATTTAAAAATACATGTTCAAGATAATATTACAAATTCTGGAAAGATATATAATTGGGCTTATCTACAAGCATATAAAAAGGATAGTAATGGCGAATTAGTATTGCAAAATGAAAGAGATTTAGAAAAACAACCATATTCTGAAATAGAAAAACAAATTGATTTGCCAAATTATGATAAAAAATATTATAGAGTAAATCTTCAAAGAACTTTTTTAAGTTATGATTATACAGAAAATAGATTATTAGGTAGTTGTAATTCTGAGATTCAAAATATAAAAGTAAAAGATGGTGACTTTTATATAAAAACTGATTTAATAACATACATAGAAAATGCAAGATTTGGTAGCCATATATTTACTGAATTTAATGGCTGGAAAAACTGTTATATTTTTGATAAAGAAATAGAATTAGATATGACAGAAGAAGAAATAAAAAATAGTATTAGAGGATATAACTGGGATAAAGTATTGAAAAATAATAAAACTACTTTTAAAAGCGAAGAAGAATTTAATGAATTTATAAAAGATTGCGTTACTGTAAAAATAGACAGAAATTATAAAAATATAGGAAAAAATTATGTAGAAATTATTTATGACTTTAGAGAAGTTCCACTAGATTTGTCTAATTTTATGAATGATTGCTATAATGGAGATTTGGGTATATATATATACTTTAATTTAAAGGTATCATATGAAGATTATAAAATGAATAGGAACATATATAGTTATAATATTTATACAATGAATTTAGATGATGATGATTCATATGAGCTAAAATATTCTAATAAAGATTACGAAGACATTGACGAGGATGGAGATATTACTGAAATGATAGAATCATCTAGTCAATCAATAACTCTAGTTTATGCAGGTGAAACAAAACAAGAGCTACAAATGAGTATGCAAACAGTTTCAACAAATAATAAATATGTTATAGAAAATGCTTTGACTTATAAAGATTATCCATATAGTTATAAATTAAGAGTAACTGCAGGTCCTAATGATTTGACCAATGTAGTGGTTTACAATGAAATAGAAACTGAAGGAGAAGGTTGGAAAGGCAGTTTTCAAGGTGTAGATACTTCTGTAGCAGAAAGCCAAGGATATAATGTAAAAGTATATTATTCAGAAATAACTGGAAATGGTAGTATTAAAGATGACCCTAATTGGAAAGAATATATAGAAGGAGTTACAGACAAAACAAAAGTAAAAGCCATAGCATTTGATTATGGAAATTCTATTATTAAGTCTGGAAATGTAACATATGTTTTAATTAATATGCGTGGAAATTCACAAGATGAAGTAGAAGGTGTTTATGCGCAAAATAGATGCCATATAGAATGGAGTCCAATAGATATTTTAGGAAATGTTATTGGAGATGCTCAAGGTATACAATCTAATACTACTGAAATTGGGTTTGCAACAGGAACGAAAAATTATGATGTTACATTACAATGGCCAGAAGAACTTGAAAAACCTGAAAACGTAACTATTAATTTGATAAGAGATGGCGAAATTGTAAAAACAATTGAACTTAATGAAGAAGATGAATGGAAAGGCGTATTTGAAGAAAACGAAATCTATACTGTTATTGATGGAAGTTTAACAGAGTCTGATTATAAAATACAAATTATAGAAAATAGTGGAGGAGATGCTTCTGATAATGAGTATTTCTACAACGTTGAAGAAGAAAAAGAAAAAGACGGTTTTATTATAGAAGCATATGGAAATGCAACAAAAGAATTAAGTTACAAGGTGCAATATATAAGCCTTGAGGATGGAAAAGAACAAATAAAAGAAGAAATTGTAAAAAGCAAAACTGTAAACTCTTCAGAACCAAATACATTAAAATTTGATAGAACTTTAGTAAACAGTATATATGAAGGCTATGAAATAAAACGAACTGAACCACAAACAATTGCTAGTACTGTAAATAATGGAGATATTATAAAAGTATACTTGGATAAAATTGATTGTGATGTAATTATTAAATACATAGATAATAATAGAGGATGGAATGAACAAATTGCTGATACAGTAACAATAACTAAGAAGTATGGAGAAACAGTTGATCTTTCTGAATATTCAAAAGAGATAGAAGGATATCAATTAATAGAAGCACCAGAAGAAAAGATAATTACATTAGCTGAAAAGGAAAAAGAATACATATTTTATTATGCAAAAAATACTTCATTTATAGTAAGGCTAAGGGATGCAGTAAGTAGTAAAATACTTTTTAAGACTGATCTAATACCTGTTGTAGTTGGGCAAAAATGTAATATAAATATAGAAAATGATAAGATTATAGTTATTATTGAAGGAACAAAATATGAATATCCGATTGGAGAAAGTCTTAAAGGCTATAGGCTTTTCAATAGTAGTGCGCCTTCTGAACAAACCATATATTATGGAGAAAATACATATGATTTTTATTACATAAGAGAAGCTTCACTTAGTATTTATCAAATGGACGCTGAGGAAGAAGGAAGGACTTTTGAGGAAAAACATATAATAGGTTCAGTAGGTGATGATTTTTATACAGAAGCTATTAATATTAAAAATAAAGTTCTTGTTGGAATGGTAATAGGTGAAATTATAGATAATAATCCAGAAACCAAAGAAGGAATATTTGCTGGAATTCGTGATGGTAAATTAGTATATTGTAATCAAGAAACTGGGGAAACTGTAGAACAACCAAGTAGTTACTCTGGAAAACTTTCAGAAAACCAGACGATAGTAATCTACTATTATGCAGGAATTGAAGAATCAGAGGAAAAAGGTGTTATTGTAAAATGTGTTGATGTTGATACAGGAGGTTTAATAAATAATGATCTTATAATAGGAAATGTAGGAGATACATATGAAACATCACCTATAGATTTAAAAGGATATAAATTAGTTGAGGATAAGTTACCAGAAAATGCAAATGGACAAATAGCAGAAGATGTAACAGAAGTTATTTATTACTATAAAAGTGTAAGAACATCATCTGTTGTTGGTGTATATATTAACCAAGAAACAGGAGCTGAACTTGAAAGAGAAATGCTTGCTGAAGGAGTTGTTGGAAAAGAATATAAATTAAATCCAAAAAATTCTATAACAATAGATGGAACAGAATATGTTTTAATAACAGAGAGAATGCCTGATGATATTAAAGGAACATTAGAACCAAATGAAAAAGAAGTGAAATTTTATTATGCAGAAAAATCAAAAGGTGTAACGAAAAAAGTGATAGACAAAACAACAGGAGAAGTAATTAAAACAATTTCATCTTCTGATGAACCAGGAAATGACTATGTTGGAAAACAAGTAGATAACTTACCACCAGTAATTCCAGGATATGATTTAGTTAGTGCTCCTAATGTAGAAGATATACCTCAAAAAATGACAAAAGAAGAAATTGTTTTAGAATATTATTATATTAAAAAAGTTACAATAACTGTAAAATATGTGGATATTAATACAGGCAATGTATTATTAGAGTATAACTCAATAAAGAACGAAAATGTCGAAAGCACAATACAAATTACTAATAAACATCAAAATGATACATATGAAGCTAAACCTAAAATCTTCAAAGGATATGTACTAGTAGAAAGACCTGAAGAAGAGACTATTACTTTAGGAACAGAAGATGTTGTATTAACATATAAATATGGACGTGAATCTAAAGGAGTTGTTCTAGTAATTTGCGATTATGAAACAAAGCAACCAATAGATAGAATTGTTTTTAAAGATGAAAGCATTGAAGATTATGAAGGAAAAACATATGTTGTTACAATACCTGAAGTGGATGGATATGAATTAGTAACAGACATGCTTCCTGAAAATTCTGAAGGAAAAATGACAACAGAATTAATTAAAGTAAAATATTACTATAAGAAAAAACAGGCCGAAGAGGAAATAAAAGAGGACATTAGTAATAATGTTACAGGAACAGGGGGAGAAAATAATATTAACAATAATAATATAACAGTAGCAGGAAGCATAAATGGAAATTCATTACCAAATACAGGAGATAAAAAATTCTTTATTGCTATGCTGGCAATCATAAATGTTATATTAGGAAATATTATGCAAATAGGATTTTCTAAAAATAATAAGAAAAAATAGATATTCTTTTAAATTATAAAAAAACCCATAATCTATAAAAGGTTATGGGTTTTAAAATGCATTATATAAAGCACTATTTATGAGACTAGTGCTTTACTAATTTTGCAGAAACAATAATTCTATAATTTGTATTATTATCGCATGTATATAAAGTTATTATATTATCATTGCTAGTAACAGGAACTTTAAAATCATAAATACTTTTTTCTCTTAAAGTATTTACATAGCTTATAAAAGCATCATCTGATGAAAAAATTATTTTTGCAATGAATTCTGAGGTTTTTATTTTAAAAACAGAAAATATTTTTGCTGTATAATGTGCTGTAGTAGTATAAAAATCAAATGAACAATTATCAGTATTTGAAAACCAATCATTTGTTAAAAGATTTTTTAATGTTCCAAACATACTATTATTCCTTCGATTGTGTCCATAGACAATAGTATTTTTATCAAGAGTTTCAAAATTATTTCTATAATCTGCAAAAATCCATCCTGCACTATTATAATTATTATAAAAGTTATGTGTTAAATAATAATCATTATCAGTTGCTTGTACAATAGGATAATTAATTTCTGTATTGTTAACTCTAATCCAACCAATGGTATCTTTATTAGTTTTTATTAAATTATCAAAATCGATTTGAAGTGATTCATTTGTAGATGTTTCATTAGGAAGAGATGTATCTGCAATAACATACTCATTTATGATATTATCATTTAAATTCTTGTTTTCTTTATTTTCTTTATGCCAGTTATATAAAAGGTATAGTGAAATACAAATTACTATAATTGAAAATAAACGAAAAATAATTAATAACTTTTTTTTCATATTATCACCAATAAAATTATAAAATAAAAAAAAAAATAATACAATATAAATTTTCTGTAAAAAGTGTTTGCCTTTATACTGAAATTATATTAATAAATATGAGTTTTGGGATAAAAAAACAATAAATAAAATTAGGAATAATTCCTATTATCTCTTAAAAACATATTTAAAATTATATATAATTTTTTGAAAAATAAAAAAATTACAAAAAATTTACCTAATTGTTATATAAAATTGGGAAAGTCTTGAGGGCAAACAACTATAGGAATTTAAAAAAATGTAATATTGAAAAAAATTGGAAAATGCAATTTAAGGAAAATGTTGGTAATAAAGCATTTGAAGAATTTAAAAACATAAAAACTATGCATTTGACATTACTTTTTTAAATGTTAAAATAAATTCAAAGAAGTAAAAGTTCTATAATTTAAAATAGGGGGAAACAATTATGAAAGTAATTAAAAGAGATGGTAGAAAAGTAGAATACAATAGAGATAAGATAGTTATTGCAATTAGCAATGCCAATAAAGAAGTTGGTGGAAAAGATAAAATTTCTAGAGCAGATATTGAGTTTATAACAAAATATATAGAAAAATTAGAAAAACCAACTATGTCAGTTGAAGACATACAAGATATTATAGAACGAAAACTAATGGAATTTGGAAAATTTACATTAGCTAAAAAATATATATTGTATAGAGATAAACATGCTTTAATTCGCCAAGCAAATTCAACAGATGAAAGTATATTAGGATTAATAAGAAATGAAAATAAAGAATTAGCAGAGGAAAATTCAAATAAGAATACAGTACTTGCATCAACACAAAGAGATTATATAGCAGGTGAAGTTTCAAGAGATCTAACTAGAAGGATATTATTGCCTGAAAAAATATCTAAAGCTCATGAAGATGGAATATTTCATTTCCATGACGCAGATTATTTTGTTCAACCAATATTTAATTGCTGTTTAATAAATATTGGAGATATGTTAGATAATGGAACAGTAATGAATGGAAAAATGATAGAAAGTCCAAAAAGCTTTCAAGTTGCTTGCACAATAACAACTCAAATAATTGCAGCTGTTGCTAGTAATCAATATGGTGGACAATCTGTTGATATGAAACATTTAGGAAAATACTTAAGAATTAGTAAAAACAAATATGAAAAAGAAATCACATCAAAATATGGAGATAAAGTTAGTAAAGATATTATTGATGAAATGGTTTCTGATAGATTGAAAACAGAATTAAAAGCTGGTGTACAAACTATTCAATATCAAATAAATACTTTAATGACAACAAATGGTCAATCTCCTTTCGTTACTCTATTTTTACACTTAGAACCAGATGACGAATATATTGAAGAAAATGCAATGATTATTGAAGAAATTATAAAACAAAGATATGAAGGTATTAAAAATGAAAAAGGAGTATATGTAACTCCTGCATTTCCTAAATTAGTATATGTACTAGATGAACATAACTGTTTAAAAGGTGGAAAATATGATTATTTAACAAAACTTGCCGTAAAATGTTCTGCAAAAAGAATGTATCCTGATTACATTTCTGCTAAAAAAATGAAAGAAAATTATGAAGGAAATGTATTTAGTCCTATGGGATGCAGAAGCTTTTTAAGCCCTTGGAAAGATGAAAATGGAAACTATAAATTTGAAGGAAGATTTAATCAAGGTGTTGTAAGTATTAATTTACCTCAAATTGGAATAATTGTTGGACAAGATGAAGAAAAATTCTGGAAGTTACTAGATGAAAGACTTGAATTATGCAAAGAAGCATTAATGTGCAGACATAATGCATTAATGGGAACAAAATCAGATATAAGCCCAATACATTGGCAATATGGAGCTATAGCTAGATTAGAAAAAGGTGAGAAAATAGATAAATTATTAATGGGTGGATATTCTTCAATTTCTTTAGGATATATAGGAATTTATGAATTAACAAAATTAGTAAAAGGAGTATCACATACAACTAAAGAAGGACATGATTTTGCTATAAAAGTAATGGAACATTTAAAAGACACTGTTGCAAGATGGAAAGAAGAAACTAATATAGGATTTGCATTATATGGAACTCCTGCTGAAAGCTTATGCTATAGATTTGCTCGCATAGATAAAGAAAGATTTGGAGAAATAAAAGATGTTACAGACAAAGGATATTATACAAATTCATACCATGTAGATGTAAGAGAAAAAATTAATGCATTTGATAAATTAGCATTTGAAAGTGAATTTCAAAAATTGTCTACAGGTGGAGCTATTTCTTATGTTGAAGTTCCAAATATGCAAAATAATATAGAAGCTTTAGAATCTGTTGTTAAATTCATTTATGATAATATTCAATATGCAGAATTCAATACTAAATCAGATTACTGCCATGTTTGTGGATTTGACGGAGAAATAAAAATTAATGAGAATAATGAATGGGAATGCCCACAATGTGGAAATAAAGATCATAGTAAGATGAATGTTACAAGAAGAACTTGTGGATACTTAGGAGAAAATTTCTGGAATGTTGGAAAAACAAAAGAAATAAAGTCTAGAGTTTTACATTTATAAAAATAAAAATTAATAATAAATGAGGTATAACTATGAACTATGCTGATATAAAAGAAGTAGATATACAAGATGGAGAAGGAGTAAGAGTTTCTCTATATGTTAGTGGATGTCATTTCCACTGTAAAGGGTGCCATAATAAAGAAGCTTGGGATTTTAACTATGGAAATGAATTTACTGATGAGACAATAGAAAGAATCATTAAATTATTAGACAAAAATTATATAACAGGATTATCAATTTTAGGAGGAGAACCTTTAGAACCTATTAATCAAAAGGGCCTTGTTAAATTAGTTAAGGAAGTTAAACAAAAGTTTCCAAGTAAAACAATATGGTGCTGGACTGGATATGACTTTGAAAAAGATATATTTGGAAAGATGTATAAGCAATTTCCCTTCACAAAAGAACTATTAAAAAATATAGATATTATTGTAGATGGTCAATTTGAAGAGGAAAACAAATTAGTTAATCTAAAATTTAGAGGGTCTACTAATCAGAAAAAAATTGACGTACAAGCTAGTATAAAAAATGATTCTATTGTTAGATTAAAATTTGGAGATGAAGACAGATATACTACTAAAAAGCCAAAGATAATACCAATTCAAGAATATAAAGAAAAACATAATAATAGTGAAACTGAAGAATACAGAATAAATACTCAAAATAATGGAATTATTTCAATTGATGGAAATAGAGAAGAAAAAATTGAAGTACATGCAGTATCTGAAAAAATATCAGCAGATTCAATAAAAAATATTTAAGGAGAAGAACTTAATGTTTAAAATAGTAAAAATTAGAGATAATTCTTTGTATATAATAGAAGAAGTAAAAAAATTATTTTCTAGCAAAACAGTTGAAAAAGAAATTTTTCTAGATGATATTAGAAGTGTACAAAAAGAAGAAACAAATGGAAAAATGCGATCTATTACAATTCTTGTTGGAGATGATGAGAGTGAAGAGTTCATAGATGCAGACGAAACAGAAAATATAGAAGAAATATTAGAATTTTTGAAAAGTAAAAAAGACTCAAAGAATTATGAAATGCATAGTTTTGACATAGATACATGTGAAACAAAAAAAATATAAAAATGGAGTAAATATATGGATAATATTAAAGTTTTTTCTTGTAGTGAATCAGCAGAAAAATTTACTGAAGAAATTTGCGATTATTTAAAAATAAAAAAAGGAGAAATATCTAGATTTAAATTTAAAAATGATAATAATTTTGTACAAATTGCTGAAACAGTTAGAGAAAAAGATATATTTATAATTCAAACAACTCAGCCACCAGTAAATGAAAGAATTATGGAAATGCTCATAGTAGCTGATGCATTAAAAAGAGCTTCTGTAAAAAGAATAACTTTAGTTATACCATATTATATGTATTCTAGATCAGATAAAAAAGATCAATCAAGAGTTCCTGTAACAGCTAAGTTATTAGCACAACTTATTGAAGCAGCTGGCATTGATAGAGTTTTAACATGCGATTTGCATAATTTAGCAATACAATCATACTTTAATATAAATGTCGATGTACTTACTGCTAAATATGAATTAGAAAGATATTTTGACTTAAAAGATATAAAGGATAAAGTAGTTGTTGCAACAGATGCTGGAAGCTCTAAAAAAGCTTATAAGTATGCAGAACATTTTAAATGCCCAATTGCTTTAGTAGATAAAAGAAGAAATGGGAATGATGATAAGGCAATAGCAACAAGTATCATAGGAGAGATAAAGGGGAAAAATGCTTTAATATTTGATGATGAAATAGATACAGCGGGTTCAATATTAGAAACTGTAAATGTAATAAGAAAATTTGGTGCTAAAGATATTTATGTTGCATGTACTCATGGGGTGCTATCTGGACCTGCTATTGAAAGAATAAAAGGATGCGATGTTAAAGAAGTCGTAATAACAAATACTATACCACTTACCGAAGAAAAAAAATTAGATAAAATAAAAGTTGTATCGCTATCAAAATTGTTTGGAGAAGCAATTAAAAGAATACATGAAGCAACATCAATTGGAGAGATTTTTGAATAAAAGGTTTATAAATAATTGTTAAACTAAAAGATATGGGAGATAAATAAGAAAGAGGAATAAATGCTAAAAAAATCTATTGACAACCTGGCACAAGCTAATGTATAATATATCACAGCTGGACAGTAATTACATAGATTGAATTAAGAATCCCGCAAAAGATTTCGAGCTTCGGAAGGAGGGGAAATATATGTCAGAGGTTAAAGTTAATGGTAATTTAGAAGAGGCTATAAAGAGATTTAAAAGACAATGTGCAAGAAATGGAGTCTTACAAGAAGTAAGAAAAAGAGAACATTATGAAAAGCCTAGTGTTAGAAGAAAGAAAAAATCAGAGGCTGCAAGAAAGAGAAAATTTTAAGTTAAGTGAGAGGTTAGGTGGTTATCTAACCTCTTATGTTTTATATAAAAGGAAACTAAAAAAATATTAAACATAAATTAAAATTAATTAAAGAAAGGGAAGTTTTGATATGTTAAAAGAAAAATTATTAAGTGATTTAAAAGATTCTATGAAAGAAAAAGATGAAATAAAGAAAAATACAGTTCAAATGGTAAGAGCTGCAATTCTTCAAATTGAAAAAGATAAAGGTATTGATGTAAATGATGAAATGATTATAGATATTATTGCAAAAGAAGTAAAAAAGAGAAAAGATTCTGCCTTAGATTTTGAAAAAGGTGGAAGAGAAGATTTAATTAAGCAGAATCAAAAGGAAATAGAAGTTCTTTCAAGATATTTGCCTAAGCAATTATCAAAAGAAGAAATTGAAGAAATTGTAAAAAATATTATTAATGAAATAGGTGCTACTTCTATAAAAGATATGGGTAGTGTGATGAAAGCATCTAAGGAAAAAATTGGTGCAGCAGCAGATGGAAAAACTATAAATGAAGTTGTAAGAAGATTATTAAACCAATAATATTTGAGTATTTTATATAGGAGAAATAATTTGAAAAATAAACTTAGAAAAGAATATATGAAAATAAGAGATTCTATGAGTTTATCTGAAATAGAACAAAAAAGTAAAATTATTGAAGAAAAAATTTTAAATTTAGATTGTTTAGAAGAATATAAATATATTTTAATATATATAAATATTAGTTCGGAAGTAATAACTGAAAATATTATAGATATATTACTAAAAAAAGAAAAAAACGTTTATATTCCTAAAATAATTAACAATGAAATGATGTTTTTGAAAATAAATTCAGTAAAAGATTTAAAAAAAGGAAAATATAATATTCCAGAACCACAAAATGGTAAAATATATAATGGAGAAAAAGCTTTGGTAATAGTTCCTGGACTTATATTTTCAAAAGATAAATTTAGAATTGGCTATGGTAAACGGATTTTATGATAAATTTATTTCTAAAAACAGAAAAAACTTTTATTTAGGAATTTGTTTTGAAAATCAAATTATTGAGGATTTTGAATATGATCAATTTGATGAAAAAGTAGATTGTATAATAACTGAAGAAAATATTATAGTGTAGAAAACAAAAATTAATTAGGTCGATTTTAAATCGACCTAATTAATTTTAATAACCTTATTTATATCCCAATGAAATTTGCTTTAAAATTTGAATAAAATATTCATTAATACTTGATTTTTTCAAGTCATTTGATAATAAAATATCTATGCTTAAAATTAAATTATTATTTACGGCTACCTGTAAAACTCCTATTTTAGTTTCTCTAGTTATTGGCGCTTCTAAAACTCTAAGACTATATATTGAACAATTTACTTTTTCAGAATATATTTTTTTTATTGGAAATGAATATATTGAATTTTTAGATAAGACAAATTCAGGAATAGAATTAGACTTATTTATTTTTATATTTTTAGAATAGTTATTTAAAAAACTTGAAAATGTTTTATCTATTATTTTTCTAAAATCATACATTTCAAAATTTTTATAAGTATAATTTATCAAATTTATTGAATCCACAGTTCGTTGTTTCTTTGTTCCAGCGCCTAAAACCACAATTATTATATCTAAATCTCCTCTTTTACAGCTAGATACTAAACATCTTCCAGCATTACATGTGAAACCAGTTTTTACACCATATACACCGTCTGTATAACCGTAACAATTCATTTGTATTGGTTATTGTTCTTGTTTCTTCTCCTACAGAAATAGTACAATTTTTTGTCCCAACAATTTTAAAAAACATATTATTTTTTAAAGCATAATTTGTAAGAAGTGCTAAATCATAAGCTGTAGTATAATGTTCATTACTATCTAAACCATGTGGAGTTACAAAGTGTGTATTTTTCAGACCTAAATATTCTGCCTTTTTATTCATTAAGTCTGCAAATTCTTCTAGATTACCACCAATATATTCTGCAATTGCTACTGCACAATCATTTCCAGAACGCAATAAAAGCCCATATAATAATGATTCCATGCTCATTTGAGTGTCGGAATAAATTCCTAATGTTGAACCGCCGGTATGAGCAGCTTTAGAAGAAATTTTTACAGTATCAGTTAAACTTGAATTTTCAAGAGCAATTATTGCTGTCATTATTTTTGTAGTTGATGCCATTGCTGTTCGTTCATATGCATTTTTTTCAAATAATATACTATTTGTTGAACGCTCTAAGACAAGGGCATATTTTGAAGATAGTATAATATTGTCACTATCCGAAGAAACTTCTAGAGTATTAATATAATCTATATCATCATCAACTAAATCATCTGCTAATGAACAGACAGGAAGTATAATAATAATTAGAAAAAATATTAATAATTTTTGTATAAATTTCATAAAAATCTATCACCTTAAGAAATTATATGATGGTAAAGATAAAAAATGCAAAAGATTAAAACTTATAATTAAATTTAATTTTATGTAGCTTTAATGTAAAAACTATTGATTTTTAAGGTGAAAAGTTTTATAATATAAAAGACGGATAATACTTTGTTCCGTAAGAAAATTTAATTTTTGAAAAATAAAAGATATTTGACAAAAATATAATATATATTAAAATGAAAATAGTATAAATAGTATTTATAAGAAAAGGAAGGTTTAATATGTTTAAAAGCAAGTCAATAAAAGTAATTTTAGCATGGCTATGTGTTGTAATTTTATTAATGCCATACTTTAGCCAAGTAATAGCCGTAGAAAAAATAGTGGGCGAAAAACCTGATTTATCAGAAGTTGGAAAAATAACAGAAAACACATCTTCTGCAAAATTAACATCAATTTTTCCAAGAAATGGAGAATTGGGATATAAAATAAATAATTATGGTATATTAAAGATAGTAAACACTGAAGGAACAGAGACTGAAGATAATTTTTATTGTTTAGAACCAAATAAATCATTCCCAGAAGCTGTAACTGAAAATTATAATAATGTGGGAAATTTAGAAAATTTAAGCATAGAAAAAATTCTTTCATATAAACAAGAACTAGGTGAAGAAAAATATAATTCAATATTATGGTTATCTAAAAATATTTGTATGCAAGAAGCTTCTGATGAAAAAATAAATTCTTATATTGCAAAAGCTTTTGAAGAATTCATTGATTATACATATAATAGAGGAGAACAATTCGTTTATAATGATAAAACTTATGATGGTACTTCTGATGAAAATGAATACAAAGCTGCTTATATACAAACGATAAGAGAATATTTAACTGAAGAAGACATAAATGTTTCTCAACAAATTGCTTTATGGTACTTGACAAATCCTACAGACAATAGATATTACGATAATAAAGATATTTATACTGGAAATGAAATGGAAAATTATAAAAATGGATATAACCCTGAAACAGGATTTTTCTTATATAATGTACCAGCAATTTCATTAGAAAAAATTGAAGCTGGCGAAGATTCAACTATAGAAGATATTAACAATATAACTAAGAAGTATTTAAATATATTAACTAATTATTTAATAACAAATGCAAAAAGACATGAAAATATAAGCGAAACTGTTAATTATCCAACAATAGATAAAACAAAACAAGCTGTGGCAACAGTAGCGGGAAATAACGATGAGTATTACGTAGTAGGACCATTTAAAATTAATTCTAATGGTGCTACAAATTCCAATAAATATGAAATTAAACTTTCAGTAGATAATTACGAAATATTTGAAGATAAAGAATGTACAAATAAAATAGAAGAGAATATACAAAGCATTTTAGATAAAGAATATTTTGTTAGAATATCTTCAAAACTTAATGTAAGCAAAGTAACACTAAATATAAATTATAATAGTACAATAAATAGAGTGGCTACAATTTGGGAATCAGAAGATGCTACATATCAAAAAATGATTCTAATAACAGAACAAGAAACTAAAAAAGAACCAGAAAGTATTTCTGTATTATTAGAACAAGGAGATTTGGCTTTAAGAAAATATATAGTTTCAATTAATGGAGACACTCAAAATAGAATACCTGATGTAAATATAGATGGATTAATAGAAGGCACAAGTAATACTGCAATTTATAATCATAGTAAAAATCCATTAGAAGTAGAATGTGGAAATACAATAGTTTATCAAATTAATGTATATAATGAAGGAACTATTGATGCTATAGCAAAAGAAATTACAGATTATTTGCCACAAGGATTAACTTTTGTGGAAAATAGTAAAATAAATGAAAAGTATGGGTGGAAAATATCTTCAGATGGAAGAGTTGCAACAACAAATGCTTTGTCAGATGTTACATTACTTGCTCTTAATAAAGAAGATAAAACAATAGCTTCAGGATTTGTTCAAATTGAATGTAAAGTAGATGATAATTTAAAAGCTGAATCAGTATTAACAAATGTTGCAGAAATAACATCAGATAATATAAAAGATAGAGATTCTGACGTAAAATCAATTGATAATAATACTATTAATGATACTTTCTCTGGAAATGTAAGTAACAAAGAAGACTTATCAGATTCTAAGTATTATTATAAAGGTCTACAAGATGATGATGATTTTGAAAAAGTTATAATAAAAGGTCAAACATTTGACTTAAGCCTTCAGAAATTTATAACTTCAATAAATGGAGAAAATCCAAAAACATCAAGAGAACCTATAGTAGATACAACAAACTTAAAAAATGGAACAAGTACTAATGCTACATATAAAACTGTTAAAACACCACTTACAGTAGAATCTGGTGATATAGTAAAATATACTATACGTGTATATAATGAAAGCTCTATTTCTGGATATGCAGAAGAAGTAGCTGACTATTTACCAGAAGGACTTGGATTGTTAGTAAATTATAATGATAACATTGATAACTATTGGTCTATATCTAAAGCAACTGAAGCTGGTGCAAAAACTATTAAATTGTCTGAAATAAATAATGGAACATCCAATTTAAAACTTACAGATTTTACTGGAGAGACGAAATTAGAAGATGCTATTGTTCTAGTAGGTAAAGGAGCTAAAATAACGTCTACAAAATTATCTTCTAATAAAGAATCTAATTTATTAGAAAAATATGATGGAGTTTCTAATAAATTAAATTATAAAGATATAGAAGTAACGTGTATTGTAGTTGCAGATAATTTAAAAGATGAGCAATTAAAAAATATAGCAGAAATAACAGAAGATTTAGATGAAAATAAAAAAGAAATTGAAGATAGAGATTCTATTCCAAATTCTATAGATATTAATAATTATCCTGGAAATGATAAAAATCAAGATGATCATGATTATGAAAATTTAACACAAGAAGAAAAAATTTTTGATTTGAGTCTTCAAAAATTTATAACAGGATTAAATGATAAAGAGATAACAGATAGAACTCCAATTGTTACAAAAGATAGTGAAAACAAATTAAAATATAATCATACAACAGAACCACTAAGTGTTGCAAATACTGATTTAGTAACTTATACAATAAGAGTGTATAATGAGGGAGAAAAAGCTGGATATGCAGCAGAAATTCAAGATGATATACCAAATGGATTAACTTTTGTAGTAGATAATGAAATAAATAAAAAATATGAATGGAAAATGTATGATAAATATGGCAAAGAAACTACAGACATTAATCAAGCGACAACAGTAAAAACAAAATATTTATCAAAAGAAGTTTCAGAAGCGAGAGGAGAAGATGCACTATTACAAGCTTATGATGAAACAAAACAAATGCCAGATTATCTAGATGTAAAAATTGTTTTTAAAGTTGATGATTCAAAAGTAGAAGCAACAACTACAACAGAAAAAAGAATAATAATAAATACTGCTGAAATATCTGAAGACACAGATGAGAATGGAAAAGATGTTGAAGATAATGACTCAATACCAAACAATGGAAAAGATGAAGAAGATGATATTGATAAAGAAAGAATATATGTTAAATATTTTGATTTAGCATTAGAAAAATATTTAACTAAAATAATAATAACAGAAGATGGCCAAACAAGAGAGATTCTTGCAACAGATAAAGATAGTCTTCTAAAAGTTGAAGTACACAGAAAGAAAATAAATTCAACTGTAGTTAAATTTATGTATGATATAATTGTAACAAATGAAGGAGAAATTGAAGGATTTTCAACAGAAATAAAAGATTATATTCCAGATGGCTTAAAATTTGTAGCAGAAGATAATAAAGATTGGACACAAATCTCTGAAAAGGAAATTGTTACAAACGCTTTAGCTAAAACTTTATTAGAACCAGGAAAAAGTGCAACTATTCAAGTGACATTAACTTGGATTAATGGAGAAGATAATTTAGGAACAAAGGTAAATATTGCTGAAATAAGTGAAGATTACAATGAAAAAGGAGATACACCAGATATAGATTCTACTCCAAATAATAAAGTGGATGGAGAAGACGATATTGATGATGCTCCAGTAATGTTAACTATTTCAACAGGTTCAACGCCAACATATATAGGTTTAATATTTACAATAACAATAATACTTACAACAGGAATAGTATTAATTAAAAAATTCGTATTATAATAAAAATAACAAATATCCTCAAGATTAGATAATCTTGGGGATATTTTTGCAATATTGAAATCATCAAACATAAATATAAAGTATATTTTAATCTGAACCGTAATTTTGTACCAAATTTTAATTAATAGAATTGTTTACAATGAAAAATGCTTATGTTATAATTTAGTTGATATTATTTATGAGGTGATACAATGAATCAGATTTTAGATTATAATCCTATTGGAGACAATAATAATGGCAGTGGCAAAGGAAGTACAGATAAAATCATAAAAGTATTTGCAATAATACTAATAACTTTTGCGGTATGTCTTACAGGAATTGGTATATTTAATATAATTAAAAATAATACTGGAATAAATACGGAACAAGTGAATGAGTCAAAAGCAGATATAAAAACAAGTAAAGATGGCTCAAATTTGAAGATTTCTGTATCACATGATAAGAAATTAATAAAACTAATGTATAATTGGAATACAACTCCAGAACGTACTATTTCTATAGATAGTGGAAATACTTTTGAAACTTCAATTGAAATTCCAGCTGGAAATAATACTCTTAATATTAAAGTAGTAGATAATAATAATGGAGTTACTGCTTATTCAGAAGAAATATCTTCTGAAGATGGAATTGATATAATTAATCCAGTTGTAAGTTACGAAGTAACTGAAGATAAGAAGATAAAAATAAAAGCTACTGATGAAAATGCATTAGATTGTATAACTTATAGATGGAATGATGAAGATGAAACAGAAATAAAAGCAGAAGAAGAAAATCAAAAGGAAATTATTATAGAAATTGAAATTAAAAAAGGTGAAAATAATTTAACAATTATAGCAGTAGATAAAGCTAACAATACAGCAAGTACACAACAGACATTTACAGGGTTAACTCAACCTAATATACAAGTCGTTTTATCTGAAGATAAAAGCAAACTTGTAGTTACTTGTACACATGAAAATGGTATATCTAAGGTAGAATATACATTAAATGATAAACCATATGCTGCTGAATTAACTGACTCACCTAAAGAAATTCAATTCGAACAAGCATTAGATGAAGGATACAATAAAATAATACTCACTGTAACAAGTGTGGATGGCACGACTACAACATTTGGCGGTGAATGCAATTATAATCCTGACCAAAGTGGACTAACAATTCAATAAGTATATTTATAAGATATGTATCATAAAGAAAGGAATAATACTAAAAAATGGCAAAAGATATATTTATTATAGATGATAAAAAAGAATTAATTGTGGTATTAAGAGAATTATTTAAAAATCAAGATTATGAATTTAAAACAGTATCGACTGATGAATTAGAAATTGCACTAAAAAATATACCTGCCATGATAATAATAGACGAAGATAATATAGATAAAGACATAATTGATTTAACAGATACTATAAAAAACAATGAAGACAATAGAATTACCCCTATAATAGTTATATCTTCTAATGCGCAAAAAGAACATAGAGTTAAGGCATTAAGTAATTCTGTTCTATATTATATTATAAAACCAATTTATGAAAAATTTTTATATTATACAGTAAACAATATAATTAATTTATTAGAAATAAATAGGAGAGTGAGCCCACTAACAGGTCTTCCAGGTAATGTTCAGATTCAAGCTGAAATGAAAAAAAGATTATTAAATAAAGAAGTATTTGCAATGGTATACTTTGATTTGGATAATTTTAAAGCATATAATGATGTGTATGGGTTCTCAAATGGAGATGAAATAATAAAATTTACAGCTAGAGTTATAAATAAATATATACATGAAATAGAAGATAGTAATAATTTTGTTGGACATGTTGGTGGAGACGATTTTGTTGCCGTAATTTCAAAAAGTGATTACGATAAGCTATGTACAGATATAATACATTATTTTGATTCAAAAATAATAGATTATTATTCTCAAGAAGATATAGAAAGAGGATATGTAGAAGTTGCAAATAGAAAAGGAATAATAGAGAAATTTCCATTAGTAGCAATTTCTATAGGTATAGTTGAAGTTGATAGCAGAAATTATAAAAATACCCTTGAAATAGGTGAGATTGGAGCACAAGTAAAACACCAAGCAAAGACAGTAATGGGAAGTTCGTATGTGATAAATAAAAGAAAGTTTTAGATATTAATACATTATTTTGAATTTTTAATATTATTAATTTTTTTATTAATTCTATTAATTCTATATTCTGCAAATATTTTATTTGATTTGCGAATAGAGATTTTCTTATTTAGAAGTTTTTTTATAAGTAATTGTTTTTCTTTTGGTAAATTATATAAAAGTTTGTCTAATTCTATGTGTTCCTTAACAAAATCTGAATATGATTCGTTTTCATTTAATTGTGCCATAAAGATTTCCTCCTATTATGATAATATAGCATAAAATATTTTAAAAATAAAGAGAAAAACTTGAAAAAACTTTTTAAGAGGTTAATGTTCAGACTCATAATTATTAATCCGCTTCCAATAGCTTATATATTAATTTTGAACATTAATAAAATAAGTATAATGCTTATCCAGAAAAGAATATTAATCAGCAATGAAAACACTTTTAAGGAAGGAATTTATTAGGTATGAAAAAAGATAAAAATATTAAGAAGAAAAAAAAAGGTATATTTAAAAAGATAATTATTGTATTTTGTATGCTAATTGCCATATTATCAGGAATATTTTTTGGAGTATGTAAAGCAAAATATGACGGAAATGCTAAATCTATGATTCTGGATATAGCAACATTATTTGTAGATGAAGCTAAACCTATATATGTATTAGTTATTGGAATTAGTGAAGATATAAATGTAGAATTAGCAGATACCATTATGTTATGTGGCTATAATCCTCAAGACCAAGATGCATTTATTTTATCTATACCAAGAGATACCTTTGTAGGAAATAATAAAAATAAAGCAAAAAGTTCAGATAAAATTAATTCTTATTATAAAAAAGGAATTGATAATATAAAACAAGAAGTAGAAGAAATTTCTGGATTGGAAATAAATAATTATGTTGTAGTTAAAACTTCTATGCTAGTCAAAATAGTAGATTTAATAGGCGGAGTAAATTTTGATGTACCAATTGATATGGATTATGATGATCCAAGCCAAAATCTACATATTCATCTAGAAAAAGGATATCAAAAAATTGATGGAGAAAAAGCAGAACAATTACTAAGATTTAGACATAACAACAATAACACAACTTATCCAGAAAGCTATGGAAATAACGATTTGGGAAGAATGAGAACTCAAAGAGAATTTATAAAAGCTACTGCTGAGCAGACTATAAATATAAAAAATATTTTTAAGGTAATATCTTTGGTAGAAGCTGTTTTTGATAATTTAGATACAAATTTAGAAAAAGACAAAATCATGTCTTATATTCCTCATGCTTTAGACATGGATGTTAATAATATAAAAATGGAACAATTGCCTGGAGAATCAAAAGTATATAATGGAATATGGTTTTACATCCACGATAAAAATGAAACTGAAATCTTAATAACTAACTTGACTGAAAGTTTTCAGACAAAACAGTAAGGATGTAGTTTTAATAGGTTCAAATACTATATAAATTGTTAAAAATATTAAAATGAATAATGGAATATATGAATAACTTCTATTTCATATATTCCATTATTCCTGTATAAATCCCCCATGCAATTTTCTCTTGATATTCTTCTGTTTTTAGCAAGCTTGCTTCTTCTTGATTAGATAAAAAACCACATTCAACTATTACAGCAGGAATTTTGGTATTATCTATAATGTACTTATTTGAAATAGATAAAGCCTCTCGTTTATTTTCTCTTTGTATAGATAAGTTTAAGTTATTTTGAATTGAAACTGCTAAATTTTTACTAGAATCATCATTGTTTCTATAAAAAGTTTGCCAGCCAGAATACTTTGAATCTTCAAATTTATTTAAATGTATTGATACTAGTAAATTAGAGCCGCTTGAATTTATTAAAGCCACTCTATTTTTTAAATCAGATGTTTTTTTTTCTTTTATTGAATTTTTATTAGAATCATAAATACCATTTTCATCTGAACGTGTAAGAAGTGTTGAACATCCACTAGCTTCTAAAAGTTCTTGAACTTTTAAAGATATAGACAAATTAATATTAGCTTCAGTTGTTCCGATCAGAACTGTTAGCCCCTTCATCTGGGTATCCATGCCCAGCATCTATTATAATTAACGAACCAGAGATGGGAGTTGATGATGCTTGCATTGATTTATTATTGCTAATATTAGAAAGAAGGAATGAACAAATAGATATACTAATGCAAGCAAATATAAATAAAATTCTTTTGCCATTAAAAACAAACATAAAATCACCTAAATAATTATATGTTTAAATATAATAATAATGACATTGATTTTTAATTAAAAACAAAGCTTGAAAAAAAGAGAAATATTATGTATAATAATATAGTCATAAATTAAGGAAAAAGGATAATGGGAACAGATTTAAAAAAAGTAAGTAAATTTAATTTAAAAAATATTTTTTGTAAAATAAAAAATGCAATTGATATAAAAAATATTAGATATAATTTTTTTAATACTAGATATATAATAATTTTATTTGGAATAATCCTACTTTTAAAAACCATAGTATTCTACAAAAATACGGTTTTTTATGATGATAAAATGTGGCTTTATACGGTTAGACAGTCTTTATTTTTTATAATAATTGCCATATTTCCAACATTATTGTTTAAAAAGCCTAAAAATAGATTTATTTATATATTCGTACTGGATTTTTTAATAAGTATAATTTTATTTGCAGATGAATTATATTATGGATATGCATGTAATATACTGTCAGTTATGCAATCTGGAAATTTGCAGTATAAAGATGAAATAATAGCTGCAATTCCATCTTTGCTAAAATTGAGACAAATTTTTTATTTTTTAGACTTAATTCTTTTTGCTTTATTAATAATTTTAAATAAAATAAAATTTAATACTAAGAAGGAAATAAAAAAGACCCCAATATTTGTCTGCTTAATTATTATTGTAATTTCTTGTACATATTATCATTTAATTCCAGAAGCATTAGATTTAGTAACTGGGTTTATATATAACAAAAAAAATTCAGTAAGATATGGAACTATATTTGGATATCACGTGGTAGACTGCATTAATGCTGTAACGAATAAAAAAGATGTAGTATACGATAATTATGAGAACCTAATTAAAGAATATAACAATTTTAAAGAGGAGCAAAATAAACTGTTTCCAAATAATGACAGTTTTAATGGAATTGCAGATGGAAAAAATGTAATTATAATTCAACTAGAATCTGTTCAAAACTTTGTAGTAAATAAACAAGTAAATGGAACAGTAATTACTCCAAATTTAAATAACTTTCTAAATGAAAATATATATGTTTCAAATATGCATTCGTCTAGTTATACAACTACAGCTGACTCAGAACATTCTTTTATAACATCTACTTATCCTACAGAAAATGGAGAAGCTTTTAGTAAATATTATTCTAATGAATATAATGATATATATTCAAATCTGAAAAAAGCTGGATATTATAATGTTTATGCACATGGTAATTATAAGTATTTTTGGAATAGAAAAAATGTCTACTCTAAACTGGATATCGATAAAACCTATTTCCTAGAAGATTTTGAAGATACATCAGAACTTATTAGAACTTATCTATCAGACGAACTATTATATTCTCAAATGGCAGATAACATAAAAGTATTAAATGAAGAAAATAGACCGTTTTCTGCTACGTTAGTTGCTGCGTCTTCACATAAGCCGTTTGACTTAGAAGGAATTATGGATAAAGAAAAGAAAATATCTATTAATTTAGGAGAATATGAAGGAACTGATTTGGGAAGATATTTAGAAGCAATGAATTATATGGACTATGCTTTTGGAATTTTTATAGATAAATTAAAGGAAAGAGGTCTATATGAAGATTCGGTTATTATAACTTTTGGAGATCATTATGGAATGGCAATGTATGATGAAAATTTGATTAAGTTTTTAGGAGAAGACAATGTAAACTATAATGACGCAAGAATGCAATATGAATTTTCAAATGTAGCATGTGGAATAAGGATTCCAGGAGTAAATAATATTAAGATAGACAATCCAACAAATAAAATTGATATAAAACCAACATTAATGCAAATTTTAAATATCGAAGATGAGTTTTCTATAGGGTTAAGTATTTTCAATAAAAAAGATTATACTTGTATAAATAATGGAAAAATAATAACAGATAAATATTTATTTGATGGAGAATGGAAGTATCTATTCACAGGTGAATTAGTAGATAAAAAAAGTTTAGAAGAATCTGAAAAAAATAAATTAGATTGGTATGAAGAAAGCATGTATAAAGAACTTGATATGTCTAAATCAATAGTAGTTAAGAACTTACTTAGAGGCAATCTTAAATAAAGAAAATATTAATTTTATATTATTTTCTATAAAAATGAGCATACAAAATAACTAAAAAGATAGTTATTAAGTATACTCATTTTTTCTTATTCTACAGCACGGTTAGCAATTTCTATAGCTTTTGAAACTATGTTTCCACATTTTGTTGAAGAAACATTTTTCCAACTTCCACCGTCTTTTTTTACTTGTTCGTAGACACCTAATTCTTTTGCAATTTCTTGCTTTAAATTTTCAGACATAAGACCTTTTGTTTTACTCATAATAAATTCCTTCCTTAATAAAAGAATTTTAAAGAAACTAAAGTTTTAGATTTCTATGATAATATTATTAACCAAATTAATAAAATTAAACAGTAAAATTATATTAAAATACGAATAATTAGTAAAAAAATGCAAAAAATAGCTTTAAAACAATAAAAAGGGGATTTTTTAATGAAACGTTTTAAAGCATTAAACATTTCAGGAGCATTGCTTGATGATATTCAATTTGCAACTTATATGGAAAAAATAGCATCTGAGCATAATTTAAAAAAGTTTTCTGATAAAAATACTTTTCCAATATACAAGTTAAAAGAGGACTATAATTTCATACTAGAAACATATAATTTGCTTAATAAGCATATTAAAATGGGAATAAAAATCCATTCTGCTGGAGAATGGATTTTAGATAACTTTTATATCATAGAAGAAAATGTTAAAATGATTGAAAAAGAAATAAAGCTAAAAGATTATAAAAATTTACAAGCAATTGCTACAGGTAAATATGAAGGATTTGCTAGAATATATGTATTAGCAGCAGAAATAGTTGCATTTACAGATTGCAATGTTAATAATGAAAATGTAAAAAAAGCCTTAATTGCGTATCAAAATAAAAAAGTTCTTAGCATAGAAGAAATAGAAAAAATTCCTTTATTTTTAAAAATAGTATTAATTAATAAAATAAGAGATATCTGTGAAAAAATTTATTCTTCGCAGATACAAAAATATAAAGTAGAAAGCATTATAAACAGGATAATAGAGAAAAAAGAATTAGAAGAAGATTTAAATTTAAACAAAAAAATTAATCAAAAAATCAATGATAGGTCTAAGTTTGCATTTATAGAATATATGTCATATAGATTAAAAAAATATGGTAAAACTGCAATAGATTATCAAAAAGTATTAGAAGAAGAAGTAGCAAAATTGGGGCTTACGGTATCTGATATAATTCAAAAGGAACATTTCTATATTGCAAATTTAAAGATAACTATAGGAAATAGTATTAAGAGTATAAAAAATATAAATAGAATAAATGTTGGTGAATTTTTAGAGACTATTAGTATAACAGAAAGAATTCTTAATTTAGATCCTGCTGAAGTTTACTTTAAAATGGATCAAGAAACAAAAAATTTATATAGAGATAAAATCCAAAAGATAGCTAAAAAGGCAAGAGTTTCTGAAATATATATAGCAGAAAATATTTTAAAACTTGCATCAAGATATAAAGAAGAAAAAAGACAGACATTAAAAAGAAAATCTCATATAGGTTATTATATAATAGATGATGGAATTAATGAATTAGAAAAAATAATATTTAATAAGAGCAAAAACATGCTGAATCAAGAACAGAAATCGAGATTATATGTTGGTTCTACTTTGGCTCTTACATTTACTGTTGATTTTTATTTTACTTTATTACTGTATATAAAAACATTAAATATTGGATATTGGATAATTAGTTATATTTTGTTATTTATTCCAGTATCTGAAATAGTTATAAGAGTTACAAATTATATAATGCTAAAGACTCAAAAACCTAAACTAGTTCCAAAGATAAATTATGAAAATGAAATACCAGATGAACTTTCAACATTTATTGTAATCCCATGTATATTAAAAAATAAAGAAAAAGTAATAGAATTATGCAGAAAATTAGAAGTATATTATTTGGCAAATAAGTATGAAAACTTATACTTTGCAATATTAGGTGATTGTAGCCAGTCAAATAAACTAAAAGAAGATTTTGATGAAGAGGTTATAAAAACAGGATTAGAAGAAATTAGAAAACTAAATGAAAAATATAGAAAAAATGATTTTAATAGATTTCACTTTTTATATAGAAAAAGAGTATGGAATGATAGTGAATCAGCGTTTATTGGATGGGAAAGAAAAAGAGGTTTATTAGTTACTTTTAATTTGTATATTAAAAATAAAATTAAAAATAATTTTTTAATAAACACAATAGAAAATCAAAAAGATAGTATTCCAAATATAAAATATATCATTACTTTAGATTCAGATACAAATTTAGTATTAAATACTGCTCCAAAGCTTATTGGTGCAATGGACCATATTTTAAACAGACCAATAATACAGGATAAAAAAGTTATATTTGGCTACGGAATAATGCAACCACGTATAGGTTTAGAAATGGGTGCATCTAAAATAAATAAATTTATTGAAATATATTCTGTTCCCGGAGGAATTGATTTTTATTCAAATGCAATGTCAGATTTATATCAAGACAATTTTAATGAAGGAATATTTACAGGAAAAGGTATTTATGATGTTGATGTATATAATGAGGTATTAGAAAAAGAAATACCAGAAAATACGGTATTAAGTCATGATTTGCTTGAAGGGAATTTTTTAAGATGCGCATTATTATCTGATGTTGTATTGCTAGATGGTTTTCCAAAAAAATATATACCTTATATATTAAGAAATCATAGGTGGATAAGAGGAGACTGGCAAATAATAAAATGGATAAAGAGTAAAAGACTAAATACAATTTCTAAATTTAAGATATTTGATAATTTACGAAGGAGTACGGTTAATATATTTGCTATAATCTCATTTATTATAGGACTAATTGTGAAAAGATATAATCTCGTTCTAGGCTTGACTGTAAGTTCATTATCAATTGTTTCTGTTTTGATAGCTTATATATTGGATATTATAGATTATATAGTTTTTAAGGAAAGTAGGCAAGAAAATGCTATAAATGCTAGTAAGAAATTTTCTAAAGACTTTAATACAGTAACCTTAAGTTTAATAAAAGCAATATTATCACTAGCTTTATTGCCATATGAGGCATATAAAAACTTAGATGCTATATTAAGAAGTATTTATAGAATGAGAAAAAAGAAAAGACTATTACAATGGACTACTTCTGAAGATAGTGAAAAAAACTCCAAAACAGGTATAGTATCGTATTACAAAGAAATGTTTATTAATGTTATTTTTGGAATGTTTTTAGTTGTATATCCTAATATATTAATTAATATTTTAGGAGTATTTTGGATTATTGCTCCATATATAATGTATAAATTTAGTGTTGAAAGAAAGATACATGAACCTTTAAATAATGAAGAAAAGAAATTGCTATTAGAAATAGGAAAAAGAACATGGGATTTTTTTGCAGACTCTGTTAATGAAGAAAATCATTACTTAATTCCAGATAATTATCAAGAAGAAAGATTAAATAAAACTGTTGATAGAACTTCTTCAACAAATATTGGATTAGAAATAATTTCTATAATTTCTTCATTTGATTTAGGATATATTGATAAGGAAAAATGTTTAGAATATTTAAGAAATGTTTTTAGCACTATAAAAGTTTTACCAAAATGGAATGGGCATTTATATAATTGGTATAATATAAAAACTTTGGATCCTCTTAAACCAAGATATATTTCTACAGTTGATAGTGGTAATTTTATAGGTTATCTATATGTCGCAAAACAATTTTTGATAGAAAATAATATAAAAGATTCTTTGTTAAATGATATTGATGTATTAATTAATAATACAGATTTTTCTGTTTTATATAATAAAAAGATTAAATTATTATCTATAGGTTTTAATATTGAAAATAATGAGCTTACAGATTCTTATTATGATTTTTTAGCTTCTGAAGCTAGACAAGCTAGTATAATTGCAATAGCTAAAAAAGATATTCCAGAAAAACATTGGAATATTTTAAGCAGAACCCTTACTACACTTGGTAGATATAAAGGTTTAGTATCTTGGACAGGTACAGCTTTTGAATATTTAATGCCTAATATAGTAATGAAAAGATATGAAGGAAGCTTACTGGATGAATCTAGTAAATTTGCATTGTTTAGTCAGATAAATTATTCAAAAAAGTTTTCTGTGCCTTGGGGAATTTCAGAATCTGCTTATAATTTAAAAGATTTAAATTATAATTATCAATATAAAGCTTTTGGCGTACCATGGCTAGGTTTAAAAAGAGGCTTAGAAGAAGATTTAGTAATATCACCATATAGTACCTTTTTAGGATTAGAAGACACTAAGAAAGAAGGAATTACTAATATAAAAAAATTAATAGATGAAGGTGCATATGGTAGATATGGCTTTTATGAGGCGATAGACTATACACCTAAAAGACTAAGTAAAAATCAAAAAAGAGCTGTTGTAAAAACATATATGGCACATCATCAAGGATTAATATTAAATAGTATAAATAATTATATAAATTCAAAAATATTGATTAAAAGATTTTCTGCAAATCCTGAAATAGAAGCAATAGATATACTTCTTCAAGAAAGAATGCCAAAAGATATGATAATAACGATACAGAAAAAATATAAGGTTTCTAAATTAAAAATAATTGAAGATGCTAATTACTTTGAAAGAGAAATTCATGATAATAGCAAAATTCATAAAAAAGTAAATATTTTAACAAATGATAATTATCAAGTTATTACAAATAGTATTGGTGAAAGTTTATCTAAATATAAAAATAATATAATAAACGAATATAAGAGGACAAATGAAAGATGGCAAGGTATAAATATTTATATAAAAAATTTAAAAAGTAAAAAAATAATAGATTTTTACACAAATTCAAAAGCTATATACTATCCTGACAAAAATAAATTTGTTAAGACAGACAATAATTTAAAACTAGAATTGAAAACTACAATTGATCCTAATAATTCTACAGAAATTAGAGAATTAGAAATTACAAACAATGGAAATAATGAAGAATTAATTGAAATAATAGAAGATTTCGTTCCAGTTTTATCTGAAGCAAATCAAGAATATTCACATCCAGCATTTAACAAGTTGTTTTTAAATATAGAAGAAAAAAATGGTAATTTAATAGTTGGAAGAAGAGATAGAAAATTAAAAAATAACTTATATTTAGCAACGACTTTATACACAGAAAATGAACAAATTGGGGATTTCGAATATGAAATAGATAGGCAAAGATATTTAGGAAGAGAAAATTTTAGAATACCAAAATTAATATCTGATAATGAGAATTTTTCAACAGAAGTAAGTTATAAAACTGATTATATAGTTGCGATGAAAAGATCGGTTAAAATAGGACATAATCAGAAAGTTAATATTGCCTTAATAATTTCAGTTGGGGAAAATAAAGAAAGTGTAATAGAAAATCTAACTAAATTAAAAAGTAATAAAGAAATAGAAAAAATTTTTGATATTTCTAAAGCTAGAGCGGAAGAAGAACTAAGATATCTGCAAATAAGGGGAAAAAACGCAGTAGAATATTATGAATTGCTTGATTATATTTTAGATAATAATTTTGCTATGAAAAAAAACATTAATTTTAATAAAACATTTCAAAGAACATCATTATGGAAGTTTGGAATTTCAGGAGATTTACCGATTATATTAGTAAAACCTAACAAGTTAGAAGATATGTATATTTTAGAAGAGATTATAGATGCATATTTATTTTATAGAAGTAAAAAAATATACATTGACCTTATAATTTTAAATGAGGAAATAAGTAATGATGAATATGTTAAAAATAGTATAGAAGAAATTGTTCTTAATAAACAAATAGGTCACTTGAAAAATATTTCAACAGGTATATTTATTTTTGAAAAAAATAAATTATCAGTTGAAGAAATAGAAACATTTAATTTTAAAGCAAAAATTGTAATTAAAAATTCAGATACTCTAAAAAGATTTTTAAATTCTATTAAGCCGGAAAAGGAAGAAAGAGAATTTATAGTAAATGAATTTAGAAATCAAGAACCAATTGAGGAATTGGTAAAATTAGAAGAATATGAAAATACCTATGGAGATTTTTCTGAAGATGGAAAAGAATATTCTATGATTATTACTCCAAAAAGCAAATTACCAACAGTATGGTCTAATGTGTTAGCAAATAAATTTTTTGGAACCTTAGTAACAGATAATATGGGAGGATTTACTTGGAATAAAAATAGTAGACTAAATAGATTAACTGCATGGAATAATGACCCTATTTTAAATTTTCCATCAGAAATTATTTATATAAAAGATATATATTCAGATAAAATTTGGACATTAAATAATAGTATTAATGCTTTTGCTTCTGAGTATAAAGTGACTTATGGATTTGGATATGCAAGATACTTGAGTGATGAAAATCAAGTAAATCAAGAAACAATAATATTTGTACCAAACAATGAAAATTTTAAAATTACAAAAGTAAAATTAAGAAATAGTTCTGATCAAAGAAAGGTTCTTAAGATTTTATTATATGTAAAAGATGTGCTAGGAGAAGATGAAATATTTACAACTGGAAATATAAATTTAATGAAATATAATAATATGATTTTGGCTAAAAACTCTATTGAACAAGAAGGATTTGAAAACAAAATAATGTTTATTACGAGTAATCTAAAAATAAAGAGTTTTACAGGAGAAAAAGATAACTTTTTTGGAGAAGGAGACTTTATATGCCCAGATGCTATTTATAAGGAAAATTTAAATAATAAAAGTGGACTAGGAAAAAATAATTGTATTGCAATTGAATTTGAAATCGAAATACAAGCATATGAAGAAAAACAATTTTTTATAGCAATTGGACAAGAAAGTAATATAAATGATATTGAAGAAGTATTTAAAGAATATGATATAAATAGAATAGAAAATGAGTTAATTAATACAAGAAAAAATTGGGATAATATTTTAGGAACTTTAAAAGTCAAAATTCCAGATAAAGATTTAGAAAAATTACTAAATGGATGGATAATCTATCAGACTATTTCTAGTAGATTATATGCTAAGAGCTCATATTATCAATCGGGTGGAGCTTATGGATTTAGGGATCAACTGCAGGATTGCTTAGCTCTTAAATATTTAGATTCAGAAATATTAAAATCACAAATAATTAATTGCGCAAGACACCAATTTTTAGAAGGAGACGTATTACACTGGTGGCATGAAGAAACTAAAAGAGGGATAAGAACGAAATTTTCTGATGATTTATTGTGGCTAGTATATGGTACTATAGAGTATATAGAATTTACAGGTGACTATAGTATATTAGATGAAAAAATTGAATATCTAAAAGGGGATTTATTAGACAAAAATCAAGATGAAAGATACGATATATATTATCAAACAGAATATAAAGGAAGTTTATATGAACATTGTATAAAAGCAATAGAAAGAGGATTAAACTTTGGAAAAAATGGTATACCTAAAATTGGAACAGGTGATTGGAATGATGGATTTAGTAATTTAGGAAGAAAAGGAGAGCGGAGAAAGTGTTTGGCTAGGATTCTTCTTGTATGATATATTAAATAGATTTATACCAATAATGAATAAATATAATGGAAAAGAAGAAGAAAAATATGTAAAAATAAAAAATAATCTTCAAAAAGTACTAAATTCAAAATGTTGGGATGGTAGATGGTATAAAAGAGCAATAAATGATAATGGAGAAGAAATTGGAAGTGTAAATAGTGAAGAATGCAAAATAGATAGTATATCACAAAGTTGGTCTGTAATCTCAGGTGCAGGAGAAAATGACAAAAAGTTTATATCAATGGAATCTGTTGAAAATTACTTGGTTGATAAAAATAATAAAATAATAAAGCTATTTTATCCAGCTTTTGAAAAAGGAAAAATAAATCCAGGTTATATAAAAGCTTACACAAGTGGAATGAGAGAAAATGGAGGTCAATACACACATGCTGCAATATGGTATATAATGGCATTATCAATGCTTGGATTTGGGAATAAAGCTTTAGAATATTTAAAAATGATTTGTCCTATAGAACATTCAAAAACAAAGCAAGATATTGAAAAATATAAAGTAGAACCATATGTTATAACTGCTGATATTTATAGTACTAAAGGATTAGAAGGTAGAGGAGGATGGAGCTGGTATACTGGTTCAGGAAGCTGGTTTTATAAAGTAGCAATTGAAAATATTTTAGGATTTAAAATAATAGATAATATGATTGAAATGAATCCTGTTATAAGTTCAGAATGGAAAGAATATGAAATTCAATACAAATATAAAACTAGCATTTATAATATAAAAGTAAGTAATTATAATGCAAAAAATAGAGGGATTGAAAAGATATTAGTTAATGGCGAAGAACAAAAAGAAAACAAAATAAAACTTTTAGATGATGGCAAAATTTATAATATTGAAATTTTTATGTAATAAGTTTGAAAAATAACTTGTACAAAATTGTTAAATATGATATAAATTATTTGAGCACTTTTATTGTTAGAAAGGTAGGATGGATGTGGAAGAATTAGTAGAAAAAGATAAGAAAACAATTCTTGTTGTTGATGATGAAAAAAGTATTAGAGAATTATTAACCTTTAATCTACAAAAAGAAGGATACAATACAATTGAAGCTTCTGATGGGGTTGAAGCTGTTGACAAGGCTCTAGAATACAAACCGGACTTGATTTTATTAGATGTTATGCTACCAAGATTAGATGGTATATCTGTATGTAAAAAATTAAGATATGCACTTAATATCAATACAATACCAATTTTAATGATTTCCGCAAGAGATACAGAATCAGACAAGATTGTAGGATTAGAAATGGGAGCTGATGACTATATAACGAAACCATTTCAAATAAGAGAGGTAATGGCTAGAATAAAAGCCAATTTGAGAAAGGCAGAAATAGCTACAGCTAACAATGAATTTAATCAAAATAAAGCAAAAGATGATAATGAAGATATAATTAAAGTTGGCGATTTAACTTTAGATTTAAAAAGAGTAGAAGCAAGAGTAAAAGATGAAGTAATAAATTTAACTAAAAAAGAATTTGATGTACTAAAATATTTAGCTACTCAACCTGGGAAAGTTGTTACAAGAGAAATGTTATTAAGAGATGTATGGGAATATGAAGAATTTGTTGGAGCAATAAGAACCATAGATGTAACAATGAATAGAATAAGAGATAAAATAGAAAAAGATAAATCAAATCCAAAAATCTTAATAACTAAGAGAGGTTCTGGCTACTACGTTACAGATAAAAAATAAAAATATATTGGCGTTTCTTTTTGCTTATTTATATAAGGAAAAAGAAACGCTATTTTATATTATAGGAAAGTTTTCCGAACTTCCTATAATATAAATAAATACATTCCACAGAAAAATTGAAAGAGGATAGTAATATGATACATAAAATGAAATTAAAAGAAAGTCCATTTGAAAGAATTAAAAATGGAACAAAAACAATAGAATTTAGACTATATGATGAGAAAAGAAGGCAAATAAAAATTGGAGATATGATAGAGTTTTCAAAATTACCAGATTTACAAGAAAAAATATTGGTACATGTATTAGATATTTATAAAGAAGAAACATTTGAAAAGCTATTTAAAAAGATTTATACAGATGAAGAAGAAATTAGAATAAAAACAAAAGCAATGCATGAATATTACTCTTATGAAAAAGAAAAAGAATATGGTGTTGTAGGAATAAAAATATTGTTATTAAATAATAGTTTTAGATATACTTACAATAAGTTGGTAAGAGATAAAATACCTGAAAATATTGACATTGAGCCAGGTAGAAAATGTAAATATACAATTCTTAATGATGAAGAATATTTGAAAGAACTAAATAAAAAAATTTTAGAAGAAGCTAATGAATTTATAGAAGAAAACAGTATTGAAGAATTAGGAGATTTGCTAGAAGTTATAAATGCGATAATGAAATTAAAGGGATATGATATAGAAGCTGTAAATAAAGTTATGAAAGCAAAAGAAGAAAAGAAAGGTGCATTTAATAATAAAATTTTTTTAGAATATGTAGATGAAGAAAAAAGGAACTTAGAAGAGGAAAAAGAATTAAATAAAGATTTTAGAAAATAAATGTTTTTAGGAGAGTATTATGAATATAAAATTAGATTATTTATGGATTAAGAAATAAAGGAAGAAGTAATTATATGAAAAATTTAGAAAAAAGGGATTTATATGATATTAACAGAGAAAGAACTGGAGAAACAATATTTAAAGGAGATACTATACCAGATGGAAAATATATTATAGTTGTTCTAGTTTTTATTCAAAACACAGAAGGAAAGTTTTTAATACAAAAACGAAGTAAAATAAAAAATGGTAAATTTGCAACTACTGGAGGACATCCAAAGACTGGTGAAAATAGTATTCAAGGAATTTTAACAGAAGTAAAAGAAGAAATTGATTTAGATTTAAACATTAAAGATTTGCAGCTATATTACTCAGATAGATCTGATAAAGAAAGAGTTTTTTGGGATGATTATTATATAAAAATGGATGTTTCCAATATTGAAAATTTGGTATTGCAAGAAGAAGAGGTAGAATCTGTTTGCTGGCTTTCGATAGATGAAATTAAAAACCTAATGAAAGAAGGCAAATTTTTTAAGAATCATTTTGAGGAATTTGAAAGACTGCTATATTGGCTAAAAGAAAAAAACAAAAAGTAAAAAAATATAAAAGTGAGCTTTTTAAATACTTTATATTATTTGAATATTAAAAAGTTCACTTTTATTATATATTCTTATAAAACCATTCCCAACACCAAAATACCTAAATTGTCTTTATAAATTTTATCAAATTGAGAGATTGGAAGAGGATTTTGACCAAATCCTGCTTCTATTGTAAAACCTGGTTTTCGATATGCATATATAAACCAATCTTTGTATCCTGCAAAACTAGAATTATATGGAGTGTCTTCTAAAGAATAACCAGATACTAATGAAAATTGATTTCCAATATAATAGCTAGAAGGAGGTGCATAATTTTGATATTGCCAGTAAATAACTTCACCTTGAGTATGGTAAGATATAACTTTGTTAAAATTATGTGATAAAGTAAAATTATATAAAGCTAAAGACTCAGGAGCTGTAAGAGGACCATATCCTACGAAATCTCTAGGAGCAGGAGAAGTAAAACCTAAATTGTATTTAATTTCTTTTGCTTGTTCCCAACCAGCAGGAAATTGTAAGTTTAAATCCACACCAGAGATATTTGCTTTCCAACTAGAGGGAAAAGGAATATCAGGATAATTAGATGATATTTTCTGAGCATTTTTATATATCTCAGTATTATTAAGTAACCCTGTTACTAAATCTACACCATCAAGATTAATCATTGGAACAATATATAATGATGTTTGGTTAAATAGTTGTCTTGCATTGTAACCAAATACATTTGCATTATTTACATATCCTTTTGATAAAACTTCTATGAATTTCATAAGAAGGGGAGTTGTTATCCACTCATTAGCATGTATAGAAGCATTATAAAATACTTCTTTATTTCCATTTCCAAATTTTATGAATGGAATATCCCTTCCTAATACAGTTTTACCAATATTTCCAAATTGAAGAAAAGGATATATTTTTTCTAAAGAATAGATATTCATTTTAAGTATATTGGATGTATAGCTTATATTAGTTGGAACTATAGAACCAATTGGGACTATAATAGATGAACCAATTAATAAATTTGAAGAGCTTATATTTGGATTAGCAGTTATTATGGCATTAACGCTTGTATTGTATTTATTAGCTATTGTATATATAGAATCTCCAGCTTGAACTATATAATTTATAAAACCATATAGATAAGGACTAAGTGCATTCCAAGTTTCCTTTCCAACAATTCCATCTGGTTCTAGATAAAAGCTTTTTTGAAAATTTATTACTGAATTTTTCGTATTATTTCCAAATATGCCATCTATTTCATAATTATAAAATCCTAATTTTTTTAAAGTATTTTGTAATAATTCAACATTTGGACCTACTGAATTTAATTTTAAAACTTCCATTTTAATTTTTATTCCTCCTTGAGGTACAAGTATAGTATGAAAATAAATTCTAAAGAAAAATCTTGTCAAAATTTACAACACAAGATGAACTTAATTTCTCAAACTGTTACCTAATTTATGATATGAATAAAAATTTTTTTTGACACATCAGTATTGTGTTTTTATATAAAATAATATAAAATATCTTTTGATATATGTACTAATAAAAGGAAAATATAAATGTTAGTTGAAAAAGAAATAAAAAAATTAGTAGACAAAAAAGAATATAACAAAATATTTAATTATTTTCACGAAGAATATACTACAATATTAAAGAATTTTTTAATAAGACATGAAGTTAAAATTAAAGATGAAGACTGTTTAATAAATTATATTGTAAAAACAAGAGTATTTATGCCTCAATATAGTAAATATACATTTTTTATAACAAATGCTATGTATAACGAAGATTTTTCAGAAGAAATGAAATATGAATTATTAATTAGTAGTTATAATAAAGTAAAAGATGTTTTTAGTAAATAGGAGAAGGAAAAATGGATAGAATTATAAAATGTTATGCTTTAAACAAAAATGCTTTAGTCACTGTTGCAGATACAACCAAACTAGTTGAAAAAATAAAAAATATTCACGATTTAACTCCAACCACTTCTGCTGTATTAGGTAGAGTAGCAACAATGGCTACAATTATTGCACATACATCTATGAAAGATGAAAATGAAAACATAACAATACAGATAAATGGAAATGGACCTATTGGAAAAATTATATGTGTTTCTAAGATAAAAGGTGATGAATCTGAAATAAAAATATATGCAAATAATTTAAAAGTAGAGTTACCATTGAATAAAAATGGAAAGCTTGATGTTGGAAGTGCTGTAGGAAATGATGGATATCTAAATATAATAAAAGAAAATAAAATAACTGGAAAAGACTATAATGGTCTTGTTAATTTAGTTTCTGGAGAAATAGCGGAAGATTTTGCAGAATATTATGCTAAATCAGAACAAAAACCTACTGTTATAGCCTTGGGAGTTTTAGTAGATAAAGATGGAATAAGAGCTTCTGGTGGATATATGATAAATCTTATGCCTGATGCAACTGAAGATGATATTTATATTTTAGAAAAGGCAATTAATAACTCAGATAGCATTAGTAAAATGTTAGAAGATAATAAATCTTTAGAAGAAATTGCTAAAATAGTCACAGGTGATGAGAATATAGAAATATTAGAAGATAATCTAAAAACAAAATATTCTTGTGACTGCAATTCCGATAGAATAAAAAATAGCATAAGGATGTTACCAAAAGAGGACATTGAAGAGATTTTTAGAGATCAAGAAAAAATTAATATTAAATGTGAATTTTGTAATAAAGAATATAATTTCTGTAAAGATGATATTTTTGAAAACTTATAATTATATAAAAATGGGGGAATACTAATGAAGAAATTTGCAGAGCTTGCAATGAATGAAAAAAATAAAAAATGGAAAAATTCAATAAAAAGAGAAGAAGCTTTGTATGCATCTGCTTATAGTACAGAATTAATAAGAAAAGAATTTGATAGAGACTACACAAGAGTTTTAAATTCAAATGCTTATAAAAGATTGAAACATAAAACTCAAGTTTTTTATACTCCTGAAAATGACCATATTTGTACGAGGATAGAACATGTAAATTTAGTAGACTCTATAAGTTATAATATAGCAAATTTTTTAGGACTAAATACAGAGCTTACTCGTGCAATATCTATATCACACGATTTAGGACATAGTCCTTTTGGTCATCAAGGAGAAAAAGTTTTATCTAGTATTTCAGAAGAGCTATTAGGAGAAAAGTTTTGGCATGAAAAAAATGGATTGTATTATGTAGAAAACATAGGTTTATTAGAAGATTATAATGGAATAGAAAGAAATTTAAATTTAACATATGCTGTTAGAGATGGAATAATTTCTCACTGTGGTGAAGTGGATGAAAATAGTTTAAAACCAAGAGAAGAAAATATTAGTTTAGAAAAGTACATAAGACCAAATCAATATAGTCCATATACATGGGAAGCTTGTGTTGTAAAAATTTCAGATAAAATATCTTATATAGGAAGAGACATTGAAGATGCAATTAGAATGAAAATTTTAAATGAAAAAGATTTGTGTAAAATAGATAAAATTGTGGAAACAATAAAAATATCAAATAGCAATATTATGAATTATCTAGTTACAGATATTTGCTTAAATAGTAATCCAGAAGATGGATTAAAGCTTTCAAATGAAGCTTTTAAAACAATGAATGAATTGAAAAACTATAATATGAAAAAAATATATTATAGTGAACTTATACAGCCTTCAATAAGATATTCAAAATTAGTAATAAATGAAGTCTTTTATGCATTATATAATGCCTTTGAAGAAGAAAATACTTTAAAAAACTTAAAAAAATTGAAAAAATATTATCCTAATTTAATAACTGAGTTTATTGAATGGCTTTCTAATTATAGTAAAATTGAAACTAGAAAAGAAGAAAAATATAACAATAAGATATTATATGATATAAATAAAAAGGAAGACTATATAAGAGCTATATTAACTTATATTTCTGGAATGACTGACAATTATATAATAAAAGTTTATAATGAATTAATAAGTTTTTAAAATATAGAAAATTATAATTTGGAAAGGAGAAAAAAATGACTTATGAAATTGAACCCATTGGAGTATGCTCAATAAAAATTGAAGTGACAATTAATAATGATATAATAGAAGATGTTAATTTTGTAGGAGGATGCCCTGGAAATACTCTTGGACTAGCTACATTATTACAGGGAATGAAAGTTCAAGATGCAATAAAAAAGCTAAAAGGAATAGAATGTGGCTCAAAAGGAACATCATGCCCAGACCAATTGGCTAGTGGGTTAGAGAAAATATTAAATGAAAAAAATCAATAATTTAAATTATTGATTTTTTTCAATGTATTCTGTTATTTTTACAAAATCATTTAAAGAAAGTTTTTCTCCACGTATTTTTAAATCTAGGTTTAAATCTAAAAGCATTTTTTCTGCATCAAGTTTATTTGTGAAAATATTATTGTTTACTAAACAATTAATTAATGTTTTTCTTTTTTGTAAAAAGGCTGATTTTATAATATTAAAAAATAATGCTTCATTATCTACCTTCACACTTGGTTTATCTAGTACTTGAAACTTTATTACAGCAGAAGCAACTTTAGGAGATGGAATAAAGCTAGTATTTGGAACATTTGTAATTATTTTTGGATTTGTATAATAATGTATAGCATAAGTTATCGCTCCGCTATCTTTTTCTCCAGGAGTTGCTGCAAGTCTTAGTGCAACTTCTTTTTGAACCATAACTATTATACTATGCAAATTTAACTTGTCTTCTAATAATTTCATGATTATAGGTGTAGTTATATAATAAGGAAGGTTTGCTACTACTTTTGCATATTTTATATTTCCATTAAGATTTTTTTCTATTATTTCCTTTAGATTAACTTTTAGAACATCGTCATTTATAAGTTCAAAATTTTTATATAATGAAAACCTTGAATTTAATACAGATATCATTTTTGAATCTAATTCTATGCAGATTACTTTTCCAGATTTTTCTAATAATTTTGAGGTTAGTGTTCCAAGACCAGGTCCTATTTCAATCACTAAATCTTCTTTTGTTATAGAAGAACTGTCAATAATTTTATTTACAATATTTTCATCAATTAAAAAATTTTGTCCTAAATTTTTATCTGCCTTTATATTAAATTTATTCATTATATACTTTGTTTCTCTAATTAAGTCCATAAAAACTCCTTATCAAATTAATAAAAACATTTTAACATATAAAATAAATAAAGTCCATTTTTATTGTTGATATAAAAAAATGATAATGTTATAATTTAAATATAGAAACTAGGAGTATGAGTATGATGAAGACATTTTATGATATTTTAAAAATTAAACAAAATGCAACTAATGAGGAGATTATAGATTCTTATAATAAACTTGAAAAAAAATATAAGTCAGATGAAGAAAAATTGAAGAATATTCAAGTAGCAAAACAAATTTTAACTAATCCTGAAGCAAGAGAAAATTATGACAAAAAGATATATGAAATGCAACAAAATGAGCTTATTTCAACTATAAAAAATAATACACAAAAATATAACATTGAAAAACAGAAAATAGATAAGATTAATGCAGATAAGAAAAAACTAATAGAAGAAAAAGAAAAGAAAAAAGATGAAATTGATCAGATAAGAAAAAATATTAATAAACCTGATGATAATCCAGAATACATTAAGCAAAAATTGAAGATTAAAGAACAAAAAGAATTAGAAAAACAAGAAAGAATAGAAAATAGAAATAATAAAAAAATTTTAAAAAAGGAAGAGAGAAAAAGAAAAGAATTATATGAAGAAGCTTACTCAAAATATTTAGAAAGTTTAGGATTTAAAGTAAAAAGAAAATGGACTTTTAAGAGAATAAAGAGACTATTTATATCCATTGTTTCTATCATTATAATTTGTATAATACTTTGGCTCATACCAGGAGTTAGAAGTAAATTAATTGATTTTTATGAAAATAATTTTGTTGTGAAATTATTTATTGATTTAATAATTTCGATAATAGAAATAATATATTCGGGAATAAAATCATTATTGAAAGTTGGTGAGTAATATAAAAAAAAGTAAAAAAGAAGCAAGAAAAGTAATGAACTTTAAAATTAGAGTTTTTGGAATTGGAATGACGATATTATTTATTATAGTAGCTATTAGCTTAGGTATAATAATTTTTATTCATGGAGAAGAATATAGTCAAAGTGCATATAAAAATCAAACCAAGAACCAGATAATAAGCCCTAAAAGAGGAATAATATACGATTGCAACGGAGAAATATTAGCTATGAGTGTTTCTGTAGATACTGTATCTATTAATCCAGATAATGTTAAATATTCTAATGATAAAAAAGTAGAACCAGAGGTATTAGCTAAAAAGTTTTCGGATTTGTTTGATTCTTTAACTTATGAGGAAGCACTTGAAAAGGTAAACAGTAATAGTTCAGTTGTTATTATTGCTAGAAAAGTTGAAAATGAAAAAATAACTGAATTAAAAAATTGGATGAAGGAAAACAAAATTACTACAGGAATAAATATAGATGAAGATTCAAAAAGGAATTATCCAAATAATGACTTGGCATCAAATTTGTTAGGATTTTGTGGAACAGATAATACTGGAATAATTGGTATAGAAGAAAGATGGAATGATATCTTAACTGGAACTGCGGGTAAGATAGTTGCTACAAAAGATAATAATGGAGAAATAATATCTGATGAGGCAGAACAATATGTTAAAGAAGAAAATGGGAGAAACTTATATCTAACAATAGACACTAATATACAAGCAATAACAGAAAGATGTTTAGAAGAGGCTTGTGTTTCTAATAATTCTTTAAGAGGTGGAAATGTCATAATAATGAATCCGCAAAATGGAGATATACTATCTATGGCTACATATCCAGATTATAATTTGAACGATCCGTTTAATATTGAAGCTACTGGCTTGCAAGATGTTTGGGATGGGTTAAGCAAAGAAGAAAAGAATTCTGCATATACTTCATTATGGGCTAACAGAGCAGTTTCTTCAACGTATGAACCTGGATCTACTTTTAAATTATTGGTAGCAGCAGCAGGGCTAGAAGAAAATCTAGTAGAAACAGATACAGATGGAGAATTTGTATGTACAGGTTCATACGTGGTGGCTGATAGAACTATCAGTTGTTGGAGAAAAGAACCTCATGGACATCAAAGTTTAAGACTAGCTCTTCAAAATTCTTGCAATCCAGCATTTATGCAGTTAGGACAAAGAATAGGAGTAAGTTTACTATATAAATATTTTGAAGCATTTGGATTATTTGATAGAACTGGTGATGATATTGCAAAAACTTATAATGGAGTATTTTTTGAAGAATCAAAAATTGCTGCACCAGAACTTGCAACAATGTCATTTGGACAGAGAATTGAAATATCACCATTACAATTAATAACTGCAGTATCTGCTATAGCAAATGATGGAGTATTAGTAAAACCAAGAATAGTAAGTAAAATAGAAAATCCAGATACAAAAAGTGTTGAAACAGTTGATGTAGAAGAAATAAGACAAGTTATATCAAAAGAAACTGCTGGAAAAGTAAAAGATATGATGAGATCTGTTGTAAAAGATGGTACAGGAAAAACAGCTGCTGTAAATGGATATGAGATAGGAGGAAAAAGTGGTACATCAGAACCAAGAGAAAATTATGAAGAAGAAGGATATGTTGCATCATTTATAGCAATTTCTCCTATAGAAAATACTCAAGTTGTTGTTTTAGTTACAATATATGGTGTACATGGTCAAGTGCATCAAGGAGGACAAGTTGCAGGACCAGTTGCTAAAAATATATTAACAGAAATATTACCGTATTTAGGAGTAACTGGAGAAAATTAGAATAATAAAAAAGAAAGAATCATACAATTAAAAAAGAGGTGAATTGTATGATTCTTTTTAATAAAATGCAGGGAACAGAAAATGATTTTATAGTAATTAATTGCATTAATCAACAATTTGGATATAGTTATAATATTCTGTCTAAATTTTTATGCAATAGAAATTTAGGAGTAGGAGCAGATGGAGTAATTTTGATTTTTAATAGCAGTATAGCAGATTACAAAATGAGAATCTTTAATAAAGATGGAACTGAAGCTGGAATGTGTGGAAACGGAATAAGATGTGTTGCAAAATACATATATGAAAATATTGAGAAAAGAGAAAAATTAAAAATTGAGACTAATTCTGGAATAAAACAATTATATATAAATCTAGAAAATAATAAAATTAAGAGCATTTCTGTAAATATTGGAAAAGCAATATTAGAAACTGAAAAAATTCCCGTTTATTTGCCATATAATAATTTTAAAGAAGACATAAGTAGCATAAATATTAATATAAATGAAAATAGTTTTAAATTTTATTTTATTTCTGTTGGAAATCCACACGCAGTATGTTTTGTAGATAATATAAATAAAATAGATGTAAAAAAATATGGAAAAATAGTTGAAAATTATAAATATTTTCCGAATAAAATAAATGTTGAATTTGTACAAGTAATAGATAATGAGAATATTAAAGTTAGAGTTTGGGAAAGAGGAGTGGGAGAAACTTTATCTTGCGGAACAGGAGCAAGTAGTGCTGCATTTGTAGCAATAAAACAGTTGAAATTAAAAAATGATTTAAATGTTGAATTAAAAGGAGGAAAACTAAAAGTACATATTAATGAGAACGATGATATAATATTAACAGGACCAGCAGAAACAGTTTTTGAAGGAAAGATAAATCTATAAAATTAAGTGATGGTTGATGTTCACATCAACCATCACTTATCTAACATTTCATCAATGATTTGAGCAATTACTTTTCTTTCATCATAAGGATATTTTACACCATTTTTTTCAAGATATAAATCATGCCCAAGTCCTGGAATTACTATAATATCTCCTGGTTTGGCAATTGAAATTGCATATCTTATTCCCTCTGTTCTATCTACTATAATTTTATAAGGTTTTCCTGTTGGAATAATACCTTTTTCTATGTCTTTTAGAATAGATAGAGGATCTTCAGTACGAACTTGATCTGACATTAGAACTGTAAAATCTGCTAAACGACCAGAAATTTCTCCCATAATTGGACGTTTTGCTTTATCTCTATCTCCACCAACGCCCCAAGCACATATTACTTTTCCTTTAGCATAAGAATTAACAGCAGTTAAAATACTTTCGAGACTGGAAGGCGTGTGTGCGTAATCTATGAGTATTGTTAATCCTAATTTGTTTGGAACTAGTTCACTTCTACCAAGTACTTTTAAATTCTTTAAAGCTTTTCTTATTTCCTCTGCAGAAACATCAAATGTAGATGCAACAGCTATTGCTCCAAGAGAATTATAAACACTAAACTTACCAGGTATTCCAACCTCAATTCTTTCTATATTATTCTTGTAATTTAAATCGAAGTCAATATAAGAATCAGATATTTCTAATGTATGTGGGTTAGCCTTAAAAGTAGCTTCATTATCAATTCCAAATGTAATAATATTTTTATCAGGTAAAATTGATGAAATTTGTTTTACTTTTTCATCATCATTATTTATAACGCATATTTTAGATTGCTTTAAAAGTTCTAGTTTACAGTTAAAATAATCATCTAAGTTAGGATGCTCTTTAGGACTTATATGATCTTCAGAAAAGTTTGTAAATATGCTAATATCAAAATCACAACCAGTTACCCTATCTAATTTCATTGCTTGGGAAGAGACTTCAATAATTGCAACATCTACTTTTTTTTCTACCATTAAGCTTAAATATCTCTGAATATCCATGCTTTCAGGAGTTGTCCTATCAGTATCTTCAATTTTTTCATCATTTATATAGCATGCTATACTACCAACTAAACCTACATTTAAGCCATGAGCTTCTAGTAAGGCTTTAATCATAAATGTAGTAGTTGTTTTTCCTTTAGTTCCTGTAACTCCGATTAAAGTTAATTTTTTAGACGGGTTATTATAAAAATTGCAAGCAATTTGGGCTAAAGCTTTTCTAGTATTGTTAACTGCTATTACAGGTAAATTTAAATTTAAATTATTAATGTCAACATCAGGTTCAACAATAATGGCCATTGCACCATTTTCAATTGCACTTGGAATAAAGTCTATTCCATTTTTAGTAAATCCATTTATGGCAATAAATAAGCCATTTTCTTTTATCTTTCTAGAATCTGAGTTTATATTAGAAATATCTATATTTAAATCACCAATATAATTTTTGATATCTAATCCAGAAATTAAATTTTTTAGTAACAAATTAATCACCTCTATAATTTTTTTCTTATTATATAGCTTAAAAATTAATTTGTAAATAATAAGTAAAAAATTGAAAAAGTTTAATACACTATGTTTGAACTTATTATAATATGAAAAAAGAGCCTGAAGCTAGGCTCTTATCCTCCAAATGCAAAAGCAAAAATTGCTTTTGCGAAAAAGTAGAGGAGGAATATTACTCCTATTAGATACAATGGACGAAAGTCTTCGATAAGAAAACTCCGAATGGCTTTATACAAAATCCAAATCCACAATGCAACAAGGGCAATAATTCCTAATATAAAAAACATCATGTAGCAACACTCCTTAAGCAATATATAAATATATTATAACATATCTATGTAAAAAAGAAAATACGGTTGAAATGTAAATTTTGAAGTGATATATTATCAATATAAAAATGATAATAATAATTTATTATTATTTAGAATAAAATCTTCTAAAGGAGATATAAAAATGATTAAAATTAATGAAAACTTTTTAGATTTACAAGATAGCTATTTATTTTCAACAATAGCTAAAAAAATTGGAGAATATCAAAGGAAAAATCCAGAAAAAAAGATTATCAAACTAGGAATAGGAGATGTAACAAGACCAATAGTTCCTGAAATTGTAAAAGCTATGAATAAAGCTGCTTATGAAGTTGGAAATTCAGAAACATTTAAAGGCTATGGTCCTGAACAAGGATATGATTTTTTAAGAGAAAAAATTGTAAAATATGATTACAATTCTAGAAATGTAGATATAGATATTGATGAAATATTTGTATCAGATGGGGCAAAATGTGATTGTGGAAATATAGGAGATATATTTAGCAAAGATAATGTTGTGGCAATTACTGATCCTGTATATCCAGTATATCTAGATACTAATGTAATGGCAGGAAGAAGCGGAAAATTTGATGAAAAAAATGGTAAATATGAAAAAATAGTTTACATCCCATCAGTGTCTGAAAATGATTTTAAACCAGAATTACCTAAGCAAAAAGTAGATATGATTTATCTTTGTTTTCCTAATAATCCAACAGGAACAACAATAAATAAAAATGAATTAAAAAAATGGGTGGACTATGCTAAAGAAAATAAATCTATAATTTTATATGACTCTGCATATGAAGCTTATATTTCAGAAGATGATGTTGCTCATACAATATATGAAATAGAAGGAGCAAAAGATGTTGCAATAGAATTTAGAAGTTTTTCAAAAACAGCCGGATTTACAGGAATAAGATGCGCATATACTGTTGTTCCTAAAAAATTAAAAGGATATACAGAAAAAGGAAAAGAAATCAGTTTAAATAAATTATGGAATAGGAGACAAACAACTAAATTTAATGGAGTATCATATATAACTCAAAAGGCAGCAGAAGCTGTCTACAGTGATGATGGGCAAAAACAGATAAAAGAAAACATTAAATATTATATGAACAATGCAAAAATAATAAGAGAGGGATTAATTGAAGCTGGATATACAGTATATGGAGGAATAAATGCTCCATACATATGGCTAAAAGTTCCAGATGGATTAACTTCTTGGGAATTTTTTGACAAACTTTTGACTGAAGTAAATGTTGTTGGAACACCTGGAGTGGGATTTGGACCAAGTGGAGAAGGATATTTTAGACTAACTGCATTTGGAACAAAAGAAAATACAATAGAAGCTATGAAAAGAATACAAAAAATGTGAGAATAAAATATTAATTATCTTTCTAGATAGTGTATAAATACAGTAAAATAATAGTGTGTTACGCAAAATCGAAATTTGTAAGAATATTCTATTGATTAAAAAAAATCTTAATGATATAATATTCTAAAGAATTATGTAAAAAGGAGAAAGTATGAACCAGATTCTAGTTTCAGAAAAAATATATGTGACACCTGAACTGAAAAAAAAGAAAAAGATTTATAAAATCGATTTCTTTATTTCTGTTTTTTTAGTATGTATTTTATTTTCTTATTACATATATGCGGAATATGATAAAAACAAAAATGAATCAATTTCTAGAGAAATACTTTCAAATTTAAATTTTGAAGAAAATATAGCCGATGACACTACAATAAAATTTACTGATAATAATATTGTTGTTATATTAAATACAGAAGATCCTTTTGAAGTAATAGTTTCAGAACCAGTAGAGGAACCAGAAGAAAACAATACTATTAACAGAACTATATATAAAACCGATAGTGGTCAAGAGTATTATATTGTTGCTACAATAAACATTCCTTCTATAAATTGCAACTATCCAATATTAAACGTAACAACAGATGAATTGTTAAAAATATCACCTACAAGGTTTTGGGGAGCAGATGAAGATAGAGGAAATGATGATGCAAATGAAGTTGGAAATTTTTGCATAGTTGGTCATAATTATAGAAATTCTAAATTCTTTAGTAAAGCTATTAATTTAGTTGAAGGAAATATAATAGAATTAACAGATACAAAAAAAGGAAGAACAGTAGAGTATGTTGTTTATGATAAATATGTGGTAGACCCATCAGATGTATCATGTACATCTCAAAGAACAAATGGATTAAGAGAAATAACTCTTATAACATGTACAAATGATGGTAAGAAAAGAGTAATTATAAAAGCAAGAGAAAATGTATAGATAAATATAAAAAAGGAGAAAAATTAGAATGGGATATTTTTGGGAAAATTATGAGGAGGCAAAGAAGAATCTTATTGAAAAAGGCGCAGAAGAAAAACTATTTGAAATGCCTAGCATTAGAGAAAGACTAGAAAAACTTAATATAAGAGTAGAAGATGTTATAGTGAATGAGGATGGCACATTTAACTTTGGAGCATATAGAATAAAAAAAGTTAATTTAGAAAATGGAGGTAGTTTTGCAATACAAACGACAAGCGAGAAAGAAGATAATACACATTATGTTATGGATGATCCACTTTGGTTAGAAGAAAAGTCGCAAGCATATTTAACAACAGCACAAGTAACATATATAAATGAAGAGGGCATTGAAATAGAAACTAAAATAAAAGAAAAATATGGTCACAATGAATGTGCTGATGTAGATTTCGAAGATATAAAGGCACCATTGAAAAGAGTGTACATTAGGGAAAATGGAATAATTACTGAACGAGATCAAAATGGTAGAGAAGTCAAATTTTATGATAATGGACATTGGAGTATATTAGACGGAGACGATGCATTATGCTCTTTTGGAACTATTGAGGGAGATAAAATTTCTAGGACAATTTCCATCTTCGATTCAAATACTCAAGAGCTTGTTACTAAATATCCAAATTTACAACAGAGTAGCGAACAGAGGAGAAAAGAATTGTTGAGAAGAATAGACGAAAGAACAGAGAGTGTGGTGGCAGAAAATCAAAAATTAAAAAGTGATAATGAAAGATTACAACAAATGTTGAAAAAGGCATTATCATTTGCAGAAACTGTTAGGAATAGTAGTATTGGAAAACTTTTCTTTGGAAGAAAGGCAAAAGAACTATTAGGAGAAAAAAATAAAGATGCAAAACAATTATCAGAGGGTAGGGAATAATAAAAATGTATGGTTCAATAATTGGTGATATAGTAGGCTCTATCTATGAATATGATGAGTTTAATAATTCCGAAAAAGGTACAATAAATTTAGAAAAAAGACTAGAGATATTAACCAAAAAGGATTTAATAGAATTAGAAAAACTAAATTATCAAGTAGATTTAATGTATTATTAGAAAATGTATAGATAATGGTAACTAATAAATTAAACCTCCATAAAATATATAGTAGATATATATTTTATGGAGGTTTTTATGGCTAAAATATTAATTTATAACAATTATTCAAATAGAATGGAAACATACAATAGAAGCTTAACTCAAGCTATGCCATATAATTCAAATAGAACATTAACAGTAAATGAATTTAGAGGAAGTAGTAAAAGTAATATATTATGGACAGATGTTCAAACAATGGAATCGTGGAATAGTTTTAGGTATATTTATGGAAGACCAATCTATGTTGGGTTTGCGTTTAAAAGACCATGGGAGGGAGGACATGGAACATTGAGCCAACATTATGCTGGTGTAGCTTTTGATGTTGGACAAAATTTAACATCAGAAGGAAGAGCATATATGAGAAATCTTGCTGTAAGCTCAAGAATATGGAGCTATGTTGAACCTGCTGCTGATACACCTAGGTGGGTACATTTTGATGATAGATGGGTTGCTTCTGGATATCCTTTGACAAGATTGGGAAGTAGAGGAAACTATGTTTGTATAGCTCAAGATGCACTAATTAATTTAGGATATAATACAGGAGGACTAGATGGAGTTTTTGGAAATAGAACTTATAATTCTGTAAAAAGTTTTCAAAGTAAGAATGGATTATCAGCGGATGGAATATTAGGACCAATAACATGGAGAGCATTAATGAACCAAACAGTTGGCTCTGGAAGCAATAGTAATACTATTAATTAAAAGGAGAAAATAAATGTTTTTAAAACTAACAGCATCAATGTTGACATAATATTACAATGCTGCTATAATTAATATATAAAAATTATAAGGGAGTGTTAGCATGATAAATCTAAGCTATTTAAATGCGCAACGGATCTTATTAAAAAGTGGGGTTGATTCATATCTAGCTGTTAAGATTCTGAAAAAAATGGAAGAACAAACAGCACATAACAAAAAAGAGAATCTCGAAAAAAGTATTTCTTCTTACAATATATCACCACAAACCAAAACAGTTTTAAAAAGAGCAGGAATTACAAGGGTAGATCAACTTCAAGGATATGTAGATGAATTTGGTCTTTATGCTCTTTTAAAAATCGAAGGTATTGGAGATATGAGATTAAGAGAATTAAAAAAAATGTTTAACCTATAAATAATAGCGGGGTATAATACCCTGCTATTATTATATAAAATTGTTTTAAATTAAAAAAAAGTACATAATAGAATAATTATGTTAAATAAACAAGAAAAATCTTGCGAAAATACCTAAAAATAAAGGAAAAACTTATTGACAGAAAGAAATTTACAAAATATAATAGTTTTAGAATCATCGTAGGAGGAAAACACTTATGATTACTAATCTTTCTGCAGACAATAAATATAAAAATATGCAAGACAACGAAATAATAAATTTGATTCAATCTGGAGATAATAATGCTTTAGAATATATAATTGACAAATATAATGATATTGTAAACATTAAAGCAAGTAAATTTTTTGCTAATGGAGTTGAAAGAGATGATATTATTCAAGAAGGACTTATAGGACTTTACAAAGCCACAAAGTCATATAATACTGAAAAACAAAATTCTTTTAAAAATTTTGCTAATTTATGTATTGAAAGACAATTAATAACATCAATAAAAAGTGCTAATAGACAAAAAAATATTCCTTTAAATTCTGCATTTTCTTTAAATGCTCCAGTATATGATGATGACGATATTGACATTCTAGGAATATTAGATAATAAAACTGCAGAAGATCCCTTAGAGACAATAACTAAAAAAGAATATTATGATTTTATTGAAAAGAAAATGGATGAAAATTTAAGCGATTTTGAAAAACAAGTATTAAAAGAATATAAAAAAGGAAAAAGCTATAGTGATATTGCAACAAAAGTAAATTCAAAAATAAAATCAGTAGATACAGCAATTCAGAGAATTAAGAAAAAAGCTGGAAAAATTAAATTACAAATAGAAAATGAATAAAGATGAATTTATAAAATTCATCTTTATTTAATTGTAAAAGATTACTTGATATGATAAAATAAAAAAGAAAAAAATTAAAAGAGGTAAATAAAATTGTCTAATGGTAGGAATGTAAGGAAAAAAAGAGATAATAAAAAACAAGAATATAGTTTGAAGAAAATATCAATTGCTGTAGTAATTTTTATATTATTAATTATTTTAATTATATGTATAGTAGTAAAAGCATTGCTTGGAGAAAAAAATAATCAAATATCATATAATAAGCAGGAATATGAATATTTTGTTTTATATGGATTAGATAACAGAACTGGTGTTATAAATAAGAATGGAAATGAGATTATAAAGACTAAATATAATGAAATATATATACCAAATGAGTCTAAAGATGTATTCTTTTGTTATGATGAAAAAGGTGACTATATTATATTAAATGAAAGAGGAGAAGAGATATTTACAGAATATGAAGAAGTTTCTCTTTTAAGAACTTCAGATACGGCATTTATAGATTTTGAAGCCAAGGTATTAAAATATAAAGAGAATGAAAAATATGGCTTGATAGATTTAGATGGATACAAACTCACAGAACCCATATATCAATCTATATCTAGTCTTAAAAATAAACCAGGGGCAATTCTTGTAAAAAAAGATGATAAATATGGGGTATTAGATAGTAATGGTAATATAATAATAGACTTAAAATATGATGATATAATAGGAGATGGATATTGTTCTCAGACTGATGACTACAATAAGACAGGATATATAACTAAGATAAAGACAAATTCTGGAGATATTTTTGGATATATAGATTATAAAGGAAATATTATAATAGATACAAAATATGAATCTATTGAAAGAGTATTAGAATATGAAGATAATGAAGTATATTTAATATGTATGGATAGGGGGAAAAAGGGAGTTTATAAAGATAAAAAGAGGATTATATCTTTAGAATACCAAAATATTTTTTATTCAGACACTTCAAATATATTTATTGTTCAAAAGGGAAATAAATATGGATTTTATAATAATAGTGGAAAAAAGATATTAGATTCTATTTATGAAGAATATTCATTGGCAGGAAATTATATTTGTGTTAATGATAATGGTGTAAAGACTCTTTATGATATAAATGGAAATGCTTTAAATAATATTAACTATATTTCAATGATAGAAACTGAAAATCCTGAATATTTCATAGCTCAGAAAGAAAATGGAGATTATTGTATTATAAGTAAAAGTATTATTGTTGATGAAAATTTTTCATATTTATCATATGCTTTTGATGATTATTTTATTTTTACTGATAAAGAAGGAAAATATGGAGTTTGGCAGGTTTGGCAAGGAAATGTAGTTTTGGCAGAATATGAATATATATTAAATATTGAAGGAGCAAACGCATTGGAGGCTAAAAAATTTGATTCAGATGAAACTGATATATATTCAAAAAATATGGAGATTGTATCCACAATTAGTAGGGCAATTGTGGATAGAGTAGATGAAAATTATTCTGTTATATATTCAGATAATGAAAAAATTTATATAAATAATGATGGAGAAGTTGTAAATAATATTGAAATATATCCTAATAATCAAATATATTCTATAAAACAGGATGGAAAATGGGGATTTTCTGATAGAAATGGAAATATTATTGTTGATTGTATATATGATTTTGTGACAGAACTAAATGGACATGGATATGCAGCTGTAGCAACTCAAGGAGTCTGGGGAGTAATTGATAAAGAAGGAAAAATTGTTGTTGAACCATCATATAAATTAGATACTTATTATATGCCAGAATTTATTGGAAAATATAAAATAGAGCAAACTGATACTATACATTGTATAGAGTTAAAAGGAGAATAAAATTAATATGTATAATGAATTTGGAATAAGTAATAAATTAGAAGAATTATCAAATAAAACAGAAGAAGAAATAAAAGGAATTTTAAAAAAAATAGATGAAAATTGTATTAAAAATTCTATTAAAGTTTTAAAAGCTTTTCAAAATAATAATATTTCCGATATACACTTTAATAGCACAACAGGATATGGATATGGAGATGTAGGTAGAGACACAATAGAAAAAGTATTTGCAGAAGTGCTAGAAGCAGAAGATAGCTTAGTAAGGAATCAGTTTATATCTGGAACACATGCTATAACAGTTACATTATTTGGTTTATTAAGACCAAATGAAACACTACTTAGTATATCAGGAAAACCATACGATACTCTAGACTCAATAATAGGTTTGGAGGAAAATCAAAGCTCATTAAAATCATTTGGAGTAAAATATGAACAAATAGACTTAGTTGATAATGAATTTGATACAGAAAAAATAATAGATAGAGTAAGTAAAAAAGATATAAAAGTTATAGAGATTCAAAGGTCTAGAGGATATGCAACAAGGAAAAGTTTAACAATTGACAAAATAGAAAATATAATAAAACAAATAAGAAGAGTAAATCAAGAAGTAATAATAATGGTAGATAATTGCTATGGCGAATTTGTTGATGAAAAAGAACCAATTAAATGTGGAGCAGATATAATGGTTGGCTCATTAATAAAAAATCTTGGAGGAGGATTAGCACCAAACGGGGCTTATATTGCTGGAAAAAAAGAACTAATAGAATTGTGTGCTGAAAGACTAACTGCACCTGGGCAAGGAAAAGAAGTTGGACCATCTTTAGGAATAAATAAAAGCTTTTTGCAAGGATTATATATGGCACCATCAGTAGTGGCAAGTAGCTTAAAAACAGCAGTATTTACAAGTAAAATATTAGAAAATTTAGGATATGATGTTCAGCCAAAATATAATGAAAAAAGAGCTGATATTGTTCAAACAATAAAATTTGGAAATGAAAATGATTTAATAAAATATGTACAGGGAATCCAAAAGGGATCTGCTATTGATTCTTCATCTGTGCCTATGCCTTGGGATATGCCAGGATATACAGATAAAGTAATAATGGCTGCAGGAGCATTCACAATGGGGTCTTCAATCGAACTTTCTTGTGATGCACCAATAAGATATCCATACATAGCATTTCAACAAGGCGGATTAACATATGAATATGGCAAATTAGGAGTATTAAAAGCTATACAAAATATGATGAAATAATATGAAAATAAATTTTGTATTAAACTACTAGAATGTTATTAATCAACGGCATTACTATACTATATTAGAAACTCCTAATATAGAATTATGAATTAAGAAGGGAATTAAATAATTTACAATGAAAAATCCAATATTAATACAGGGTGCAATGAAAATTGAATTAGATTATATAAAAGAAAAATTATATGAAGTAGAAGAGATTATTATAGATGGATACAATTATATAAAAGGAAATCTAAATGGATATCCTGTAATTTTATCTGAGACCAAAATAGGCACAATAAATTCTACAATTTCTACATTAATAGGTATAAAAAAATTTAATCCATTATGTGTAATAAATCAAGGAGTAGCTGGAGGACAAGCTGAAAATATTCATAAAAATGATTTGGTAATAGGAAGTGGATGCATAAATTTAAATTCTTACGAAACAAATAAAAAATCAATTGGAGAAGGGTGCAATCCTTTTGAGTGGAATATTGTAAATTTTATATCTGATGAAACTTTAGAAAATTATTCTTCAATATTAAAATCTGATTCAAATTTGCTTAAATACGCAGAAATGTTAAGTGATAAAAATAATAAAAGGAAAGTGCATATTGGATTGCTAGGAAGTGGAGATGCTTGGGATAAAGAAGCGGATAGAATTGTTTGGATTAATAAAAAAACAGGAGCAATTTCAGCAGACATGGAATCTATAGGTACTTATACTGTAGCAAACAAATATAAAGTACCTGTTATAGGAATAAGGATAATATCAGATAATTACATATTAAATGAAGACTATGAGAGAGATGTTGCTTATGGTGCTCAAGAATTTGTAATAGAATTAATTAAAAAAATAATAGAAAATAAGGATGATTAAATGAAAGTTGTTGTAATTGGTGGTGGACCAGCTGGAATGATGGCAGCAATTTCTTCAGCAGAAGAAAAAAATGAAGTGACTTTATTAGAAAAAAATGAAAGATTAGGAAAGAAACTTTTAATAACAGGAAAAGGAAGATGTAATATAACAAGCAGTTTACCAATTTCAGAATTTATTAATAATATTCCAGGAAACGGAAGATTTTTATATAGTGCCTTCCAAAATTATTCAAATGAGGATATTATAAACTTTTTAAAACAAGAAGGTTTAAAAGTAAAAAATGAGAGAGGAAATAGGGTTTTTCCAGTAACAGATAAAGCAGAAGATGTTTTAAATTGTTTTATAAAGAAAATGAAAGAATTAAAAATAAAAATAAAGTTAAGCTCAGAAGTAAAACAAATAATTATAGAAAATAATAAAGTAACTGGCATTAAAACTAAAAATGAAAATATATACTGTGATAAAGTTATTCTAGCTACAGGTGGAAAGAGCTATCCTAATACTGGTTCAACGGGTCAAGGATATGAACTTGCTAAAAGACTAGGACACACAATAATAGAACCGAAAGGCTCAATTGTTCCTTTAAAAGCAGATGAAAAGATATGTAAAAAATTACAAGGATTATCTTTGAAAAATGTAAAAATAAAATTACAAGATATAGAAAGTAAAAAAGAAATATATAATGATTTTGGAGAAATGCTATTTACTCATTTTGGAGTTAGTGGGCCTACAATATTAAGTAGTTCAGCTCATTTATTAAGATATAAAAACATTAATGATAAAATAAAAAATGAAAAAATTGAATTAAATATAGATTTAAAACCGGCACTTTCAGAGGAAGAATTAAATAATAGAATTTTGAAGGATTTCGAAGAATTTAAGAACAAAGAATTTAAAAATAGTCTAAGTAAATTATTACCTCAAAAATTAATTCCAGTAATAATACAGCTATCTAATATAAATGAAGATAAAAAAGTAAATGAAATAACAAAAGAAGAAAGGAAAAAATTTATTTGCTTACTTAAAAATTTTAAGATTGCAATAACTGGATTTAGACCAGTAGAAGAAGCAATAGTAACAGCTGGAGGAATTTCAACAAAAGAAATTAATCCTAAAAATATGGAATCAAAAATAATAAATGGGTTATTTTTCGCAGGAGAAATAATAGATGTGGATGCATATACTGGAGGATTTAATCTTCAAATAGCATATTCAACAGGATACACATCTGGTAAAAATTATTAATTTTAGAAAGGGGAGCTTATGAGTAAACTTAAAAATTTATTTGTAAAAATGTCGGAAAAACTTAAAGAGGTGGCTAAAAAATATCCAATAACAATGGTGATAATAATAATTCTTACAATCATTTCAGCAGTTTGTATTGATAATTTTATAATAAAAACACGTACATTAATGGATATTCTTTTTGTTGGAACTATATGGGCTATAGGAACTTTATTTTCAGAAGTATTTTTTGAAAATAAAAAAATAAAAAAATATATTTCGATTATTTTATCCTTGTTAATTTCAATTTTCTTTTATAATTATTCATATAATAAAAACGTATTATTCAATTTTACGCAAGAAAAAACTAACATAATTATGGAGAATACTTGTGGTTGCTATATTATATGTTTGATTTTATTAATAGTTTATAAATTATCAAAAAAATCAAAATTAGATATAAAAGAATATTTGCTTAAAGTTTTTTCAGAATCTTTCATAGTTGGAATTACATACATTATTCTAAATATTGGAATATCAGCAGTAGCAGGAATATTTATAACTCTAATTTTAGATGGTGAATTTTATACAATTATATATAGACTTCTTATAATGGTATTAGGTCTATTTTATATTCCATCAATGATTTCAGTATTTTCTAATACAGAAAATATAAAAGTTAATACATTTATAGAAAAATTATTGCTATATGTAATATTACCATTAACAATAATATCTATAGTAATTATATATATTTACATTGCTAAAATTTTAATTTTATGGGAAATTCCAAAAAATATAATAGGAAGAATTTTAATAGCTATATATTTAGTAGCAATACCAGTTTGGGCTATGACATCTGCTATTAAAAATGAAAAGTTTAATAAAATAATTAATAAAATTCCATATACATATTTACCTTTAATAATATTAGAAATATATTCAATATGTACAAGAATTCATCAATATGGTTTTACATCATCAAGATATTTATTTGTTATATTTATAGTATTTCAATTAATAAGTTTTTTTGCAATAATAATAAAAAAAGAAAAAAATTTAAGAGAATTGTTACTAGTGATATTCGTAATGGTAATAATATATTTAATTTCTCCTATTAACTATAGAGTAGTTAGCAATTTAAGCCAAAAAAATATTTTAGACCAATATGTTAAAAATGCTATAGAATTTAATAACTGTTCAAAAGAAGAAAAGGCAAAATATAAAGGAGCTTATAGGTATTTAAAAGAACAATTTGACGGAGACAAATATATAAATACTAAATTAACTGCAGAAGATATAGAAGAACTAGAGAAAAATGAATACTACTATAATGATAATAAATATATATATAAAAACAAGAGTCTAAAAGAAATGGACATATCAGGATATTCTAAAATTTATTATTTCGAAAGTGATTATAATAATAGATATAATATAGATGTAAATAATATTAAGATAACTTATGGAGAAGACGAAGAAAAAGAAACTAAAATAGACTTATCAAAACTTCTAGAAAAATTAATTGAAGAAAAAGGAAGATATTATAGTGATGATGAATACTTTGAAGAAAACAATATTATATCAATAGATAATTCTAGAAGAATTTATATAACTAATTTGAATTTTTCTTATGATTCTAAAAGAGAAATAGAAAGTTTAAATGTAGAAGGATATATGTTAGAAAAATAAAAATAATACAAAACTTAAAAAAATTCTTTTTAAGTAAAAATACACATAAGTTATAAAAAACTATGTGTATTTTTTTATAAAATAATATAAACTATTGAAAAAACAAAAAAAATGTTATATAAATTATATATGTAGTTTGAAACGGAGGAAATGTGTGTTAAAAACAATTGAAAAAAATAGTATAGGCGAGATTACTGTAAAAAAGTCTAAGTTCATAACAAGTATATTTTATATAGAAAATGAAGAAGAGGCAAATTGTATAATAAAGGAAACAAAAAAGAAATTTTTTGATGCCAGACATAATTGCTATGCTTTTAGAGTTATTTCAAATAATTTAATAGTTGAAAAATATAGTGATGATGGTGAACCTTCTGGAACAGCAGGACAACCAATGCTAAATGTTATAAGAGGAGAAAATCTAAAAAATGTTTTAGTTATAGTTACAAGATACTTTGGAGGTGTATTATTAGGAACAGGAGGGTTGGTAAGAGCATATACAGACAGTGTAAAAAATATTTTAAAAGATATGAAAATTATAAAGAAGGAATTGGGACAAAGAATAAAAATCGAAGTAGAATATAAAGATTTAGAAAAATTAAATTACTATATACGACAAAATAGTATGAAAATTTATAGAATGGACTATTTAGAAAATATAGATGTATATATTGAAATAACAGATAAAATGGCAGAAACGCTTGAAAAAGATATGAATAAATTAAATTTTAAAATTTTAAGTAAAACAATTATTGACAAATTTTGCTATATAAATGTCGAATAAACGAAAAAGCCGCGACCTGTTTTGCTTGCGAAAGTAAAAATTTAAAAATATAATTGTCGTGTAAGGAAAAGAAACAAAAGATTGTGTAAAAAAGCGAGAGAAAAAATAAAAAGATAGGAGGAAATATTTTGAAAGAAAAAATAAAAATATTATTGGCAGATGATAATACAGAATTTGTATCAACTGTAATAGAGTATTTAAAACAAGAAGATGACATGGAGGTAATAGCTACAGCAAAAGACGGTATTGAAGCATTTGAAAAAATAAAAAATCTAAATCCAGATGTTGTATTACTAGATGTTATTATGCCACATATGGACGGTATTGGTGTATTAGAAAAATTAAATCAGGAAGGAAAAATGGTAACTTGTATAATGTTATCTGCTGTGGGTCAAGATAAAATAACAGCAAAAGCAATAAATTTGGGAGCAGAATACTATATAATAAAACCATTTGAAATTGATTTACTAATAAAGAGAATAAGAGAACTAAAAAAGAGTCATGAGATTGATAGATCTTCTTTAGTGACCAGAGAAATAAAACAAAACTTTATAAATATGAATAGTCATGTTAAAGAAGATAATTTAGAGGCTATGGTAACTAATATTATACATGAAGTTGGAGTGCCAGCACATATTAAAGGATATCAATATTTAAGAGATGGAATAATAATGGCTATCAAAGATATTGACGTTATAAACCAAATAACTAAAAGCTTATATCCAGATCTTGCTAAAAAATATAAAACAACATCAAGCAGAGTAGAACGTGCTATTAGACATGCAATAGAAGTGGCTTGGTCAAGAGGTCAAGTTGAGACTGTTGAAAACATATTTGGATATACTGTTAATGCTAATAAAGGTAAGCCAACTAATTCAGAATTTATAGCAATGATTGCAGATAAGTTGAGATTAGAGCTTAAATCAGCATAAGCTTTTCTAAAACCCCTGCAAAAAGCGTGCTTGCAAAAACGACCAATAGCAACAAATCAAAATTTATTGGAGATATTTGCAGTAGAAAAAGTGAAAAATCAGAACTCAATCCAATAAATTAAATTAGAGTAATGCAATAAACCTCCAAGATTTATTGGTTATTATTTCAATAATATTCATTGAATAATAACAGTAATTTTGGAGTTTTTTTATTATGTAAAAAATTGATTTTGAAGTGGACGATTTTATTAATTAGATCAAATTTTTTTGAGAAGAAAAAATATAATAATGCATATAAAAAAAATAGATATTTTTAAATAATAATTATTTTAAGTTAATATCTAAGAAGAACTTAAAAAGTATAAAGTGAAAAAACAAAGTCATGTAATTAATCTGGCTAGAAGGCACAAAAAGGTTGAAATTTACAGCTTTTTGCGCTAGCTACTATTAATTGCGTTACTTGCAAAAGGTGTATACTTATCATAGGAAACTATGGCAAATGAGTAGGAGGTATACTGTTTTAAATAACAAGCTCTTTTGCATTAGTTAATCGTATTGTATTAAGTACAAGGTGTCCTATACGCATAATAAAAAAATGCGTTGAAACAGAAGCAGTAGATGAGGAATGTAAAAAACTACTGGGTAATATAATTTAATAATATAAATTATATAAGCCCATACTCACAGAACTATGTCAAAAAATTCCAAAATAATACCCAAAACTATTGTAAAAAGATTAAGAATAAGATAAAATATATAAGTAAAATTTAATAACAAAGGAGAGAGAAAAATAGGAGAGAGAAAAAAAATAAAAGTAAGATTTTCAACAGTAGTTTATCTGTTTATTATTCTAGTATTAGTAGTTACTTTAGGAGTAGTATATTATTTAGGCTTTGTTGAAGATAAAGCAGGAGATATAAAAAATAACGACGTAATAATATCAAATACAGCAAATTATAAAAATATTTATGAAACAGGATATTTTATAGAAAATGGAGTTTTGTATTCTGGAGTGAAAGACAATCAAAATACTCATGCCAACACTACAGGAATAAATGGTAAGGTTAAATATGTAGTTCCATTAAATAAACAAACAGGTGAAACAGTAGTATTAACAGAAGATGGAAAACTATATAAAAATAAAAAAGATATAGAACTTTTTGGAAACTCATTTGAAGTTATATTAAATGAATATAGCTTTTTAGAAATCCTAGAAATTCCTAATCAAGAAGAATTAATGTTTTTAACTAAAGAAGGGAAAATAATAAGTAAAGATGGAACATTATATTTAGATTTGTTTGGTGAAAATAAACCAGAAAATTCTACAAATGAAGAAAACGAAATAGAAAAATATCCATATGAAAAATATGAAGGATTATATTGGCAATTTAAAGATGATGATGAAATAGATAAAACAAAAATTGAATGGTACAATACAAAAATTCAAATTGAAAATGGAGTAGCATATTTTTATAGTGGGAATTTTAAAGCTCCAATTAATTCAATAGATGGAAAAGCAAAAAGTTTAAATATATGGGGAGAACAAACATTAGAAAGAGTATAATTGGTGGCGGAACTTTGAATAGTGATTTTGAAAAGGTTAATATAAGTGGAAAAGTAATAGATATGACAAATGGAAATTCTTCAATAAGAGTTACAGAACCACCATATTTCTTATTAGCTAATGGAGATTTAGTTAACGAAGAAGGAAGCTCATATGAAGAGCTAGAGGGTAACTTTGTAAAAAGCTTAGGAAATTTTTGTGAACAAATATTTATTAAAGCAGATAACACAATGTATACATATGATTATGAAACAAGAAAATACACACAAATAAAAGATGAAAATAATAACAGTATAAAAATGAAAGATGCTTTCGTGCAATGGCCATCAGATAGTAATTTATTATTTGAAGAAACTGATGGAAATGAAAGAATATCTGTAATAACAGAAGATAATAAATTATTCTATTTTGATGGATATTCAAATGTTGTTGCAAAAGAATATAAAGAAACTGCAGGAAAAACAATAAAAAATGCAGTAGAAGAAAAACAGAAACTTACAGATGGTGGATATGAAACTAATGTAAGAATTACATTTACAGATGGAACAGAAAAATTATTAAAGGATGTACAGATAAACTTTTTTTGGTAATTAAAATAAAAAGCAATAGATTTTGGTCTATTGCTTTTTTAAAGCCTTAAAAAGTCAAATATGCAACTTTTCAAGTGTTTTATACTTTTCGCGCAAACCTATAAAAAAGTGGTTTGCTGCTATTGCAAATACTTAAAAAATCCATTACAATTAATGCAATGAATATATTAAGAGTAATGCAATAAACTTTTGGGAAGATTATCAAAATTGATTAGCGAGGAAAAACAAAAAGTTTGAAAACAGGCAAATTTGACAATTCCAGAAAATAAAGGTAAGCCAACTAATTCAGAATTTATAGCAATGATTGCTGATAAGTTGAGATTAGAACTTAAATCAGCATAAAATAAAAAGAATACACACATAAATAAAGTAAACTCTCATTATTAGATAAAAAGTTCAATAATGAGGGTTTATTTTTTCTATAAAAAAAATTGACAAGAATTACCATTTACTTGTTATATAAAAATAGTATAATAGAAATTGTCGACACAAAATATTATGCTAATAAAAAGTAGATAGAAGAAACTACCATTTACTTGTTGAAAAAAAGGAAGTATAATAAAAAATGTTGACACAAAATATTATACTAGCAAAAGTAGATAGAAGAAATTACCATTTACTTGTTGAAAAAAAAGAAGTATAATAAAAAATGTTGACGCACAAAACATTCAATTATATTGTAAAATAAGCTAGAAAAAAGCAAGAAAAAGACAACAAAAAAATAAAAAGTGAATTTTTGAAAATTTTTTAAAAAAAGTTGTTGACAATAATGAGTGGTTGTGTTAAAATAAAACACGTTCACCGATAAAAGTGAACAAGAACATTGAAAAGTAAACAATAAAATATCCTTTAAGAGAC
>JBJFFD010000047.1:0-23676 GCA_051891335.1 Candidatus Scatovivens sp.
GCCGAAGATACTTGCGGGTTACCCTGCTGGGAAAATAGGAAGTTGCCAGGATTTTTTTATTTTAAATAGCTATTAAATAATAAATAAATTAATTATTTATTATTTAATAGCTATTTTTATATAATAGGAAATTGCTTTGCAATTCCTATTATATAAAGGCTTCGCCAACATTCCACAGAAAATTTCTGAAGAAATTTTCGCGGCGAACAAAGACGCGGCATGAAAAGTTCTCTAAAATGTTAAAGAATTTTAATCATGCCGCTTTTGTTCGTATAATAACAATTTTAAATTTTGCTAATTTATTTATATATATACTTATAAATAGGCATCTAATTAATTATTGACAATTTACATAATTTGCGATAAAATATTTTTGTAAAATTATTTACCTAAAATTCAATTGAAGGAAGGAAATTAGATGGCAAAAATAGGTAAGGTCTTAAAACTTTTTAGGCAGACTAAAGAATTATCTGTAAAAGGGCTAGCGAAAACAATTGGATGTGCAGCTACTTATATTTGTGACGTTGAAAGTGACCGGAAGAGTGTAAGTTGGAATATGTTAAAAAAATTTTCTAAAGTTTATAATGTTCCAATTTCTGAGATTGTTAGATTAGATGAAGAACTAAAAAAAAATAACTGGTCACATGTACAGACAATTATAGAGGTAGCTAAAACTTATCAAAAGTATAATTAATTTCAAAAAAACAAGCATAATGCTTGTTTTTTTGAAATTAATAAATAAAAGACTACACTAAATTTAGATAATATGATATTATATTTACAAAAATAAAAGGAGCAGAAAAATGGGTGATATAAATGTATTTGTAGGACCAATGAAAAGTGGAAAAAGTCAAAGAATGTCTAATGAATTACATAGACAAGAAATAGCAGGAAAAGATATATTAATTTTTAAACCTCAATTAGATAATCGAGCTGGAGATAATTTTATATCATCTAGGAATGGTGAAAAAATAAATGCTATAAATATAAATACGATAGAAGAAATAGAAAACTATAATTCAGATGTATATTTCATAGATGAATTTCAATTTTTAAAAGGAGATGTTAGTAGTATAGAAAAATTAGCACAACAAGGGAAAAAATTCTATATATCAGGATTAAATTTAACATCAGAAAAAAAAACTTTTGGTAAAATAGGTGATTTAATGTGTATAGCAGATAATGTTGAACTATTAACTTCAGTTTGTGAAATATGCAAATGTGATAATGCAATATTTTCATATTATAAAGGCAATAAAAAAACAGACATAAAGGTAGGAGACTTAGAATATATACCAGTATGCAGAAAATGCTATAATGAGTTAAAAAAAGAGGAGGAAAAATAATGTCAAAAACAGTTTGGAAACCAGGAACATTTATATATCCAATACCAGCAGTTATGGTTAGTTGTGGAGATATGGAAAAATCTAATATAATAACAGTAGCTTGGACAGGAATTTTAAATACAAATCCTGCAAGAGTTTACATATCTGTTAGACCAGAAAGATATTCATATAATATAATAAAGAAAACTAAAGAATTTGCAATAAATCTTACAACAGAAGAATTAGCATTTGCTACAGATTGGTGTGGAGTTAGAAGTGGAGCAAAATACGATAAATTTAAAGAAATGCAATTAACAAAAGAAAAAGCTAATTTTATTGAATGCCCTTTAATAAAGGAAAGTCCAGTTTCGATTGAATGTAAAGTTATAGAAGTGATAGAACAAGGATCACATACAATGTTTGTTGCTGATGTTTTATCAATTGATGCTGATGAAAAATATATAGATGAAAATGGTGCATTTGATATAAGTAAATGTAATTTAATAGCTTATGCAAATGGTGGATATTATTCTTTAGGAAAGAAAATTGGAAAATTTGGTTATTCAGTTGAAAAAAAGAAGAAATAATATTTTGTAGGGGTCGATCTTGTGTCGACTCGTGATTTTTACAGGCGGACACAAGGACTGCCCCTACAAACGTTTACAATAAATATAAAGAATATTTTAGTCTGAAACGTAACATTTTTTTATTTAAATTACTAGAAAATATTGACATATTGCTATATTTGTGTTAAAGTATTAAAGCATGTATTTATCATGCAATCACATCGTTAAAAAATAAATAAAAAATTTAAGTACTTCATTAAATTTAAAACGGAGGTGTAGTTTAATGGCAACAAAAGGACCTAGAGAAAACATTACTTTAGAGTGTACAGAATGTAAAAGAAGAAATTATATGACATCAAAGAATAAAAGAAATAATGCTGATAGATTAGAATTAGTTAAATATTGTAAATTCTGCAAAAAACGTACAACTCATAAAGAAACAAAATAGCCCTTTTAAGGAGGAAATAAAATGGCTAAAAAAGAAAAAAAAGAAGTTATTGATACAAAAATAACAAAACAAGAAAAAAATAATAGTAAAAGTGTAAAAAAGGAAAAGAAAAATTCATTTAAAAATTTTAAAGCTGAATTAAAAAAAGTAACTTGGCCTACACCAAAAGAATTAGTAAATAAAACAATAGCTGTTATTGTTATTGTTTTAATAATTGCGTTTATCGTATTTGTATTAGATTTTATATTTGAAAACGCTTATAATTTTGGAACGGGAAAAATAAAATCAGCTATAACATCAGGTCAATCAGTTGAAGATTCTATATCTGCTGAGGACACAACCGGAGAAGATTTAAATGAAGAAATAACTAATAGTGTAGAAGATACTACTGAATAGAAAAATTAGTTAGTGGAATAAAAGGAGGCTAAAATATATGTCTCAAGAAGAGAACAAAAAAGAACCAAAGTGGTATGTTGTTCATACATACTCTGGATATGAAAACAAAGTTAAAACTGACTTAGAAAAAACTATAAAGAATAGAGAATTAGAAGATTTTTTCTTTAATATTGTTGTTCCTATGGAAGAACAAGTAGAAATTAAAGATGGAAAAAGAAAAACTAATTTAAAAAAAGTTTTTCCTGGGTATGTTTTAATAAAAATGATAGTAACAGAAGAATCTTGGTATATTGTAAGAAATACAAGAGGAGTTACTGGATTTGTTGGATCTGGAACAGACCCTATTCCATTAACAGATTCTGAAATAAGAAATATGGGATTTGATGAAGTTCCAATAAATGTAGATTATGATGTTAATGATTCTGTACAGGTGTTAAATGGACCTTTAGAAGGGTTTGTTGGCACTGTTCAAGAAATTAATAAAGAAAAGCAAAAAGTAAAAGTTTTAGTTTCTATGTTTGGGAGAGAAACTCCAGTAGAATTAGAATTTGCTCAAGTACAAAAAGTTAATTAAAGGAGGCGAAAAAGAAAATGGCAGAGAAAGAAGTTGTAAATGTAATTAAATTACAAATAGAAGCAGGTAAAGCAACACCAGCTCCACCAGTAGGACCAGCTTTAGGATCAAGTGGTGTTAATATAATGCAATTTGTTAAAGAATTTAATGATAGAACAGCTAATCAACCAGGAATGACAATACCAGTTGTTATAACTGTTTATAAAGATAAATCTTTCACATTTATTACTAAAGTTCCACCAGTTGCAGTTCTTATAAAAAAGGCTCTTAAAATACAAAAAGGATCAGGAAAACCAAATAAAGAAAAAGTAGCTAAAATAACAAAAGAACAAGTTAAAGCAATTGCTGAACAAAAAATGGAAGATTTGAATGCTGCATCATTAGAAGCTGCAATGAGTATGGTAGAAGGAACAGCTAGATCTATGGGTGTAGTTGTTACTGAATAATAAATTAAATTATTGGGAGAATGTTAAGAGCATTCGTTAAAACCAAAGGAGGAAAAAATGAAAAGAGGAAAAAGATATTTAGAAGCTGCAAAATTAGTAGATAGCTCTAAAGTTTATGAAGCAAAAGAAGCTTTTGAAATTATTGAAAAAATGCCAAAAACAAAATTTGATGAAACTGTTGAATTACATGTTAAATTAGGTGTAGACTCAAAGCATGCAGATCAACAAGTTAGAGGTACAGTAGTACTTCCAAATGGAACAGGAAAATCTCTTAGAGTATTAGTATTTGCTAAGGGAGATAAAGCTAAAGAAGCAGAAGCTGCTGGAGCAGATTTTGTTGGAGCTGAAGAATTAATACCAAAAATTGAAAAAGAGAATTGGTTCGACTATGATGTTATAGTAGCAACACCAGATATGATGGGAATTATAGGAAGATTAGGAAAAGTATTAGGACCAAAGGGATTAATGCCAAACCCTAAATCAGGAACAGTTACTATGGATGTAACAAAAGCTATTTCAGAAATTAAATCTGGTAAAGTTGAATATAGATTAGATAAAACTAATATAATCCATTTAGGAATAGGAAAAGTTTCTTTTGGAACAGATAAATTAGTAGAAAATTATCAAGCTATAATAGAAGCTATAATAAAAGCAAAACCAGCTGCAGCTAAGGGACAATATATCAAAAGTGTAGCTGTAACAACAACAATGGGACCTGGATTATTTATAAATCAAAAATAATAATTAAATATACCGAAGAAAGTAGGCAAATGTAAGTCCTACCGAGGTAAATTATATAAGAGAAAAAAAGACTCTTTAATTTATCTCGCTGAGGTAAATTAAAGAGTTTATTTGTTATAAGTAAAGCTAATTATGTTTAGCTTTTTATATAAAATTTTAAATGGAGGTGAAACTTAAATTGGCTAGTGAGAAAATTTTAAAACAAAAACAAGAAGAAGTAAAAAAATTAGCTGAAAAAATGAAAAATGCTAATTTAGTTCTTTTAACAGATTATAGAGGTATTAGTGTATCAGACGTTACAGAACTAAGAAAAAAAATAAGAGAAGCTGATGCTGAATATTTTGTTATAAAGAATAATATAACAAGAAGAGCTTTAGAAGAATGTGGTATAAAAGAATTAGATGATGTATTAACTGGACCAACAGCTGTCATTATTGCTAATGAATCTTATTTACCAGCTTTAAAAGCAATTTACAATTATTCTAAGGACAACGACTTTTATCAAATAAAAGGAGGAGTTCTAGAAGGAAAAGTTTCTTCAGTAGAAGAACTAAAAGTACTTGCACAACTTCCATCAAGAGAAGAATTAATAGCAAAACTTGCTGGATGTTTACTTGCAAATGTATCAAAACTTGCAGCTACATTAGATGCTGTTAGAGTAAAAAAAGAATCAGAAGGAAAATAATTTAAAATAAGTGTGATTTACTTAAAAAAATCAAAAAAATAATTAAAAAGGAGATTTAAAAAAATGAGTGAAAAAACAGATAAAATGTTAGAAGAAATTGATAGCTTAACAGTAGTTGAATTATCAGAATTAGTAAAAGGAATTGAAGAAAAATATGGAGTAACTGCAGCAGCAGTAGCAGCACCTGCAGCTGGAACTGCTGGAGAAGCAGTAGCTGAAAAATCAGAATTTAATGTTGTATTAAAAGAAGCTGGAGCTAATAAAATAGCTGTAATAAAAGTTGTTAGAGATGCAACTGGATTAGGATTGAAAGAAGCAAAAGAATTAGTTGATGGAGCACCAAAAACAATAAAAGAAAACGTAGCTAAAGAAGAAGCTGAAGCTATGAAAGCTAAATTTGTTGAAGCAGGAGCTGTTGTAGAATTACAATAATTTTAAATTTATATAAAAAAGATATAGATGATAAATATCTATATCTTTTTTTATGTAATATGAAAGTTATTCAAACTTCCTATTATATAAAGGCTTCGCCAATTTTGTACACAAATTTTATTACATAAAATTTGGCACATGAGAACAAATACGTGGACTTCAAAAATGTTTAAATAATATAAAATGTTTAAGAAATCCACTTTTGTTCTTTGTCATATATGTAAAATTATATTTAAGGAAAAGAACTAGTAATTATTTTATTACTAGTCCTTTTTATTAATATTAGTTATTAAATTTTATTAATACATTCCGTTCATTCCTGCATTCATATCATTTTCATGTCCGCAATTATATGATTTTGCTTCAGGAATATTTGTTACAAGACTTTCTGTTGTTAGAACCATTGATGCAATAGAAGCAGCATTTTGTAATGCTGACCTTGTTACTTTTGTTGGGTCAACTATACCAGTTTTTTTCATATCAACATATTCTTCATTTGCTGCATCAAATCCAATTCCTACAGTTTCATTTTTTACTTTATTTACTATAACAGCAGGTTCTAATCCAGCATTTATTGAAATTTGTTTTAAAGGCTCTTCTAAAGATTTTAATACAATTTCTGCTCCTAATCTTTCACTATCACTTAATGACTTAGCAAGTTTTTCTACATTAGGAATTACATTTATTAAAGCAGTACCTCCTCCTGATACTATTCCTTCTTCAACAGCTGCTTTAGTTGCAGAAAGAGCATCTTCAATTCTTAATTTTTTATCTTTCATTTCCACTTCTGTTGCAGCTCCAACTTCAATAACAGCAACTCCACCAGCAAGTTTTGCAAGTCTTTCTTGTAATTGTTCCTTGTCGTAACTGCTTTTTGTTTCTGCAATTTGAGCTTTTAATTGTTTAATTCTATCTTTTAATTTTTCTTTATCTCCACTACCATTTACAATTATTGTATTTTCCTTTTGAACTTTTACTTGTTTTGCTCTTCCTAATTGTTCAATTGTAGTATCTTTTAATTCTAGTCCTAAATCAGAAGTTATAACTTCTGCACCAGTTAAAATAGCAATATCTTCTAGCATTGCTTTTCTTTTATCTCCAAATCCTGGAGCTTTAACAGCTATAACATTTAAAACACCTCTTAATTTATTTAGGATTAAAGTAGATAGAGCTTCACCTTCTATATCATCACAGATAATTAAAAGTTTGCCAGATTCCTGCATTAAAGCTTCTAATAAAGGTAATATTTCTTGAATATTACTAATTTTCTTATCTGTTAATAAAATATAAGGATTATCTAAATTTGCTTCCATTTTTTCTGTATCAGATACCATATAAGGAGAAACGTATCCTTTATCAAATTGCATACCTTCAACAACATTCAATTCTGTATTTGAAGTTTTTGATTCTTCTATTGTTATAACACCATCTTTAGATACTCTTTCCATTGCATCAGCAATTAAATTTCCAATTTCTTCGTTATTAGCAGATATACTTGCAACTCTTGCAATATCAGCTTTTCCGTTTACAGGTGAGCTGATTTGCTTTAACCCTATAACAGCTTCTTTTACAGCTTTATCTATACCTCTTTTAATTCCCATAGGATCTGCACCAGCTGCAACATTTTTTACACCTTCTTTTATCATGCTCTGCGCTAAAACTGTTGCAGTTGTAGTTCCATCACCAGCAACGTCATTTGTTTTTGTAGAAACTTCTTTTATTAATTGAGCTCCCATATTTTCAAATTTATCTTCTAATTCTATTTCTTTTGCTATAGTTACACCATCATTTGTAATTAAAGGAGCACCATAGTCTTTATCAAGTACTACATTTCTTCCTTTTGGTCCCAAAGTTACTTTTACAGTATTTGCTAATTTGTTAACACCTTCTAATAAAGATTTCCTAGCATCTTCACCATATTTAATCATTTTTGCCATAATTATTCATCTTCCTTTCTTTCTAAATCAAATTTTATTCTATAACTGCTAAGATATCGTTTTCTTTAACTATTAGATATTCGATACCTTCAAATTTTATTTCAGTTCCAGAATATTTACTTATAATAATATTATCACCTTTTTTTACAGAGACTGGTTCTAATTTTCCATCTATTTTCTCTCCAGGTCCTACTTCAATTACCTCTGCCACTTGAGGCTTTTCCTGAGAAGAAGCAGATAATATTATTCCACTTTTTGTTGTTTCTTCGCCTTCTTTCATTTTTATTAAAACCCTATTTCCTAATGGTTTAATCATAAACATTACCTCCTTTATATTAGCAGTCGATATTTGCGACTGCTAATATAATTTATACCCAAAAAAGTAAAATGTCAATACTTTAAGATAAAAAAATATAAATTATTATAATTCTAACAAAAATCATAACAACAATTACCATAAATAGTTTACAAATATGAATATTTATGATATAATTACAATACTAAAAGGTATTTTATTCCACCTTTTGGAAGGCTAACTAGAAAAAACAACAAATAAGGAGGAATATTTTATGTTGGCAAAACAGCAAAAAATTCAGAACATTTTAGTTCAAAGAGCATTTATTGAAGAAATGCTTTTGACTAAAAAAGATGATGGAGCACCCAAAGATACCTATGCCGGATACTTATATCCTGAAAATAAAAAATATTTTCAGGAAAATGGTTTCATCATCGAAGAGGTTGAATCTGATATTCTCAAAGCTCTGTGCAAGGGAACGACTACTTATAAGTTTATTCCCAATGAAGAAATATTGGAACTTACAGAGGAAGATTGGGAGGAAGCAAAAAAATGTCAGGTAAGTATATCAAATTGTGGTGATATTCCTGACCTTGGAGGCTTACTGTCAATGCTTTCAGGAAGACTGTAATTGTCAAAGATCCAAGTGTACTTTTGTACACTTGGATTAATTTATATGTATTAGTATATAAAATATTACATATAATATAAATATAAATAATTGTTAACGCTCAGACCAAAATATTCTTTATATTTATTGCAAACGTTTGTAGTAGCTGACCTTGTGTCCGCCAGTGAAAAACAAATAAATTCATGGGTCGACACGAGGCCGACCCCTACATTTTCTCTACAATTAAAAATTAGTCTGAACATTAACAAATAATTTTATTAAATTAACCAAAAGTATTGACAATACTAATATAAAGGAGTATACTAAGAAAGAATTAAATATCGCGGGGTGGAGCAGTTGGCAGCTCGTTGGGCTCATAACCCAAAGGTCGTAAGTTCGAGTCTTACCCCCGCAACCATAAAAATACGTTTTTCACATGAAAAACGTATTTTTAATTAATATAACAGCAACAAAATGTTACTTCTATATTATCAGATTATTTATATTTATAAAATATTCTTTTTTTATGTTTTTGATTTTTTATAATGATTACAGTAACGGCACTTGCTAAAATTAACATTTTAGCAAAAACTATAATCGTCATATAAAATCTCAACATATCATAATTACCTTTAGAAATATATTGGTCTATCAAAAATATTTCAGGTAATAAGAGGCAATAAGAAAAAAATCCAGCAATTGCCCATTTTATAATCTGATTTTCAAAGTTCTGCATAATTTTTTCTCCTTTAAAATAAATTTTTACTATGCTGACCATGAACATTTCTGTTCCATAGCTGTAAAAATAAGGATTTGCGCTATTTTTACAATAACAGTATATCATAATTTATTTTAATTTCAACAACAGATTATTTTTTACTATATAAAGTTATAGAGGAAGTCACTTATTCAAGTTCCTTCCTCTATTCTTTCTTTTTACTTAGCATTACATCTAAGAATCTGTGAACAGTTTATTTCTCGTAAAGCACAACCAACGGAATTACATAGTTAACATTATCAAGAGCATGGAAATTGAAATAATCAACAAACGATGAAGGAACTTGATATATAGTGCTTCTGTTAACTGAGCCACCAACCAAATTACAAAATCCATTCCTCCATACAACTAATCTATGCCAATTAGCTGTATCAATATCATTGCAAATAGATTCCCATGACTCGCCATTTGATATTCGTTGAGCCCATTCAAGAGCTTGTTCAACCCAATCCGCATTGTGGTCTCCCAATTTGCATGCCATTTCTTTAAGTTCTGCAACAGTTTTTGTTTCCCATTCTTTCTTTGGCATCATGGTCTTGAAGTTTCTACCGTATTTTTCTGGGTATGCATTCATTTCAACAAAAGCTTCAATAATAAGCAGTCTTGTTGTTTCCTGCCTTTCATCTTCTCTCTTATTTTTAAAGAGTTTTTGATTGATAGCATGAGGTTTAACCTCAAACCATTTATCCTCAGTTGGCTTTTGTACCACTTCAGTTATAATGGATTCCTTATTGGTCTTATTAGAAAAATGCTCTCTAACAATAGTTGTAAGCTCTTGTTCAGTAAAAGACATTTCCTGTCCGTCCACATTCAAAGTTACTTTCACCTCTGTATCCTCCTTGTTATGCTCGGAGGACTGTGCCTCCGAAAATTTTATTTCAAAGGCAACAACCAAATTTGTTACGTATCGAATTGTATCATATCTTTATGTTAATTGCAAATTTATTTCTTTATATTAAATAAAAAGAAAGCTGTATTACATTAGTAATAGCAGCTCATTTAGGATTAATTTATAAAGAAATTAGTAAACTCAGATAATTTTATAACTTCTTTTGAAATTTCATGTCCATTCTTGCGAATAGAAATTTCCACTTCATCATCAGAAACTGATTTCATCTTTGCATAATAACTTATAGAACTTTCATTTATAGAAAGTTGCATAAATTTATTATCTTCTACTACTAAATTATCTTTTTTTGAATTCTTCTTCTAAATATGATTTCAATAAATAACCTTTTAATTTATTAGTAATTTTCTATATAAGTTTATACTTATATTCTGATTGTTTGACCTAGTTTAGTTAGTATGATAAAATAGTTATTAATTTAAAACAAGAGGAGAAAAATAATGAATAAATTACTAATATTGGAATTTTTATTTTTTATTGGTAGTGCTTTAGGTTGGGTGATAGAATTATTTTTTAGAAGATTTGTTTCAACTAAAAAGTGGATAAATCCTGGATTTTTAACTGGTCCATATCTTCCTATTTATGGTTTTGGACTATGCACATTGTATTTACTAGCAAATGTTGATGTATCTTTTATTAATAATAAAGTATTACAAGATATTATAGTAATTTTATTTATGACAATTGCTATGACCATAATAGAATATATTGCAGGGATTGTATTTATAAAAGGTATGAAAGTTAAACTTTGGGACTATTCTGATAGATGGGGAAATATAGATGGTATAATATGCCCACGTTTTTCTTTATATTGGGGAATTGCTGGAGCTACTTATTATTTTTTTATACATTCACATATTATAAATGCAGTAGAATGGCTAAATAATAATTTGATTTTTTCATTTGTAATAGGATATTTCTTTGGAATTATAACTCTAGATGTTGCTCATTCATTTAATATTACAGTAAAATTAAGAAAATTTGCAAAAGATAATGATATATTAGTAAAGTTTGAAGAATTAAAGGCATATATAAGAGAAAAGCAAGAAGAGAGAAAAGAAAAAATTCATTATATTTTAGCTTTTAAAACAAATGGTGAATTAAGAAAAATGTTAGAAGAATATAAGGAAAAATTAAAAAATAATGAAAATAAAAATCATAAAAAAAGATTTTCTTTGTTTGTTAAACCAAAATAAGTATTTTAAGTTAAAGTAAAATATAAAGGAGATAAAAAATGTTTCTTAAAATTGTTATAATTATTGCGTTTATCTTTATAAGAGGAATTTTTTCTGCAGTAGATACAGCTCTTGTGTATACTAATAAGTACAAAATAGCTAAATTAATTAAAACAGATAATAGAGCTAAGAAAATAAAGTTTCTTATTGATGATAAAATTAAATTTTGGGGAGTAATTGAAATTGGAATAATTACAATTGAATTGCTACTTAGTGCTTATGTTGCTGAAGAGTTTACTGACATATTAAGTCTAAAGATACAAAGCTTTGGAATAAATTATGAATGGTCTATAATATTATCAGTTTTGGCTATTGCAATTTGTCTATCTTATATTTTGTTAATATTTGGAATTGTATTGCCAAAACAAATTGCAAGAAATAATCCTGAAAAAATTGCTTATAGATATATAAGTATGCTATGGTTTTTTTCTAAAATAAATTATCCATTTGAATATTTAATTAGAAAAACAACAGAAATTTTTTCAAAGCTATTAAAAATAGAACCAAATCCTGACTCTAAGTTAACTGAAAAACAAATAAAAATGATAATTAGTGAAGGAAAAGACCAAGGAGCAATTGATAGATTAGAAAAAGAAATTGCTATAAAGGCTTTAAGATTTGATGACATACAAGTAAAAAATATAATGGTTAAAAAAGAAAATATAGACTTTTTGAATATTGAAAGTGATAGCAAAACTATTTTAAACAATATAAATAATTATCATTTTACAAGAATACCAATATATAAAAATAATACAAATAAAAAAGATAATATTATTGGAATGTTTAATATTAAGGATATCATTATTGAATATTCTAAAAACAGCAGAATGAATATTGATATAAATAAATATTTAAGACCAATTGATTTTGTTAAAAAAAATGAAAAAGTTTCCGATATATTCGAAAAAATGCAAAAAAATAGAATTTTAATGGCAATGGTTATAGATGATGATGAAAAAATTTGTGGAATGGTAACTTTAGAAGACATATTAGAAATGCTTGTTGGAAAAATATTTGATGAATTTGAAAAAGAAAGTTAAAGAAAAAAGCATATATTTTAATAGTTATATATTAAAATGTATGCTTTTTGCTTTAATTATGAGATTTAAGCTTTTATAAATTAGTAATAAAATTTTATGAAGTTCTAGTTAGTATATTTAATATTTTTATAAAAAAATATTAATATATCTTGACAGTTGAATAAATATTCAATTATAATAAATACAGTTGAATAATAATTCAACTAAAAGGAGATTAATATGGTAAGAAAAATCGATATGTGTGATTGTAATGTTATTCATAAAGACATTGTTGAGGTTGTAGAAAAACAAATGCTTTCAGAAAGTAAAATTAATGCATTATCTAAATTTTATAAAGTATTTGGAGATAGTACAAAGATAAAAATATTATGGGCTTTGGATATTTCTGAGATGTGTGTGTGTGATCTGGCTAGTTTAACTAAAGTAACAAAATCTAATATTTCACATCAGTTAAGTATATTGAAAAATGAAAATCTAGTTAAGTCAAGAAGAGATGGGAAGAACGTATATTATTCTTTAGCAGATTCTTGTGTAAAAGAAATAATCGAAAAAGGTGTTATACATACAATGAATAGATAAAAAAGGAGGAAAATATGAAAAAAGATTTGCTAAAAATATTCACTAGTTTAATAATTTTAGTATTTGCGAAGTTTATTAAATTTAATTATGAATGGATTAATATTATATTATTTATTATAAGTTATTTAATTGTTGGATACAAAGTAATAATAGAAGCTATAGAAAACATTTTTAAAAAAGAGTTTTTTGATGAAAATTTTTTAATGAGTGTTGCGACTATAGGAGCTTTTTTTATTGGTGAATATCCAGAAGCTATTGCAGTAATGGTATTTTATCAAATAGGTGAAATGTTTCAAGAATATGCTGTTGATAAATCAAAAAAATCAATTACAAGTTTAATGAATATGAGACCTGATTATGCAAATTTATATTTAGATGGAGAAGTTTTAAAAAAGAATCCAAATGAAATAAATATTGGAGATGTTATTATTATAAATCCGGGTGAAAAAATACCTTTAGATGGGAAAATAATTGAAGGAAATTCTATGCTAGATATGTCCGCTCTTACAGGAGAATCATTACCTAAAAATGTTGAAGAAAATGAAGAGGTTCTAAGTGGATGTGTCAATATTAATGGAGTTTTAAAAATCAAAGTTAATAAAAAATATGAGGATTCAACTGTAAATAAGATATTAGATTTAGTACAAAATGCTACAGAGAAAAAAGCTTCTGCTGAGAATTTTATAACTTCATTTTCAAAGGTATATACACCAATAGTAGTAATATTAGCTATAGCAATAGCTATAATTCCTCCAATAATAATTAAAGATGCATTATGGTCAGATTGGATTTATAGAGCTTTAACATTTTTAGTTGTTTCATGCCCTTGTGCAATGGTTATATCAATTCCTTTAAGCTTTTTTGGAGGAATAGGTGGTGCTTCAAAAAAAGGAATATTAATAAAAGGAGGAAATTATTTAGAAGCATTATCTAAAGCAGGGATAATTGTTTTTGATAAAACTGGCACATTAACTAAAGGAGTTTTTGAGGTTCAAGAAATTAATTCATTAAGATTAAGTAATGATGAACTTTTAGAAATAGCAGCATATGCAGAAAATTATTCAAACCATCCAATTGCCTTATCAATAAAAAAAGCATATGGTAAAAAGATTGATACATCAGTTATTTCTGATATAGAGGAAATTGCAGGTAATGGAATAAAATGCAAAGTAAAAGGTAAAACAATTTTTGTAGGAAATGAAAAATTAATGAATAAAATAAATATAGATTTTCCTAAAAATACAAAAGTTGGTACAGTGATATTTGTTGTTATTGATGAGCAGTTTGAAGGTTATATTGTTATTTCTGATGAGATAAAAGATAGTATAAAAGATACATTAACTAAATTAAAAAGCAGGAAAATACGAAGAACTGTAATGCTAACAGGAGATACTTATGAAGTAGCTGAGGAAGTTTCAAAAAAAATTGGAATAGATGAATTTCATGCTGGTTTACTGCCTAGTGATAAGGTAAATGAACTCGAAAAAATTTTAAATTCGAAAAGAAAAGATGAAAAAGTGTTGTTTGTTGGAGATGGAATAAATGATGCACCAGTACTTGCAATAGCAGATGTGGGTATTGCTATGGGAGGCATTGGGGCTGATGCTGCCATAGAAGCTGCAGATGTTGTCATAATGAATGATGAAATTTCTAAATTAAATATAGCAATAAAAATCTCAAGAAATACATTAAAAATAGTAAAGCAAAATGTAATATTTGCTTTACTGGTAAAAGTTTTGGTATTAATATTAAGTGCATTTGGAGTTGCTAATATGTGGGAAGCTGTATTTGCAGATGTTGGAGTTACACTTGTTGCTATTTTAAGCTCTTTTAGAGCATTAAAAGTAAAATAATAAAAATGGTTGAAAATTATGTAAATAGATGATATAATACTTCTATAAATAATTAATTAGGAGTGACATCAATGGTATATGGTCTTATTGGTACATCAGCTGTTCTTGCTTTACTATATGTTATTGCAGGTAAATACATTAATTACATGTTTGACAAATATCAAACAATCAATATAACCTTTTTTCGTATTCGGTCAATAATAGCTTATATAATATCACTTATCTTTTGGTTAATTATATTTAATTATGATGATAAGGTGGTATCAATTTTAAGCATAGGAATTAGTGTATATTGGTCGTATCAATTTTTGGACAATAAAGATGAATACAGTTATTGGAAAGAGCAATTAGAAGATGATGAAGACGATTACAAAGAATGAGGGGGAAATTTCCCCCTTATTTTTCTTTTTCTAGAAAAAATTGAAATAATGAATAAATATAGTATAATATTTATAATATAAAATGGAACATAATAAAATTGTAATTTGTTTTATGGGAGAGATTTATGAAAGATTTATCAAATGAAAATATTATTCATATAAAGAAAGATAATATTGAATATTTGCAATTTAGGAAATTGCTGGAATATTCGGATGTTTTAGAACATGCTTATTCTATAGGATTAGATGTTAATTTTAGAACTAATAGAAAAAATAACTTAATAACAGAAGAAGAAAAAAAACTTTCGATTGATAGCTATAAAAAAATATGTGAAGGAATATCTTGCAATTACTTAAATTTAGTAAAACCTAATCAAGATCATACAGATAATATAAAAATAGTAAAGTCAAAAATAGAGAAAGAAAAACCCGATTTTAATCTTGAATTTTATAATAAAACAGATGGATTAATTACAAATGAAAAAAATATTATTTTATCTACAACAAATGCAGATTGTGTTTTACTTATATTTTTTGATCCAGATAAAAAAGTTATAGCAAATATTCACTCTGGATGGAAAGGAACGCTAAGTACAATATCTACTAAAGCAGTAGAAAAAATGATAAATGAATTTAAATGTGATCCCCAAGATATAATTTGCTGTATATGCCCAAGTATTAGAAAGTGTCATTTTGAAGTAGATAAGGATGTAATGGAATTATTTTATAATAAATTTAAAAATTTAAAACAAATAGATGATATAATTGAAAAAAAATCTGGAAAAGAAAAATGGCTAATAGATACAGTTTTAATAAATAAAATTATTCTGGAGCAAATAGGAATAAAAAAGGAAAATATAATAGATAGTAAAATTTGTAGTGTTTGTAATTCAGATATTTTACATTCATATAGAGTTGAAAAAGAAAAGTATGGTTTAGAGACGGCTATTATAGGTTTGAAATAAAATTAAATATTAATGTATAAGCAACAAAAAAATATTTTTTTCATATTATTTAACAAAAGGAGGAAATAATGAAGAATAAAATATTTTTTTGTTTTATATTTTGTTTATTTTTATTGTTTTTTATTGGTTTATCTTCTTATGCATTTTCACCAAGTAATTCTGATTTAATTAATGGTATAGATGTGAGTGAATGGCAGGGAAATATAGATTATTTTAAAGTATCTAATGAAGGTATAAAAATAGTTTATATTAAATCCAGTGAAGGAGATAAATACATAGATCCATATTTTATGGACAATTATATAAAAGCAAAAGAAAATAATTTAAAAGTGGGATTTTATCATTATCTTACAGCTAGGAATGAAGAAGAGGCTATTAAACAAGCAAACTTCTTTGCATCAGTTGTATCAAAAACAATACCTGATTGTAGGTTAGCAATGGATTTTGAATCTTTTGGAAATTTGAGTATTGAACAAATAAATAATATATCTTTTGCATTTTTAAAAAGAGTAAATGAACTAACAAATAAAGAGTTAATTATTTATAGTGATGCTTATAATGCTATTAATGTATTTGATGATGATTTAGCAAAGCAATATCCAATTTGGGTTGCTGATTATGGAGTATCAAAACCAAAGAAAAATGAAAAATGGAATTTTTGGGTTGGATTTCAATATACAAATAAAGGGATTGTAAATGGAATAGATGGATATGTAGACAAAGATTATTTCACAAATGAAATATTTTTAAATGAAATCAGCAGTATACCAGAATATGAAAATAAAAATACGAATTTTGAAAAAATAACTGTAAAAAAAGGCGATACATTAAGCCAAATTGCATTAGATTATAATACTTCTTATTTATACTTAGCTAAAATAAATAAAATAGAAAATCCAAATTTAATTTATATAGGACAAATACTTGAAGTACCTATTGGTGCCAGCCCAAGTGTAAATGATACTAGTCATTCTATTTACATAGTAAAAAAAGGAGATACTTTAACATACATATCACATTTATATGGAGTAACTATTAAAAATATAGTACAACTAAATAAAATAAAAAATCCAAATTTAATTTATGCAGGACAAATTTTAAGAATACCGGTTATAAATAATTAATAACATATATATCTTTATTTCATATATTAGAAATAGAGGTGATTTTATTGAAAGAAATAAAATATGATAGACAAAAGGCTATAGATTATGCAAAAACTTGGGCATATAAAAGAAATTCAAAGTATTATAATTTTGATTCTGTAGGGGGAGATTGTACATCATTTATTTCACAATGTATATATTCTGGATGTAATATAATGAATTATAGTAAGTATGGATGGTACTATAAAAATGGATATAATAAATCAGCTTCATGGTCTGGAGTTGAATATTTATATAATTTTTTAATAAATAATAAATCTGTTGGTCCATATGCTAAAAGAGCAAATATCAATGAAATTGAAAAGGGAGATATTGTTCAATTAAGCTTTGATGGAAAAACATTTTCTCATTCTTTAATTATTGTAGATACTTTCTATAAAAATGGATTAAAAAAGATATATGTAGCTACTCATACAAATGATAATTACTATAAAGACTTATCAACTTACACTTTTAAAGATATTAGATTTATAAAGATAGAAGGAGCAAGAAGTTATTAAAAAGTAGACTAGGTTAGAGCTTAGTCTACTTAATATATTGATAAATAATTAATCATATGTTAAAATTGCATTGAAGTGATAAAAAAATTTAATTTGGAGGAATAAAAATGGATAATAATGCGGATTTGGCTAGACAAAAAAGTATTAATGAGATAATTGAAAGAGCAAGAGAAGAAAGAGAAAAAGCAATAAATACTATAGATTTTTTGTTAACATATAAAGTTCCTTCTGTTTTTTCTAATGGAAAAGCTATAATTGAAAATTTGACAGAAATATCCGAGAGATTAAATATTAATTTTCAAGGTAATAATGATGATATAGAAGAATTAAGAAGTTCATGCATTTCTACTTTGAATACTCTAAAAGAACAACTGCAAAGTGTAGAGCTAACAGAAGAAAAACTTTTGCATTCAGATGTAATAGGAAATGCATATAGTATGTTAGAAGAAATTTCTAACAAATTAGAAATTATACCAGACAAAATATGGGAAAAAAATAAGAGCTTAATTTTACTTAGTATATCAGAAAAAGAAACTATGCAATCTGAAAAAAGTAATGAAGAATTAGAAAGAAATAAAATAGAAAAAGAAAAAGCAGAACTAGAAAAGCAAGAAATGTATTTAAAAGGAATGCTAGAAGTTACTCTATTAGGAAAAAAGAAAAAAGAATTAGAAAAAAGAATACTAGAAATAAAAGGCAAAATTCAAATGTTGGATGATAAGCTAGATAGTTTTGGCTCTTTAGGAAATAATAAAGACAACACAGATAAAACAGATTATGATGAAAAAGAAGATGATGTTTTGGAATTTTAATAGAAAGGAATGAGAATTAATATGAATAAAATAACAAAAGAAAATTTTGAAAATGAGGTTTTAAAAAGTGATAAACCAGTTCTAATTGACTTTTATGCTGATTGGTGTGCCCCTTGCAAAATGTTATCACCAATAGTAGAAGAAGTAGCATCTGAGAATAATGAATTTAAAGTAGTAAAAATAAATGTGGACGAATTACAAGATATAGCAGTAGAATATGATGTAATGTCAATACCGACTTTGGTGGTAATAAAAGATGGGAAAGAAGTAAATAGAAGTATAGGATTAATAAGTAAATCACAGATATTAGAATTACTAAGATAAAGATTTTATTTAACAATCAAGAAGAATTTAAATAAAAATTACTAAAAACTCCTCAATTTTTTAATTTGATGAGTTTTTTTATATAATATAAAATTATATAAAGACTTCTCCAATTTTGTATACAAATTTTATGATATAAAACTTGGCACATGCGAACAAATACATGGACTTCAAAAATGTTTAAATGATATAAAAAGCTCAAGAAGTTCAATTTTGCTCTTAAAAATCGTTGAAATAAAAAATAATTATATGTACAATAATAATGAAAAAAATAAAAAACAATGCGTAAAAAAAGGAAAAATCCATGAGTAAAATCTTTATAATGCCTGCAGGGGTATATATACACACACGGTATTTTTACAAGAAGAAATTTAATAATTAAAATAAGCACTAATAAAGTTAGTGCTATTAATGATATGATAAAGAAGATTTATATATAGTAAAAAACTATATATAGCTATTTTTATGTTTTTTTATATTGTAGGGTCGATTTTAATCGTCCGCTGCTCTTAAAAGGAATTATTAAAAAACACATTCAAAGGAGGAAAATAAAAATGAGAAAAACAAAAGCACAAAAAGGTATAACATTAATAGCATTGATAATAACAATAGTAGTGCTATTAATATTAGCTGCAGTAACAATACGAGCAATGCAAGGAGATGGAATAATATCAAAAGCAGAAGAAGCAAAAGCTAAAACAGAACAAGCACAAGCAGAAGAAGAGCAAAGATTATTAGAATATGAATATCAAATAGCAAAATCACAAGGAACTGCAACAGGAACATATGATGAATATGTATTAGAAAAAAAATATGGATTAAAAATAGGAGATTATGTAAATTATAAATACGATAAACTAGAAGATGGATATCCGCTATCAGCAACATATAGTGGATATACAGGTGGTGACCAAATAATAAAACAGCCAACTACACCACTACAATGGAGAGTATTAGGAATAGACCAAAAACGGCAATGTAGAGTTAATAAGTGCAACACCGGCAGAGAGCCTAAGTAACGTTAAAACATATTTTTATGGAGCAACAGGATATAATAATGGAGTGTATTTACTAAATGATATGTGTGAAAAGCTATATAGTAATTCTACATTAGGAATATATGCAAGAAGTTTAACAATAGAAGATATAGAAGAACAATTTAGTGATGAAGGAAAAAATGCAAGAGATACTTATAAAACTAGTTATGCAATATATGGCGAAGTAAAACCATGTAAAAATAATCAATATCCAAAAATATATGAAGAAGAAGCAGGTTCTGGAATAAATGGAACAATAAGAGAAGGTGGAATAGGGCAAAGCGTATCTTTATACAATAAAGATAATTTAACAACATCAGAAGATAGTATAGGGAATAGTAGTACTCAACTAACAACAACACAAACATATTATTATTTTTCTGACACACAAAATTCAAGTTCATACTTTGAAAACGAAACATTACATGAAATGATATTTGAAGTTGGAACTAACACATCTTATTGGTTTGCTTCACGCTGTGTGACTTGTGATCCTGACTATGCTTTCTTCGGGTTGCGCATGGTGAGCATTAATGGACTTTCCGAAAACCGTATGTTCAGTTCGTTAGGTATGTCTAGCGGTAGTGGCTGTTATCTTCGTCCAGTGGTTTCTTTAAAATCTGGACTATCTGTTGATACAAGTACTGGAAATGGAACAGCAGGGAGCATGTATGAAATAGTTCAGAAATAGTTTAGAAGGAGAAAAACCGAATTTAATAATGAATTAAAAATTAGATAAAAAACGTTACAAGATTTAAAGTCATAGATTTTCTACTTACTTCCTAGTATATAAAGACTTCTTCAATTTTGTATACAAATTTTATGACATAGAACTTTACAAATTAAGAACAAATATGTGGGCTTTAAAAATGTTTAAGAAGTCCACTTTTGTTTTAATTATAAATTATTATTTTTTTAAGTTTCTTAGCCACTTATTTAAATCTTTTTGTTTTTTGAAAACTAAGACTTTTTTTGCATTTATATCACTTAAATTATCTTCAATGTAATGGCGCTTTTCTTTATTATAATTAAATACATATTTTATAAACTCAAATGTAAGTCTTTCCTTACATCCTGGTATTTCGGGTTTTTCTTTATTAGGATTTTTTAAAAATCTTTTGGTAATACCTTTTAATTGTGTAAATGTTGAATAATCAAGCCATATAATTAAATCAGCTTTTTCAAAACGCTGTTTTAAAGTATTGTGATAAGTCCCATCTATTATCCATTTATCTTTTTCTATAGATGAAAGTATTATTTTATCTCTTTCTGATTTATCTCTTGTTTTCCAATTTGGAAGATGATGTATTCCATCAATATGAATAACTGGAATATTAAAAATAGTAGATAAATTATTTGATAAAGTTGTTTTCCCACTTCCAGGACCACCAACTATAACAATTTTTGAATATATTTTTTTAAACTCATCTTTTTTTTCCATAAAAAACTCCTAATTAAAAAGATTTAAATAATTATACTATAAAATGATATAAAAATATACAATAAAATATTTTTTTGTGATATATTAAATCTAGAAGAGGTAATAATGTATGATAGATTTTATAAAAGCTGAAAAAAGTTTTAAAGAATATTTAAAGGATTATGATTTAAACGATGGAAATATTAAATTAAAAGTAAAACATACATATGAAGTAGTAAATATGTGTGAATATATTGCAAAAGGCTTAAAACTAGATGAAGAAAATATAGAACTTGCAAAATTAATTGGACTACTTCATGATATAGGAAGATTTGAACAAGTAAAACAGACTAGAGATTTCTTTGATACAATTCAATTTGACCATGCAGATTATGGAGTAAAAATACTGTTTGAGCATAAATTAATTAGAAATTTTATTGAAGAGGAAAAATATGATGAAATAATAAGAAAGTCTATATATAATCATAATAAGTACAGTATAGAGGATGGACTAAAGGAAAAAGAATTGCTACATTCAAAAATAATAAGAGATGCTGATAAAATAGACAATTTTAGAGTAAAGAAAACAGAAAATTTTGAAAACATATTTCCTGGAAAATATAATCCAGAAACTATAGAATATGAAGAAGTAACAGATAGAGTATATGATGATTTCATGAAGCATAAGCTTATAAAGTTAAGCGATAGAAAAACTCAAATTGATTTTTGGATATGTGTAATAGCATTTATATTTGATTTGAATTTTGATGTGTCTTTAAAATATATAAAACAAAAAAATTATATAGACATTTTAATAGATAGAATTGATTATAAAAATTTAAAAACTAAGAAAAAAATGGAAGAAATTAGAGCTGTTGCAAAACAGTACTTGAAAATGAGGAGTTAAAATGGAAGTAAAACTAAATCCCGATGAGGAAATTGTAAAAGTAATTAAGGAAGGTCTTAAGAAAAATGGAGGATATTGCCCTTGTAGAAGAATTAAAAATGAAGAAAATAAATGTATGTGTAAAGAATTTAGAGAGCAAATAGAAGATCCTAATTTTGAAGGCTATTGTCACTGTATGCTATATTATAAGGAGAAGTAATATGAACGTAATAGTAGGTGGAATTATAGAAAAAAATGGAAAATATTTATTAGTACAAGAAGCAAAGAAAAAATGCTACCAAAAGTGGAATTTCCCAGCAGGACATCTAGACTTTAATGAAACTTTAGAGCAAGGAGCAATCAGAGAAATAAAAGAAGAAACTGGATGCGATGTTGTATTAGATGGGATTTGCTATATTGCTAATAGAGTTTTAGAAAATGATTTATTTATAATGATAGTTTTTAATGCAAAATTAATTAAAGAAAACATAGAGTATAATCAAGAAGAAATTTTAGATGTAAAATGGTTTGACTTTGATGATGTAGTAAATAAAATGGAAGGACAACTAAGAGGAAATTATGTAAAAACAGCAATAACAAATCAAAAAAATAATTTAATTGCGTCAGTTGGTATTATAGATGTTTTGGGAGATTAAAAGAAAACATATGGAAATAATTAGGAATATAGAAGTGATAAAAGGCAATGTAATAGATTTAAAATTAGTATCTCTTAAAGACGAAGAATATAAGTATTATTGTGAACATTTATGTAAAAAATATGTATGAAAACATTATATAAATAATAAAAGTATAAATAAACGCACAATTGAATAAAAAATATTAAAAAGGGAGAGATAATATGGAACAATATATTAAAGTTGGAATAGGGGTAATGATCTTAGAAGAAAACAGGATATTATTGGGGCATAGAGCCAAAAATAAAAAAGATACAGGAGGAATATTTGAAGTAGATTGTTGGACTTTGCCAGGTGGAAAACAAGAATATAATGAAACTTTTTTTGAAGGTGCTAAACGTGAAGTAAAAGAAGAAACAAATTTAGATGTTTATGACTTAGAATTATTTGATGCAGCTGATGATATTCAACCAGATAGACATTATATAACAATGCACGTTATTGCTAAAAAACATAGTGGTGAATTAAAAATTATGGAACCAACAAAAGAAGATGAATGGAAATGGTTTGATTTAGATAATTTACCAGAAAAGATTTATTCACCATCTAAGAAGTTTATAGAGGAGTATTTAAGGAGGAGAATATGAAAAATTAGCTAATGAAGCTGGAAATATGCAAACTTCTCTTCCTAAAAATGTAGC
>JBJFFD010000048.1:0-60493 GCA_051891335.1 Candidatus Scatovivens sp.
CTCTATCACTACTTTTAGCTCTTCCAATAAAGCCTTTATCAAACGGCTTTAATTTGATTTTGGATAACATATTGTTCTCTCCTTTAAAAATTTTTTTATAATACTGTCTGACCTCCAGTTGCAAAAATAAGGATTTTGCACATTTTTGCACTAATATAATATCACATTTTTATGTTAATTGCAAATATTAGTATGAAATCGACATTATCTACACAATATTATAATTTGCATTTAACATAAAAATATGGTATTATCTATATGTATAATTTTTTATTATCTTGCCAAGTGCAAGCTGATAGATATAATACTTCAAAAAATTTTTAAGGAGTGAATTCACTATGAAAAAATCTTTGAATCGGACTAAGAAAAAGAATCACTGCGTAGATTGTGGTTGTTCTTGCACCTGTGATGGTGGTTGTAATGGAGATACAAAAAAATGTACTTCCAAAAGAGCTCTTAAAAAAGGGTGCAATCATCACTGCGATTGTTATATCGGTCCGATGGTGAAAAATTTTCCAAAGAAAGAAGTAAAAACTGGCAGATTGTCTTAACCGACAATCTGCCTTTACTTTTGTTTTATTAGTAAATGCATATCTTTCAAAAAATAAAGTAATTTTATATTTGTTCCATTAAAAAAAGAAAGAGAAAGAAGATTATTGAAGTTGCAGTCTTCTTTCTCTTTTTAGTTATAAATAAAATCCTAGCATTATATTTGAAGGAATAATCCTTCTTCCATTTATTAACAAACTCTTAGATATAAGAGTTTGAATTGCTGGTAATTCATTTATATCTAATGCATCCATATTCCCATAGACGTTTAAAACCTGTTTTACTGTTTTCAGCTGTTCATCAAGAAGCGATATGTATTCAATTTGCTCTTCTTTAAATTCAATAGCGTATTGAATAAATCCTTGGTCTACTTCTTCAATTACAACACCACAGTCCCACACTAAAATATCTTGTGGAAATAATGCTGTTTTTACGCGACTCATATGTTCAATTTGCATCAAAACTAAAAGTTTTTCTAATTTTTGAGTATTGATAAAAATGTTTCTTTTCAAACATTCATTAACAACAATTTTACCAATCTCACCTGCCATACACATAAGACGGTCCATATTTCATCCTCCTTTAATTACTTCGGAGGACTGTGCCCCCGAAAATTTTATTTCAAAGGCAACAATCAAAATATTGTTACAGACTACATTCTATCATATATTTGCATAATTTTCAAATATAATTTTTGAACAAAAAAATAAAGGGTATCTGGAATTTTATTTCCAAATGCCCTAATTAATTAATAATATATGAATTCATTTGTTTTATATTATTTATTCAATTAATTGTCAAACTACTAAAAACCGAGTTCTAGGTAATACTTCTTCTACTTTAATTTCTTTAAAATAAGTTATTGTTGTCCAATCATCATTATCTTCTACCTCTTTTTCAAAGTAATTGCCTTTAACTTTTGTTTTATTAGTAAATACATAACCATTTCCTAGTCCATCTAAAATATCACAATATAAAATTGGACTATCTATCTCTTGAAATCCTATTTTTACTTTTCCAAATCTAAACTCATAATCAGTTACATATTCATCATCAGCAAGTTTCAATTCTTTAAAATTTAATTCATAGATTGTCTGTGTGCTTAAATCTTCTTTAAATAAAACATATTCCTCTGTTTTATTTGTTTTATAATACACATCATATTTTAAATCTTCATTCCAAGTTCCAGTATATAATCTATTTATACGAACTGCATCTGTAGGTAAATGATCTGACCAAGTAAAATTATCTAATGGTACGTTAGAATTATTTTTTATATTCTTAAAATTATAAAATATATCATCTTTGCTTTGTGTTTCTATAAATCCATTCTTTTGTATTTCTACATCAATTTCTACATTATCATTTGTTATATCTACATTTACTATTTCTTGGTCTTTTACTATTTCTGCATTATATATTTTAGTATTTAGTAAATAGTATTTTGCACTAGAAATTTCTTTTATTTTATAACAACCTTTCAATAACTCTTTTGTTACTGCTTTTCCATTTATGTCAGTTGTTATTGTATCTACTAAATTATCTTCTGTATCATACACCTCAAATTTTACATCTGGTAATGGACTACCCTTTGGTAATTCAGAGTATTTATTATCTTCTGCACTTGTTTTTGTAACTTGAATATACCCTTTAATTTTTTCATTTTCAAAAGTTATATCAGTTATTTGATTTTCTTCTAGAGTTATTGTCTGTGTTTCTTCTGTCAATACATAATTTGATAATGTTTTACTTTCAACTACAGTATATTTCTTGTCAATTCTTAATCTCTTGCTTACAGCCTCGCCCTGTTCATTTGTTATTATTGTATCTACTAGGTTATTATCTTCATCATATATTTTAAATTCTACACCTGCTAATCTTACCTCGTTATTGTCTTTATCTATTTTTATTACTCTAACTTGTCCTTTTTTTAGCTCGTTTTCAAAGATTATATCTTTTATCTGATCTTCTTCTAATGTTATTGTTTGCGTTTCTTCAGTTAATACATAGTTTGATAATGTTTTACTTTCAGCCACAGTGTATTTCTTATCAATTCTTAACTTTTTACTTACAGCCTCGCCCTGTTCATTTGTTATTATTGTATCTACTAGGTTATTGTCTTCATCATATATTTTAAATTCTACACCTGCTAATCTTACCTCATTATTGTCTTTATCTACTTTTATTACTCTAACTTGTCCTTTTTTTAGTTCATTCTGAAAAGTTATATCTTTTATTTGATTTTCTTCTAATTCAACAGTTTGTGTTTCTTCATTTAATTTATAATTCCATAAAGTTTCACATTCTTGAATTTTTAATTTTGAATAATCTCTAATTGCATATCTACTCGTTAATGCCTCGCCATTGCTATTTGTTATTATTGTTTCTAAAATTTTATTATTCTCATCTAGTACATTAAACTTAACGCCAGCTAACCTTACCTCATTATTGTCTTTATCTACTTTTATTACTTTAACTTGTCCCTTTTTTAATTCATTTTCTATTGTTTGATTATTAGTAGTATTCCATTCAACTTTAACTTCCGTATTATCTGTTAAATTGTACCATTTATTTGTAGTTCGTTCAATCCAAGCATAATTTCCGTATTCTTAAGTCTTTAACTATTATTTCGCCATTTGCATCAGTAATATATGTACCAATAACTTTATCAAACTCATAACTATATAAATCAAATTTCACTCCGCCAAGAGTAATTTGATTATTGTCCTTATCTACTTTTGTTACTTTAAAATTTCCTAACTTATGTTTATTAGTAATATTAAATGTTTTTGTTTGTCCATAGTTTAAATAAAAGTTTTGTTCATTAGATTCAAGAACATATTGTTCATTACTAGATATCTCCTTTAATATATAATTATTTTGATAAAGTCCTGTAAATTCTGCCACCCCTTTACTATTTGTAGTTGCATTTGCTACAACAGTTCCGTCTATTTTTAATAATTGAAATGTAGTATTAGGAATTGGCTCATTTGTATCTACATCTGTTTTATTTATAACTACTTTTGCATTATTAGTTTTTAAGTTTAATGTTCCCTGTCCTGCCTCATCTCCATAAGGATCTGATGTAATAAGATAATTTTGTGTATTTGCAATATATGTTTTTCCATAAAAAACAGGATATGTTTTACATTTAGCTTGGACATTTATTTTTACATTTATATCACTATACATAGAGCTTTTCGGTATTCTTAATTTAAAATTTTCTCCACCATTAAATGTAGTTTTCGCATTATTACCCATATCTGTTATATAAGCTCCTCTAGGACTATTTATAAGATTAGTTATTGTATATTGCGAATTTGTTACTCTTGAGCTAACTGTATATTCTTGTGAATAATAGTTACCATCTTCTTGTAGAGTTCCTATTTTATTAACTGTTACATTTGCACTTTGAGGAGTATATGTTCCATATCTTCCCTCATATACCATCTTTTTTATCGCCTCATGTACTTTTTTTCCTCTTTCGTTTCCACCTCTATAATAAGTATCTACATCATTATCATATAATATTGAATAAACTGCTTGTTTTGTTGCTAGAAAAGCATCAAAATCATTATATACACCTAATTCACTTGCACTTTTATATGGAAATCCATTTATTGCAACTCTCCAAAGTCTTACATCATCAATAAGTCTGTCTAAATTTACATCATAATTATCATATTCTCCAACTCCAGCTGACCCTCTATTTAAACAATATGCTGGATATGTCTTTCCATTTTCTTTATATACAACATAAGTACAAGTAACATAAGACCATACTCCATCTGACCTTTTATATTGTAACGTATAATCACAATCTCCCATTTGATATATATTTACATCTTGCTTAAATGTTACTGCATACACTATATTTTGTAGCGATGATACAGATAGTAATATTAACATTACTATTGCAACTATTTTCTTTATTTTTAACATAAAAAAACCTCCTTTTTATTTATTGTTAAGTTGTTATAACAATTTAACAGGCATAAAAAAAGGCAGGTATATGACCTGTATAGACTTATCCTGCCGATTTTGTATTAAATTATATAATAAAACATTGTGTACTTATATGGTTACCATTGAAATAATAATCTCTTGCATATATTTTTATTATTCCACATTTCCAAGTAATTTTATTTATCACTCTTTGTTCTGTAAAAGTAAATTCATTTGTTAATTCTGGAATTGTACTATCTATTACTATTTCATACCCATAAGTTTTCATATCTTCTGTTTCATTATTTTGTATAACTGTTTTTATTTTATTTATCATTTGTTCATTGATTTTATATTCTTCTGTTATTTGTTCTTGTTTTATTTCATTTTGACTTATTTCTTCCTTTTTTTCAATAATATTAGTTTGTTCATTCTCTTTTTCTATCACTTGTTCTTTTGTATCATCAACGGTTTGTGTTATTGGCTGTCTTTCTTTGTCTACTTTCTCTGTTTTTTTATTCTCATTGTTTTTTGAAATAGTAGTATCTGTTTCTTTTATATTTTCTTTCTCTGCTACTTTTTTAATTTCTTCATTTTTATTAGTATCTACTACATTTTTAATATCTTGTAGATTATCTGTATCTATATTTTCTTCAACTACTTTTTCATTTATTGTTTGAGAAATTTCTTGTTCTTTTTCAATATTACTTTTCTTATAAAGAAGTACATCAACAACTCTTAATGCAACACCTATCAAACAAGCTATTATTAGTATTTTTAAAAATTTTACTATAAATCTAAACATATATATCACTCTCCTATATATAGTATAACTTTTTATATATATATAAGTCTAACCGATTATATATGTTATTGATTATTTATCATATTTTCTTCTGATTCAATGGCTTGAACACATAACCTCTTGCTACTTTGCCCTTTTACACAAGTTATTAAAGTAAGTCTGTTATCATCTGTACTTTCCAATAATGACCAATCTGTTTCATTTATTACCTTTATAATTTTCACAACATATCTTCTTGTACCATAATTAGTTTCATAATATATTTCTGTTCCTACTTTAACCTTATCAAGATTTTTAAAATATTCGCCATTTCCTCCTCCATTATGAGATGCTAACCCTACATTTCCAACATATAAACTTGTGTTAGTAAAATGACCTATTGCTCCAGATAACGTTGATAATTCTGTTCCCTCTTTTATAGGTGCTTTATCTAATAAAATGTCTGGTATTGTTAATGTTCCAATATAATCTTCATTTAATATTTCTTTTTGTTCTTCCTGTTCTAAATCTTTTACTTCCTCGTTATCTCCTATAACTATTGTTTCTTCAGCTTTTTTATTTGCATCAAAAACCTTATACTTATTTATTAGAAATATTGATAATATTACTGTTATAACAACAATTATCATAACTAATAAAAATATTTTTATTCCTTTATTCATAACTATATACCTCCTATATCACGATATCTATTGTATATGGATTTATGTTATTAGCTTTATTTATTAGCTTGTCTATTGTTCTTTTTTGTCTTTTAATTTTAATCATCTTTCCATTATTTTTATCTATAAATTTTTCATCTATTACAATTTTATATCTATTGCTTTTTACTTTATAATTGTATCTGTCTAATTTAATCATAGGTTTTGCTATTCTTTGCTTTCCTATTTCTTTCCACTCTTTATTTTGAAAATTATATATAGTAACATTCTTTTTTCTCATAATTAACAATACAATTATTATTAAGGAACTTCCTCCAGATATTAAAATAAAAGGTATATAATTTGTATCTGTTGAGGTATTTTTATATATTATTTCATAAGTATAATCATTTTCTGTTATCTTATCAGCTGTCCCATTATACTCTGCTGTAACTATATATGTTAATGGGTTGTCAACTCTTTTTTTAGTAGCATAATAACAAGTTGCCTTATATTTACTTGGTATTGAATTTTCTTGTATTTTTCTTGTTTCCGTTACTTCCCAGTTAGTAGTTATTAAGTCTAAAACCATACCATTTTTCATTACTTGTTTAGGAATATTATTCAAATCATTTGTATCTAAATTATTATAAGTTTTTGTATCTTCTATCAAGTATTCTTTATAACCATTATACTGACTTTTTATATCTAATGAATTTATGTCCAATTCATATTCTCCAACAAAATCATTTTCATTATATTCTATACTAGCTGGTAGTTGTTTTAATATTTTATCTAATTTATTACTATCTGATCTTATTGTTTTAATAGTATTTATATCTATTGTTTCTATAATATCTCCACCAGTTTTTGTAGAACTATCAAGTTGATATGTTTTTTTATCTATCTTAAACTCTTTTTGTAAATTAGATAAAAAGTCTTTTTCTTCTTCTTTTGTTACAGTATATGTTCTTTTTATATATTCCACTTTATCTTTTGTATATATTTCTTCATTTGTTGTTGCAAAACAATTTACAGTTGTTAATACCATTGTTGCAAATAATACCATTGATATTCTTTTACAGATTTTCTTAATCATAAAATCCCTCCTTTTAAGATATAGTTAAATAAAAAAGTAGCTCCTAATGAACAAAGAGCTACTATTAAAATATAAAAAATTATTTTAACCAAGTTACTTATTAAATCACTAATAAATGATAATATTGCTTTCATATTACTTGATCTTTCTATCGTATAATTCGGATTAGAGTTATCTTTTAATTTTATTTTCTTCTGATACTTTTTATATAGATTTTTCTTCATACAATTAGTTCCTTTTAAATATATTAAATATGCCTTTTTTCTCTATTGCAATGAGATTATTATTTTTTTCTTCTACATTATCTTTAAATATTGCTTGATATATTTCAGAGTTTTTCATTTCAAAAGGATTTGGAGCATATTCGCTAAAGTATGTATTTTTCTTATATTTATTCATATTAGAAGAAAGTGCATTTTTATCTTCAACTGGGCAATGAGAAATTATAAAATATACATCTTCTAAATCTTTAAGTTTAGCAATAGCCATAAAAATGTTACTTATTTCCCATAACTTACTACCACCTACTATTATTCTTTTATCATTTTTTATAAATGATTCTAAATTTTCATTTGTTAGAGTTCCATAATCATATATATATACATCATAGCCATAGCTCATTGCACTTATTTTTTCATTTTTATCGTATAAATCAACTCCATTATATTGAAACATACCATTGTTTAACTCTTTTCCTGTATTTTCTCGTAATTCTTGTATGTCTTTACTATTATTTGCACATACATAACAAGCCTTTAGACCTCTTTCATTAAAAAACTTGCATAATAAAAGAGCTTGTGTAGTAGCTCCTATATGTGATTGTGTTCCTGCAACTGCAATAGTAAGTAATTGTTTTAATTTTTTATATTCTTTTTTTATTATTACTTTATTTTTACCTTTAACATTTATATCTTCAACTCTAAATCTTATTGCATCTTTATACTCATTACCTTCTTTTGATAAACACTTTTTGAATTCTTCATCTTGCTTTTGATAGCTATCGCCTATTACAAAATTATAAATACCTTCTCGAAAAAGCTTTGATAAAATACTATCTCCCTCTTTATAACCTGTTGCAAGTATTATAATTCTTATATTGTGCATTGATTTCATAGCTACAACTGATTTTATTATTGCCTCTTCTTTTTCTTTTCTATTTGTTATATCTAATATCAAGTATTTAAAGCTATTAAGATTTTGTAATTCTCTTATAGAAAATTCTTGCAAATCTTTTATACCGGTATATACCTCTATATCATCATAATCATTCTTTGCACAAATCTCTCTTATCATTTTTTCATTATTATTTGTTATTGCTAAAATCAATTTTACTCCCTCCTTTTTTATATTTTATTTACATTTCCATTTCATCATCTTCTATAAACTCTAATGTTTCTTCAAACTCTTTAATACTATTTATATTTTCTGTTATATGTTCTTGACCATTTCTAGAGTATGTATCAACAGTAATGCTATTATTATTTGTAAATTCAATTATTGTTTCATACTTTCCTCCTCTTATCTCATTTGTTCGCACACTCTCATAATTCATTTTTAATATATCTAATATTTCTTTATATATTTTACTTAATGTTGGCATATTAGGAACATCTTGGTCTGCACCATATTCCATAAAATCACTAATATTATTGCTTTCTATATAAGCATCTACTACATCTTGTATTTCATACTCTAATACTTCTTCCTCTATTAAGTCTAAAAATTCAGTAGTTATATCTTCTAATGTTTCTTTATTACTATCTATCATAGGAACTACTGCCATTGGATGTTCATAAATTTTTATAATATCATTATCATCATACTCTTCAATATCTTTTAACAAGTCTTTATGCTCTTCTAATATTATTTTTTCTTCTTCAAAATCTTTATACATTTCTTTCTCATTTTCTTTTAATACCTCTAACACCTTACTTGCTTTACCAATCGTAGACTCATCTTTATAAACAATATCTTCTTCTCCATATACTAAATTATAAAAATAATTTATCTTTTCCTGCCTAATTGCATCAATGTAATTAAAGTTATCTATCTTTTCTCCTTTTTCATCTATTGTTAAATAAGATTTCTTTTGTTTACTATCTTGCACCTCTATACAAGCATACTCGTTGTCTTCGCTAATTCTTCTAGCTTCTTCTATCGCTATTTCTAATTTATCAATTCCTACTTTTATAATTTCTGATAAACCTTGTTCTCTTTCACTTTCTGTTTCCCAAATTTTTATAATATAATTTTTAGTCATTTTTTAGCCACCTCCATATAAATAATTTCTTGGATTTTGAAAATCTCCTCCAGCACTTTTTCTTATTTCAAAATGTAAGTGTGAGCCTGTTGAAGTACCAGGATTATTATCTCTTTCTGGATCTCCACCCTGTGTTCCAATAACATTTCCCTGTTTTACTTCTTGTCCATTACTTACATATATTTCAGCTAAATGTGCATATAAAGTGTATATAGTTTCATCTTTATATGTATGTTCTATTTTTACACAATTACCATAGCCCCCCAAGACTCCAGCAAAGACTACTTTTCCATCTAAAACACTTAAAATTTCCGTATGCCAAGCTCCAGCTAAATCTATTCCAGTATGAAAGTTAGGCTTTCCGTGTAACTGGATGTATTCTATTTCCAAACTCACAAGTTACAACAGCATTATTAACTGGCATTGGTAGTTCTCCATTAAATACTAACTCTATACTTTCTAACTCTGCCCCATAATCTTGTTTTATTTGATAGATAGTCGCATATTCTGCACTTGCTTTCATTTCTTCTTCAGTTTCCCAACTAAACCAACCTTTTATTGTTTCCCAAGCACTTACTAATAATAAAATAGGAATAGCAAGTATTAGTAAAAATACTACTATTCCAACTACTATTCCTATTATTAGTCTTTGTCTTTTCTCTTCATCTGTTATTTGACTTATTACTGCTTTTGCTATTAACTTTGCCGTTCCTGGATCTATTGCCACTAACGACCACCACCTTTGCCATAATAAGCAAATTCATAAGGAAATATATCAAATTTAACTAAAATTCTATTAGAGCCTATTATAAATATTCCATAACCTCTTTTTTTACCATATAAAAAGTCTGCTTGTGATTCACTTAATTTGAATAACTCTGTTGTTTCTTCTAAATTCTTACCATCTGTACCCATAAGTATTTTGTATGTAGCCATGTCTAATATTGCTTGTCCATACATTTTTATTGATGGATCTAAGAAATCAATAATTGAGTGAGAAATTATTGCAAGACTTCCGTTCATACTTTCTACATCTTTTTGCTATATTACGAAGAAAGATTAAACTTTGTGGAACTTGAGTATCAATAAGTAAATATGCTTCATCACATACAAGCATTGTTCTCTCTTCTTTATCTTTACTCATCAATTCCCAGCAATATGTAAGTATATTAAAATATTGTGCTTTCTTTACTCTTTCTGATGCATCTTGCAAATTATGAGTATCTAAACAAATACAGTTAGTTTTTGTTTTAACACTTGTATAACCATTAAATAATGCACTATCTGCTCCTATTGCTATTGTTCTAATAAGTGATTGCAATATTTCATAATCTTTCTTCTTTGTTTCTTCGTATGTAGTTGCTACTTTTTTATTTATAAGTTCATATAGGTCTGTCATTATAGGAAAATCTATATTTTTAAAATTAGATATATCAGTATTCCAATATATATCAAAATTGCTATATAACTCTTCCAAAGTTTCTTCTAACAAAGCTATTTGAATTGTTGTAAGTTCTGGAAAAAGTAATTTAAAAAAAGTTCTTAAAGTCTGGAAATGTAATGCCATAGCACCTAAACCTTTTCCCTCATCTTTAAAAACTTTCTCTTCTTCATTTTCATCATCTAGTGGTACATCTTTTATTTGTAAAGGATTTATTATTCCACCTGCACCACTTCCAACATTTAACCAATCGCCATCTAAATTTTCTGTTAGTTCTTTATATTCTCGTTCAACATCTATCGTTATTATTTTAGTTCCTGTCATAAATTCATTTAATATTAAATGTTTAGCTACTGTTGATTTTCCAACTCCTGCTGTTCCCATTATTACATAGTTGCTATTAGTTCGGTCGCCACCTCTTTTCCAAGAATCTAATACAACAATTCCTCCCTCTGTATCTCTTGCAAAATAATAGCCATCATTATCATTAAAACCATTACTTGCAAAGTGCATACCACCAACAAATGTTGATAAGGGTACATTTCTACTTGCAATTTTTCTTATAGTATCATCTAATATATTAAATGGTGTTATTGATTTAAAAGTGTTTTTTACTAGATTAGCCAAACTTCTTATTTTCATTTGCATACCCATAAGTTTACTTTCTATCTTTTTACAATTCTTTTGTAACTCTTCTTCACTTTCTGCAATAACCATTATAAGTATTGTCATATATCCTACAATTTCGCCCTCTTGATCTATTCTCCTTATAAGCTCGTGTCCATCTTCAATTTCTCGCTCTGTCCTTTGTCTTATTATTTCATCTCTTATACTATCAATATTATTTTCATTTTGCCTTACACCTTTTGAAATATTTTGAATAAGCAATGTATTATCTGTTGGCGAAAAATTTAATGAACATATTGTGTTAGGTATATTTGTTATTTTAGATAACCACCCTGTCCTTACACTTTGAGGGTACCTAATTATAGTATATACCTTTGCATATATGTCGCCTATTCTTACTCTATTACTTTTATATTCCATTCCACCGAATAGGAGTAAGAATATTAAGTAAATTTTTATTTTCTTGTATTCCTGTCATTTCTACTTTTTTCAAATTCTTTTACCTCCTAACTTAATTGCAAATATGGAACTTTCTCTTCAAATTCTTTATCTTCTCTAAAAGCAAAATTTATATTAAGTGTACTATTACATAATTGTATTAACTCTTGCTCATTTAAAATATCTACTTTTATTCCACAATTTCCAAATTTATTTACTAAATCCATAGCTCTTTTTAGTAGTTCTTTCTCTGCCATATCATTATTTTTTTCAAATATAGTAATAAAGTTTTGTCTTTCTACTACCTCGCCTGTAATTGTTAATCTTAATGTTTCTCTTATATTTTGTTTTAATAAGTTTTTCTGTTTTTGAATATCTGATTTACTTAAATTTTCTCTTAACTTTTCTACCAAATCTGTAACATCTACTGGTCTTGAAATACTTAAAAACTTTAATTCTTTTAAATCACTTGCAAGTTCACTTGTTATTTCCTTAACTTTTTGATTCAACTCTCTTTTTGAAAATAGCTGTATATTTATAGAATTAAGTTTTAATGCCATTATTATATAGTCATCTCTCGTATATATAGCATTGTTTTTTATATCTAAAATATTTATTTCTTGATTACAACTTTTTTGTTTTTCTTTCTTTTTCCACCAAAACACTACTAACACCTCCATTTATCAAAATATTCATAATCATATTTCTTTTGTGATTTTGCAAAGTCAATCATATATTTTACTTGATTTACAATACACAAATTATTTTCATCTTTTGTAGTAGCAACAACTGTTGCCACTACTCCAAACATTTCTATCAATACTGGTATCAAATAATTTTTATTACCTAAATGATATACAATTATAGATATAGGAATTAGAGCAATAGCTACTATTATCGTTGATATTAACTCTTTAACTCCATACCCTTTAAAAAATTCTAATCTCACTTTTACATTACTTGGAATATATAATTTTGCATCTTCATTTTCCATTACATTTCCTCCTATTCTTCAGCTTAAAGAATATAATCGCCATAATAAAATTTGATTATATCTACCACTACAAATATCAATTCTGATATGATTAAGAATGCAACTACATTCCATATTTTCTTTTTATAGCTATTCATTGCATCTTCATCGTAAATCATTTTTATCAAACAAAATACCACTCGGCAAACTGACCCAAGTGGTATTACTACTATTCTTAATAAACTAATAATTTCATTTAATGTCTGCATTTTTATCACTTCACTTTCCTTAATTGTTTAATTTTTCTACTTAACTGTCCAGAAAGTTCCATTGTTTTACTTGCTGTTATGATGACATTTGATATGCCACCACCTCCACCACCTAACATAAATTCTTGTAGCATTTTAGGAGTTTTTATCGCTAATATTATCATTGCTATCGCATATATAAGTTGCCCACTAAAAACTAATAATAAAGCTAATTTACAACACAATATTTGTACTAATACTGTAAGCATACTCTTAAATAATTTACTAATATATTGAGTAAATACTCCGTCCATCTGCATTTACTAAACCAACACAAGCTAGTGGAAATCCTAATTTCAATACAAATATTTCTGCACCTCTAATTATAAATTGTACCCATAATACAAATAATAGAATTAAAGCAATAAGTGCCATTATTGCACTAAACAAACCAGCACCTGCCAAACTTGCCATTTGTGTTGTAATGTCCATAGTTTGAGCCACATTTAAAGAATTCAACATTTCTTGTCCGAAACTTTGAACTACACTCACTAACCAATCATACAATATCGTAGATGCTAGTAGAACAACCACAGCTCTTAAAAAATATATTATAAAAGTAAGAGGTGGAGTATCTGCCTCGCCCTCTGTCCAAAGTATATATATATCAAAACCTTTTTTTATAAATTTTAAAATGATTAGTGATAGTGCAAATGAAAATATTAACATTTTCAAATTATCTAGTGATATTACCTGAACTCCTAAAGTATGAGTTAAGGCATATTCTGCATTAAAGCAAGTGTCCATTAAACTATTAAAAGCACTATTGATAGCACCATCAACACCGCCCTATCAAATCTGTAATTAAATCTTTTAGTAAATCGGTCATTGTTACCTATAATAACCAATGATGATATTTATTAAACCACTTGCTATTACTACTCCTATACAAGAAATAATAGCAATTTTCATTCTATTGTCCCATCTCTTTGTGTCCATCTCATCACTAGCTGACTTTCTTAACAAATAGTACCCTACTAAACAAGCTGTTAATACTGGTGCTAGTATTAGTAGCCAGTTAGTTAAATCTTTTATCAGATTTTCTGTTCCTTTTGCTAGGTTGCTGTCTGCTACCGAAGTGGCGAAACAACAATTTGTAAATAGCATTACTGCTACGAATATCATAATTCCCATTTTTCTTATCTTTTTTATCATACATATTTTCCTCCAATTTCTTGATTTTTTTAGGAAAATAAATATATAATAATTAAGATTCATTTATAGAAGGGCTCAATCTTTTTTAAATGAACTTAAAAAACTCTAACATATTTCCCAGATAAGTTAGAGTTTATTTTTATATATTTATCTTCTTCCATTAGTAAAAAGCTCCCAAATTCCCCACAATTTTATTTCTTCTAATTCTCTTTGAGGTCTTTGTTCTTCTCGTTCTTTTCTTAATTTTGTATTATGCTCTTGATTACCCATACCAAATAGTTTATTAAATTTCCATTTACTTATATCTGGTAATGTTGACATTACTGGAAACATACCTGTTGGAATTACTAAAAGATATGGTCTTTCAATTCTCATTATTTCATCTTCTGTAAGTAATGGTCTTGAAATTAAATTCATACTTTCTGAATTGCTACCATTTTGATATTTTGCATAACTATTACTCCTACTATATGTTGATGTAGTATAAGTACCTAGTTTCTTTGAAATAATTGTAGCTGTTTCTGTACTTGCTGTTTTTAAATAAATCCAAGTTTGACAATTATCTCGTATATTTTCTGCAACTTCTTTACCATATTTACTTTCTAATTGTGAAAACGATTGTAAAAACAAGTTAAATCTTATCTTTCTACCACCGTGCTACTGTAAGCATATTGCTAAATGCTGGTATTGAACTAAAGTTACCAAATTCATCCAATATATAATTAACTCTTTTGAATAATTCTCCACCCCTGCTATCTGCTCTTTCAACTAATGCTACATAATTTTGATATACAAAAAGACTTGCTAATGAATAATAAGTAGTCTTTTCATCTGGAAGTATAATAAATGTTGCAACTCTTTCTTTTCCTGCATCAGTTAAGGAAAAATCACTCTTACAAGTCATTGAGTATATACTTTTATTTACAAATAATTTTAATGTTGTTAAAGCACTTGTGAAAAAACTGCTACGAGTTTTATCTGGTGCAATTTTTGCAATGCTAAAAACACTTCTTGCAGGGTGGTCATCACTTAATGCGTCTATATATCTATTTAAAGGCATTTGATTATTACCTATTGTCTTACACATTTCTGAAATAAACATATATACATTTGTTAAATTTTGATATTCTGGATGTTCTTGATTGTCAAATACTACACTCATAATCGCTCCTGCAATTACTGACATTTCTCCATCTCTCCATATTTTCTCTGAATGACTATTTTCATCTCCTACTAAACTATTAGTTATGTCCCACGCATACTCTTCTGCTTTTCTAAAATCCTCCTTTTTTACAGCATCTATAACTGGTTGTAAATAATTATATCTATTAGATTTCATAGGATTCTTAAAATCTAATGTTATTACTTTATACCCTTTACTAATTAAATATGGAGATGTATATTCAAACAGTTCTCCGTTTTGGATCTGACAATATCATTGATTCTCCTGCTAATGCTAAATTACCGATAGTCTGCAAAACAACACTTCTTGTTTTACCGCTTCTTGTAGCTCCAACTGTTAGTGAATGAATATTATCATCAACAAAATATATTTCTTCTGCTTTTTTATTTTTTTTATACCCTACAACTAAACCACCTTTAACAATTTCATTTTTCTCTTCCTTTTTCTTTTTCTTAAAGAGTTTTCTAATTAGGAAATTCCTTTTTCTATCAATAGGTAATTTATTGCATTTAAAATTCTTTTCAAACTCTTTTTGCGTTTGCCATCTTGCTGTTCCGTGTTGTCCCTGCCCTATACTTTTAGGTGTTTGAATTTTATCTGTTATACTATCTAATTCACTATAAAAGCTATTTTTATTCATAACCAACATTGCAAATATAAGCACTTCAAATAAAGTAAACATTAAAAAAAATAGTGGTAAAAATTTTTCATTTACTACTATTTTACTTAAATCATATAATGTTTTAGGAACATCAATTTTTGATAATTGTATATGTATTATACTTGCTAATACTAAACTTATTGGAATATTACACATTGTTGCTACAATTCCTACTATAATTTTATTTTTCTTCACAATTCTAGTTCCTCCTCTCTGTCTAGTGATAGCATTTCTGTATATTCTTCTATTTGTTCTTGTGTTAAACTCTTAAAATCCAGTTCTTTTTGATTATTCCCTGCAATAACAAGTGTACCTCTTATTGCAAGCCCATCAATATAGCGATTTATTGGTAAATTATTAGAAAGAGCATCTGCATCATAAATAAATAAAGTATCTTTATCATATTCTATAACTTCAATATTATCATTTCCTATCAATTTTCTTAACGTTTCTAAATCATTCCATATCTTTTTTGTATATGGCTCTTTATCTTTTTCTATTATCATTACTTCCATTTTCAATTCAATGCCAATTTTAATCGCCCCCCTTACATTTCTATCTCTTGTCCACCATAACTCATTCTTCTTGCCCATTCTTTTTTAGCATTTGTTGATAATGAATTTATATAATCAGTAGAATTAGCTCTTATATTTTCTTGTTCCTCTAATCTACTCATAACCTCATATAAATTAAATAACAGCATTTCTGCTGTTATCTCTTTATACTCTCTCATTAATTTAATTAAACTATTTCCAAGCATATTATAAAGTTTATCTTTTTCTGACTTTATTATTTTATCTGCTTGTTCTTTTGAAAAATAATTTGCTATTATATTTACTTTTTCAAAATAATTATTATAACTTTTCTTCATATCAAAATTACTTTCGCATAATTTATCTATTAAGTTATTTATATCTACTTTAAGTTCACTATCTAAAAAAGCATAAGCAAGTCTTCCGTTTCTTTGGTAACAATTTTGCTATTCTTTTAAAATCTGCTATTAATTTTTTTCTATCTTTATTTTCAATTTTTGTATAAGGTATTTTAGAATCACAATTTTCTATATTTATTGTTTTCATTTCTTCTACTAAATCTCTATTTTTTAAATCATTTTTTATAGTATCTCTTTCATTATATAGCTCTTGTAATTCTTCTTTATAAATACCTTTTGTTATAATATCTCTTATTCTGTTTTGCTGATATTCAGAGATATAACATCTGTTTATTTTTTGATCTCTGTCCCAGAACATATAATGCAAATGTGGATTTCCCTTTTTTAAGTGTACTACTCCACAATATTCTAGTCTTGAAAATGGTATATTCATAACTTTTGCGATTTCTTGAATATTTTTCTGTATCATAGTTTCCCATTGTTTGCGATTTGTATATCCAAGTCTTAAAGCATCGTCTTCTCTTAAGGATATAATCCCCCTATAAACATTATTCTTTTCTTTTGATATAGCTTTAATATATTTAGCAACTTCTTTTTTCTGTATATCTGGCTTTAAACTGCCATAATTATAATAACCAAATATTGAACTACCATATTCGTTAATTACTGCATTCTTTCTTGTTGCTATATAATATAAATGCTTTATATTTCCTGTTGGTGTATCTTTTTTATTAGGAGAATATACTCTTAATTTTGAAATAACTTTTGCCATACTTAACTAATCCTATTTGTAGCATATAAAACTGCTTTTCGTTCTGCATCTTCTATTATTTCATCTACATTTTCTTGACTAAATTCTTTTAGTAAGGAATATATAACATATTTACTAGCCTCTGATGATTTAATATTCTTAATCACAATTTTTACTAATCTATCTAGTGGCTGTTCGCATACTGATTCAACTTGATGTTTTATTATCTCCGATATTCTATCAATATCATCTGTTGTACTTTTTATGCCTAATCCAATATCTATATAGTCCCTTACCAATTTTGAAATAGACTCATTTTCCTTACACATTTTGCAAAGCCTATTATATGTTTCTCTATCAACTCGGACAGATAGCTTTATCGTGTCCTTTGTTCTCATTTTTACATATCGCCTCCTTATGTTCTTCTTTTTACTCTCGTAGAGCAAGAATAACTGTCCGACAGACAGCCCTCAACAGCTTGAAAGCAGAGCTTTCAACGAGTATGACAACTACTCAATTTGTCCTCCGTTCGTCCGACAAATTCTTATAGTGATTTTCTAGTAAAATATCAATAAGTTCGCTAAACTCTTTATCGTTTGCGAACTTATCTTTATACTTTTTAAATATATTTTTTAATAATCTACCAGTAAACTTATCTTCTTTTTTCTTTGGCTTACCTTTTATTATTTCCATTACATTATCTCTTGTAATAGTTCCATATACAGCTCTTAATTTTTGAGCTTGTGCAGTAGTTATTTTTAAATTGTTTTCATCAATAATATCATTTACTATTATTTGTTCTTCTGGTTTTATGTATGATAACTCAACACCAGCTCTAATTCCTATTACATCATTATTAACTTTATTCTTTAAGTCATTATTAAGCTCTGTTAATCTAATAAATCTTTGAATTTGTGTTCTACTATCATTAGATTCATCTGCTAATTTATCTAAACTTGGTAGAGTTCCCACTGGGAACTTTTCCATGTACTCGTTGCTATTGCTGGTTTCTAAGCCATTTTCTTTACTTATTTTTTTTATCAATTCTAATCGTTTTTTATATGCTAAACCTTTTTCACAAGGCAATATGTTTTCTCTTTGTGCTAGGTTTGTTTCAATCATTATAAGTTCTGCCATATCATCATCATAGTCTTTTATAATCGTTGGTATCTCTTTAATACCTAATTCTTTACAACATCTTGTTCTATTATGCCCACTTATAATTTCATATCTGTCTTGTTTTCTTCTAATTATAATTGGAGATAAGACTCCAGAACGAGATACACTTTCTTTCAACTCTTCAAATTTACTTTGTGATATAGCCGAAAATATATGATTATTAAATTCATCTAGTAAATTAACATCTATCATTACTATTTCTTGTTTTTTATTTATTAAATTCTTTTGTTCTTCAATTTCTTTTTGTTCTTGTTTTTCTACAAACTTATTATATAAATCTTCTTTCATAAGAATTTCCTCCTTAAATTTCTAATTCTTCTTCAACCACTCTTTCTTTCAAAAGAGTTTCTATCTTTTCTATTTTTTCAAAACTATCTAAATTAAAAAATGGCAATTTTATTTTGCCACTTTCATTTGAAAATTCTTGGATTACTTTTGTTTTTGTATCAAATATAAATGAATAATATGTAGCATTTTTCTTTTTCATATCTGACATAGTTTGTAACCACACCAGCTCATCATCTTCTGATATATCTTCTTTAGCAAATAATACTATATCATTTTTCATTTTTTCTAATACATCTGGAAAATTCAAAATGCTTTTATAATATAATTCATTTTCATTACTTGCTATGTAGTTTCCCAAATAGTTTTCTTCTGCAAATGCTTTTAGAGTTTCTAAACCTTTTTCAGTTATCAATAATCTAACATTTTTCATTTTATTGTTCGTACTCCTCCTCATATTCTTCTTCGTAAATACTTTCCTCCTGCTTTTCTTCTAGCTCTGTTTTATTTGATTTTTTATTTGAATATTCGTTTATAAACTCTTTAACCTCGTTAGGAAACATTCTCTCAAAATCTTCTTTTCTTAAAGTATAATTATTTTCGTTCAAAGAAAATCCTAAATTTTGCAAATCCTTATATATGTCTTTTGTTCTACCATATATCTGATATTCTTCATCTTGATTAAGATATACTTTAATTTGTCCAGACATTATAATATGAGCTATATTCTCTAAACTCATTTCTCTTTGTTTTTCTTCTATTTCAAATACTTTTCTTTTTATATTGTCTGATAATTTATTAAAATTATCTAATGACATTTCTAATTTTTTATTTTCTGGATTCCATTTTGCTCCTGCTTTTTCTAATTCATCTTTAACATCAAAAGTTTTTCCATATATTCTATATAGGCTACCAACTTTATATAGTTTAATTTCTTCATTTAAAATTTTTTCTTCTAACATAAGTTACCTCCTAATAATTTTTTATTTCAAATTTTATATTCCCATTTTAACCACCTCCTAAAATTTGCATAAAAAAACACCTACTAGATTTTTTCTAGCAAGTGCTAATTATTTTTTATTATTTATATAAATTGTAAGTTGTTATTCAGTAATAAATGGTTCAATATACTTTTGTATAAACTGAACTCTATCAAAGACTAATGGCTTGAATGTTGCTGTAACTGATATAACAACATTTTTATCAGTATTAACATATATTACATTTCCACTATCTCCAATGGCTGAATATATTTTCTTTTCTTCATCTATAATCCACCATAAATAACCATATTGCATAAATGCAAACTTTTCATCACATTTAAAATAAGGTGTAGTCATTTGTTCAATCCATTTTGAAGATACTATTTGTTTCTCATTATATATTCCTTTATTAAGACACATTTGTCCAATTTTTGCTAAATCTTCTGCTGATACACATAGTCCAAATCCTGATGTTACAATTCCTTTATTATCACAAAACCACCCGTTTTCTTTTGGTAGTTTTGATGTTACAAAACTAATATGTTCTTCTTTATTCTTTACAATATAATTGTTTCTTTCTTTAATTCCAAGTGGCTTAAAAAGATATTTATTAGCAAATTCTAATGTTGTCATATTACTTACCCTTGTTATTATTGTACTCAATATGTGAATACCTAATGTTGAATATTTGAACTCTCCTGTAATACCATTTCTTCCACCTAACAAGTCAAGAACTGACTTTGTCCAATCTTCACTTGTGCATACTTTTGTCCAAGGCTCTGACTTATACTTATATGGTGCTGTCATTGTAAGTAAATTATATAAAGAAACTTCTTGTATCGTTTTTTCACCTCTTTTTATAACATAATCAGGAAAAAAATCTAATACTTTTTGATTAACACTTTCTATTATTCCTTTATCAATAGCAATTCCAATAAGTATAGACATAATACTTTTTGTTACTGATGCAATATGAACATTATCATCTTGTTTATAATTATTCCAAGTATCATTATAAACTATTTCATTATTCTTCATTGCTACTATTTGACATATATTAGGTTGTTCTTCTTCTACAATATTATGCAATTCTTCTTTATTCATAAAACATAACTCCCTTACAAATTACAATTTGCATTATACCATATACTAAAAAAAATTACTACAATTCCATATCTTCTTCTGCATTATTTTCTAATTCTTCTTGTCTATGTTCTAATTCTATGTACCTATCAATCATCTTTAATTGTTCTTCATTATAAGGAAATTTCTCTTCTTCACCATCAAGATTTCCCATATTTCTTTGTAAGTTTCTTAAATCAATTCCACCTATTATTGTTCCAGCAATCATAATATCTGAAAATCTATCTGTTGGCTTATCATTTTTAAAATGCTCTTGTAACTTTTTATCATTTATTGTACTTTGTTTAAATTCATATCTCAATTTTTCCATTTCTTTTTGATTTTTTAAATATTCATTAACAGCTACTCTGTCAGTATTATGTGCCATCTCTGATACTTTTGAACTTAAATCATATAGCTCTTCTGTTGTTTTTTGCCTACTTGACTTTATATGTCTATTATTCAATACTCTTTCTGTAAATTCTTCTATTGCATCTTGAAAGCTATAATAATAACTACCAAAATCCCAGCTTTTTGTTTCAATATTAAAATTTGTTGCTATGATGTATTTTTCTGGTGTATCATACATTTTTTCTAATAATGCTCTATTATCTATATGGGCTAAAATTTTTAATTTACCTAGCGATTTTGTTTCAAATTCATTATATGTCATATTCTTCTTCCTCCTCATCTTCTAAAAATTCTTCATAATCTTCATCTTCATTTTCTTCGGTTTCTTCTTCCTCTGATATTGCCGATACTGATTTATCTTCATCTAGTTTTAACTCTGTATCTATTTCATTTTTTCGTTTCAACAATTCTTCTAATTTTTCTTGATATTCAAAAGGCTTTTCTAATTCTTTTTTACATTCTTCTTGCTGTCTATATAAGTCTTTTACTTTTGATTCTTCATTTTCTATAAGTTCTTCTAACTCATCTAGTTTTTCATTTATCTTCTTAATATTCAAAGTAGGTACTTTTAACATATCAAAACTCATTTCATATTCGCCCTTAATTTTAATTACTTTTCTAGCCTCGCTACTAGCTTGAAATAAATTATCTACACCTAGATTAGTCATTGTTAGTTCAAATCCTCTATACTTTCCTAATGGATATTCTTTATTAAGTTCCATATATTGATCTGAAAACTCTAATATTTCTGCCCCTGCATCTTTATATGTATGATATACTTTATTATTTATTTCAATATCGCAATTCTCTTCATCTTGTTTTTCTACTCTCTGTGAAAGTGTATTTTTTAATTTTTCAATTTTTCTTTTACCAGCAGATATAAATTCTGGAATAGTCTTTTTTAATGAATCTTCTAATCTAAATTTTGTTGCTTTATATGTTCTCTCCTTATCTTGTAGTTTTTGTACCTCATTGTCTATTTTAAATTTTTCTAATATCATTGGGTTTCCAGATGCTATTGCTTTTATTTGAGCATAACTCATTACTGAATTATCTAAATCTTCCATATTTCTTATAGATGTATCTCCTCTATAAATTTGAGAAATGAACTTTTGCTTTGTTTCTATAAGTTGCCACGAGTAAGCATCAAAACTTTCTTTTGTTACATATCTCACTATATCAACTACTTTATTCATATTGCCTTGCCTTAAAATTCTTCCCTCTCTTTGTTCTACATCTGATGGTCGCCACGGTACATCTATGTGATGTAATGCTACAAGTCTATCTTGCACATTTGTACCAGCACCCATTTTTGATGTACTACCTAATAGAACTCTTACATCTCCTGTTCTTACTTTTTTAAATAAACTAGCTTTTTTTGCATCTGTATCAGCATTATGAATAAACTCTATTTCATTTGCTGGAATACCTTTTTCTACAAGTTTATTTTTTATATCATTATACACATCATATTTACCACTAATTTTTGTTGGTGTTGACATATCTGAAAATAATAATTGAGTGCCTTTAAAATCCGCACTTTCATTATATATTCTATATACATTATCAACTACTTTATTTACTTTACTTGTTGCATAGTCATCATACAACTCATCAATTAACCTCATATCAAGTGCAGCTTTTTTTCCCTCATTTGTAATCTTTAACATATTATCAACTTTAGGATTTACACCACCATCTTTTATAGCTTTTGATCTTTCTGCTAATGATTGTATGAACTCTTTTATATCTTCAGTTGGCTCACTACTAATAATTGAATATTCATTGTTTTTTAGTTCTGGTACTGGCAACTTTAACATATCTGGTGTTTGAATATCTGCAACTTCACGAAACATATTCATAAGTTCTGGAATATTATTAAATTTACTAAATCTTTCTTGAACTCTATAACCACTTCCGTCTGGTGCTAATTCAAAACTTGATACAACTTCCCCAAATGTACTAGCCCAGTCATCAAAATTTAATAGTCCCATATTTGCTAATGTTTGTGGTTGTAAGTATCGTTGCATTGTATATAGCTCTGCCATTGAATTACTTATAGGAGTTCCAGTTGCAAAACACACACCTTTGCCACCATTTCTTTCAAGCAAATATTGTATCTTCATATACATATCAGATGCTTTTTGACTTCTTGTATGTTGAACTCCTGCTATATCATTCATTTTTGTATATACATATAAATTTTTATAGTTGTGTGCCTCATCTATAAATAAATAATCTATACCTAAATCTTCAAAATCTATAACATTATCTTTTTCTTTACTATTTAAAAGTTGTTCTAACCTTTTTTCTGCATTTCTTTTAGCTGTTTCTAATTGTAATACTGTCCTACTTTTATTTCTTCCATCACTTGCATCTGCTAATGCCATTTCTATTTGTTGTACTTCATTTCTTATAAACTTTTCTTGTGTTTTTCTGCTAACTGGTATTTTCTCAAAACTACTATGTGCCATAATGATCGCATCATAATCTCCTGTTGCAATTTTTGATACAAGTTGTCTTCTTCTATCTTTTTGAAAATCTCTTTTTGTCGCAACTAAAATTTTTGCATTAGGGTATAATTTATAAAATTCTTTTCCCCAATCTTCCACTAAATGATTCGGAACAGCTATTAAAGGTTTTTTAGCAATTCCTAACCTACGAAGTTCCATACAACTAGCAACCATTTCAAATGTTTTTCCTGCACCTACACAATGAGCTAGTAATGTATTATCTTTGCTAAACAATACTCTTGATATTGCATTTTTTTGATGTGGTCTTAAAGTTATATCACTAGACATATTTGGGAGGAATAATTTACTACCATCAAACTCTCTTAATCTAATTCTATTGAATTGTTTATTATATAAATTTACAATAACTTCTCGTCTATCACTATCTTCAAAAATCCAGTTTTTAAATCTTTCTTTTAATGCCTCTTGTTTCTCTCTTGCAAGTATAGTTTCTTGTCTATTTACAATTCTCTTTTTCCCCTCTGGGTCTTTTGGGTCTGGATCATATATTGTAGTATGTTTTAAATTAAGTGTATTTTCTAACAAATCAATACCATCTATTCTTTTTGTTCCATATATTTGAGTATTTTCAATATTTGAATTCCAAGACTTATTTTCAACTATCCATTTTGATAAATTCTTATTATATGTAATTTCCATATTGTATCTAGCATAATAACTATCTGTTATCTTTAATGTTTCTTTTGCAAATTGTGTTATATATTCCTCTGGTATCCAAGTCGCACCTAAATTGATTTCAATATCACTTGCCTCTAATCTTGGTGGCTGTACTTCTTTTAATGCCCTTACATTTTCTAAATATCTATCATCTTCTTTTGCAAATGATTCTGCCTCTGCTAATTTATCTACTACATACCCACTCAAATACTCTTCAGCTGTTTCCCAACCTTTTGTGATATCATTATCTATTGAGTGTTTTACTGTTAATGGATTTCTAAAAATCTTACCTTTTAATTCCTCTATAACTTCATCTATATCTTTATCGCATAACTGACTTATATACTTGATATTTATCTTACCTAGTTGATTTAATGATGCAATAAGTGCCTCTTCTGCTGTATCTGTATGTGTAATTTCTTTATATGGCTGTATAGTTCTTTTATAAAAAATATCTCTTTTTTCATATTCTTTTGTTTCTTCATTATAATCTTCTAATGCTGTAAGTAATGGGTATTCTGTATCTTCTCTAAAAGCATTTTTATTTGCACCACTACTTATATAACCATATCTTTTCACAAAATTATCGTACTCTTTATTAAGTTTCTCAATATATGGCTGTACCTCTTCATCTGTTACATTTCCACTTTGTATCTCTATTAAATCTCTTAATGTATTTCTAATTCCAATTAAGCCCTTTATTCTTTCAGCAAGTATTCCTATGCTACTAACTTCTCTCATTATAGAATTTTCTCTATAATAAATTTTATTATCTATCAAAGTATAAGTAAAATTTTTCACACCATCTTCAGCTGGAATATAATTTATTTCTTCTTGCTCTTTTACTTGCTTTATTTGATTCTCTGGAAATACATTTTGAGGAAGTTTGTTTATTGCCTCTGTTAGCATTTCTTCTAAATTTCCATCTTTTAAGACTACATCTAAATCAGCACCAAATTGATTTGTTGTTTCTTTTAACTCTCCCATTATCATTTCTGGGTGGTCAAGAAAATATTGATTTATATGAACATCTGTGAAATATTCTTCTGTATTTACCCAACTAGGCATTTCTTCTCTCATCTTTTCTCGTTTCTGTAAGAAAATTATATCTGTTGTAACCTCTGTATTAGGAAAAGCATTTTTAGGTAATCTTATTGCACCTAACAAATCTGCTCTTTTTGCTAAATACTCTCTTATTTCTGGTGTCATTTTATCCATTGTATTTTTTGTAGTTATAAAAGCAACTACACCGCCAACTTTTACTTTATCTAGTGATTTTGCGAAAAAGTAATCGTGTATTTTAAAATTCTCTTTGCTGTAATCTTTATCAAAAACACCATAATTACCAAATGGAACATTTGAAATTGCTACATCATAAAAATTATTTTCTAGCTCTGTTTTTTCAAATGGCTTTATTTGTATATTTTCCTTTTGATATAGTTGTTTTAAAATTCTTCCTGTTATTGTTTCTATTTCTATTGCTGTAAATTTACTTTGCATATTAGGCTGATGTTGTAATCTACCTATAAAATTACCTATTCCGTGCAGATGGCTCTAATATATTTCCACCTTTAAATCCCAAACGAGCTAAACCTAAATACATACAATCTATTATTTCTGGATTTGTATAAAAAGCATTTAAAGAACTTGATTTTGCCTCTGCCATTTCTTCCTCTGTTAATAGATTTCTTACTTCTATATTTTGTACTTGCCATTCTCCAGCTCTTGTATCAAATACTCTTGAAAGTCCTCCCCAACCACTATATTTAGCTAATGTTTCTTGTTCTTCTTTTGTAGCTAGTTTGCCTTGACTTTCTATTTCTTTTAATAACTTTATTGCTATTATATTATCATTTGCTCTTTGTCTTGCATTTATAGTTTCCTTCTGTTGCTCGTGTGGTATTGTATAATTTATTTTTTCTGTTTGTTCTTCTATTATTTCTTCACTTTGAGCTATTAAATTTGATTTTGTATATTCCAAAACAAATTCATCTAAATCCATATCTTTAATAAGTGGAAATGAAGTATCAGGTCTTTGATCATATAATCTGATTTTTTTTCTTTCTATATTTATGCTTTTTATTTGGTATTCTATATCTTCTATAAAAATATTTTTATCAACTAAATCTTTAATAAAATCATATTTTGAATTATCTTCTGGCTCTATAAATTCTTCTTGTTGATATGATAAATTTAAAAGTGTTTCAAATCCAAGTTGTTCATTTTCAATTTGAAATACCTTTTTCATTTTTTTAACTACTTCTGCCCAACTTAATGTTATTTGTGCATTTGTAGTTTTATCTGTTATAGTTAATCCTTTTGCTCTTGATTCCCAACTATACTCATTATTAGAAATTCCTGCATCTCCATACTCGTTTCTAGTTGCTACTATTTGTTCTTTTGTAGTTAAAGTATTATCTTTTAAAATATCTTTAAGTCTTTTTACAGAGTCTTGAACATTACCACCCTTTTCTAAAACTTTATTTATAAGTTCTTCTGATACTTCATTTTTTACAAAAGAAAAAGAAGTAGATTTTTCTACCTCTTCATTGTTTTCTTCTAAATTTTCTCTTCCAACATTGGTTGTAACAACTCTGCTATCAAGCTCTCTATGTATTGGTTGTATTTCGCCATCACTATGAACTCGCTCGTTTTTGGTGCTGGATTCTGTTCCTTTGCTTGTTTTTCTATTATATCTCTCTGTTTCAATATCTCTTGTTCCCTCTCTAATAATCTGTCCATTAATGTCCCCTCTATCGTTAGTTCGCTGTATCTCATTGGATATAGCTCCTTCATGTTTTTCTTCACTATCACTCCATATCTTCCTAGTGTTGCCATACTTCGATTCCTCCTTTTTAATTTCTTTCATTTTATATTCAATTATTTTTAATAACTCTGATGAGCAATGATTTATGCAATTTCCTATAATATTCATTGCTGTTGAATTTGCAAATGTTTCAAATTCTGCAAATATTCTTTCTGTATTATCTATTTCAATACCACATCTTGTTGCGACTTGATATGTAGTATTTTTTATCATTAGTTCTAAAAACTCTGGCTTTAATACCATTTGTTCTTCTTCATCTGTTAAATTTAATAATAATTCACTATCGTCTATCGCTGTCGCCATATAATCTGCAACTATTGTTTCTAACTTATCAATATTTTCATTATTAAAATAAGTATTTAATATTTGTACTACTTGTTCTTCTGTTGCTTTCCATTTAAAAATTTGTAATCTTTCATCTGTGTAAGCATTAGGTATATCTTTTCTTGCATAAGTATCACTCACATCAAAAACATAATCTAGTGCTATTTCGTTTTCTGTATCTCTTAATATTTTCATACTTGTTGAGTGTGGTTTTACCCATCTACCAATAGAATTCCATTCTTCTAATGTTGCACACATTGTTACATTTGGATTTTGAGCAAACATAAGTAGATTTTCTGTGAAAGAATATTTATAAAATCTTGATGAGAACTCTAAAAATTCTTTCCATTTATTTTTATCACTACTAATCTGTTGCATTATATTTTTATATGTATCTTTTGCTTTGTTTAAATTTTCTTTTCTACCCAAGTTATACTCCTTTCTTCAAAGGGTAGCTTTTCAATACCAGTATCTATATATATTATAATAAATACTTAATATAAAAGTCTAACCAAATTGATTTTTAATATAAAAATAGTGGAAGTTTCTTTTCCTAAACTCCCACTATACTAATTATACTATGTATTTTTCAATATACAAGCCCAACTTTTAAAACCCTATTTTTAAAACCCTATTTTCAAAACCCTATTTTTTAGTATAATATTTAAAGTCTGTCTATTTTAATAATATTTTTATCTATTGCTAATATTGCAACTTCTAATATAAACTCATTACTCCAATTTCTCAAAGTATTTGGTGGCAAACTTAATATTTCTATTATTACTTCATTACACATATTATCTTGAAATTTATATTTTAATGCTTGTCCTTTATATTTATCTTCGCTTTCTGATTCTTCAAATACATAATCTATTATATTTTTCCACTCTTTTAATTCTGATATTTTTTTATCTATGTTTAAATTTTTAATCGCTTGTATTTCTGTATTACAAGAAATACTATTTTTGCTTTTTATAAAAGAATTAACATCTTTTTTTGCACCTGTTTCCTTTTTTTCTTTTAATCCATTTATTATTTCATCATAATTGCTATAATTTCTAGCCATTCTCCTTACTATCGATTTAACTTTATTTATTTTCATATTGCACCTCCAGCTAATTTTCTTCAAATATGTCATTTAATATTTCTTCATACTCTTCATTTTTCATAATTTCTTCATCAAGCATTTCTTCTGTTATACTTAATTTTTCTTTTGTATGTATTAGCTCTTGTGCAATTTCTTCTATATTATTAAACTTTTTAAATCCTTGTTTATTGTATCCCTCAAAAATTACAATAATTTCATCTTCTGCCATTAATAAATATCCTTTTATTGTTTCTTCTAACTCTACATCTATAAAATCTAATCTTTTTACTATCATACTTAATTCCTCCTAATTTGCATAAAATTGTTCAAAGAACTCATCAGGATAAGTTCTTTGTTCATAATTTTTATAATTATTTATATTTTTGTTATTCTTTGTTTCTTTTTGTACCCTTTTTTCAATCTCATTTACTCTTAATATAACCCATCTCTTAATTGTGTCGTAATCACTAACATATTGAACACCTTTTGAATTTTTATATAAAGAAAGTTCTTCTATACATTTATTTGTTTTTTCTGTTCCATATTCTTGTATCAAACTCTCATACTCATATTCGTATAAATAAACATTTTTATTAAATATTTTTTTCTGCTGTGTGTGAGTGTTTATATTATTAGTTATTATATTATTCTCTTCTATTTTTTGATGTATAGACTCTACATTATTTAATGTAGAGGGGTATCTATTATTTAATGTATAGGGAGCATCATTTATATAGATTCTTCTTTGAATAACCTCTTTTTTATCATTCCTAATTATTTCTACTACAACATAATTAAGCTCTCTTAATTCTTTAATCCAACTTGAAATTGTTTTAGGATCTACCTTAAATTTTTCCCCAAAGTAATTATTACTTGCATAACAATATCCCTCTTTATTAGCAAGTGATGTTATAGCACCATATAAGAGCTTTACATTAGGTTTTAAATTCTCATTAAATAGTATTCTTGTAGGAATTACAGAATAATGCCCCATATTGTTTTCATTCTCTTCCACTATGCTCACTCTCCTTTGCTACTATCAGCATACAATGGAGCAATAATGTTAAAGTTCCTCCTATAATTCCACCTATTAACATTCCTAACCAAAACATTTTACATACCTCCTATTCCTGCTTTTTTAAATTGTTTATAAAAAAAAGACACTACCATATTGGTAATGTCTTTTTGCTGTTTATTGCTATATCCTAAAACTCGTTTTATTTCTAATGGACTAGCTTTATCAAAATATTTCATCTTTATAAATTCATATCTCTTTGAATTTCTGCTTTTAAATACTTTTAGATAATGAACTATTATTGTTTTTGCTTTTCTTAAATTATATATTTTCCTATTATCTGCAAGTTTTATAGCTTGTTCTTCAACAGAATTCTTTCCAATTAAATGAGAATGTGTACTTATATTTACACTTTCTATAATCCTTTCTCTAATCTCATCTATTTTATTATCTATATTTTTATAATTATATAAATAATATTCTACTTTTTTAAATACCTTTTCTTTCATTATTTCCTCCTTTCATAGAAAAAAAGCATCCTAAGATGCTTTTTTAATGTAAAGATATTTTTAAATTTTTTATTCGCTCTGTGGTCGGTAGACATGTAGACCACATACCACCCCTATTTTTTTGTCAAATAATTTTATGTATTTTTTTAAAAATTTAATGATTTTTTAATATTTTTTTGTTTATTTCATTTCGCCCAAAGCTCTTGATTTTATGCTGTTTTAGCGATTTATTTCAAACACATCAACGCACAACACTCAACGTGGTTGGTATTAGTGGAACATCACACACAGGAAAGTTGCATTGTTATTATAGTTGCAAAGGTACTTGGCAACATAAATGTAATAGAAAAAATGTACAAAAAGACTATATAGAAGATTTAGTAGTAGAACAAGCAAGGAATATGCTTACGACTAAAAATATCAATAGGATTGCAAAAATAGTTGCAAAAATTGCAGAAAAAGACAAAGACAATACAAGAATAAATCAATTAGAAAAATCACTAAAAGAAATTGACAAACAAAAAGCAAATTTATTTGATAGTCTTAAAGTTTGTTATAATAATGATGTTAGACAATCCATATTTGAAGAAATGTCAAAAATGGACAAAGAAAAAATTGAACTACAAAAAATAATTGCATTAGAAAAGGCTACATATATTGAAATAACTGAACCACAGATTAAGTTTTTCTTAAAAAATCTAAAAAATGGAAAAATAAATAACACAAAGTATAGACAAATGCTAATAAATGTGCTAATATACAAAGTATATTTGTATGATGATAATTTAACAATTATTTATAATACACAAGATAGGACATTTACAACCAAAATACCAACTATTGCCCAAGTCGAAAATATATTTTTTGAAAATAAAGGCATGATTAGTGATATGAATAATAAGAATATTGGTTCATATTTGGGTAAGAATGTCCTGCCAAAATTTATTCTTAAGGTAATTCTTACCTTAATTTTTATTTTTCTAAAAGGAAACTTTTTATGTCTAAAAAATCTTTATATCTATTTTTTTCTATCTTATTAATTTTTTCTTTTATTGTATCAACAACTAAGTCTTTAAAAAATATCTCTACAGAATGTTCTTGGCCAACTAATGAATATAAGACTATAACATCATATTTCGGTTTTAGAATTCATCCAACAACATTTAAACAATCTTATCATTCAGGTATTGATATTTCTGCACCAGAAGGTACTCCTATACATTCTATTTGCAGTGGTAGAATTGAATTTATAGATTTTAATGGTCCATATGGGTATTCTATAATTATAAAAAGCAATAATTATGAAATATTATATGGTCATGTTTCTCCAAATTTTATAGTAAATATAAATGAATATATAAATCAAAATGACATCATTGGGAATGTTGGTCCAAAATATATAGATGATTTTATAGGCAATAAATATTATGATTCAAATCGGAATGGCTACAAATGGAAATACAACTCGGTCCTCACTTACATTTAACAATAAAAAAAAGACGGCATTGCCGTCAATCCTTTAGATTATTTTTAAATATATAATAGTTTAAAGTATAATCATTAAGTTACATATCCTCTTCATATTCTTCCCAGTCTAACTCTATTAAATTATCACATTCTGGGCATTTTATTTCGTTTTTATCAGAATCATATTCGATTAAGAATTTAAATTCACAATACGGACATGTTATTGGTTCTAAATCAAGCATATTATCGTCTTCAGATTCATTATAAATTTCTTCTTCTAATCTTTTTACATCATTTTCTATGTTTGATACTTTACTTTCAAATTTTTTTACTTTATTTTCAAAATTTTCTATTACTTTTGTAAGTTCATCAATATAAAGAATTGTTAAATCAGATATTTGCTTTTTTGCATACTCTAAATCTCTTTTGCTATCTATATTTTCTTCAAGATTTTTTATTACCTCTTTATACTTTTTACTTATCAAAATAAAAACCTCCTATAGTCTTTCCATATATTGACCAGTTCTTGTATCTATTCTTATTTTGTCTCCAATATTTACAAATAATGGAACAGATATTTCTAAACCATTTTCTAAAGTTGCTGGTTTTCCAGATGTAGTTGTTGTGTTTCCACTAAATCCTGGTTCTGTATATGTAACTTCTAATTCCACAAACATTGGTGGTTCTACGCTAAAGACTTTTCCTTTAAATGCTAATGTTGTAACATTCATATTTTCTTTTATGTATTTTAAAGCATCTCCTAATTGATCTTCATTTAATGGAAGTTGCTCATAATTTTCATTATCCATGAAATAATAAAGCTCTCCATCATTATATAGATATTGCATCTCTCTTTTTTCTATTTCTGCTCCTTGTAATTTTTCTGATGGATTAAATGTTCTTTCTATAACAGCTCCAGTTATAACATTTTTCATTTTTACTCTAACAAAAGCTGCTCCCTTCCCTGGTTTTACATGTTGAAATTCTACTACTCTAAAAACATTTCCATCTAATTCAAATGTTGTTCCATTTCTTAAATCTCCTGCCATATATACATCTGCCATGTTATTTACCTCTTTTCTTTATTTTTTAATATTAAATATAATATCATATTTTCAATGTAAAAGCAATAGTAGTATATTAATATTGTGTTTTCTTATCGGGCAGACACAAGGCCTGCCCCTACATTAATTATTAATTATTAATTATTAATTATTCACCATTCATTATACTTTTTATATTTGTACCTCAATAAGATTTTTTGCACTTTCAGTTAAATTTATACTTCCATTTTTTGTAATTAATATAGTATCTTCTATTCTTATTCCATACTCATTTTTTTTATAAATTCCTGGTTCTACTGCTATTACCATATTTTCTTTCAAATAATTTTCTTTTTTATTTCCTAAAATTGGATTTTCATGAATATATAATCCTAATCCATGCCCAAAAGCATGTAATATTAAATAATTTTTATCAGCATAGTCTTTATATATTAGTTCAATAATTTGTTTTATATCTTTATCAGGTTTTAAATTTTCTATTATCTTTTTTTGTTCTTCTAATACAAAATTATATTCATCTTTAAATATTTCTGGTGCTTTTCCAATATAAATAGTTCTTGTAAAATCTGAACAATATCCATTTACCTTACATCCTATATCTAATAGCAGAACATCATTTTCTTTTATCTTTCTATCAGTCGGAGTAGCATGTGGCATTGAAGAATTTTCTCCTGAAGCTACGCAAAAATCAAAAGCAATTTCATCAGCACCATTCATTCTCATATATTTTTCAATTTCAAAAGCAATTCTTTTTTCAGTCATTCCTTTTTTTATGTATTTAACAATATAATCAAAACATTCATCCGTAATTTTGCAAGCTCTTTTAATATTTTGTATTTCTTCTTCTTCTTTTATTTCTCTTATTTTTTCTATGATTCCTTCTGTTTCAACCAAATTAACCTGATATAATTGTAAATAATTTTGATATGTCTCATATGTAATAAATTTTTCTTCAAATCCAACATTATTGCATAATATAAAGAAATTTTCATAATCATATCTACTTATATCTGAAATATTAATTATAGAAATATTATCATCAACACTTATTTGCTTTTCAACTTCTTCAATATATCTAGAATCTGTTAAAAATATATTTTCTTTTTTATTGATAATTAATGTTCCTTCTGATAATAATCCTGTTAAATATCTTATGTTTTTAGGATTTGAAACAATCATTCCTTGAATATCTCTATCTTCTAACTCATTACGCAATATTTTTATTCTGCCATTCACAATGCCACCTCCTTAATAAACTAATTTATTATAAGCTTGCTTATTCCTTCACATAAACTCAAGAACAAATAAAAAATTGAATTTGCAGGAATAAACATGCAAATTAATGCTGAAATTGTTAAAAATGGTCCAAAAGCTATATATTCATCATTTATTTTTAATACAAATTTCCTTATTATTATTATAAATATAGAAGCAATTGCGCCTATAAAAAATGCTAATAATGATATTTCTGCAATTGAAGTAGCTCCAAAAAACAATCCTAGAGCTCCCATTAATTTTACATCTCCTAATCCCATTGCTTCTTTACCAGCAATAAGTCCACCCAAAAGTGTTATTAAAAGAAAGATTCCTCCACCCACAAACATTCCTAGAATCATATCTTTTGCAATATTAACATTATTTATCCCATATATGAATGTAAAAGCTAATCCAATTTCGAATATTGTCATATTTAATCTATTTGGAATTATTCTATGCTTTAAATCTATAAAAAATGCGCTGATAAGCATAGGAACTAAAATTAAAAATTTTATTAAATCTAAATTTGAATAAAAAGAATTTTTTATTCCAAATTTATACAAAATTCCAATGTATAGAAAAATATTTAATGTTAATATTATATATTTATAATCTTTTTTTATATTATTTTGTTTGAAAAATTCTTTAGAAAAAATACTCTTTTCCTCTACCATTCTGTAATTACACCATAATGATATTTCTCCAACAATTAGTCCTAATATTCCAAATATTAAGTAATATAATATATTTATATTATTTATATACATTTATTTTACCTCTTTTGTTTCAATATATTTTTTTATAATAAATTTTTCTATTGGTCTTTTAAATCTTGTTATCCAAATATCTTTTTTATCAATTGGTTCTACAAGTATAGGAAACATTTTACATCTATTAGCACCAATAATATCAGTAAAAATCTGATCTCCAATTACAGCTATATTTTCTTCACTTAAATTTAATTTTGTTTTTGCTTTTATAAAACCTTTTTTTAATGGTTTCATTGCAAACATTATATAATCAATTTTAAGAATATTTGAAACTTTTTTAATTTTATTTTCTTTGTTAGTATTTGATACTATAATAGTTTTAATTCCACTTTTAACTATATTTTCGTGCCAATTTTCTAATCCATCTATCATATTTAAATTAAAATCTATTAATGTATTATCTACATCTAAAATCAAGCCTTTTATATTATTTCCTATTAAAAACTCTATTTTTATATCTGTTATTTTTTTACAATATAGTTTTGGGTATAAAAGCATATCTTTTCCTCCATTTTTATTATATTATCAATATGAAAATATTTTGTCAATGGCAAACTTAATAAGAATAAGCTAATGTAAAATAACAAGGAATTGTATTTTTATCAACTAAATTTTGATAAAAACAAAAATTGCCTTGTTATTTAAAATTTTTTACTATTTACAAAAAATATGTTTTCCTATTTGTACAACTTGTGGTCTACTCCATATCCATGAAGATGTAGCTGTTGCTGGATTAAAATAATATATACATCCAGAAGTAGGATCCCATCCATTAATCGCGTCTTGAGCTGCTTTTTTAGCAGTACTATTTGGAGTTAAGTTTATCTGTCCATCTGAAACCACTGTAAAAGCTCCTGATTGGTAAATAACACCAGATACTGTGTTTGGAAAAGAAGGACTTGATACCCTATTAAGTACTACTGCTCCAACAGCAACTTGCCCTTTATATGGTTCTCCTCTTGCTTCTGCATAAATTAATTTACTAAGCAAATTTAAATTAGAGTTATTGCTACTAGATCCGCTAGAGCTTGAACTTGATGAATTTATACCAAGTGCTGCTAATGTTTTAGGTCCTACTATTCCATCAACAGTAAGTCCATTTTTTTTCTGGAACTTTTTTACAGCCTCTAATGTTTTAGAACCAAATATACCATCTACATTTCCTGTATAATATCCCCAATTTTTTAACTTAGTTTGAATTTGTATTACTTCATTTCCTCTTGAACCATATTTTGAAAGTGCATAACTAGTATAAATACTATCAAGAATTATTATGAAAGCTATAAAAATAGTCATAAATAAAATAAGTAAAAAAACTTTTTTCTTCATTTTAAAAATCCTTTCTCTTTTTTGGTTATTATCTCCATTTTTTCAAACAATATACTGTATTGTAATATTTTTGTAAATTTGTTACAAAATCTTAATATCTTTTATTATGTTTTTTATTGTATTTTTATTTGTTTATATGTATAATTTAGTAGAAATATTAGTATAAGGAGTTTTTTATGGAACTTACAAAAGAAATCTCTTATAATAAAAATTTAATACAAAATGAATATTTTACTTTAAATTATTCTGGTAAATTATTTAAAGATAATTCCCAAGAATTATTTATTGTTTATGGGTTTGACAAAGATTGGAAATATACTACTGAACAAAAAATGGAGAAAAAAGAGAATGGTTTTTCTGTTCAAATACAAGTAAAAGAGTTTAATGAATTCAATTTTTGTTTTAAAAATTCTTATAATGTATGGGACAATAATAATGGTCTAGACTATCATTTACCTATTTCTGTTCAAGAGAATATTGAAATTAATGAAGAGTTAGATAAGTTATTAGATACAATCCTTTATGAAGTTCAGTCTTCAAAAAAAGTTGAAGCTCATAAAGATGATAATTTTTCACAAACAGTCTCATATTTTGAAGACTTATTTGATGAATTATTTTCTCAAGTAAAATATAATAACAGTACAGAAATGACTACAGAGTTTGATAATTTTCTTAATGACTTGTTCTCTAATGATGATTCTTTGTCAATTAATAATTATACTGAATCTATAACCAAACAAAGTGAATTTGCAAAAGAAGAAGAAATAGAAGATAATTCTTATAAACAAAATTTATCACTTGTTAAAACTGATAATAAAAGAAAAAGTATATTCGAATTTGAAAATTTAAGTCCATTTTATGTATTAAAAAAACGTATTCGTTTAGCTTTTTATAAATTGATTTATGTTCTTCCAAGTTTCTTGTTTGGAGAAGAAGATGATTCTGAAAATTAAAATATAATATATATGTATGTATAATAAAGCCAAGTAATCAAAATTACTTGGCTATTTTATACCCCAATAACAAATGCATGGACTTCAAAAATGTTTAAATAAAAATGTTTAAGAATCTCAGTTTTATTCTTATTTTAGAACACATAAAAATAGTATTACATTTATCTACAAATTTATTATATTATGATTACTAGAATTTTTGTTAAGACAAAACCTATTAATCCACAAATAGGAAATGTCCATATCCAAGCTTTTAATATATCTGTTATATTCTTTTTTTCTACTTTTACACTATTTAATTTTCCAATTCCTGCTATAGAAATCGTTTTTACATGTGTTGTACTTACAGGTAATCCTGTTAAACTTGCTATTAATAATGTTATTACTGTAACTATGTCTGTCATTAATGCTTGTTCATTATTAATTTTAGCCATATTGCTACCAATATTTTGTACAATACTTTTTCCCCCTATTGATACTCCCATTGCCATTAATATAGCAACAAATAAAATGCTCCAAATATTATATATAGGATCTATCGTTGTAGGAATATTAACTCCTTTTAATATGCATAAAAATATAATTAAAACTCCTATAAATTTCTGTCCATCTTGTGCTCCATGCATAAAAGACATTCCAATACAACTTAAAATTTGAGATTTTTTTATGCTATTTTTATTTAATTTTTTTATTTTTTCCATAAAAAATAAATTAATAAAATAAGATATTAGTAAAGTACCTAAAATAGACCAACCCAATCCTATTAAAACATTTTTCCATTCACTATAACTAATTGATTTAATACCATACATAGCTATAGCACTGCCAGTAAGTCCAGCAATTAATCCATGAGTTTCACTCGTAGGTATTCCAAATTTCATTGCTATTAAAGCAAATGAAATTACAGATATCATACTACTAACTAATATTATAATATCTTTTAAATTTCCTTCTATTTTTATTATTGAGCTTATACAATCTGCTACAGAAATATTTATAAAACACATTATAATTATTCCTATTAAATTAAAACATGCACTTAAATATGCTGCTTTCTTAAAGCTCATTACTTTTGTTCCAACTAAAGTAGCTATTGCATTAGGAGCATCTGTTATTGCATTTGTTAATATTAATATAGCAATTATTATAAAAGTAAAAAAATATATAAACATAAATTTAATCCTTTTCATTAATCTATCTTTATATATTTTACTTATATTTTAATAATCGTATTCTATTTTTTCTAATTCTCTTTGAATTTTTTTAAAATTTAAAAAGTTATTTTCTATAATTCTTTGAAATCCTTTTGCATGAGTTTTATATTTTAAATGGCAAAACTCATGCATTATTATGTATTCTATAATTTCTTGTTTATATTTAATTATTTCTGGATTTATAATTATTTTATTCATGTTTATACATGTAGCCAATTTATTATTAATTTTTTTTATAACATATTCTTCAGGTGCAAATCCTAATTTTATTCTTGTTTTTTCCATTATTTCTTCTATTTTAGTTTCTGAGATAGTTGAATACATTTTATTTAATGCTATCTTTACCATATTATCTATATTTTTCTTTTTATATTGTAGTGGAAAATTAATATAAATTTCTTCTTTATTTAAATTTAATTCTGGTCTTTTTATATTTTCAAATTTAATATTTATTAAATATTCTTTTCCTAAAATATTGGTTGAATTTTTATAAGTCTTATTATTAATTTTTCTTTCACAATTTTTTATCTTATTTAAAATCCATTCTCTTTTTTTATCTACTATTTTTTGTATTTGATTTCTTGTAAAATACCAAGGAGCACAAACTACAACTTCACCATTTTCTATTGAAATTGACAAATTATTATTATAAAAATCCTTATCTACAGTATACATTAAAACATTTCTTTTTTGATTTAAAACTTTCATAAAATACCTCCCAAATAGTAAACGTATGTTTTGTAAAACCTATGTTTGTATTTTACTTTTTATTTTAATTTTTGTCAATACATTTTCAACAAAAAAAGAACAAATTTTTGCAAATTTATTCTTTTTTTATTAGACTTCTTCAATTTCAACTATAACATTATTTTTATCTGAATATTTAAAAGTATCAGTAAATCCAACAACATAATTTTGCTTATCATCTTCTAAAATATTTGCTTTTACTAATGCATCTAATATAAACTTTTTAGCAAAACATATATTATCTAAATCTCTTTTTTTATTTTTTTCTATCCATGTAAAATGTATCTTAACTGGATTTGTAATTTTGTTACATTTTACTTGTTGCTTTATATATAACCAAATTATATTTTCCGTATCCTCTTTCATTTTTGCACCAATAAATTTATTTGATCTACAAGCCTTAGTATATTCATTTAAACTAGGTAATTTCTCATTAATTTCAAATATGTATTTCATTTTATTATAATATCCTTTTATTTTTTTATATTTTACACAAAATACATATTTTTTTCAATAGTTTTGCTTATTCATCTTCTAAATATTCTTCTGATTCATTATCAGTCTCATCATATTCTATTTCGATATCCTTCATTTTTTTAGGTATTTTATTTATTTTTGATTTAATATTTTTCTTTTCTTCTTTATTCTTTATATCGTTTTTAGCTTTTTTTTCTTCTTTTTTATTTACTAATTTTTCTATTGAACAGTTTGCTTTTTCTAAAAAATCTGGAATAAAATCTACTAATTTATCCATTGCTCCAGAATGATTTATTGGCATTAATTTTACTCCATTTTCTTCAACTATTAAAAAAGCTATAGGATTTATATTAACTCCTGCTCCAGCTCCTCCACCAAATGGCAATGTATACTGTATTTGTTCATCTTTATCTACCTTTTTATATTCATTTAATGTTTCTCCTTTAAATTCGCTCCCACCTGCAGCAAACCCAAAAGATACCTTTGAAATTGGTATTATAACTTTATTATTTTGTGTTTGAATTGGATCTCCAATTATAGTATTTACATCAACCATATCCTGAATACTATCCATCGCTGTTCGCATAAGACCTTCTATTGGATGTTCTCCCATTTTCTTTAATCCTCCTTATTTTTTGATTTTTAATTACATATAAAATATGTATCATTTTAAGAGAAATTATACATTCTAATTTTACATCAGCAACATTGATATCAGAATATATTGGTAGTATTTTGAAATTATAATATTTTTTTATTTCTTTTTTACTTCCTAAGTTTATTATAAAGCTTAATATTGTTGATAATATTGCTACTATATAACCAGTTAATATGGCGCTTCTAACTCCAATTTTTCCATCAAAATATAATTTTTCTAGTTTTATATTTAGTACTTTTAAATCTTGAAAATTTATATAATTCTCGAAATCTTTATTTAATAATTCATTTAATTTAGCTTTTTCATATAATCTCATATATGATATTTTTTTGTTTAAGATTTTAATACCATCTTCATTCAAAGAAGCTATTATTAATTTAAAAAAATTAAACAAATAAATTTCAATATTTGCTTTAAATTCTATCTTTTTGTTTTTTTTGGTATTATATCTTAAACTAAGTAAATTTAATTTTAATTTTGAAAAAATTAATCCAATTATAATAATAAATATTAACAATAAAAAAAACAAACAAATTAATTTTATAAGAATCACCTTCTTAAAAATAGTTTGTTTATTTTTTTTATTAATTATTCATTTTTATTTCTTTTTTTTATAACTATATCTCCAAAAGTTTTTTCTTGATTAGCAATAATTTTATTTCTTCTTGTTAATTCTAATACGCCAGAAAAAGCTGTAACAACTTCTTCTTTTGGTCTTTCTTTTAGTGAGTATAATTTGTTAAATATAAACTCTTTTTTTCTTATTAATTCTCTAAATATTTCTTTTACTTTATCTGAAACAGTATATTTATCTGATATAGCTATTTTTTCTATATTTTTTGCATTTTCATTTTTTTTGTTTTCATTCATTTCCAGAATATTAGTATATCTATTTATAATATCTTCTATATGATATTCTTTTTCTAATTTTTGTTTTGGTAATTCTATTTTATCTGGAAATTTATATATTCTTTTAGAGAACAATTCTATATTTTCTTTAAATTTTTTACTTATTTCTTTATATTTTTTATATTCAATGATACGTTGTAATAGTTCTTCTTCAGTAAGTTCAGCCTCATCTTCGGTATGTTTTGGTAATAGCCCTTTTGATTTTATAAAAACTAAAGTCGAAGCCATTATCAGAAATTCACTTGCTATTTCTAAATCTAATTTTTCTTGTAATTGTAAATATTCCATGTATTGATCTGCAATTTGGCTTATATTAACTTTATATATATCCATCTTATTTTTATCTATTAAATAACATAATAAATCTAATGGTCCTTCAAAATTTTCTAATTTTAACTCATATTTTTTTGATTCTAATGAAATGATTTTGTTATTCATTTTCTGCCTCTTTTACTTATTTTTTATAGTGCTAGTATATATTTTTAAATAAAAAAAGTCAATATAAATATTTAAACATCTTCTAGAGCATTATTAATACTTTCACTTTTATATCCTTTTTTATATAAGTAATTTTTTATATTTTCTATTTCATCCTTTTTTATCTTCTTTTCTATAATGTTCTTTGCTGATTCATATTCATATTGATTCATTTTTTCTTCATTAGTAGAAAAATAATTATCAATATCTAATTTACTTACTCCTTTAGATAATAGCTTATACTTAATTTCTTTAATTGATATATTTCTTAATGCAATATATTCATTTACAAATCTATCTATATATTTAATATCATCTATATAATTTTGTTCTTTAAAATATTGAATTGCATCTTCAAGCATATTTTTATCTTCTTCTGAAAACTTTTGTCTTATTTCATTTTCCGTTCTTTTTTTATACATAATATATTTTAAAATTTTTGTTTTTAATTTATCATATTTTTCTATTTCTTCCGTTATTGTAAAACCAGAATTAATTTTATCATTCTCCTTTAAATCTATTTTTTTCTCTTTTAATATTTTATTAATATCTTCTATATTATCTATTTTTTTCAAACTTTTCTCCTTTAGAGTTTATGCAGACAAACTCTATTTTTCACATTTAATTCTTAACTATACTTTTTCTATATTTAAAGGCTGGTTAATACCAGCCTCTGAATTTATTGTTACTAATTTTCATCGTCTTCTTTAATTTCTTCAGTAGATTCGTCAACTAGTGCATTTTCAAAAGCTTTAGCATAATTATCTCTAACTTTCTTTTCTACCTCTTCTGCTATTTTTGGATTATCTACCAAATATTTTTTTACATTTTCTCTACCTTGTCCTATTTTTTCTCCATTATAGCTAAACCACGAACCACTTTTTTCTATAATATTTAAATTAACTGCTAAATCTAAAATGCATCCTTCTTTAGATATTCCCTTTCCATAGATTATATCAAATTCAGCTTCTCTAAATGGAGGAGCTACTTTATTTTTTACGATTTTGACTCTTGTTCTACTTCCAACTACCTCACCATCAGTTTTAATATTCTCTATTTTTCTAATATCTAATCTAACAGAAGAATAAAATTTTAAAGCTCTTCCTCCAGTAGTTGTTTCTGGATTTCCAAACATAACTCCAACTTTTTCTCTTAACTGATTTATAAATATTATTATAGAATTAGATTTATTAATAGCACCTGCTAATTTTCTTAATCCCTGTGACATAAGTCTAGCTTGTAATCCAATATGAGAATCTCCCATATCTCCATCTATTTCAGCTTTTGGAACTAGTGCTGCCACAGAATCTACTACAATTATATCAATTGCTCCACTTCTTATTAATGCTTCAGCAATTTCAAGTGCTTGCTCTCCAGTATCTGGTTGTGAAACAATTAAGTTGTCTATATCAACTCCTAATTTTTTTGCATATACAGGATCCAATGCATGTTCTGCATCTATAAATGCTGCTTCTCCTCCATTCTTTTGAGATTCTGCTATTGCATGTAAAGCTAAAGTTGTTTTTCCAGAAGATTCTGGGCCATATATTTCTACTATTCTTCCTTTTGGTATACCACCAATTCCTAATGCTATATCTAAACTTAAAGCTCCTGTAGAAATAGATTCAACATTCATTTCTTTACATTCACCTAATTTCATTACAGAACCTTTTCCAAATTGTTTTTCTATTTGACTCATTGCAGCTTCTAATGCTCTTTTTCTTTCTAAATTTTCTCCCATAACATTCTCCTTTATAAAATATTTGTTCTCTGAACTTTCGTTTGTCTAAATTATATATTAAAAAATTTTTTTGTCAATAGTTTTTTATTAAATTTTAATTAATTTGTTAATGTTCAGACCTGATTTTTATTTATCTTTCACCGGCGAACACAAGGCCCGCACTTACAAACGTTTGCAATAAATATAAATAATATTTTAGTCTAAACCGTAACATTCATTTTTAAAATTTAGACTATTTATAATTTCTAAACTATCTATTGTCTATACCACTTTTCTATATTATTAAATATGTTGTATGAATTTGGATTTAAATTACATACTAAGCTTTGATTGTATATGACATAATTTAATTGTCTATATAACCCTATATATGGCACATCTTCTAAATAAATATCATATAATCTTTCATATTGTTTTCTTACATCATCTTGATTTCCTGTATTTTTTGCAGCCACTAAAATATTTTTTATTTCTTCATTATTATAATTAGCAATATTATTATCTCCAAAAAAAGTTTCTAAATCTGGTGTAAAACTAGATTGAATTCCGACTATCATAGCATCATAGTTTTTATTACTTAAATAGTTCAAATAATTTTCTGAAGAAACCTTGTTTATATTAATATCTATGCCAATATTTGAAAGTTGAATAGCTATGTTTTCTGCTACTAAACTTTTTAGTGAATCTGCTGAATTTACTGTTAGATTAAAGCTTAGACTAGTATTTTTTTCATTAATATTCTTATACCATTTATTGTTTTTATATATCCAACCATTTTCTTCAAGAGTTTTAATAGCTAAGTCTATATTACTTTGTGAATTCATTTTTGAATCATATAACCAACTTTCAAAATCAAAAAAGAAATTAGACTCTCTATATCCACTTCCTAATGTTGTAGCAATCAAATTATTTTTATCAATTGCTAGACTAATAGCTTTTCTAACTGATTTATCAGAAAGTAATTCATTTTGAGTATTAAAACTAATAAAATCATAATTTCTATTCTTAAATTCAGCTTTATTATAACCTATTAACCCTATATATTCTTCGACATTATTAACACCAACTTTTAGTATATCTATTTCACCTAGTTTAAAAGCATTATATTGTTCTCCTACAGAATTATATAAATTAATATCTATTTCTTCTATTATTGGATTTTTTTCTTTATTCCAATAATACTCATTTTTATTAAGTTTTATTTTTCCATCTTCTATAGCACTTATTCTATACATTCCTGTACATACTGGAGCACTATTTTTTTCTGTATTTACAAAGTCTTCACCTTGATAATATGAACTACTTAATATTGGAAACGTTAAATAATATTCAAAAAATGGAACTTCTTTAGAAAGTACTATTTTTACTGTAAAATCATCAATTATCTCTAAAGATGAAACATTTTGAAGATTTTCTGTATATATAGATTTAATTCCAGATTTTATTGTATCTATAGTAAATTTAATATCAGCTGATGTTAATTTTTCTCCATTAGACCAATAAATATTATCTTTGATTTTTATAATATAATTAATATTGTCAGTTTTACCTATTTCTTTTGCTATATTGTATTCTAATTTTAAATCTCCATTTAAACTGACTAATGAATCATATATTATTTTTGTAATTTCTTGTACACTTTTATTATTACTTAAGAGTGGATTAATTGTATCAAAATTTGATATTGCTAACCTTAGATTTTTCTTTATATTAGTATTTTTAGATGTTTGATCAACAATATGTTCTTCATTGTTTGCATTTCTGAATATAAAAATTCCCCCTGCTATAACTACAAATACTATTATTATAAATATAAAAAAGTATTTTATATAATCTCTATCCATTAAATCACCTTTCTTCTTTCAAATAATATATCATTTTTTTTAAACTTTCAAGTGTATATTTGTATCAAATATTAAAATATTTATATACAATTTTCTCATACTATTTTAATTTAACTTATATATACATATTCTTACACAAAAAAAAAGAATTAATATTTTATTATTAATTCTTTTTAAATCTAATTTATATAATAAATTATAATAAAATCTTGTTTTAAATTATTTTCTAGACTCTATTATTAACTTTATTCCAGTTCTGTCTTCTCCTTCCACTTGAACCTCTGCAAAAGCTGGTATACATACTAAATCTACGCCTGATGGTGCAACAAATCCTCTTGCTATTGCAACAGCCTTTATTGCTTGGTTTAGAGCTCCTGCTCCAATTGCTTGCATTTCTGCTCTTGTTGATTCCTTTACTAACCCTGCTATAGCTCCTGCTACTGAATTTGGGTTTGATTTTGATGAAATTTTTAAAACTTCCATTTTTCTTCCTCCTAATATTTTGATTTTTTTTCTTGTGTTTCAACATTAATAATTTTAACTAAATTATTTTTCAAAGTCTATAGTTTTTAATCAAATAATTGGAGTTTCGCATCTTCATTTTCGACAGTATTTATAATACTTATAGCGTTTTTTGTCGTTTGTTTTTATATAATGTTTAATTATGTAATTATTATAGATTTAATCTTAATATATTATTCACTTTATTTGTTAAATCATCTATTTCAAAAATACATCCATTAAATTTTGCTTCTCCTTCAGCTACTTTATATTTTTCTGGTAAACCTGTTTCAAATCTTTTTATAGAAGCATTTATATTCATACCTATAACAGAGTTAATAGGGCCTGTCATCCCAATATCAGTTATGTACGCTGTTCCCTTATTTAATATTTTTTCATCTGATGTTTGAACATGTGTATGAGTACCAAAAATTATTGTAGCTTCTCCATCTAAATAATAACCTAATGCAATTTTTTCGGCAGTTGCTTCAGAATGAAAATCAATAATAATTATATCTACGCTTTCTTTTATTTCATTAATAATATTTTTAGCGACAATAAATGGATTTTCTGATAAAACAGCCATAGAAACTCTTCCTATTAAATTAATAACAGCTACTGTTTTATTTTTACATTTAAATATTCTATATCCTTTTCCTGGATTATTTTTATTATAATTTGCAGGTCTTATTATTCTATCTTCTTCTATGAAATTAAAAATTTCTTTTTTCGCCCAAGTATGGTTTCCCAATGTTATTACATCTACATTTGAAAATAGTATTCCCCTATAAAGTTTTTCTGTTATACCCATACCGTCAGCAACATTTTCTCCATTAACAATAGTAAAATCAATTTTGTGTTCTTCAACTATTTTTGGTAATACTTCTTTCATTTTATTGTATCCAGATTTTCCAACTAAATCTCCTATCGCTAAAATTTTCATTTATATCTCCCTCACATTTTTTATATTTAAATTTATTAAAAAGTAAAACTTTTATTAAATTAGGAATCTTTGATTTTTTTATTCAACAAAAATAGAGTACACCAAATAATAACTACGTGTACTCCTAATTTTTTATACTAATTCTGTATAGTTTTTGTTTTTATTTTCAAAGTTTATATTACTAAATTCTTTCATATTTAAATATCTATCTATGTTTTTAATTGATATTCCTGTATACATAGCCAATTGTTCTTTGTTTTCTATATTAGTTTCTTGTTCATCTAAAAAATTTTTTAATTTTAATACATCTGCATTATCTTTTCTATTACAAATTTGGCAGACTTCAGAATCCGAAGTAAAAAAGCTACCACAACGAGCACATCTTTTTAATTCCATATATTTCACATTCCTTTCAATTATTAGTTTATATTATTACATTTGTATTTATTTTATCATATATGTATTAAAAAATAAATACTTTTTTTTAAAAGTTTTTATCATTAATAAAGTCATATATATTGAAACATTTTTTATTACAATATATATGACAAAATACTTTTTATTTCATATTATATAGAACTTTTACCCTTGTATTAAAAAATTTATTTTTTTATTTTCTTTTTACTTTCTTTTTCTTCTTTTTCTATAATATTACTTTGATTTTCAAAATATAATATTAGACTTAATATAGTAACAAATAGCATTACTGGAATTGTTAATGTATTTATAGGAATTCTCGTTATCGCAATTAAACTTAGAATTGCTAAGTTTAATAGAACAATAAGTAAAACTGATTCTATAAATTCTTTCCATTTAACAGTTACTTGCTTATAAAATCTTATTAAATATATAATATAAATAAGAATAAATGATATAACAGTTGGAATTATATATGGTTTTACAATTTCTCTTAGTCTTATTCCAGGATTTGAAATAATTTCAATTTCTCTATCATCTACATTTTCTATTCCATACTTTTCATCTAATTTAGAAATTAAGTTATTTTTTTCTTCCTCTGTTATTTCTAGAGCATTTATACTAACAGAATCATTAAAAACCTCTATGGTTCTTACTACTACCTTTTTATTTCCAAATATTTCTTTAGCAATTTGTTTTATATCACTTAAATTAAAATCTTTCCCTATAGTGTATTCTATTGAATCATGAGTTCTTAACATTAAATCTACATTAAATCCTTTTAATAACACTACGATTACTCCAGCTAGTATAAATACTACTAAAGCATATAATAATATTTTTTTATTTTTCATAATACTCTCCCTTCAGGCCTATTATTAATGTTTATTATTTTAAATTATTTTTTCAAAATATTTTTTACTAATAAGTAATTGTAAATTTCTTTAGAAATAATTCCCCAAAACATAACCATTCCTATTGATAGAGGATTTATATCTTTTGATAAAGTAAATACTATTGAAATTATTATTATAGGAATTATTACTATATTAAATCTAATAAATTCTTTATTAAATTCTTCTATTTTTTTATTTAGCAAAATATAATAAAAAGCTATATTTAAAATAATTACTGATAATATTGTTACAATTCCAGGTAAAGTAATGCTTACATTTAAATATCTTAATATTATAGAATAAAGTGCTACAAATCCAATATTTGCCAAACCTAATTGTAAACCTTTTAATTTAAACTTTATAGCAAATAATATTGTAACAAAAACAAGAGCTCCTAATACTGAATATTTAAATATTTTTATATTATTTTCTGTTATTGGTGACTTTATAAAATTGTCTGACGCTAAAGTATATTTTACTGGTAATTTTCCACTATTGATAATATTTGCAATATTATTAACAGAATTATAACTTTCCTTTAAGTTTGCTTCGTCCGTTATTCCTCTTGCTATTGGTATATAAATATAGTTGCTTGTCCATTCTTCATTAAAATATGTTGTGTATAATGTTGTTTCATCTAATTTCATAGTTATATAATCAATTTTAGTTTCTTCTTCACCTTCTGGCTGGTATTCTACATATTTTTTACTTATTTCTTTTAATTTTTCAGCTCCACTTTTTGAAAACTCTATTTGCAAATAAACATCATATCCACCAGAAGTTGATTGATTTGTTGTAGCCATAGTTTCAACAATATCGTTATTATTCATTAAAACAATTCCTGTTTGATAGTCTAACACTTCAAACTTTCCTTCTGAAGTTAAAATACTATAATTATCATCTGTTTTAGTATTTTGTGGCATTTCTAGTGTAATATCTCCAGACTCTTTATTTAATTTTACTAAATATTCATTAATTCCTAAATAATTAGCTCTTTTTTGTATTATTTTTTTTGTTTTTTCATAATTTGATATAGATAGATTTTCTTCTTGGTTTGCTTTAATTGTTCTAGTTTCTATAGAATAACCATCTACTTGTTCAGGTTCGTCTTGGTTACTAGCTTTACCTGCCACATTTCCATTTTCATCTACATAGACAGACTCATCTTTTTCAGTATAATCTACTGAGAGTTTAATTTCTCTGTTTCCTTTAATATCCATTCCTAATGTATATTCCGGAATTATGTTGCTTAATTTATTTAATTTTTTTGTATAAATTCCAATAAATCCAATTATAATTATTAAAACAATTAATAACCAAAGTATTAATTTTATTAATTTAGTATCTTTAGTTTTTCTCTTCAAGATTATTCCTCCTAACTAATATATTTGTATTATAAATCTTTTAAGATTGTATATTAAATTAATAAAAATATCAATATTTTTTAAATGAATTTATAAAAAAAATGCAGAATCGATATCTCTTCGATCTGCACTATACAAATTATAATTAATTATTAAGCTATAACTTTTACTTTAAAAATTTACTCCTAATATTCCTCCTATTACTCCTCCTATTACTCCCAAAGCAATCATAGCTACGGAATACATATTTAAACTAAAATTCATATTTATAAAGGATGAAGCAACATATAATAATAACATATATATAGCTCCAAAAATTGCTCCATTTATTATACCTCTTTTCTTTATCTTTTTAGAAATAATAAAAGATGATACTAAAATGCTAAACATAGAAATAAATATTATACCCGGATTTATTATGCTTTCTTTTATATTTGTAATACTTAATAATATTGATAATATTAATATTAAGACCAATGTTATTATAAAAGATATCACAAGTCCTTTTAAGTATAGTGTTGATATTTTCAAATTATTTTCTTCTTGCAATTTTTCCATATTAACTTTAATTCCTTTCTTTTAGTTATTACCATTATATTTTCTAAATTTATTTTTATTCTATATTTATTAATTTTTAATTATATTCGAAATAAAATTTGTATATAAAATTTGCGAATACTTTATATAATAGAGAAATAGAAGAGTATTTTTTATTTCATTTACTCTTCTACTTATTTCAAATATTAACATATTAATTTTAAAATTTTATCAATAGTTATTTTGCTGTTATCATATTATGGTCTTCAAAATATTTTCTCATTTCTAATTGATTACCATTAAATTCCATATAATATGTTGTTACGCCATTATTAGTTATTGAATATATCCTACTACATAAACAAGGTATTACTTCTCTTTTTAAATTTATATCATAAATTCCATACAAGTCTCCTGAAGTTAAAACAATTCCTTCTACTCCAGTAGATTTTGGTATTATAAGAGTATTTTCTTCTCCTGATGTATCTGTTGTTTTAGTTTTATATCCAAATCCTGTATATGAATTTTCAGATATTTTTTTCCCAGTATCTATTTCATATAATTCATACACTGTACCTTTTTTGACCGCTACTATATTGTCATACCATAAATTTTTATTTTCTAAATTATCTAAGTTAAATTGATCTATATCTGGTATTCCTATAGAATCAAAATCTGTATGTAACACAGTTTCTCCTGAAGTATTTATTATTCCATATTTACTATCTTTTTTTACTAAGAATAGCTTTTTATTCACATCAAAAGTTTCTATAGAATCATAATCTTTCGGAGATATTATTGTATTCCCTTCAGCATCCATTATACCTACTTTTGAATCTATATATACATAAAATTTATTTTCATTTTGAACATATTTTATATCATCATATCTAACACTCAATATAATTTGTCCATCTTTTAGTGATATAACTCCAAATTCATTTTCATTTCCTACTACAAGCATATCGTTTGCTATAGTTCTTAAATTTTCATATGTTGAACTTACTGATTTATATCCTTGTTTTGCAGCAATACTTTGTCCATATTGTACTAAATAATTTAATGAATATATTTGTAAGCTATTTTCAGACACTATAATATTAGAATTGTATGCTAAATATACTACATCCATTGGAATATATAATTGTTCATTAATAGTTTTTATTGGATTTTCAATAGAAAAGTCTTCTTTTTCTCCATCTTTTGATTTAACAATATATTTAATTTCTCCTGTAGATGTTTTTGACTCTTCAGAATCAGTTTCGGTTGTTGCTGTGTTCGTCGTGTTATTATTCTCAGAAAGAGAACTATTTTTGTTCTTAATATATTTAGTGAAAGTTTTTTCATCAGACTTAAATGTAACGATTTCATAATCGTTTTCCAAATAACAACTATTTTTATTTTCATTTACTTCTATATAATCACCTTGTGTATATTTATATCCTGTGTAGTTTGCTAGTTCTTTTATATTTACATACTCTATCCCACTTTCATCTTTAACAATTAAATTTTGATTTAAATTTACTTCTTTTCCATCTGCAAACATTTTAAATCTAGATTTCTCTTTCTGTTTTAAATAGAATATTCCAACAAAGCATATAACAATTATTATTATACATAAAACAATTCCGCCTAAAATAGTTTGTTTTTTAGCATTTTTCTGCTTATTTTTTTGATAAATTTCATTACTTTCTTCTAGATTCATATATTCCCCCTATTCCTTTGTATAACCATAGTTTTTAAAAAATTCATCTCTAAAATTTTTCAAATTATCATTTTCTATTTCTATTCTAACTCTTTCCATCAACTTAGTCAAGAATCTTAAGTTATGAATTGATAATAATCTTATTCCAAGAATCTCTTTTGTATTTAATAAATGTCTTATATAGGCTCTTGTATAATTTTTACATGTATAGCAATCACATTTCTCATCTAAAGTAGAAAAATCTTTTTCATATTTTGCATTTCTTACTACAAGTTTTCCATTAGAAGTCATTGCTGTTCCATGTCTAGCTATTCTTGTTGGTAAAACACAATCACACATATCTATTCCTGCTAAAGCTGCTTCTATTAAATAATCTGGTGAACCTACTCCCATTAAATATCTTGGTTTATCTTCTGGCATCAATGGAGTTGTATATCTTAATATTCTTAAAAATTCTTCTTTTGGTTCTCCTACACTTATTCCTCCTATCGCATATCCTGGCAAGTCTAGTTCTATCAAATCTTTTAACGATTTCTCCCTTAAATCTTCAAAAAATCCACCTTGTATAATTCCAAAAAGTCCTTGTTTATCTACTGTTGTATGAACTTTCTTACATCTTTTAGCCCATCTAGTTGTTCTTTCCATTGAATTTTTTGTATACTCATAAGAAGAAGGATATGGACAACATTCATCAAACGCCATTATAATATCAGCGCCTAAATCTTCCTCTATTTCCATTGCTTTTTCCGGGCTAATAAATTGCTTACTTCCATCCAAATGTGATCTAAATTCTACACCCTCTTCAGTAATTTTTCTCAAAGCTCCCAAACTAAAGACTTGAAATCCACCACTATCTGTTAAAATAGGTTTATTCCAGTTCATGAATTTATGCAATCCACCTGCTTGTTTTACTAATTCATGTCCAGGTCTTAAAAATAAATGATATGTATTTGACAATATTATCTGTGCATTAATTTCTTCTAATTCTTCTGGTGTTAACGATTTTACTGTTGCTTGTGTTCCAACAGGCATAAATATTGGTGTTTGAATATCTCCATGTGGAGTATGCACTATTCCTCTTCTTGCCCCTGAATTTTTGTCTATATGTAATAACTCATAAGTTATCGCTTGTTTCATCATAATTATGTTCTCCTTGTATAATACTATTTAATAATTTTCTTCTACATTATAAGCATTGCATCACCAAAAGAAAAGAATCTATATCTATTTTTTACGGCTTCTTCATAAGCTTTAAATATAAAATCTTTTCCAGCAAAGGCAGATACTAACATTATTAACGTTGATTGTGGCAAATGAAAATTAGTTATTAATCCATCAATGCATTTAAATTTATAACCTGGATATATAAATATCTCTGTGTCTGTTTCAATCTCTTTTACCATACCATTTTTATCTGCAACAGCTTCTAAAACTCTACAAGAAGTAGTACCTACTGCAATAATTCTTCTTCCCTCTTTTTTAGCATTATTTATTTTAATAACGTCTTCTTGTTTTATGTAAAAATGTTCTGAATGCATTTTATGTGCTTCAATACTTTCTTCTTTTACTGGTCTAAAAGTTCCTATTCCGACATGTAATGTAACATTAGCTATTTGTATCCCTTTTTTTTCAATTTCATTTAATAGTTCTTCTGTAAAATGCAATCCTGCAGTTGGAGCAGCAGCAGAACCTTGATATTTTGCATAAACTGTTTGATATCTATCCTTTTGTTTTAATTCTTCATGTATATATGGAGGAAGTGGCATTAATCCAATTTTATCTAATATCTCATTGAAAATACCATTATAACTAAATTTTACTTTTCTTGTTCCTCCTGGCAAAATATCTAGTATTTCTGCATTTAAAATACCATCTCCAAATATAACATTTGTACCGATACGAAGTTTATTCCCAGGTCTTACAATTGTTTCCCAAATATCACTTTCTAGGTTCTTTAATAGTAAAAATTCAACATTAGCACCAGTTTCTTTCTTTCCATAAATTCTTGCTGGTATTACTTTAGTATTATTTCTAACTAATACATCTCCAGGTTTTAGATAATCTAGAACATCTTTAAAAATTTTATGTTCTATTGTTTTTTTATCTTTATCTAAAACCATAAGTCTTGATTCATCTCTTTTATCTGTTGGAGTTTGTGCTATTAATTCTTCTGGTAAATCATAATTAAATTCTGAAACTTTCATTTATTTACTCCTTTTACTTTAATTCTTTTATTGCATTAGTTGCTAAAAAATCACATCTATTATTGTACTCATTGTCACTATGTCCTTTTACTTTAATAAATTTAACTTTATGTTTCTGAGTAAGGTTATATAGTTCTTCCCATAACTGTTTATTTTTTACATCTTCTTTTCCTGAAGTCTTCCAATTATTCTTTTTCCAATTATAAATCCATCCTTTTTCAAATGCATTAACAACATAAGCGCTATCACTATATAGTTCAACTTCACAATTTTCTCTTAATAATTTTAGAGCTTCTATAACAGCTGTAAGTTCCATTATATTATTTGTTGTATTCTCACAATTTCCATATATTTCTTTTTTATTTTCTCCATAAAATAAAATTGCTCCCCATCCTCCAGGTCCTGGATTTCCAGAACAGGCTCCATCTGTATATATTAAAACTTTTTTCATATTTTTTATTCCTTTTATTTGTAATATTTTTATATCTATGATATTATAACAGTAAATTGATAAGATTACAATAATAGGTGGTGATTTATTTGGCCAATGTTTTAGGAATTATTTGCGAATATAATCCTTTTCATAATGGACATCTTCTGCATTTGAATGAATCAAAAAAGGCGTGTAATGCTGATTTTACAATTGCAGTAATGAGTGGAAATTTTACTCAACGTGGAGATGTTGCTTTGTTTGATAAGTGGACAAGAGCAAAAATGGCTTTAGCCAACGGTGTTGATTTAGTAATAGAATTACCAACTGTTTATGCAACTTCTAGTGCAGAAAATTTTGCAGATGGAGCAATAAAAATACTTAATACATTAGGAATAGTAGATTATATTTCATTTGGTAGTGAATCTGGAGACATAAATTTATTGAACACAATTTCATCAATACTTTATAAAGAGCCAAAGGAATTATCTAATTTAATAAATATGCAACTTAAATCTGGTCTTTCTTATCCTAAAGCAAGGGAACTAGCAATTTCAACATACTTCAGAGGTTCAAAAAAATATTCTGAGGCACTTCAAAGCCCAAATAATGTTTTGGCAATAGAATATTTAAAATCATTAAAAAAACATAAAAGTAATATTGTACCAATTACATTAAAAAGAGATTATTCAGATTACAACAGTACATCTACCAAAAATGGCATAGCTAGTGCAACAGCAATAAGGCAGTTACTTAAAGAAAATAAAAAAATACATAGGTTGGTTCCATTTGAAACTTATGAGATAATAGAAAATAAATTATTAAAAAAAGATTTTTTAGAAGATTTATCTGTATTTGAAAAGGAAATAATTTTTAACTTAAGAAGAATGTCTTTAGAAGAAATTTCAAAAATACAAGATGTAACAGAAGGATTAGAAAACAAAATAAAATATTCAGCTAATAATTTCAATAATTTAAATGACTTAATAAATAATATAAAATCAAAAAGATTTACTAGAACCAGAATCCAAAGAATTTTAGTTTATTCCCTTTTGGGCATTACCAAAAAAGATATTAATTTATCAAAAAGAGTAATCCCGTATATTAGAGTTTTAGGTTTTAACAAACACGGTAAAAAAATAATATCTTCAATAGCTGCAAATAATCCTAAAGCAAAAATAATAATTTCTCTAAAAAGATTTTTAGATACAAATCCTGATAATTCTACAAGGCAATTATTATCTAAAGATATTTTAGCCACAAATATTTATACCTTGGCATCAAAAGAGAATCCTGTAGCAAATTTAGATTATACACATAAGGTTACAGAAATAGTATAAAATTTGTGTACAAAATTAGCAAAACCTTTATGTAATATGAAGTTAGGAGAACTTTCATATTATAGAATATGAACAAAAGCGGCATAATTAAAATTCTTTAACATTTTAGAGAACTTTTCATGCCGCGTCTTTGTTCGACCGCGAAAATTTCTGAAGAAATTTTCTGTGGAATGTTGGCGAAGCCTTTATATAATAGGAATTGCATAGCAATTTCCTATTATATAAAAAAAAGACTTTACTAAACAATTTAGCAAAGTCCTTTTTTACTAATAATTTTCTGCTTTAATTTCAAAAAATGCTTTTGGATGATTGCATACTGGGCAAACTTCTGGAGCTTTTGTTCCAACAACAATATGTCCACAATTTCTACATTTCCAAATTTTTACTTCCCCTGCTTCAAATACTTTTCCATCTTCAACATTAGCTAACAATTTTTTATATCTTTCTTCATGCTCTTTTTCAATTTTTCCAACAGCTTCAAATAAATATGCTATCTTATCAAATCCTTCTTCTTTAGCTTCTTTAGCCATTCTATCATACATATCTGTCCATTCATAGTTTTCTCCATTTGCTGCTGATACCAAATTTTCAGCAGTAGTTCTTATATCTCCGCCTTCTAGTAATTTAAACCATAACTTTGCATGTTCTTTTTCATTATCTGCTGTTTCCTGAAATATAGCAGCAATTTGCTCATATCCTTCTTTTTTAGCTTTACTTGCAAAATATGTATATTTGTTTCTTGCTTGAGATTCACCAGCAAAAGCCTCCATTAAATTCTTTTCTGTCTTTGATCCTTTTAATTCCATTCTTTTAATCCTCCCTTTTATTTTTTATTAATTTAAAACATTGTTTACATATACCATACAATGTAATGCTATTACTATCTATAGTATATATATCTGTTTTTAATTGTTTTTTTAGAGCTTCTATTTTGAAATCATATTCAAAATCTATAATCTTTTTACATTTTTTGCATATAAAATGACTATGATAATCTCTAGCACAATCATATCTATCCGGTCCATCTGACATAGGAATTTTTTTTACCATGTTTTTTTCTACTAAAGTTTTTAAATTCCTATATACAGTTCCTCTACTAGAAGTTGATTTTTTTTCTTTTACTCTTTCATAAACTTCTTCTGCTGTCGGATGATCATATGAATTTTTTAAAACTTCAATTATTTCTTCTCTTTGCTTTGAATATTTTTCCATAAAAAACCTCTTAAAAAATAGGAATAATTCCTACTTTTGTGTTATAACATATATTGAATTTAATTTCAATAGTTTTTTTATATTTTTACATTTTTATTCCTTCACATCTTGGAACTAACTCTTTTTCTAATTTTTCCCTTTTCTTTTTAAATCTTTCTTTCTTTTTCTCAACTTTCATCATATATAAGTTTTCTTTTCTTTTTAGTAATTTTAGCTTCCATGTTATTTTCCAAAGTCTATCATATTCAGCACTTCTAATTTTTAGTTCTTTTTGTCTTCTATTTTTTTCTTCTCCTTCATCCATGTCTCCTATTTCCATCATTTCATCAATATCCAATTTAGAAAGTTTAAAGCTCTCCCAATCATTATAACCATTAAAAGATTTTTGATATAAATAAGCCCTATAGAAAAAATTGGATGTTACTATTATCATTATTACAAAAACTTCTGCATCTTTAAAAAACATAAAAAATGTAAATATAGTTGACATTATTCCACCTATTATATAAAGCCAAAATATAAGAATATACCATTTTCTTTGTTTTAGACTCTTCAGTCTTGGTGTATCATCTATTGTTTGAAACATATAATTCACTCCTTTATTTTTTTCTTCTATAACATTTTATTTAAAAAAGCCATAATCATAAAAACAAATAATTAAATATTAAAAGTTTTATACAAGATAAAAGTATATTTTTTATATATTTTATCATTTAAATTCATAAAAAAATGTCGAATTTTGTGTTCATTCATTATTAAAAAAATTTAACCATTAGAATATAAATATACATTATATATATTATAGCAAATAATATTCCATTTTTTCTACTCATTTGATTTTTATTTTTATATATGTAAAAAATAATATAACAAAATAAAAATAAGACTTTAAATTCAGCAAAATCCAGAGCTTTATGAAAGCTCTGGATTTAGAATCATTTCTTGGTTTGAATTTGTTTTAAAAGTCCATATGCATTTATTCGATAAAAATAATTTCTATCTAATATAGCAACATTTTTTGACTTAACTTCTTTTTTTACCTTATCCATAAACCTTAATTTTGTGTCTAGATTTCCATGATTTATTAGAATTAGTTTTATGTTGTCAAAGCTTTTTAAGAACTGTATCATTTCATCAGATTTTGCATGACCCGAAAACTCTCTAGTGTTTTGAACATTAGCTCGTTTTTTTATTTGCATTCCTCCAATTATTACTTCCTCTCCATCCTTGCATTCGAGCACTCTTCTTCCTAAAGTTCCTTCTGCATTATATCCAGTAAAATGGATTAATGCATTTTTTCTACTTACTATGTTTGGTAAATAGAGTCTTGCTGGTCCATATGATGCCATTCCTGATGTTGATATGATAATTTTAGGTTCTGTGTTTTTTATAACCTCTCTTCTAAAAGTATCATTAACAAAAATGGAGTTCTGTGGAACAAATTCTTTACATTCTTCTCTCAATCCCAAATCTTTCTTTAAGAATATATTAGTATATTGAAATGCTAAATTTCCATCAAGAAAAATTGGAATATTCTTTTCAATCAATTCTTTTTCCTGCATTCTTTTTAAGAATAGCATTATCTCTTGAAATCTTCCTTGTGAGAATGCTGGAATAAAAATTTCCTTACCTTTTTTGGATGCTTCAATTATATTTTCATCAAACTTATAGTTTATATCTTTTGCTTCAATATCACCATAAGTTGATTCCTGTATAATTATCAAAGGTAACTTTCTAATCCACTCTGGAATATCTTCAACTTCAAAAAATACATTTTCTTTTTTATAATCACCTGTAAATAATAAATTAATATCATCATACTGCATGACGCTATTATTATCTTTATAGGAAATTTGGACAAGTATCATTGCTGCACCTATTAAGTGACCATTTTTCAAAAAAGTTACTTTTACATTTTTTCCAATTTGTATTGTTTCGTAAAATTTAATTCCTTTTTTTTGATTAATGACATTGTGCACATCGGAAGTTGAATATATTAAAGGACGGTTTTCATTGGAAGCTCTTTCTTTCAAAACTTTATAGCTGTCATTAAGTGCAGGAGATATTATTTTCCCTGTAATTTCTGACATATATATTAAGTTTTGATATCCTTTTTTTACTAAAAGAGGAAGTCTTCCAATATGATCAACATGATTATGTGTTACTAATACAAAATCAATATTGTCTACGTTGATATTTAATTCCTTATTTAATTTTTCGTATTCCCGTTCTTGGTAGAGTCCACAGTCTACTATAAACCGCATTTTTTCACCATTTGGAAAAGATACAGAAATTAATATACATGAGCCTGTCACTTCATCATGCATAGCTTCTATATTTGCATAGAATCTCGATTTATTACCCATTAAATGATTCTCCTTTCTTGAGCTTAATAGTTATCAGCTCAGTTATTATGGATAACAATTGAATTATATCATGCCATTTTACAATTTTCTACTTTTTTTTACAATTTTATTACATTTTTATAAAATTATTTATTCAACACTTTTTAAAGACTCTATCATATCTATCTTTTTTAATGCTTTGTATGTAAATAAATTTACTATTAATGTGAAGGAAATAGTTATAAGTGTTGAATAAATATAACTTTGAATACTAACTGTCTTAGCAAATCTTAATACATTTATTTCACAAGTTCCAAGTATATAATACGTTAAAAAATACCCTCCGAATAATCCCAAAATAGTTCCTATTATAGTTAGTATAATTGTTTCTCTATTTAAATAATCAAATACTTCTTTATCATAAAATCCCAATACTTTTATTGTAGCTAGTTCTCTTATTCTTTCACTTATATTTATATTAGCCAGGTTAAATAAAACAACGAAAGCTAATAATCCAGATGAGACTATAAGTATAATTACAACATAATTTAGTGAACTCATCATATCATTCATTAGTCCTCTTATATATGATGTTTGAGCGACTCCAGTTACGTTTTCTAGTTCAATAATTTCCTTTGAAACTTTATTATTAATTTCATCTGATGCTTGTTTGTAGTTTAAATAAATTGAATTGTCTATATATGTTCCAAATAAATTATTATACATTTGTTTACTCATATAGACATAATGGTTTATATAGTTTTCAGCTATTGCTCCAATAGTTACTTGTACTTCAATCCCATCACTATTTTTTAACAATATAATATCTCCTTTATTTACTTTCAAAAGGTCTGCTAATTTATCTGTTAATATGACTGTTTCATCATCAATTAATAATTTCTCATCTGTATTTACTTCATTTAAATTTATCACTTTATTAATTTCTTCATTTTTTGAAGGTACAATTATTTGAGCATCTTCTGCATTTTGGTTATTTATTACAGTTATAGAAGACTCATATGCTATTATTG
>JBJFFD010000049.1:0-59656 GCA_051891335.1 Candidatus Scatovivens sp.
AGGTGCACTCGGGACTTTCACCCGTTAGAATTCGCCCATGGCGGGCAAACAAATAAGGTGAATATTTAGTTATTCATCTTATTTTATTATAGGAAAATGCTTTAGACTTCTTATACTATAAGCTTTACTGGGTTTTACACTAAAAATATATCCATGTACTTTAAAAATGTTTAAATTAGATAAAGTTTTTAAGAAATCCACATTTATCCTTGAATAGCAAAAAACTAAGATTTTTTACTATTCAAGAAAACTTTCATCAATTTTTAGTATCCAGTTTTAGGTAATTTTTTTATTTCAACAATTTCTTCTTTAGGTTCTTTTATTTCTTCTTTTTCGTTTTCTATTATTAAATCAATCGTTTTATTTGCTATTAAGTCAAATTCTATTCTATCTTTTTCAATTTTATATCCATTTTTTCCTTGTATTTCAATTACGTAATATTTTTCATTATATGAATATAGCCATTTAGAATATGCTTCGCCGTTTTCATCTGTTTCTAGTATTTCTAACAAATTTTCATTATTATATAGTTCAAATTTAACTCCTGATAATTTTATTTGATTATCATCTTTATCAACCTTTATTATTTTTATTCTTCCTTTTTCTTTTTCATTTGTTAGAGTAACTAGCGTTTCTTCATTCCATTTAGGTTTTACAATTACCTCATCCTTATTTATTTTATAACCTTCTAAACTTTCTTTTTCAATTATTTTATATTCACAATTTATTGGCAAATTGCTGGTTAAAGCTTCTCCATATTCATTAGTCTCAATTTGTTCTATTATCTTTCCATTATTTAGACTTATAACATAAAATTTTACACCTTTTAATGGTTTAAATGTATCATAATCTAATTTTAAAATTTTAATTTTTCCTTTTTTTATTTCATTTGTTATCAATTTTGTATCTATAACATTTGAATTTAAATTTATTTGGATTTCACCATCATTTAAAATATATTCATCTTTAGTTTCTATTTCTTTTAAATAATATTTTTCTTGGTATATTGGCAATTCTTTACTAATTGCTTCTCCATTTATATCTGTTACTAAGTTATCAACAATGTTTCTATTTTCGTCTAATATAATAAATTTAACTCCTTCAATTTTAATTTCATTATTATCTTTGTCAACTTTTATTACTTTAACTTTTCCTTTTGTTTTTTCATTTCCAATTTCTATTTCTGTAATTTCATTATATTTTATTTCAAATTCAACATTTTCAGATATTTCATATCCATTTTTTGCCTGAATTTCTTTTAAATAGTACTTTCCTATATTCAAATTATCTATTTTTATTTCTCCATTTAAATCCGTAGTATACTTTCCCACTAGCTGTTCATCTTTATCATATAACTCAAATTCTATTCCTCCCAGAGTTATTTTTTTGTTATCTTTATCAAACTTTATTAATTTAAGTCCTCCCTTTTTATGTTCATTTTCTATTTGTATTTTTTTTAATTCATTATATTCTAAATCAATATTAGTTTCATTTGAATTAATAATATAATTTTCATTTGCCTTGGCTTCTTTTATTGTATATTTTCCTTTATATAATTTATCAAAAATAATTTTTCCATTTTCATCTGTTAGTCCAGTCTGTATTATATTTTTATTTTCATTCATTAGCTCGAATTTAGTATTTGGAATAGCTGTCTTGCTTTGTTTATCTAATTTGGTTATCTCTATTTTAGAATTATTAGTTGTTATTATACTTTTGAAATTTTCAATTATATTAGAATATTTTTCTGATGTTATAACATAATCTTGAGTCCCTACTATTGGAGACTTTCCATAGAATATTGGAAAATTTTTTACACTTTTTTCTATATTGAGCATAATTTCTATATCATTGCAAACCATATCTTTTGGTATTAACACTCTAAAATTTTCATTATCAATATTTTCTACAGAAATTCTATTATTATTTGCTATTTGTACTTTGTAATCTTTTAAAGCTTCTATTTGTGATTTAATCTTATAATTCTGTATATAATAATCATTTTCTTTTATTAATTCGCCATTTTTTTCTAATGTTAAGTATTTATCATTTATTGTTTCTGTTCCATTTACTCCTATGTTTACCAAATTATTTAAAACATTTAACATATTAATACCTATTTCATCTGATTCTTGAGATGAAAAATAGTTTATATTAGCTTGTCCTAACACACAATATATTGCCATCTTAGTAACACAATATGCATCAAATTCTGAACTTAACCCCATTTCTTGATGTGTTTTATATGGATATCCATTTTTAACAATTCTCCAGACTTGATTATTTTTTAATATTTCATTTATTTCTACATCATATTCTGAAGTTTCTGCACCCGGCAAATCTCTATTCATACAATAAGCCGGATAAAATTTATCATTTTCATAGTATCCTACTATAGAGCATTGTATATATGTAGATAATCCAGAAGCTTCTCTATAATATTTTAAATGTTTGTCTGCACTTCCTATTTTTACTAAATGCGACTTATTTATTTCTATTCCATAGCTAATTATATTAGAGCTAATGTTAATTAATATTATAAAAATTATTGTAATAATTTTTAATATTTTTTTATTTTTTTCTATCATTTAATTTCCTCTCTTTCTACTGCTTGAATACATCTCCTATATTCTGGCATATTTTCTACACACGTTATTAGTGTTAATTTATTTTCTTCTGTATTTTCAAGCATAGACCAATCCGTTTCTTCAATTATTGTTTTAGTTTCAACTTCAAATATTCTTGTTTTATTGGAAAATGTATAATAAATTTCATCTCCTATTTCTAATTCTTTTATATTCTCAAAATAATTTACATTATATCCTCTATTATGAGAAGCTAATCCTATGTTTCCACTTATTTTTGAAGTTTCTTCAAAATGTCCCACAAAAAAATCTAATACTTCCTTAGTAGTTCCTTCTTGTATATTTGCGCTTAAATTAATTTTTGGTATTTCAATTTTCCATTCACCTAAATTGTTTATTTTAATTTTTTCACTTATTAAATTTACTTCAGCATTTTCTCTTACTGTAGCTAAACTAATTTCTAAATTTATAGAATTAAATAGTTCAACTAATAATAAAATAAAAATTGAAATACTAAAGGATAGTAAATTTATACTAAGCTTGCTATAATTAAAACAAGAAATCACCTCCTGTTAATTTTTAATTTTTCTAATTTTTTGGAAAATTTGTCCGAAATAGACATTTTAGAATTTTAAATTTTGATTTGAATTATTAAATATACTTTTGTTTAGTAAAAAATTTATATAATTTTCTTATTGAAGATAATAATATTTTTAATTTATTTTGTCAATACTTTTTTAATTTAATTTTTAATATGCCTTTGAAATGCTTTTATATTAAAACCGCCCTACATTCTCTATGAATTTTTGATTGACTGCCTAACATTAATAATATATTTAATTAGCACAAGAGCAATAATTTTTACTCTTGTGCTAATCTTTCTAGTTTATTCTATTGTCTTATGGGTTCAATCTTATTTTAAATATTAATTTTGTTTTTTTTGTGAATTTTATTTGCATTTTAAATGACTTTTACATTTGGTCACTTATTATAGAATATCCCAACTCAAAATAGAATTCTACTCCATTTTCTTTGTTTTCTACTCCATATTTATTATTATATTTATTCATAACTGCCTTAACAAGAGAAAGTCCTATTCCAGATCCACCTTTACTTCTATCTCTTGATTCATCTACTTTATAGAATCTATTCCATATTCTAACCAAATCTTCTTCATCTATTTGTTTACCAGTATTAAATACAGATATTCTTACTTTACCTTGTTCTTCTGCCTTTCTAATACTGATTGATATTTTCTTTTGATTATCTATTTCCTTAACATTTTTAATTGCATTTGTAAAATAATTACTCATAACTTGTTCTATATAAAAATCGTCTGCACATACATATATAGGATTTTTTTCATCAAATTCTACTTCAATATTTTCCTCTTTTAAGATAACTTTATAATTAGTTATCAAACCTTTTATTAGGTCTACTATATCAAAGTTAGTGTCATTGAATTTTGTATCCTCATTTTCTAATCTAGATAATTCTAATAATCTTTTTACTAGTTTATCCATTTTATTACTTTCATCTAATATAACATTAGCATAAAAGTTTCTATTTTTTTCATCTGTATTTACATTTTCAATTAGCCCTTCTGCATATCCTTGTATCAGTGCTATTGGAGTTTTTAGTTCATGAGAAACATCTGAAACAAACCTTTTTCTCATCTCATCAACTTTTGCTTTTTCTTCAATATTCTTTTCTAATTCAGAATTATTTTTTTTCAATTGATGTATTGTACTTTTTAATGTATCTGACAATGTATTTATATTTTTTCCCAGCTCATTTATCTCATCATCATTATTATCAACTTTAATTTTTTTATTAAAATCTAATTTTGTCATCCTATTTGTTATATCATTTAATTCTTTAATAGGCTTTGTAAACTTTTCCGCTATTATAAGTATTGCTATACCACCAAGAATTACTGTTATTATTGCAATAATATATATAAAACTATTTGATATTCTTACAGTTTCATCTATTACGGATACTGGCATCCTTATATATAAATTATATCCATTCTTCATTTCTGAATCTAGCAATATAAATCTTAATCCATTACTCTTGTCTTGAATTCTTCTTATTGTTTTTGTTTCATCACTATACAAAATATCAGATTTGTTAAAAACACTATATTTTATATTTTCATTAATAATAGGTAATTTTTTAAAATTTTCCATAAAATCATTAGTATCAGAAAAAATAACTTTTTCTTTATCTTTAATAATAATATTAAAATTATTTTCCAGACATATCTTTTCTAAAACTTCATTATTTAATTCTTCAAAATTCAAATTATCTATTTTGTAGTATGTATCTTTAAAGTCATTTACTTTTATATGGTAAAAATAACTAGATAGTAATATATTATTTACTATAATAAAAAAAGCTATTATTACACAAACAACAATACATAAAGTAAAAAATAGTCTAGTTTTTAAAGATTTAAATTTTTTGCTCATACAACCTAGTACACTTCCTTTTAATATACAAATTTATATCCTATTCCTCTTATCGTTTGTATATGCTTTCCCTTTTTTCCAAGCTTATGTCTAATCTTTTTTATATGGCTATCTACAGTTCTTGTATCTCCATAATATTCATAATTCCATACAGAATTTAGAATTTTATCTCTTGATAAAGCAACATTTTTATTTTTAATCAAAAATTTTAGTAATTCATATTCTCTAAAACTTAATTCAATATTTTTATCATCAACAGTTACTGTTCTTGCTTCGTCATTTATAACTATTCCATCAATTTCTTGAGTAGTATCTTCTTCTATAATTCTTCTTAAAATTGCTTCAACTCTAGCTACTAATATTTTAGGGCTAAATGGTTTGCTTATATATTCATCAACACCAAGTTCAAATCCAAAAAGTTCATCTTGCTCTTCACTCCTTGCTGTTAGCATTATTATAGGTATTTTTTTATTTTCTTGTCTTATTAGTCTCAAAACAGACCAACCATCTAACTTTGGCATCATTACATCTAATAAAATTAAGTCAATCTTATCAGTATTTTCTTTATATAGTTCAATAGCTTTTTCGCCATCTTCAGCTTCTATTACATTAAATTCTTTTTTGACCAAAAAGTCTTTTATTAGTTTTCTCATTCTAGCTTCATCATCAACAACTAATATATTTATAGTCTTCATAAGCTTCCCTTTCTATACTTATATATATTAAAGTACAGTAATTATACCATAAATTAATAAATAGAACAAGTATATATGCTTGTTCTATTTACTGCCCTCCATCTGCTACAGAAGATACAATAATAATTCCTGCAAAAATAACCATTGCTATGAATGAGCAATTTAGTACAAAAGATAAATTTTTTCATCTATTTCTCCAATTCTGTACAAAAAAATAGTGCATAAATTTTATTAATTCAAAATTTTATACACTATTCTCTATTCAATTTTAATATTTTATAGCATTCTAGTTACTTTATATAAAGTGCTAGACGGCTACCAATGTAACTAATGCTCTCATTCGGAAAGAAGTTGCCGAAATCACGTCGCAAAGAAGCACCTCTATCGCTGCAACGACCTCCCCTATTAACTCTACTGTAAGTATCTAACGCTTCTTGAGTCCATTCATAAACATTTCCCTCTAAATCATAAATATTTGCGGCCTTATCGTTATATGTTACCGTCCCTGTATAATTTGTTCCTCCAGTATAATATATGTCTGATAAATCATGACTTACATTATTTGTTGCAGTAACATGAGAGGCATAATTTTCATTAGCTAATATAAATTTTAACATTGCATCCCACTGGCATCCCCATATCATTTCTGATTCTACTCCTAAATTTTCATTTGATGATGAATATGTTTTTGAATTATTATACATTTCATACCAATTTATATTGTTCATTGGTGTCAACCCTGATTTACTCTGCACTGTTGTTCCATTTAAACTTGTTTCATATCTTCCTACATAAAATCCTTTATATTTAGCTACACTTTCTACCATTTTATTAAAAATCTCTTGGTATAATGTTGGTGTCCAAGATGAAATATTTGATGTACTATCATAAGTCGAACTTAAATTTGCTGGTTCTCTAAAATCTGTACTATCTGCTGACCAAGAATATTCAGTGTTACCAGTGGCATCTGTGTTCCAATCATATAGAACTCCTCTATAATTTGTTCTTCCATTTGCATCTGTTCCACTTGTTGCTCTTGCAAATTTGGTTAAGTCTGTTACTGGTATCCACACGAACTCACTTGTTCCATCTGTTATTACTATCCCTTGTGTTACGCTTATATTTGTAGATGTATACCCTGTTGTACTATCTACCAATATTTTAAATCCTGCTGGTAATACTATTTGTTTTCCACTTGTATCTGATACTTTTGCACTTTTTGTTCTACTAAGCATTGCATCACTTTGTGCATCTGCTAATGTTACCTCTTCTAAATCTTCTTTTCCTATTATAGTCTTATCTTCTGTAATTTCTCCACTTTCTAGTACATAAAATGTATGAGTACCGGTTTTCCCTTTAGCTTTTACTTCTATAGGAAAGTCTGTTCCAGAAATTGAAATATCTGTATATCCTGCATCTCTCAAATTTTGTTCTATTGCTTCTTTTGTTTCGGTTAATTTTAGTTTTCCAGTATTTTCATCAAAGATATAAGAAACTTGTATACTTTCTTCCAAACTTCTTTTTTCGTTTTCTTTGTTAGCTGAGTTTGCTCTTTCTATTACACTAGAATTTCCTGTGGATAAAGATATTACGACTCCTGCTAATATTAGCATTACTATTATTGTAATAATTAAAGCAATTAAAGTTATTCCCCTTCTATTAGCTAAATATACGTGTGTGTGTGTGTGTGTGTGTGTGTACAGCCACAATGATTTGCTCTGTTTTCGTTTTCTTTCATATTTTTTACTCCTTTGTATTTATTTTCATTAATAATTATAGCTATTATTTTTTTTCTTATCAATACTATTTTTAACTTTGTTTTAATTTTTTTCTTTAAAATTTAAAATCTAATATTAAAAAATTGGTAAAGCAGTATAAATTAATTGTTTTTTTTTATATATCGTGATATAATCACAATATATTTTTATAAGGAGAAATTTAAGTTGAAACTAAATTCAGATGAACAAACTTTAGCAGAAAATAAACTATTAATTTTATATATATTAAGTAAAGTTGGAAGATCAATAACTCATAAAGAATTACTTGAACTTGTTATTTCAATATCTGATATGAATTATTTTTATTTTCAACAATTTTTACTTGATTTAATTGAAGATAAATATATTTTTAAATATGAAAAAAATAATGAAGAAATTTATGAATTAACAGAAGCAGGAAAAGAAGCTTTAAATTTAACAATAGATTTATTACCCGGAATTTTAAAATTAAAAGTTGATAGTCAATTTAAAGAAAATTTTGATACAATAAAAAATAAATTTTCAATATCTGCAGAATATACTCCAATTACAGACAAAGATTTTTCAATTAATTGTAAAATTATTGAAAGCGGAAATACTATATTTAATATAGAAGCTTATGCTGGCTCTCGTGAACAAGCAAAAAAAATGGTAGAAAATTGGACAAAAAATGCAGAAAAATTATATCCTGAAATCTTGAATTTAATTTTAGATGAAAAATAAAATTTTTATAAAATATATAAATGCAAGGTATAATCCTTGCATTTATATATTTTATAAAAATTTATCTAATATCTCCTGTCTTAATTTTTCATACAAAATTATACCTGTTGCTACTCCTGCATTTAAGCTTTCTGTTTTTCCTGTCATTGGAATTTTTATTCTTTCATCTGCTATATTTAATAATTTTTCTGAAACTCCTTTTGATTCATTTCCTATTATTATAGCAGTCTTTTTATAATTCACATCATAAATACTTTTATCAGTTCCTAAATCTGTTGCATAAATTTTAACTTTATGCTTTTTTAATTCTCTTACAGTTTTGGTTAAATCATCTACTACTATAACATTAACTCTAAATATTGCTCCCATTGTAGAACGAACAACTTTAGGATTAAAAGCATCAGCAGTTTTGTCCGAAACTATTATTTGTTTTAAATTTATACTATCAGCTGTTCTTAAAATTGTTCCTATATTTCCTGGATCTTGAATATCATCTAAGATTACAAAAAAGTCATCTTTATAATCTATTTCAGAACTTTTATTTTTTTCTACAACAGCTAGAATTCCTTGAGGATTTGTTACATCAGTTATATATTTAAAAACTTTCTGACTAACTCTAACCATATTATATTTTGCTATTTCATACATAAGTTCACTTGGAATTTGACAATTATCGTCACAATCATCACATATAATAATATGTTTAATATTAATTTTTTCTTGTATAGCTTCACTAAGCATTTTTATTCCTTCAATTATAAACTCATTATTTTCATCTCTATATTTTTTATCTTTTAATTTTTTAATATGTTTAATTAAATCATTTTCTTTACTTGTAATTAACATTTAAAAATCCTCTTTCTTTTAGGCGTGGGGCCTATATTTTTATATTTATGTAGGGCGGACGTCTCTCTGTCCGCCCGTTTGAAAATATATTCTTCCGGGAGCGGATTTGCGGGTCGCAGTGAACGTCACACTTTATTAATTATAAATGCCCTAAAAATTCTTTGCATTTTTCTAAAACATTTTCATTATCTAATAATTTTAATGTAATATATGGAATATTTCCTGGTGAAAATTTTATTCTATTTTTATATATTTTTAAAAGTTTTTCAAAATTTTCAAATTCAAATTTATTTTCTTCAAAATTATATACTATATTATTACCTTTTTGAGCAATTTTTAACACATTTTTTTGTCTTGCTAAATTTTTTATCCTTGTTACTTCTAATAAATTACTAATTTCAACAGGCATTTTTCCAAATCTATCATTTATCATATCAATTATTTTTGTTATATCCTCTTCATTCTTACAAAGAGCTATTTCCTGATAAATTTCAATCTTTTGGTTAGAATCCGAAATAAAACTATCTGGTATGTAACTTGAAATATCTAAATCAATTTGAACATCTATTTCCTCTTCTATTTCTTCTCCTTTTAATTCTTTAACAACTTCATCTAGTAATTTACAATAAGTATCATAACCAACTTGTTCCATATGCCCATGTTGTAATTCTCCCATCAAACTTCCAGCGCCTCTAATTTCTAAATCTCTCATAGCAATTTTAAATCCAGATCCAAATTCAGTAAACTCCTTAATTGCTTTTAATCTTTTATCAGCAACTTCAGATAATACTTTATCTCTTCTATAAGTTATATATGCATATGCTTGTTTATTTGAACGCCCAACTCTTCCTCTTATTTGATATAATTGTGAAAGTCCTAGTCTATCTGCATTTTCAACAATTATAGTATTTGCATTAGGCATATCTATACCAGATTCTAAAATAGTAGTACAAACTAATACATTAATCTTTCCATCAATAAAGTTTTGCATAATATCTTCAATTTCATTACCAGTCATTTTTCCATGAGCATATCCAACTTTAGCTTCAGGAATTAATGTTGCAATCTCATTTGCTTTTTTTTCAATGTATTCTACATTATTATATAAATAAAAAACTTGCCCATTCCTTTCCAATTCTTTTATTACAGCTTCTCTTATTACTTCTGAATCATATTCTAATACATAAGTTTGTACTGGTTTCCTATTTTGTGGAGGTTCATATATAACAGACATATCCCTCATTCCAACTATTGACATATGTAATGTTCTAGGAATTGGAGTTGCAGTCATAGTAAGTACATCTATACTTGCTTTTAATTCCTTTATCTTTTCTTTTGCTTTTACTCCAAATCTATGTTCCTCATCAATAATTAAAAATCCTAAATCTTTAAATTTTACATCACTACTTAATATCCTATGAGTTCCTATTAATATATCTATTTCTCCAAGTTCTAGTTTTCTTAAAATTTCTTTCTGTTCATTTTTAGTTCTAAATCTATTCAAAACCTCAATTCTAATTGGATATTCTTTCATTCTTTGCTTAAAACTCTCATATTGTTGATTTGCTAAAATTGTTGTTGGAACCAAATAAGCAACTTGTTTTTGGTCCATGCATGCTTTAAATGCAGCTCTTATTGCTACTTCAGTTTTTCCATATCCCACATCTCCACAAAGTAGTCTGTCCATGGGCTTTTCTTTTTCCATATCCTTTTTTATCTCTTCTATGCACCTTAATTGATCATCTGTTTCAGAATATTCAAAGCTATCTTCAAACTCTTTTTGCCATGGTCCATCTTTTGAAAAAGGAAATCCTTTTGTTTTTTGCCTTATCGCATATAATCTTATCAACTCTTCAGCAACTTGTCTTAAATTATTTTTTACCTTTGTCTTTGTTTTTTCCCATTCTTTTGACCCTAATCTATTTAATTTTATTTTACCTGAGTCACTTCCAGCTCCAATATATTTTCTTATACTATCCAAGGAATTAGTTGGTATATATAAAATGTCATCATCTTTATACTTAATTTTAATATAATCTTTTACTACCCCATCTGCTTTAATAGTATTTACACCTATATATTGTCCTATTCCATGATTTTTATGTACCACATAGTCTCCATTTTTCAAATCAGAAAATATTATTGTTTCCCCTTCTTTAAAACTTGAAGATAATCTTACTTTTTTCTTTTTAGTTTCAAAAACTTCTTGAGTAGTTATAACTAATAAATTTAAATCAAAACTCTCAAATCCATTTGAAATTCCCCCAGGAGTTACTGTTATAGTTCCGGGAATTAATTCTTCTTCTAAATTATCAGTATAATTATTAATTATATTATTTTCATATAATAGCAAAGACATCCTTTTACTATTTTCAGGATTACCACCAAGAATTACTATAATTTTTCCTCTTTTAGCCCCTTCTTGTAATTCCTTAAGCAATAAATCCATTGAACTACGAAAAAAGTTAACCTCCCTATAGCTAAAGCTATATCCATTTCTTTTTGCATGCATACTTTGTTTATCAACAAATCCAATATCCTGTTTTTCTAGATATATAGTTTGTTTTTCCACAATTTTATCACTAAATTGTGTATAATCTTCCATTGTTTTCAAACTATCTGGTATTAATTTGTTTTTACTAATTAAATCCTTTATTAAATTTTCATTATCTTTTTTTAAATTTTCACATCTAGCTTTTATTTTTCCTACTTCATCTAAAAATATAATATAATCCTCATTTAGATAATCTAATAAAGTATTAGTATTTTCATAAAAACTATTAAAATATTTATCTATTTTATTTGTAAAATCACCATTTTTTATATCAGATATATCATCTTCAAGCTTTTCTCTTATACTTTTAGTATAAGAATTGCTTTCTATTTGCTCACAAATTTGTTCTAAATCTTTCTCTAATACAAATTCATATGCCGGAAGTATATTAACATCATCAATCTCCTCAATAGACCTTTGAGTTAAAATATTAAATTTTCTAATAGAATCAACTTCATCTCCCCAAAGTTCAATTCTAATCCCTTCATTTTTTGAGCTTGAAATATCTATAATTCCGCCTCTTACACTAAATTGTCCCTTTCCTTCTATTAAATCATATCTTTCATATCCTAATAATATTAATTTTTCTTTTAATTCGTCCAACTTTATTGTAGACCCTTTTTTTATATTAATAGTATTTTTATATAAACTTTTCTTTGAAACCATTTTTTGTATTACAGCTTCTATAGTTGTAACAATTATAGGTTTTTTATCATTTATAATATCATTTAAAATTTCTATTCTATCATATAAATTGTCTTTACTCTCAGCTAAATAATCAAAATTTGTAATATCTCTTTTTCTAAAGAGCCTAACATCATCTTTAAAAAATTCCATATCTTTAACAATCTTTTTAGCTTGAATTTCATTGTATGTAATAATACATATTGGTTTATTAGAATAAAATTTAGTTGAATACGCTAAATGAACCTTGCCAGAATCTGTAAGGCCTGAAAGCATAATTGGATTTGTTCCTTTATTTACATTAAACAAATAATCATTATATTTTTTTACATTAGGAACAACTTTTACTAATGAATTCATATATATATTCTCCCTTTATAATATATTATTTATTCATGAGTATATATTATATAATAAAATGTAAAAAGAACAAAAGGGGCATGATTAAATTTTTTAACCTTTTAAATAAAATACATGCCTCGTTTTTGTTCGCCCGCGAAAAATTGCTATGCAATTTTTCTGTGGAATGAAATTATATTCTAGAAAGTTCGTAGAACTTTCATAGAATACAAGACATAGATGATAGTAATCACCTATGTCTTCATGTTATTTGATAACATAACTTGAGAACTCTTTTGGTAGATAGCCAAATGTTAGAAATTTGAATAGTTTTTCATTCATGTCACACCTCGTATATACAATATACTCGTAGATGTATTGATGAGATTTTTTATTATCAATAGTAATTTTCTTATTTGGTATAAGTAAAGTTTTCGTATCACCATATTCATTGAGACAAATAACTATTGTATCTTTATGTTTTTTTTCTACTGAAACAATCCTACTCATAGATATTAAGTTTTTTTCTTGATAATAATTACTCTCTATTCCTTTAATTCCAACAATGGATATCAAAAGAACTACTATAGAGATAATACCAATCCGAGCCCAAACCTTTGCAACATAACCGTCATGTTCATCTGATTGCTTATTTGCAGAAAACAATGCAATCAGAAAGACACACATAATTGCTATTACTGCAAAAAAGCGTAAAACGTATAACATATTCTTTCCTCCAAAAAATTATTTTTTATATAAACTAACCATGAAAATATGATTAAGTAACAAGGAATTAAAGCACTAAACCGCAAAAATGCTTGATATTAGTTTATACTATTTTACATAAAAAGTCAAATCGAAATAATTATTTTTTACTTTATTTTAATTATAATATATAACTTTATCATACAATATTAAATTATTATTTTTCTGCATGTTATATATTTTTATTTTTAATATAATTTCCTTCAAATTCACTTTTTAAAATATCCATATGCACATCATCATAATATTTACCATTTAAAAAGTAACTTTCTCTTCTTCTACCAAATTCTTTAAAGCCAACTTTTTTATAGCAATTAATGGCCCTTTCATTAAAAGACTTTACCATTAGCATTATATTATTTAAATTTAAATAATTAAATCCATAATCTAATAATAATTTTAGTGCCTCTGCTCCATATCCATTGCTTCTATTCTTCTCTTCTCCTATAAAAATTCCAACTGTTCCTATTCTATTCTTATAACTTACATTGTTAAATCCACAATTTCCTATTAATTTATCATCTTCTAAGTTTACAATTGCAAAATTTAATTCATTATTTTTTAATGATTTATCAATCCATTCCTTTTCTGCTTCTACATTCATTAGTTTTCCACTACTTCCAATTCCATCTGTCAACGAAAAATCGCAAAACCATTCTACATATTTTTCAGCATCTTCTATATTTAATGGAGACAAATATATCCTTTCTCCTACTAACTTTTTAAAATATTTCATTTTAATCATCCTCCTATAATCGATTTTAACATATTTGTTGACAAAATTGTTGACAAATATGTTAAAAATCACAAAAATTCACATAGTGACAAAAAAAATAAGCTTTAAAAGTTGCTTTAAATTGGTGGAGATGAGGAGAGTCGAACTCCTGTCCAATAATTTTTCCAAACAGACTTCTCCGAGTACAGTCTATTATTTTTATTCCTTTAAATATCTTCAACAGACAGAATATATCTAAAGTATCTCTTTTAAATACCCATTAATAGTAAGAGCATCTATTAATTTTGTTTCCTACTATTTCGTCGCCTTATCTTAAGCCGTAGGTTCAAAAGTAAGACGTTCGCTAAATTAAGCAGCGAAAGCTAATTCTTTATTATTATTAGCGTTTATTTTTATTTTATGCCTTTTATAGTGGCCCGGCATCTCCACTACTCGCTATCTGTTTTTCTAAAGTTATCGTCGAAACCAAATACATCCCCATATATACATTATACTATCATCTTTTTATTAATTCAATAATAATATTTTATTAGAATTGATTTTTTTTATTTTTAATCATATAATGTTATAGAAAAGAAAAATATAATTATAATTTTCTTAAAAATACTTAATTATAGAGGTATTATCATGAAAAAAGTAATTTTTAAAGGTTGCGGAACAGCAATTGTAACACCCTTTACAAAAGATGGTGTTAATTTTGATGAATTTAGAAAATTAATAGAATTTCAAATTCAAAATGGAGTTGATTCAATTATTGTATGTGGTACAACAGGAGAATCTTCAACAATGACTTTAGAAGAAAAAAAAGAAACAATAAAATTCGCTGTAGATGTTGCAAATAAAAGAGTACCTATTATAGCAGGTACTGGTGGAAATTGCACAAAATCTGTAATAGAAATGACAAAATATGCAGAAAGTATTGGTGTGGATGCAGCTTTAATAGTAACTCCATACTATAACAAAACTACTCAGTCAGGTTTAATTGAGCATTATTCTGAAATAGCAAAAAACACAAATTTACCTATAATTCTTTATTCTGTGCAAAGTAGAACTGGTGTAAATATAGCTCCATCAACATGTTTAGAATTATCAAAAATACCAAACATTGTAGCAATTAAAGAAGCTAGTGGAAATTTATCTCAAATAGCTGAAATAGCTGCTTTATGCAAAGACAATTTACATATCTATTCTGGAAATGATGATCAAATACTACCTGTTCTTTCTATAGGAGGAATTGGAGTAATTTCTGTATTATCTAATATCTATCCAAAATATACTCATGATATGGTAAATAATTATTTAAACGGAAATGTAGAAAAAGCAACATCTATGCAATTAAATGCAATTGAACTTGTGAAAGCCTTATTTAGCGAAGTAAATCCAATCCCTGTTAAAGAAGCTTTAAATATTGTTGGGTTTAATTGTGGAATTCCTAGATTGCCACTAGTAAAGCTTAGTGAATCTGGTCAAGAAAAATTAAAAAAAGCTATAGAAAATTTTAATAAAATTAATTAGGAGGAAGTTATGATAAAAGTTTTAATAAATGGTTGTAATGGAAAAATGGGACAAGAAGTTGCAAAACAAGTAGCAAAAACCGAGGAAATAGAGGTTCTTTGCGGAGTAGATAAAACAGATATAGGTGATAATAATTTTCCAGTTTTTACCAATATTTCAGAAATAAATTTAATTCCAGATGTAATAATAGACTTTTCAATTCCAATAGCAACCTTTTCTATATTAGAATTTGCTAAAAAAAATTCAATTCCAACAGTTATAGCGACAACAGGATTTACAAATGAAGAACTAAATAAAATAAATGACTATTCAAAATATATACCAATATTTATGTCATCAAATATGTCTTATGAAATAAATTTAATGTCCAAATTAGTTGCTGATGTGTCAAAAAAATTACCAAATTCAGATATAGAAATTATTGAAACTCATCATAATAGAAAAATCGATAGTCCAAGTGGTACAGCTCTAATTTTAGCCAACAGTATAAATAATGCATTAGATAATCAAATGTATTATGAGTATGATAGGCATAGTAAAAGAGAAAAAAGAAACAAAAAAGAAATTGGTATTCATTCAATACGTGGAGGAAATGAAGTTGGTAAGCATACTGTTATTTTCTTCGGAGAAAATGAAAGTTTTGAAATAACCCATAATGTTTTATCAAGAAGTGTATTTGCTGATGGAGCAATAAAAGCAGCATTTTATGTTGTTCATAAAAGTAATGGAATCTATAATATGGATAATTTAATATAAACATTTTATATAATTTAAACATTTTTAAAGTTCATGTATTTGTTCATGCGTGCAAAAATTTTAAAAAAAATTCAATGATAGAAAAAATCTATCATTGAATTTTTTTAGGTTTTAAACACTATAAAATTATTTAATATATCTTATAAACATTCCCCCTTTTTTATTATTTATTTTTTTCAAAAATTCACAAAATAAGAAATCTGCGATATTTTAAGAACTAAAATTGCAGTTTATAGAATTAAATTTCATTTAGCACATAATTAGTAAAAATTGCGGCATTATTCTTGTATAAATTTTAATATTTATACAAAACAAAAAGAGCCTCAAACAAATTATCTATATGATAATAATCTGAAATAGCCCCCTATTATTTTCTTATTTTTTTATGGATTATAAAAAAAGATTAAAAAATTTTGAATTTATTGAAAAAAATATATTTTTATTATATATAAAAGTATTTAAAAAGCAAGCTATTTTAGTAATAAATATAATTTTTTGAAATATATTTATTATATGGAGGTTTGTAAAAATGAGAATTTTAGTACTTTCTTTTAAAAAATTTTTATTTACTTTTTTGATTTTAGCATTCATTTTATCATTAGTTTTATTTTCGAAATCTAATTTGGATGCTGCTAAAAATGGATTATTAATTTGGACAAACTCTATAATACCTTCTTTGTTTCCTTTTTTTGTAGCAACAGAATTACTATGTTCTACAAACTTTATTAATATAATGGGTGATTATTTAAATAGATTTATGAGACCATTATTTAATGTCCCTGGACAAGGCTCTTTTGCATTAATAATGGGAATAATAAGCGGGTATCCGACAGGAGCCAAAATAGTTTGTAACTTAAGAAACAATAAACTTTGTTCAAAAATAGAAGCTGAACGTTTATTAGCTTTTACTAATAACTCTGGTCCTTTGTTTATAATAAGTGTTGTAGGAATATCAATATTTTCAAATGCGGAAATAGGATATTTATTATTATTTACTCATATTCTATCAGCAATAACAATAGGTATTATTTTTAGATTTTGGAAAAAAAGTATAGACTCTCCAACAAAAACAACTCTTCCAATAAAATCTAATGTTAACCAAAATGACTTTGCTTCTATTTTAACTGAAAGTATAAAAAAATCAATTTCAACAATTTTAACTATTGGAGGATTTGTAGTAATATTTTCCGTAATAATCTCAATATTAGAAAATTTCTATTTCTTTGAATTTTTTGGAAAAATATTATCTTTATTTAATATATCAGATAAATTAAGCATTCCTTTTCTTTCTGGATTTATAGAACTTTCTAATGGAATAAGTAGATTAAGAATTACAAATACTCCAAATATTTCAAATATTATTATTCTCGCAGCTTTTCTTTTAGGTTTTGGAGGTATTTCAGTTGCTCTTCAAGTATATAGCATAATATCAAAAACAGATATCTCAATAAAACCGTATATATTAGCAAAACTACTCCAAGGAATTATTGCAAGTACTTATACATTTTTAATATTAAATTTTATTCCATTGTTTAACCTTAATTTATGAAAATAAGCATGAAAGAACATGCCTATTTCCAACCCAAAAATAATTTAATAACAATACACTAAAATTTAGCAAATGTTTTTAATATATTTATAAATTAATGTTTCAAAACAAATGAAAAATACTTTAAAATTTTGGCTTAGTTATCAGACCTTTGATACTGAGGGGAATAGAAAAGTTAAAATATAATGAACATTAATTTATAAATCTTGTCTAATTATAACTACATCTGTCGTTTATTGTCAATACTTATCGTAAAAAAATAAAAAATAATTATTAATGTTCACAAACAACTTTACTTTTTTAATTTTGTTCTTAACATTAACAATTATTTTTTTAATTTATATTTTTATTCTAGAATTTAAAAAATTGTTCATAAGCTCTATAAGCCTGATATATATCAAATTTACTTGTTACTTCGTAAGGAGAATGCATTGATAAAACAGGTACTCCACAGTCAATTACTTCTATTCCTTTATTAGCTAGAATGAAGGCTATTGTTCCTCCCCCTCCTGCGTCAACTTTTCCCAATTCTCCAAATTGATAAGATATATTATTATCTTCAAATAGTTTTCTAATTATTGCTATATATTCAGCATTTGCATCAGATGCTCCTGATTTTCCTCTAGCGCCTGTATATTTATTAACACAAATTCCTCTTCCTAAGAAAGATGCATTTCTAAAATCCGAAACTGAAGAATATATTGGATCTAAAGCTCCATCAACATCTGCAGATAACATTTTTGAATTGCAAAAAACTTTATCTAATAAATTAGGTCTATTTACATTCAATTTATTTAAAATTTCAGAAATAAATGTGTCAAAAACATGAGACTCCATTCCGGTATTTCCATAACTTCCAATTTCTTCTTTATCAGATAATATACATACAGCAGTTTTTCTTGGCTTTTCTACATTTAAAATTCCTCTTAATGCAGAATAACTGCATACTCTATCATCTTGACCATATCCTGCAACCATGCTTCTATCAAACCCTAAGCTTTTAGCTTTAAAAGCTGGAACTAACTCTAATTCAGAACTAATTAAATCTTTTTCTGTTATACCATATTTTTCGTTTAAAATATTTAAAATATTTAATTTTACAGCTTCAGAAACTTTATCATCTTTAAATGGTATACTTCCTATTAATAAATTTAAATTTTCTCCAGGAATACCATCTCTTAATTTTTTTTCCATTTGTTCCATTGCTAAATGTGGCAACAAATCAGTTATTGTAAAAATAGGTTCATCATCTTTTTCACCAATATTAACTTCTATCTTTTCTCCATTAGTTTTAATCATTACACCATGCAAACTTAAAGGAATAGTAGTCCATTGGTATTTTTTAATTCCACCATAATAATGAGTCTTAAAATAAGCAAATCCATTGTCTTCATATAAAGGATTTGGTTTTAAATCTAATCTCGGAGAATCAATATGTGAACCAACAATATTTAAACCATTTGAAATATCTTCTTCTCCTATAACAGCTATATAAATACTTTTTCCTCTATTACAATAAAAAATCTTATCTCCTGATCTTAAATTTTCGCATTCATCAATTTCTTTAAAACCATTTTTTAATAAAATTTCTTTACTAAATGATGCAGCTTCTCTTTCAGTTTTGCAATTATTTAAATAATAAATATACTCATCAGCAAATTTAAATATTTCTGCTTCTTGATTATCGTTAACTTTTTTCCATCCAACTTCTTTTTTGTTAAAAAGTTTATCTTTTAGTTCCTCACCCTTTGTTTTTTCCATTTTCTCTATTCCCCTTTCTTCATTTATATCCAAAATTTACCCATTTATTATTATCTATTTTTTACCAAATCTTATAAATTATTCTTATTTGCAAACCTCTATAATTCTAGATTTTATCGCAACTTTTTTGTTTGTAGTTTTAAATGCATCAACTAAATTTTTAGTTGCCCCTAAAACTTTATTTTCGTCATTAGCATGAATATAAGCTAATATCTCACCAGTTTTTACAGCATCTCCAATTTTCTTGCAAAGAACAATTCCAGATGTTTTGTCTACTTCTTCTTTATCATTTGCTCTTCCAGCTCCTAGATATTTTGCAATACTTCCAACAATATCAGCATCAATTTTTTCTATAAAGCCATCTTCTGAAGAGTAAACTGGAACAATATATTTTGCTTTTTTGAATTTTTCAACATCTTCTATGTATTGTAAGCTTCCATATTGGTTAGCAACCATTTCTTTAAATTTTTCATAAGCTTTTCCTGATTTTATTACATTAATTATATTAGCAGCATTTTGATTTAAATCATTTCCAAGACCTGCTAATTTTAAAATAATGCTTCCTAATGAAACGACAACATCTCCTACATCTTGAGGCATTTGACCCTTTAAACTATTTATTGTTTCAATTATTTCTAAAGTATTTCCAACTGCATATCCCAAAGGCTCATCCATAGCAGTTATAACACATCCTACATCTTTATCTAATCTTTTTCCTATTTTTATTAATAATTTAGAAAGTCTTTTAGCTTCCTCTTTTGATTTTATATATGTTCCCTTACCACAAGTAATATCAAAAACAATTTTATTACTTCCAGTAGCTACCTTTAGACTCAATAAACTAGCAGCAATTATTGGAACACTATCATAGCATCCAATCTCATTCCTCAATTTATATATTTTTTTCTCAGCTGGTGCAATATTAAGAGTTTGATTTATTAAACTGACACCAACATTTTTAATATTATTTTTAAATTCTTCTAACGTTATTTCTGTATCATATCCCGGAATAGCTTCTAACTTATCAATTGTTCCTCCAGAGACTCCTAATCCTCTACTTGATATCTTTGCAACAGGCAAACCAAAAGCTGCAATTATTGGCATTAGTATTAAGGTTACTTTATCTCCTACACCACCTGTACTATGTTTATCAACAATTTTATCAGATATATCGCTCAAATCAATTTTATCTCCTGAATTTCCCATTTCTAAAGCCAAATATGTTATTTCATCTTCTGTTAATCCATTTATATAAATATAACTAAGCAAAGCTCCTGCTTGAGCTTCTGTTACTTCTCCTTTAGTATATTTTCCAACAAAATATCTAATTTCTTCTTTATCCAATTCTCCTTTGTTTCTTTTTTTAGCTATAATAGTTTTGATATCCAAACCTTTATTCCTCCTTTGTAAAATTTTTTATAAAACTTCTTCTATGTATTTTACATGGTCCTTTCTCTTTTATAACTTGTATATGGCTTGCAGTTCCATATCCCTTATGTTTAGCAAATCCATATTCTGGATAGATTTCATCCCACTGTCTCATTATTCTATCCCTTGTTACTTTTGCAATTATAGAAGCTGCTGCAATACTATATTCTTTTGCATCACCTTTTATTATTGATTTATAAGGAATTCCTATAGTATCTATATTCGTTAATGCATCAACTAATATAATATCAGGTTTAACCGATAAGCTTTTTATTGCTGTTGTTAATGCAAGTTTTGTGGCATTTAGAATATTAATTTCATCTATTACCTTTTCATCAACTATTCCCACCCCATAGCTTATTGCATTTTCTATAATTTGCTCATAAATTTTTTCTCTTTTTTTTTCAGAAATTTTTTTAGAATCATTAACTCCTTCTATAAAAGAATCTTTTGGAAGGATAACAGCTCCAACAACAACAGGTCCAGCAAGAGGTCCTCGTCCTGCTTCATCTATTCCACAAATATATTGTATTTTATCTGAATATAAATTTATTTCATCTTCTTTTAATTTATTTAATCTTTCAATTTCTTTTTCTTTCATGTTTCATTCCTAACTTTATTTTTGTATGTACAAGATATTAATTTAAAAAATATTTCTGCAAACGATTAAAATTGTTTATACATTCATTACTAATTATTTTATTATATTAGTATGTGTTTCCAAAATCTAAATTTTCATCACACCAATCTTTACTTGGTTCCTTTCCTTCTCCAAATGTTTCAGTTAAATTAACTAAAGCCGCATCATCCATATATACTGTATTTTCAACATATTCGTTGTCATAGTCAAGTCTCAATTTTATTGAAGGATTGGTTCTATTGGCTGTAATTTTTTTTATTAAGCTATGTTTTTCCCATTTTCCTATTGCTTCTATATTTGATTTTCCAAAAGAATCAGTTTCATCAACTGGTGGGAAATAAAACTGTATGTATCCAGTTTTATTTTCCGTGTATACCCATACACTTGCATAATAATAATTATCATTTTTATATACATTTTTCAAATCATTTTTAAATGTAAATGTTATTTCACGTGTAGTTGAAAGCCCTTCAAATACAGCTGAGTTTTTGCCATTTCTTGCAATAGAGGATGTTGTAATTCCATTCCAATTCATAGACGGATTTTCAAATCCACCATCTATTAATAAATTATTTACTGGTATTTTTCCATTAATAGCTATTTTCATATCTGATAATGCATAATATCTTCTAGCTTCTATTTTGCAACCTGCAGAATATAAAACATCTACTGTTTCTCCTTTTGTTTTGTCAAAAACTATTACAAAACATTGATTATTACCTAAAATACTTTTGTCAATTCCTTCATTAGAAATCTTATCTGCATACCAAACTTTTATTATAAACCTATTATTATCATTATATCCTTTATTTGTTATAGTATTATTTACATTAACATCTAAAGAAGAAGTTCCATCTGGATTTAATCGTTCATTAAACATATCCTCTTCTAGCACATCATCTGCTCTTGCTTTTACTAGTTCCATGTAACCAATATAGTCTGTCATTTTAGATTTTTGTAGAAGATCTCCACCAGTACTTACCGTTATTCCTATAATTATAACCATTACAATTATTGTTATTACTAGAGCAACTAATGTTACTCCTCTTTCATTTTTCAATCTATATTCCTCCAATTAAATTGTATTTCTATAAATGTATAAAAAACATTTTTATTAAAGCCTATTTTCCATTAATATACTTTATTATATATATAATTTCAATCATTTTCAATATTAATTTTAGAAGTTTTGTTAATGTTCAGACCAAAATATTCTTTATATTTATTGCAAACGTTTGTAGTGGCGGGCCTTGTGTCCGCCTGTGAAAAACAAATAAATTTACGGGTCGACACGAGGCCGACCCCTACATTTTCTATACAATTAAAAATTAGTCTGAACATTAACGAAGTTTTTTCTCATAAAAATAACCCTAGAATTTTCATCTAGAGTCATTTTCATTTTATTTAAATATACTAGCACCAGCTCCAAATATGCTCAAAATAATATCATCCACTGTTTTATCATTTCCTGTCCAACCTGTGAATAATAAATCATTTAAATTTTTCATTCCTTGACTAAATATATTTCCAAAAATCGTGTTTAAATTTAGGTAATAATTTATACCATTTTGAACAAGCTGATGTGCTCTATATTCTTTTTGTGTTATATCTGTATTTATTACATTATTTGGTATATTAGTGCCATCTGGATAGCATACTGCATAACTTCTTGTATAATATATTGCTCCTGTTAATTTTGATACTAGTTGCAATTGAGAATAAGTGCAGAATCCATAATATTCTCCTGTTAATATTTGCTTTTCAAGTATATCTCTTAAACCTGTTTCTGCTTGTTCTTTTTCTCCTTCTTTTGCACTTTCCTTCATATTATTAATTATATAGTCTACAAAATCTACTGCTATTCCATAAATTACATCATTTTTAGCTCCGTCTTTTTTAGTAACTCCATTTATCGTAGTTGTGCCTTTTTCATTATAAATTCCATAAGTTTTTCCTACTGAAAATACACTCCACCAAGAGTTTGTATTATTTAATAATGATAGTAGCATAAATCCTGAGTTCATTATTGTAGTAGGTCCTTCAAGTGTTCCATTATCTTTGTTCCAAACACCACATGCAACACTTACAACTTTATTTGGATGTCTTATATTTCCTGTAGAAAGACCCATTTCTAGTTCTTTACTATTTACTTTTAGGACAATTTCTGGATGAGATACATTAGCTTCTGTTATTCCTTTTTGCTCTCCACTTCCTAAAATAACAGTTCCATAATTTTCAATACCTATAGCAGTATTTTCAATTTGTGCATAGCTTCCACTAAGATCTGTTATATCTAATATATCTATTCCAAATGCTCTTATTACATCTGCCAATGCATTTGCAATATTTAAAACAGCTCCTCCTCCAAAACTTCCATATGAAGCAACCTGTTCTGATGTTGTTAACACTATTTTTCCACTTTCAAACTTTAAATTTCCATAGTTTACAATAGCGCTTAAACTTGCATTGTAATTAACATTCCAACCTATTTGATTAAAAGAATGTAAAAATTCATTAAGTGCTTTAATTTTATTTGATGTAAATTCTGATAAATATTTAATTCTTCCGAATGTAAGTTTAACACCACTAGTAATACCATACTTTATCTTTAAATAAGCATCAATATTTTCATATTCAGGATATGCATTTTTAAAATCTTGTAATCCAACTTTTTTATCTTTCATTTCACTAAAACTTGTAGCTTCATGATTAAATTTAATGTTTCCATTTTCGCTCGAAGAAGTAAGCGTGAAATCATTTTCTTTATTTATTTTAATATGCTTGTCATTTGCAAATATTAAAGTATTTCCGTTCATATCATATGTTAAACAATTATTATTTATTTTATTAAAATCGCTTACTATAAAATCAGTTGTTTGTGTATAATTTTCTATTATTTGAATTATTGTTGCTGATTTATTTAAATTCTTAGCATACTCATATGCATCTTCCAAAGTTGCCTTAAACCTATTTTTATCTTCTACATTTGTATTATCATTTGCTAAAATTTCAAAATTTCCAATTCCTAAATTAATTTCTCCATTTCCTATTTTTGATGTCCCTGCAATATCTGATAATGTTACTTTTATTTTTAATGTTTCTTGATTTCTATTTAACAACTCATCTAAATCATTAGAACTCCATGAACTAAATATTTTATCGTTATTAATTGAAAAACCTTCTACTGTTTCTAATAATTCAAATTTGCCTACATTTGTAAGATCAGCATAAACTCCGCTATAGCTTCTTCCTTTAGCATTTATACTTTTTCCACCTTCGCCAGTTATATAAGACATATATTTAGTCTCTATATCCACCATATAAATAGGATTATAAAAAACTATTTTATAATCATCTAAATAAAATGTTTCTTCATTTTGTTCTTTAACTTTTTGTACAGAATATAGCTTTAATCTACTATCATATCCCAAATCTTTATATGAACTATATTTAGTTCCATCAATTAATAAAGTTTTGCTAATCTTTTCTTTTATTTCCCCATATATTTTATTTTCGACTGTTGCATTCATTGATGTTAGCTCTGATACTTCAGCATTCTCTTCATCTTTTTTATGTTTTTCATAGTATTCTTTAGAATAAATATCATTTTCTTTATTTTCAGCATTAGAAGTTTTAAGATATAAATATTTATCGTTACCATCATCGTCTTTAGTTTTATCTTTATATTCAAAATTTAAGCTATATAACTCTTCATTGTTAGAATTATTTACTGCAACTTTTAATGTATTTAAGTTACTTTGAGTAAGATTTTTAACTTTAATTATGGTTGTTTTTTCTTCCTCTGTTTCTTTGACTTTACTACAAATTATATCACCTATTTGTTCATAATCAATTTTAATTTTTGTTACCTCAAGTCCTCTTTCCTTAAGCTCCTCTTTATTGTATTCAACCCCACTTCTATTAGTAACAGCTTTAAAATATACAGGTGTATTTGGATTTTCTTCTAAAAATTCTGATAAACTAATTGTAAGTGGCATTAATCTTTCATTTGTATATGTTGTACTATCAATAGTTTCATTTTCTGTCTTAAAAACACATACTTCTATTCCAGTCACTGCCATATCATCATTTACATTAAACTCATTCCAATTTTGTTTTAAAGCATTTTCTTCATCTCCGATATGCAGTATTTATTGCATTATTATTCATATTTGCAACTCTATTTGCTTTATTAAAAATATTACCATTTATAATCATATAAATAGATATTCCTGCAAGCAATAACATTACTACAATTGTAGTAATTAAACCTATTAAAGTAATTCCACTCTTATTTTTCAATTCAAATTCCTCCGCAACTTTAAATATATTTAATTATATATATAAGTTAATTTGTTTTCAATAAATTATTCTATATTTTAACATATAAAATTCTATATTTTAACATATAAAATAAAATTTTTCTGTAAATAATTCCCATAATAAAAGGGCTCCAGATTTTCTCTAGAGTCCTTATTATTATAATTATTTGATTAAATTAAAGATTTTCTTAATTGCTCCGTCTAATATATTATTAGCATTAAAATCTTCGCCAACCCAATCGGTATTTAGAACATTATTAATTTTTTCATAAGCATCTGAAAAAGCATTTCCATTAATCGTTTTAAAGTTTAAATAATAATTAACAAAATTTTGTACTGATTGATAAGTATTATTTGAATATCCCTTATATCCATCAGAATTACCTTTAGTAGCATCATTTACATTATTAACTATATCTTGGTTCATTGTTATATCAGTACTACTTCCATTTTCAGGATATCCTACTGCATAACTATTTGTATAATACGTTGCACCTGTTAGCTTAGAGACTAGTTGTAAATTAGAGTGTGTAAAGAATCCATAAAATGTTTTTTGCTCTACAGTCTTTTCCCACCATTTGTCAATTTCCTCTAAATTTTTTTGTAGTACATTACTATTTTCATCTTCATAATCTCTAAATATTTTGTCAACTATAATATTATATATTGAGATACTTCCTCTATTAACAGTTTTTTTAGTTATTCCATTTATTGTTGCTTTTCCTTTTTCATTATATATTCCATAGGCTTTTCCTACTGAAACCGCACTCCACCAAGAATTTGTATTATTTGTCAAGAACGATGTCATAAATCCAGAGTTCATTGTTGTTTTTGAATTATCTGTTTTATTCCATACTCCATAAGCTCTGCTTATTACTTTATTAGGATGTCTAATATTACCAACAGAAACTCCATAAGCATGTTCTTTACTAATAACATTTATTTCTATTTCTGGGTGATTTGCGCTTTCCGAATCTCCATTTTGTATTCCACTGCCTTCTCCTAAGTTTACAATTCCATAATTTTCTATACCAGTTGCTGTATTTTCTAATTGAGAGTAACTTCCTGTAAGATCTGTTAAGTCAGCCACTTCTATACCTAAGGCTCTTAAAATATCTAAGAATGTATTAGATATATTTAAAACAGCTCCTCCACCAAAAGCTCCTATTGCCATAACTCTTTCATATGTATTAACAACAATTTTTCCACTTTTGAAATTCAAGGTTCCATAGTTGATTAGTCCACTTATATTTTGAGAATAGTTTACATTAAATCCTATTGCATTAAATGAATGTATATATTCTGTATATGCAGCTATTTTTCTAGTAGTAAACAATCCGGCATATCTAATTCTATTCCATAAAGTATTAGTTTTACCAGGAATTCCGCCTGATTCTAAATATGTTCCAACATTTTTGAATTGAGGATATTTACTTAAAAAGTCTTCATTACTTATATATTTTATAACAGTCTCATTTTTAAATGTAGTATCATGATTAAACGAAATATTACCATTATATGTATAACACCCTCTATCATTAGGTTTATTATCATTTGATGAAATAAGATTAAATGTAATTCCTTCATTAATAGTTAAGTGCTTATCATTCGCAAAAGTTAATGTATTTCCATTCATATCATAAGTTAAATTATTTGTTTCTATTGTAATATCTGTATCTTGAGTATATTCATCTATAAATTGTTGTATTGTAGGATCTTTTCCAGTATTATTTTTTAAAGTATTAGCATAATTAATAGCATCATCTAGATTTCTTTCAAATTTATTTGGATTTTCGTCATTAGTACTATTTTCTGCTACAAATATATAAAAATTACCATTTCCTACATTTATATATCCCTCTCCGTATTTTTCATTTCCACCTCTGTCTTTCACTTTAACTCCAACTTTTATTTTTCCAATAGTATTTTCTGAAAAATTTTCTATTGAACTAGCATTACTTGCTATATAAACTTCCGAATTGTTTATTTCTTGACCTTTCATATATACTTCATCATTTTTAACGTCATACAAATAAAAAGGATTATTACTTAAATTTTCTATAATTTTAATCTCAGTTTTGCTACTATCTATATCTGCATTTTCATAGTTATATTCAATTAATGTATTATTTCTTTCACTTTCACTTATATTTAAAGGCAAAAATTTATTTTTAACTTTAACATTTTTTATAGGCACATAGTATTTTAAATTATAATCATCTAAATACATTGTTTTTATATTCTCATTATTAACATCGTTTTTTTCTTGAACTAAGTACATTATAGGATTTTCTCCAGAATTTTTATAAGAACTAGCCTCTGTTCCTCCTATATATATATAGTTTCCTTTTCCTTCAATTGTTCCGTATTTAGATTTTTCTATAGTTATTCCTGATTCCTCATCAGTTTCGTCTATTTCATATTCTAAAAAAGTTGTTTTTTCAGATATAGTTGTTCCATCTTTTATTATGTTATTATAATTTTTATAAACTTTATCATCTTTATCATCTACTTTTAACTTTAGTTCTTTTGCATTCCCATTTTCATTTGTTAACTTTCCAATATAATAACTTGTTCCATCTGCTGGTATATAAATATTCTCATCTGTACCATCTATGTCATCATGTTTAATATACTCAAAAGCTAATTGATATTGATTTTCGTTTATTGAGACTCGCAAACCATTTAATTCTTCTTTTCCTAAAGCCATCTTAATTACTTTTGTTCTTTCTCCCTCTTCAGCATCGTTAAGTAATATATTTTCATTATTATAGATCACCTTTTGATAGGTAAAGTCTTTTTCAACTAATTCACCTGATTCATCTTTACCTAAAACATTAAATCCAACACTTCTTCTATCAGTTTCTGCTTCAAAATATATATTTGCTATCTTTTTACCGATTAACATCCGTACCGTTTTTCATCGATATATTTAGACAAACTACATGTTATTGGTTCAAACTTTTTATCATTATCATCATAATATTTTATTATAATTCCTGATACAGCATATTCATCATCTACTTTAAAATCTTGTTGGTTCTGCTCTAAAGCTTTGTTCTCATGTATTTCGGATTGTTCTACTGAGGATGCATAATCTTCTTTTACTGTATTTGCCTTTCCGAAGAAATCTCCATTTACAATAACATTAATAGATATACCTGCCAGTATTAAAATAACTACAATTGTAATTACTAAAGCTATTAAAGTTATACCTTTTTTACTTCTCATATGTTCCTCCAATTTTTTCTTTAGATTTTTAATATTATTTTAATATTCTAATTTTATTATATATTTAAAGAAATGCTTTTGCAATTATTTTTACATAATCTTAATATTTTTTACAAAAATATTATCTAAATTTTCCAATTTATGGTTATTGTAAAAATATTATTGTAATTTGTATTTTTTAAATGTAAAATTAATATAATATAATTATTTAGGAGGTTTATTTTTATGGATAACGATAATGAATTTAATTTCAGTTCAGATAATAAATTTCAAAAAGCTATACCTGTAAAAAAGCATAGCAATTTTAAGTCTGCATTTGTTTCTTTTATATCTGGTATTGCTGGAGCTACTTTAGTTGTAGCTACTTGTTTTGGAGTTCCTAATATTAAAAATCGCTTGATTGGTACATCTTCAAATCAAATTATAACTACTTCAAATGATTCTTCAAGTGGTTATATTAATTTAATAAATTTATCTGAATATTCTGAAACAGCAGTTTCTGTAGCTTCTTCTGTTTTGCCTTCTGTTGTAGGAATAACAGTTAATTATTCTATAAACTCAGTATTTGGTCAAAGTTCTGCTACTGCAACTGGTTCAGGTATAATTCTTACTAGTGATGGATATATAGTAACGAACAATCACGTTATTTCTTCTGAAAGTTCTTCTTCTTATTACCAAATTACAAATGCAAATAGTATAGTTGTTAAATTATACAATGATTCTACAGAATATAAAGCAACTATAGTTGGAACAGATTCTTATACAGATCTTGCTATTATAAAAATTGATGCTACTGGATTAACTCCTGCTACATTGGGAAATTCAGATGATTTAAAAGTTGGAGAATTTGTTATGGCTATTGGAAATCCATTAGGGCTTGATACTACTGTAACTAGTGGAATTGTTAGTGCTTTAGATAGAGAAGTTGAAGACGAAGAAGGTAATATATATACAACAATCCAAACAGACGCAGCTATTAATTCAGGTAATAGTGGTGGAGCTTTAGTCAATAGTAAAGGTCAAGTTGTTGGAATAAATAGTATGAAATTATCTGGTACAGATATAGAAGGTATTGGATTTGCAATTCCAATTAGCTCTGCTACAAATGTAATTAATCAATTAATTGATAAAGGTTCTGTTATAAGACCTTATATAGGAATTGCTGGTTCTGATATTTCTGAAGCAACTTCAAGTAGATATAATATCCCTCAAGGAGTTTATGTAGAAGAAGTTCAAGAGGATTCTCCTGCTTCTAAAGCTGGATTACAAAAAGGAGATATAATAACTGCAATAAATGGAAATAATATAAAAACAATTTCTGAATTAAATAAAGTAAAATTCACATGTAATGTTGGCGATAAAGTAACACTAACATTAACTAGAAATAATCAAGAAATGAATGTTGAATTAACATTAGTAGAAGAACCACAAAAAACTGAAGAAGCTAATACACAAAACTCAAATATTCAAACTTACGAAGATATTTTAAGAAATTTTCAAAATAGATAATATATTTTTTTCCTTCAAAAAAACATCGTACTTTCATAGTACGATGTTTTAATTTTTAATTATTTTATAATTTTAAACTTCTTTTTCCGTCTATTTTATTATCAGATGTTTTTTTATAAATTGTTTTATCTCTATTTAAAATACTATATACAAATGCTGTTATTGGAACTGTATATAAAACTCCAGTGCTTCCTGCCACAGCTGATATTATTTCTTCTAATATTGTCTCTTTATTTATTATTTGTATAATATTAAATTCGCATACCTTAAATAATATTATTAGTGTTAAAGCTCCTCCAACATATGCTAGTATTAATGTATTACACATTGTTCCTATAACATCTTTTCCTATATTCATACCACTTTTAAATAATTCTTTTCCAGTTATATCTGGGGTTTTGCTTTTTATTTCATCTAAGCTAGATGCTATTGACATTCCTACATCCATACATGCTCCAAGAGCAGATATTATTATACCTGCAAATAATAATTCTCTAAAATTAAAATTAATACTACTTGCATTTATACTTAATTGAACGGCATCTTCACATGCTCCTGATAATTTTGTTAAATATCCAAAAATAGCAGAGAAAACTCCAGCAATTATTACTCCACCTAAAGTTCCAATTGCAGCAGTTATTACTTTTTTATTTATTCCACCTATTATAATTAAAGTGGAAATAATTATTATAGCTGAAGTTATTATTGACATTAGCATTGGGCTTTTTCCTAAGTATATTGATTTAACTAATATAAAATAAACAGCTAATACTGTTACAATAAGTCCTGCAATTGCTTGAATTCCTTTTTTTCTACCTATTAAAATTATACTAGCAAAAAACACAATAATCATTAATAATATATAATTTTGTCTTACAATGTTTTCAACAGCAATTCCAACTGTTCCATCTGTGTTTTCTGTCAATTGCACCCATACTATGTCATCTTTTTCTAATTCATATGCTAATATTTTTCCTTCAATATCATAAGAAAGAATATAATTTGTAGTAAATTCTTCTCCTTTATGAGAACCTTCCAAAATCTTTATTTTAACTTCTTGAACAGTATCTGTTATACTACCAGTTTCAACTTGTTTTACCTCTCCTGCTTCTAATACTTTCGCTTTTGCTTCAACATTTATTATTTCATTAGTTACTGTATTATTTTGAGTTTCTTCTGTGTTTTGAACGGTTTCTTCTTCTGCATAAACATTTATTGCTAACCCTAAAATTAGCAATAAAATTATAATACAAATTAATCCCCTTTTCACATTTTCCTCCTATTAGTTCTTATAACTTATTAAAAAATTACTATATCCATTTCATTTGTGTATTCTGTATTTCCATAAGGATATACTATATATACATTTCCTTCATTTGTTAAGAAAAATACTTTTGTATTATCTATTTTATACATTTCATCATTTAATTTTCTATTATAGGTAGTACCATATTGTTCAGATATTGCTAAAGCATTATTATAGGCTTTTTTTATTTCTTCATCTATATTATTCTGAACATCTTTTTTCGTAATCTGTTTTAAATCAATTAATTCATTTAAAGACACTTCTTTTGAGCCTGGTATATTATAATTATAAGTTTTTATTGATACTTTTTCGTTTTTTCCTTCTTCTTTTAAAGATGATTTTATTGCAATTGAAACAATATCTTTGTTTATATATGCACAATAACTAACACTGTAAACAGTATATCCGTCCATTTGTCTCATTATTGTGTTAGCTTTATCATAAAATTCAGATTTTATTTCTTCATTTATTTTTTTTGCCACTTCTGTATTTATATTTAATATAGGTACTTTAATATCAATTTGATAGAAGTTCTCATCTTCATTTTTTAGATTATATCCTGTATAAACAGTTTCTTTATTTGTCTGTATTTTATCTAATCTTGTATTTGGTTCTTCTGTCAAAAGCTCACTATTAAAAATACTATTGAATTCATTTCTTAAATTATTATAGTATTCATTTGTTTTTTTACTTCCAATATTTATTCCTATCATTAATGGATCTGTTTCAGAGTATTTATAAAAAAACTGTATATAAATTCCAATGCATATAACAGCTATGCATATTAAAATTATTGTTGAGAAAAATAATATTTTATATTTTTTATTTCTCAATATTTTGTTAAAAAATACTCTTAATTTTCTAGTCATTTCTTACCTCTTTCCTTTGTTTATAGTTTGTTTTTTTATTATAGCATGTTTGTTTTTTTTTTTCAAGAATTTTAATCCTTTAGAAATCTTTATATTTTACTGCTATTACCTCTTAAATAAAATCATATAAGTAGTGGCGGGCCTTGTGTCCGCCTTTGAAAACAAATTTACGAATCGACTCGAGGACGACCCCTACGTTTTCTCTACAATTAAAAATTAGGTCTAAACATTAACCACTATATCTCTAAATTACAGTTTTTTCTATTGACTGTACTTTTAAAATATTGTATTATTATAATATTAAATAATTAAAGGAGAATTAGTTTATGGTATGTTCAGTATGTAAAAAAAATCCTGCAATAATTTTTATAAATAAAGTTGAAAACGGTAAAAGCACCGTTGAAGGACTTTGCTTTAGCTGTGCTAAAGAAAAAGGATTAAATCCTATTGAAATATTAGGACAAAGTTCAAATATTTCTAAAGAAGAAATGGAACAATTAACAGAGCAATTTAATGGTTTAATTGACGAAATAGGTGAAAATATAGATATAAATATAGATTCAGATGAATTTTCTAAATCAGAAAATAATCCTTTTACTTCATTATTAAGTATGTTTAAGAATTCAGGCAAAGACGAAAACAATAAAAATACTAATAATGAATCTAATAGCCATAACTCAAATAAAAAAGTAAAAGTAGAGAAAAAATCTAAAAATAATAAAAAAAGATTTTTAGATACTTTTGGCACAAATTTAACTCAAAAAGCAAAAGATAATTTAATTGATGAAGTTATTGGCAGAGATCAAGAAATTGAAAGAGTTACTCAAATTCTAAATAGGCGTTCTAAAAATAATCCTTGCTTAATTGGTGAACCTGGTGTTGGTAAAACAGCAATTGCTCAAGGCTTAGCTATTAGAATTGCTAGGCAACAAGTTCCTGCCAAATTATTAAATAAAGAAGTTTATTTAATAGATATGACAGCGATAATTGCTGGTACACAATTCAGAGGTCAATTTGAAGCTAGAATGAAATCTTTAATTGATGAGTGTAAAACTTATGGAAATATTATTTTAGTAATAGACGAAATTCACAATATTATTGGAGCTGGTGATGCTGAAAATTCTATGAATGCAGCAAATATTTTAAAACCTGCACTATCTAGTGGAGAAATACAAATAATAGGAACTACTACTTTAAAAGAATATAGAAAATATATTGAAAAAGATTCTGCTTTAGAAAGAAGATTTCAACCTGTATTAGTTGAAGAACCAACAATTGATGATACAATTAATATTTTAAAAGGAATAAAAAAATATTATGAAGATTATCATAAAGTTTCAATTTCAAATGATGTTATTGAAAAAGCAGTTTATATGTCTGAAAAATATATTCATGATAGATTTTTACCTGATAAAGCAATAGATTTAATAGATGAAGCTTGTTCAAAAATTAACCTAAAAAATAAAAAGCTTTATCAATTGGAACTTATAAAAAATGAATTAGCAAAAATATCTGAAGAAAAAGAGCAGGCTGTTTCTTCTGATTCAATTGAGGATTATCAAAAAGCTGCTGATTTAAAAACAAAAGAATGTAACTTAACAGAACAATTAAATAATTTGCAATCTACATTAAAGCCTTCTATTTTATCTGTACAAGATATTGCAGAAGTAATTGAAAGATGGACAAAGATTCCTGTAACAAAAATAACAGAAGCTGAAACAGATAAACTTTTAAATTTGGAAAATAATCTACATAAAAGAATAATTGGTCAAAATGATGCTGTTGAAGCTGTTTCTAAAGCTATCAGAAGAAATAGAGCTGGACTTCAAGCTACCAAAAGACCGCCTTCATTTATATTTGTAGGTCCTACTGGAGTTGGTAAAACCGAACTTGCAAAATCTCTTGCTTATGAAATGTTTGGAAATGAAGATTCTATTATAAGAATTGATATGTCAGAATATATGGAAAGTCATTCAACTTCTAAGTTAATAGGCTCTCCTCCAGGATATGTTGGATATGATGATGCAGGTCAACTTACTGAAAAAGTAAAAAGAAAACCTTATTCAATTATTCTATTAGATGAAATTGAAAAAGCTCACCCTGATGTATTTAATATATTACTTCAAGTTTTAGATGATGGAAAATTGACAGATTCTCAAGGAAATACAGTTAGTTTCTCAAACACAATTATTATAATGACTTCTAATGCTGGTTCAAATTTAAATAATAATTCTATAGGTTTCGGTAAAGAATCTATGGTAGATAGTGACAAATTAAAAGGTGCTTTAAAACAACTTTTCAGACCAGAATTTTTAAACAGAGTCGATGAAATTATTGTATTTAATAGTCTAACAGAAGATGAACTTCTTCAAATTGTCGATTTGTTAATAAATCAAACAAGAGAAGCTTTACAAAATAAAGATATAAATTTAGAAATTACTTTAGAAGCTAAAAAATATATTCTTTCAAAAGGTACTGATTTAAAATATGGAGCAAGACCTTTAAGAAGGGCTATTCAAAGATATATTGAGGATGAACTTGCAGAAAAAATATTAAGAAATGAATTAAAATCTGGTCAAACAGTTCATATAAACTTTAAAGATGATAAATTAATATTTGAATAAAAAATGTAGGATTTAATCCTACGTTTTTTTATTCAAAATCTTCTAATGCTGAATTTAACATATCTTTTCCATATAGTTTAATACCATTTTTTAATTTTTCTACATCTTCTTCTGTTAAATATTCTTTGCTTATATCTGTTACAGTATATAAAATTTTATTATAATTTTCATCAGTAAATTTATAAACTTCAACAAATTTATCTCCCAAAGTAATTAAAAAATGCTCATCACAAATTCCTTCTACTTCTTTATATAAAACTACTTTACTTTCATTAAATTCTTCTGTTTTCCATTCTCTATAAATCTTTTCTACCTCTTCTTTTGTCTTGTTTATTAATTCTTTTGGTAATTCAACAAATTCAAAACTTATATGGTTGCATCCTTTATACAATTTTTTTATTCCTAGCTTTGTTGATGGTAATATTTTAATCTCTTCATAAGAAGTTTGTATTATTGTATTAGTTGGTATTTTATTTTGTTCTACCTTGTTATTATTCGTTATCGTATTTTCTTCAACTAGTGCTGTACCCGAAAAAATTCTTTGCCCATAAAAATATCCAATTGCTAAAGAAATAATAAATAAAACTATTCCCCAAAAAATATATTTTTTCACACCAATTCGCTCCTATTATTTTTTATTATTATTTGCAGAATTGGTATTTTTATACTTTTTATTTTTTATATTAATTATAATATAGGTTTAATAAGAACAAATCCATTCTTTTCATAATCATTAATCTAGTTTGTCTTCAAATATAAGCTAACAGCTTCTTTAATTAATTCATTAATTGAAATATTTTTTTCAATAGATTTTATTTTTGCTTTGTTATGAAGTTCTACGCCTAATCTGACATTTAATGAACCTTTACATTGTTTTTCCGGTTCTATGTTATGCTCCTTGCAGTATTGCAAATGAAAATCTATTGCATCCTTAAAATCCTTTTTTAATTTTTTAACTGTATCACCTTCAAATGATATAGATGTATTATTTAATCCTTCTACTTCTCCCCAAAAGCATTCATCTTCATCACTATATTTTATCTCTGCCCAATAACCTTTATATTTCATAATATTACTCATTATAAAATCCTCCATTCTTCTAATGATTTTAAAATTTTATTTATTTGATATGCTTTCAGAATATTTTTTGGATGTGGTTTATGTAGTTCTATACATTTTTTATTTTTATTAATAAATACCACTCTCGAACCTGATGTCTTACCTTTATTATCTTCAATAAATCCTAATTTATTTAATAAAACTTTAATTTGATCATATGTAAAATCCTTTGGTTTTGATTTTAATCTTTCTATCTCTTTTTCTATTTTACTCATATTATTATACTCCTCTTATAGTATTTTTGCAACTATTTTTAGTTGCAAAAATACTGTGCTGTTATTTTTTATTATATTATTAGAAAATTTATCATTCTATAAATTTTTTTATTTTAAATCTTCCTTTACTATTAATCATTATACTTATTTCCCCATCTTCATCGGTTCTATAAGTTTTTGTACCGTAACTCATTTAGTCTTTCTAACACTTCACTATTAGGATGTCCAAATTTATTATTTTCGCCTACTCCGCATTAATGCAATCTGTGGTTTTACTGCATTTAAGAAATATTCTGTAGAAGAAGTTTTTGATCCATGATGAGATACTTTTAATATTGAGCATTCTAATCTATTAGTGTTTTGGTATTTTTTATAAATCTCATTTTCTGCGACCTCTCCAATATCTCCTGTATATAGAATTTTAAATTTATTAAATACCAAATTTGCAACTATTGAATTATTATTAGTAGAATTTTCTTGAATTAAATTATTGTCAGGCCATAAAATATCAAAATATGTATTTTTATCTATATTAATTTTATCTCCAGCTTTTACCATTAATACATTAATATCTTTTTCTTGCACTATTTTTAAAATTTCAGATAAATATTCATTATCCTGTTTTTGTTTACTAATAATTATGTTTTTAACTTTTATATTTTTTAATATATGTATAGTTCCTCCGCACATGGTCTGAATCGAAATGAGAAATCATTATATAATCCAGTACTAATATTTTTTTATCTAATAAATATGGTAAAACTACATTTTTTCCATAATCGTAATTTGTATTTCTCCCTCCTTCACCTGCATCAATTAGTATTTTTTTATTGCTTGGCGTAATTATTAAGCTACAATCTCCTTGTCCAACATCTATAAAATGAATTTCCAAATCATTGTTTATTTTAATAAAGACGAAATTAAATACTATTACTATTACAAATAATATAACAACTATCTTATGAGTATTTTTTCTTAAATTTATTTTTTTAAATCTAATTAATAGTACAGCTATATAATAAGAAGAAATAGCAATAATTGTTGGTGTTGTAAGAATTATATTAGATAATTTTAATTTAGAAATTATTTTTGCTATTAATAAAATAATATTTAATAGTATTTTCTGAAAAATTACTACAGTATATTTTGCAAAATATATGTTTATTGCACCGAAAAAAATGCTTAAATATCCTAACACTATAATTGGAAGTACAAAAAAAGAAACAAAAATATTTGAAATAAAAAAAGTAAATGATAAATTATTGAAATTATATAAAATTATCGGTGCTATCATTATTTGAACACTAAAGCTTAGATTTGAATTTGTAACGATATAGCTTATTAATTTATTTTTATTATTTATTCTTATAATATCTTTGAATAAATTTATTCCAATTATTCCTCCAAAGGAAAGCCATAATCCAACATTTTGAATATAATAGGGATTTAATAATAATATAAAAATTAAAGAAAAACAAATGGAATTTATTTTATCATTCTTTCTAAATAAAATATCTGCTAATATTAAAAAGAAAATCATAAGGCATGCCCTGACACAAGAAGGCGACGCCCCTGAAAAAATGCAAAAAAATATTAAAAAAATAATTATTAAAAGATTCTTTTTCATTTTGCTATTTATTATTTTATCCAATATTTTTCTCAATATTTCAGCTATATAATTTATGTGTAATCCTGATATTGCAAGTATATGTGATAAGCTACTATTTTTAAATATACTCTTTGTTTCTTCTTCTAAATTTTTCTTATTTCCTAAAAGCATTGCATTCAGAATATCTGCTTGTTCTTTATCATATAAATTATATAATATATTAGACATGTTGTTATTTAATTTATATATAATTTGTGATATAGAATTTTTATTATCAATTTTTTTATCATCTTTTGAAAATATAATTCCATATATTCTTTCTTGTTTTAAATATTGTCTATAATCAAATCCATTTTTATTTCTTTGACTTATAGGCTCATCATATTTTCCATTTATATAAATAATGTCGCCATACTTATACTTACTGTTTTTGCTATATAAAATAAGTTTTGTATTTTTATATTTATTTTTTTTATTAATATTTATAACTTTTATTATATATTTATTTGTATATTCTTTTTCTTCTACATTACTTACTATTTCTGCTACAATATTACATTCACTAATATTATCATATGTTTTTCTAAAATTTTTTTCTAAATATTCAATTCTAAAATATAATAAATTCGAAATTATTAAAATTACTAAAATAAATTTTATATTTATTTTAAATTTTAGTTTTATAAAAATTATTATTATAAAATTTGCAAAAATAAAAAGAGCTATATTTTTAATATATAGCCCCCACCATATTATAAACAAATAGTAAATTGTTAAAAAAATTATATTTATATTTATCTCTCCTTAAAGTAAAATGTCCCCCATTTAAAATCTATATGCAGAAACATATCTAGGTGAATAATAAGAATTACCTTCTAGTTTATCTGTAACTACTCCTCTATTTGGATTAGCAGCATGTATAAAGGTATTATCGCCTATATATATTCCACAGTGTCCTATTTTAGTTTTTGCATCATCTTGAAAAAGTATTAAGTCTCCTGGTTGTAAATCTTCTCTTGACACAGCAGTTCCTGAATTATTAGCTTGACTTGCTGCTGTAGAACCAAGTGTAATTCCAAAGTTAGAATAAACATATTTTGTAAAGCCAGAGCAATCAAATCCTGTATTTGGTGTTTTTCCTCCAGACACATAACTATATCCCAAATATTGATTTGCAAAGTTAGCTATTTCATTTCCAGAATTATTTAGTATAGCTTCTAATTTTTCATTTTCCTCTTGACTAACAGTACTTTCTCTTTCTACATTGTCACCTCTAGAAGAGACTTTTGTTAAAGAAATCAATCTTTTAGCAATATAGCATTCACCGTATTTTTTTGTATTTATCTTATACCAATCTCCTTCTTCTGCTAAAATCTCAACTTCATCATTTAAATCTAAAAAGCCTATTCTTTCGGAATCTGTAGAAGCAGCTTTTCTTACATTTACTGTATCAGAATTAACATATCCCTTTTTATTCTCCGTTTGATTATTATTTTCTTCAGGTTCAGTTTCTTCCGGTACTGTTTCTTCTGGTGTTGTTTCAGAAGTAGGCTTTGTAGGTTCACTTACTGAGTTATCAGCTGTTTCATTTGAAGGCTCAGTATTTTGAATTACTGCTTTACAAATCCATCCTTTTTTGTCTGATAATGTTATTTCAATCCAATTTCCTAATTCATTAGTTACTGTCACTTTTTCTCCAGAGTTTAAGCCGGTTTATTACAATTGAAGAGAAATTTGGTTTTAATCTTAGTTTTGCGTTTTTTTGTAAAGTATATTCTTTACCAATCAAGCTTTCATCTACTGTATTTTCTGAAGATTTATCTTCAGTTGTATCATCAGGAATAGTCTCTTTAGTAGTAGGTTCTGCTTGAGTGTTTTCTTCTTCAACAATCTTTACATATTCTTTACTAACATATCCTGTTTTATCTTCAAAATTAACATTATACCAATTTTCTGACTCACCAATAATTTCAACTTTTTCATCTTTTTTCATTGTTGTTATAGCTTCTGACTGAGTACTTTCTTCTTTTCTAAGTCTTACAGATTTCCCTGTAATAACTCCTGTAGAAGCTAATACATTATAATTTAATAATATTATTGAAAAACAAAAACATATAAAACAAACTTTTTTTAACTTTTTCATTTTTATAATTCCTTTTCTAAAATCAATTTTAGTATATATTCGTTTTTTGTTATTGTCAATATTATAAATCTAATTTAATATGAACATCTTTTAATTGTTTTTCTGTAACAGCTGAAGGTGCTCTCATAAGTAAATCTCTAGCTTTTTTATTTTTTGGAAAAGCTATTACTTCTCTTATATTATCTTCATTAGCCAAAAGCATTACTATTCTGTCAATTCCTGGAGCTGCTCCGGCATGAGGAGGAGTTCCATAGCTAAATGCATTAAATAGTGCTCCAAATCTATTTTCCACGTCCTCTTTAGTATATCCAGCTATTTCAAAAGCTTTTATCATAATTTCTTGATCATGATTTCTAACTGCTCCAGAAGCTAATTCATAACCATTTCCTACTAAATCAAATTGATATGCATATATATCTAATGGATCTTTATTTAATAATGCATCCATTCCTCCTTGTGGCATAGAAAATGGATTATGATTAAAATCAATTGTTCCTTCATCAGATAATTCATACATTGGAAAATCTACAATAAAGCAAAATCTATATACATTTTTTTCTAATAAATCTAGTTCATTTCCTAATTTTATTCTTACACCTCCAGCAATTTTTTGAGCTTTTTCTAATTCATCAGCTACAAAAAACACTGCATAATTTTTATCTAAATTTAAAACATTGAATAGTTCTTTCTTTTGATTTTCATCTATAAATTTGCTAATGCCACCTGTTAAATTATTTTCATTATCAATTTTTATCCAAGCTAGTCCTTTGGCTTCTAACTCTTCTACAGCAAACTCTGACATTAAATCGAAAAATTTTCTAGGTTTATCCTCCATATTAGGAACAGCAATTGCTTTTATTACTTTGTTTTTAAATGCATTAAATTCTGTGTTTTCAAATACTTTACTTACATCTTGTATGATTAATGGATTTCTTAAATCTGGTTTATCTGTACCATATTTTTCCATTGCTTCTTTATATGGTATTCTTATAAATTTTCCTTCATCTACTTTCCAATTAGTATTCTTCTTAAATACACTAGGTATTACTGTTTCTATAACATTAAATACATCTTCTTGATTTACAAAACTCATCTCAAAGTCTAATTGATAGAATTCTCCTGGAGACCTATCGGCTCTAGGGTCTTCATCTCTAAAACAAGGTGCTATTTGATAATATTTTTCAAATCCAGATACCATAAGTAATTGTTTAAATTGTTGAGGCGCTTGAGGAAGGGCATAAAACTCTCCTGGATGTAATCTACTTGGTACTATAAAATCTCTTGCTCCTTCAGGAGAAGAATTTGCAAGAATTGGAGTTTGAATTTCAGTAAATCCCAAGCTATCCATTTCATTTCTAAAATCTTTTAAAATCTTTGAACGCAATTTTATATTATTATGTATTTTATCATTTCTTAAATCCAAAAATCTGTATTCTAATCTTAAATCTTCTCTTACGTTTTGATTATTTCCATCATTAATTTCAAATGGTAATTCATTTCTACATTTTCCAAGAACAGTAACATCTTGAGCAACTATTTCAATATCACCAGTAGGTATATTAGAATTCTTATTGCTTCTTTCAACCACTTTACCTACAACACTTATTGTACATTCTGTATTTATATCTTTACACTTTTGGTTTAGATTTTCATTATCTGATGATATTACAATCTGAGTTATACCATTTTCATCCCTTAAATCAATAAATTTCATTTTTCCTAAATTTCTAATTTTTTGGACAAATCCAGCAAGTCTTACTTGTTTTTGAGTATCAGATATTCTAAGTTCTCCACAGCTATGTGTTCTATATTCATTTGACATTTTTACTAACACTCCTTTCTAGGCACAAAATTATTTTTTTAATTTATAAATACATTTTTTCTTTATTTATGCTTAAGCATTATATAATAAAATTCAAAAAAAAACAACACATTTGAATGTGTTGCTTAATTTTTATTAAATTATTCACCAGCATATACGCTAACTTGTTTTTTATCTTTACCTTTTCTTTCAAATTTAACTTTTCCATCTATTAAAGCATATAATGTATCATCACTTCCGATTCCAACATTATTACCTGGATGTACATTAGTTCCTCTTTGTCTTATAATAATATTTCCGGCTTTAACCACTTGTCCATCAGACTTTTTAACACCAAGTCTTTTTGACTCACTGTCTCTTCCGTTCTTAACGCTACCTTGACCTTTTTTATGTGCCATTTAGAAGTTCACTCCTTTCGATTATAATCAATATTTCATTCTATCTATTTTTCTTCTGCTGTTTTTTTAGCTCTTGCAGCAGCTTTTTTTATTGAAGTAATTTCTACTTTTGTATAGTCTTGTCTATGTCCTCTAGTTTTTCTCTCATTCTTTTTAGGTTTGTACTTAAATACTAATATTTTCTTACCTCTTCCATGAGAAACAACTTTACCTTCAACTTTTACACCTGTTACATAAGGATTTCCAACTTGTACTTTATCATCTTCAGATACTAAAATTACTTTATCAAAAGTAACTTTTTTTCCTTCTTCTGTATCTAATTTTTCAAAAAATACAGTTTCTCCTTCTTGAACTTTGTATTGTCTTCCACATGCTTCAATTATTGCGTACATTTAAAATGCACCTCCTTATTTGTATACTCGCTAACTTCCAACTTTGGTAGCTAATATTTCATTAGCATTTAGTAACCATAGCTAAGCAGTTTACAGTAAAAGATTTTAACATATATTTATTCATTTGTCAATTTTTATTTGTATTTAAACCTAATTTTTTAAATCATGAAATTACTTATGATTTAAAAAATTTAATATATATGATTTGGCATAGTTATATATTTACAAATTTTTCAAATTACAAGTAGCTTATTCAAATATTTAATTTTTATAATTGTATACAATAAATTTTCTTCAATTATATTCTCAAGAGTTCCTTCTAAAAATCCTTTTTATTATATTTATTATTCTATATATTAATGTATCTTTTTTTATTTTGGCTAATGCTATTTCTTGTGCTTGTACATTCTCTTGTTTCTCTTCCACAATTATTGTACTTTTTTTCCAAAAATTATCTGGGTTGAATTTTTCTCTTAGTTCTTTTTGATATTTTATTTCATTTTGAGATATTTTTTTATAAGTCTCTTTTTTTTCTTCTTCGTTTGCCCAATATTTTAAATATAGTATAGATAAAATTGTTTTAGTTTTTTCAGAAATTTTTTGTTCAGTAATTGATTTATCTGGATTAATAATACTAGCATAGTTTTTTATTGCTGCCTTCTCAAACACCCTAATTAATTTATCTGGAACTTTATTTTTTAACTCCATTGGAATATATTGAAATATATCTAAAATTTCAGCAGAGGCTTCCATAAATTCACTTGTCATTTTTGTTCATCTCCCTTTTTACTATGTTCAGCTTTAACAAATTATTAACTGGTTCAGGAAAATCATCATCAATGAACCAATCTGGTCCATATTTTTCTAAGTCAGCTATAATTGAATTAAATGTAAATGCAATTCAATTATAATAATATCTTTTCATTTTTATTCTCCTCGTAAATCTGTTGTTTTCCCGTTTTTTTCCGTCGATTTTTCAGATTCATTTTCATCTTTTACTCCGTTTTCCATCTCATCTATTGCATGTTCTATTTGAGATTGATTTTGCCCATTTGCAATCTCATGAACACCATTTAAAAATCCTTCTGATATTTTTGGTTCTTTTACAGGGGTTAATTCTTCTCTTATTTTTCTTAACCTATTTTGTATTTCTTGAAATTTTTCTCCATTCATTCCCCTTATAAAACTATCATGTGGATATATTCCAATTCTATGGTTTTCTCCAAAATCAAAAATTGGATATTTTTCTGCAAATTCTTCATAACTTTTTGATTTTTCCGCAGCTTCTAAAAATGTATCTATTGCCCTAATTAAAGAACCACCATTTTGTAAAATCCAATTTTCTACTCCACTTCCGCCAAGTCCTCCAAGCTCTGTAGCTCCGTCGCTTCCATTTTTCTTATAAAGCCCATTTTCTTTGAGCTTTTGCTTAGCAAGAACAATATTTGCTATTGCATATTTATACCCTTCAGGATTAGATTTTTTTAATCCATTTAATCTTTCTGCAATACACATATCTGTAGAATATGTTACGTATTCACTCTTAGGCATAAATGTTATGTCCAAATCAATAGGATTTTCAATTCCTTCTATTTTAACAGCTTTATATCTGAAATCTCCATTTCCTGTTTCTATAGATTCTTTCCCTCTATCTTTAAAGACTTCTCTTAATGCATTTTTTACAATTTCTAATTTTTTAGAATCCTCAATGATTTCTTTATCAAGTTTCAGTGTAAAATCAAAATCTCCTCTTCCTGGCATATTTGTTCCTCGACCTGTAGATCCAGTATCTATAAATTCAACAAATCCTGGAGCCATGTCTTTTGAAAGTTCAGTTCTTAATTCTAAACTTATTTCATCTTTATCTAAAGCTTTTTTTACAACTTCTTCAATTGCTTTTCTTTTAGTCTTTGCTTCTCTCATATTGCTTGGTTCTTCTCTATTACTTTCAAAAAGTTCTTCAATTAATTTATTAGCTTCCTCAGTAATTGCTGAACTATCTACAATAAATTCTCCTGTATCATAATAATCCAAGCCTTGCATTTTATATCTTATGTCATCATAATCTTTAGGGCTAAAAACTATTTCACCTGTATTCCTATCTACTATAGGAATATAGGTTCCGTTCATTGCAAGTTCAAAACCATATCTTTTATCATAGCTATCTACAATTATATAGTCTATATCTGTACTTCCAACTCCTGTTCTTACCAAATAATGATTATCTCCGCAAACTTGTCCAGGATAAACTTCAAATCTCGTTTCATATTCGTTTTCTTTCTCATTAAATTCTACTGTATCATTTGTTTTATTTTTTTTAGGGACTTTTTTGTTTAATTTCACAACTAGCCATAGACCATTAGAGTAACCGAGAGGCAAGTGTGTCTTGCAATTTTTCGTTTAGAGGTTTGCTTTCGTTTTCTGAAGAAAACATTCCAAAATCTGCTCCTAGATATGTACTATCAACAACTGAGTGTACTCCTAACAAATCTCCAGCTAATATGCCGTCCCTAATTATATCAGGAAATACTGAAAATCCACTTTTTACACCTTCTACTAAATCTCCATCTCCTAAAACAATTTCTCTTTCTGCCAAATTTCTATGATATGCATTGGTCTGTTTTACTCTTTCTTCCATGTATCTATTAATATCTGAGATTGTATCTATGCCATCAAATAATTCACTTAAAGGTCCAACTATGCTTTCAATTATCTTATCTGGTAAGTCTTGTATTTTTCCATCTGTAGAATATTTTCTACTTAGATTTTTGGCATCTTGTTCAATATTTCCAGAATATTCTATTTTTTCTCCCAACTTTTCATCTTTAGTATCATTTTCAGTTAAGTCATATAAAATATATAAGGATTTTAAATATCTCTGTAATTGCAATTGTTCCTCTTTAGATAAAGAATCTATTTTTTCTCCATTTTCTACCAATTTTATATATAGCTTATTTCCTGTCTCCAACTCTCTAACAAAATCTCTTAGGGATTTGTTATTAGAATCCATAGCAATCCTAAATAAATCTGAAAATATAATTCTGTTTTGTTTTTTTCTGTCTTCAGCATTTATCAAAGAAGGAGATGTAGATCCGTTTATTTTTTGTTCAATTTTTCCTTCAAATGACATTTGATAATATTGATATATTTTAACAAAAGAAGGTAAATTTTGAGTAAATATACTTTCTATTTCATTGTAAAATGAATTTCTTTTTTCTTCTGGTAAAGTAGCTATTGTTGCTATTATGCTTGTAGAATATTTTCTTATCATTTCGGAATTACTAAAAATAATTTTAGTTGTTAGTTTATGTCCAATGCTTGGAATTCCATAAACTAATTTATCTATATTTGTACTATTAATTTTTCTTTCATTATATAATTTTTCTAATACTTTTAACTCTTCTAGTGTATATGAATCAGAAAGATTTTCTATATTTTCAGGAATATTAACTCCTTCAAAATAATAAATTGCAGATATATATTTTTGGGGATCTTTTTGCATTATTTCATATTTTTCTTTTTCTGGATACCCATTTAATAAATCAATATATGCTATTCCTTTAAAATAAGCTTTCAAATCTTTATTTTCTTCATCAATTTTTTCTAATACTTCAAAATATAAATCTTTTTTAACTTCAAAAGCTGTTAATCTCCATATTTTTTTATATTCGTTGTTATTTCCCTGTTTTAGTAAAATATCTGTTAGAAATTTTTTTTGAATTTCTTCATCAAATGCTGGCCAAAAGCTCTCCAATGTTATATGTTTATTATTAATGTATAAATCTTGATTTTCTTTTAATGCTTCATAGATTTTTGTAGCTTCTTTTTCACCTATAATATTTCCTATACCAGTAAAACTTATACCATATTCGTTTTTATCCATCATAAAATTATATATTTTTATTAAATCAACTCTTGTGTCATTAGTGCTATCATCTTTTATCATTAAAGTTTCAAAAACTTTCGGAAATTGTTTTTTTTGAGTCTCAGTAGTACAATTTTTAAAGAGTTTCTCTAAATCATAAATATTTCCATTTTTTCTTTCTAATATATTGAAAAGATTTTTCTCTTTATATTCTTCTGGTAGATACCTCCATACACTTGTTGCATATTTTTTAAAATCAAATTTTCCATCATCTTTTATAAATTTTTTCTCTAGTTTCTCTTCAAACTCTTTAATAACATTTGCGTGTGTATTTCTCAATATTTTTATTAAAGTAGATGATGTATCATATGATTCAAAATTTTCTTTTTCTATTAATTTTTCTACTACATCAAAAAATCTTTCTTGATATTCCTCTGATAGACACTTCCATACATTTGGTAACATAAAAAGATTATCATTTTCAACATATTTCATGTAATCTTCTAAAAGCCACGTGTAATCTTTTTGAATGTTTTCTTTTGCTAAAAATGCCCCAATAAGTGTAGCAACTATTAAAGTTTCTCTATCTTCCTTATGTTCCTTATAATATTCTAATATTGCTGGTATCTGTTCTTCATCAATATTTAGAACATAAAATCCATTTTCATCACGTATATAATCTCCAGTTAATTTACCATCTTCTTTCTTTATCATATTTATTGGATTATAACAGTTTGGATTATAGCTTATTAATTTACAACCTTTAATTGAACCATTAATTGAGGCATATTTCTTCCCTTGCATATGTTGCATATCTAATTTAGCTCCGGTATTTTCAAAATCTATATTTCGTAATCCTTCAGTAGTAATATCAAAAAACATTTCAGGAGGAATTTCGCTTAAATCATATGTTCCAATTTCTTTTTGTATTTCTTCGAATTTTTTTACCAAATATATATATTTTTCATTACTATCAATCTCTATGATTGTACTATATCCTTTTTCTTTATATTGAGAAATAAATTCACTTTTAAATTCTAGTAGTTCTGATTCTAATTCATCAGGAAGCTTTTCTAAAATTTGTTCAGAAGAACATTCTAAAAATTTTAGCCCAATTGCCTCAAATGACTGATTTAAATCTTCTTCAAAATCCTCAAAACTATAATCTTCTTGGTCTTGTTCCTTAATAAACAAATTATAAATTTTTTCTAGTGTAATGTCTGGTTCTTCTATAAGTATTTTCATAGCATATGCAAATATTACATTATCTGCATCTATTGAAATGTATTTTTTATACTTTAAAAACTGTTCTACGCTTAATTTTTCTCTTTCGTTTTGTAGTACGTTTGACATAATTACAATCCTCCTAGTTTGGAAAATCTTAAAAAGATTATATGTATATTTAAGCTAAAATACAATATTTTTTTGTATATTTGTATTTAAAATTTTTTTTAAGCTCGATACCAACATCGAACCATAAACACATTTTTAAATTTTAATCTGAATAATATTTCAAAAAAATATGTGATGAACATTTTGTAAATATCCATCACATATTTTATATTTTTTAATCTCCGTTTTTGTCTATAATTAATATTATTTTCTGCTTTTTCATCTTGCTGAGCAATTCTTTGCATAGTCTGTCTTAATGATTCTTTTCTTTTCTTTTCCTCTTCTTTTTCTTCTTCTTCCTTTGCTTTTGCTTTCTTTATATTTTGATTCTCTTCTTCAACTATTTTTTCTACTTTTTCTTTTCCTACTCTCTCACCTTTTCCAGACACATCTGCAATCTGCTGTTTATCTATTTGCTTTCCTAATTTATCTGCATTATTTCTTGCTGTCATTAGCAAAGTTGCCTTGGCTTTATCTATTAAACTATTTTTAATTGACACTGTTATTTCTTCTTTAAAATCTAATGGCATGTTCTCAGTACCATCTTGACCCAATATTAATTTTTTGAAATCTAAAAAAATTCTATTCATATATCTTTCCTTATCTGCAAAGCTTCAGTTGACACTTTACTCTTAAATTATTTGACATTAATTGTTTATTTTATTAGTTTATATAAATATATTATCAAAAAATATATGTTTATTCAATAGGTACTTTTGATTTTTTAAAGATTATTTGTTAATAATTAAAATTAAATTTATACAAAAAGAAGAGCGAACAAAGTTCGCCCTTCTTTTAACTCATATAATCTTTTAATCTTTTACTTCTACTTGGATGTCTTAATTTTCTTAATGCTTTTGCTTCTATTTGTCTTATTCTTTCTCTTGTTACTTGGAATTCACGTCCAACTTCTTCTAGAGTTCTTGCTTTTCCATCTTCTAATCCAAATCTTAATTTTAATACTTTTGCTTCTCTCGGTGTTAGAGTTCCCATAACTTCTTCTAATTGTTCTTTAAGCATTGTATATGCTGCAGAATCATGAGGTTCTGGAGATTCATCATCTGGAATAAAATCTCCTAAATGACTATCATCTTCTTCACCTATAGGAGTTTCTAATGAAACTGGATCTTGAGCAATTTTTTGTATCTCCATTACCTTTTCAACAGGAATTTCTAATTCTTCTGCAATTTCCTCTGGGGTAGGTTCTCTTCCTAATAATTGAAGTAAATGTCTAGAAGTTCTAATTAATTTATTAATTGTTTCTACCATATGAACAGGGATTCTTATTGTTCTTGCTTGATCAGCTATAGCTCTTGTTATAGCTTGTCTTATCCACCATGTAGCATAAGTACTAAATTTATATCCTTTTTCATAATCGAATTTTTCTACTGCTTTTATTAATCCCATATTTCCTTCTTGGATTAAATCTAAAAATAACATTCCTCTACCAACATATTTTTTTGCTATACTAACAACAAGCCTTAAATTAGATTCTGCAAGTTTTTGCTTTGCTTCCTCATCGTTTTCTAATACTCTTTTTGCAAGTTCAAGTTCTTCTTCAAATGAAAGTAATGGAATTTTTCCAATCTCTCTTAAATACATTCTAACTGGATCATCAACACTTATGCCTTCTATATTGTTTACATCAATTTGATCTAATTGTATTTCTTCTACTTCATTTAATTGTTCTATATCTGGTTCTAGTAAATCATCATCTTTTAGAATACTTACTCCTAATTCTTCAAAGCTATCAAAAACTTTTTCTATTTCTTCTGGATTTATATCACCCAATTCAGCTGCTAATTCTCCGTAAGTAATTTTTCCTTTTTCTTTTGCAGATTTTAGAATTTTCATTACTTTTTCTTTTTGAGGATTATCAGATGTTTTATTTGAATTATTAATAGCTATATTTCCTTCTTCTCCTGAATTAGAATCATCATCACTATCATCTGATTGATTATTATTAGTAGATTTTTTAGTTGTTTTTTTATTTTCTTTTTTAGGTTTAGAATTTTCTTCTATTTTATCTTTTGTTTCTTCTATTATTACTTCTTCAGATATTTTCTCTTCATCTGATTTTTTCATTTTAAAACTCCCTTCTACTTCATTTTTGCCAATTGTATTATTATTTTGCTAAGTTCCTCTTCTAATTTAGTAATTTCCTCTGATGGTAAATTTTTATTATTAATCATTTTTATTATGTCCGCTTTTTTAGTATTTAATCTTTCTTTTACATAATTATTCAAAATGTCTTCTATACATTTTTCTTCAGAATTAATTTCATAGTCCTGTACTATAATTTGACTTATTGCATTTTGAATTTCTTCATCTTCTATATTTGAAAGAGATTGCAATATATTTTCTTTATCTTTAATTTCAAATATCTTTTTAAATATTTTTTTATTAATTTCTAATTTAAAGTCATCTTCATCAATATTTCCTTCTATTTTTTGAGAAGTTTCTTTAAAATTATTTATTAACAAGTATAAAATCATATTTTCTCTTTTAGCAATTGCAGGTGTTATTTCTTCAGTTTCATTTTTCACATTAGACATTGGTTTTCTCAATATTTTTTGAGCAGAATCTTTACTATATGAAATTTTATTAACCTCTGCATAAATTGCCTCTTTGGAAATTTTATTCTCACTTGCAATTTTTTCAATAAAAATTTCTTGTTCTATTTTATTATCTACACTAGATAATAATTTAGATATTTCTTTTAAGAATTTAATTTTATCATTTGGATTTTGTAAATTATATTCATTTTTTAACATTTTAGCTTTAAATTCTACTAATGATATTGCATTTTCTACTAGTATATTGAATCTTCCACTACCATTTTTTATTACATATTCATCTGGGTCTTTTGCTCCCTCCATTTGTAATACTCTACCATCGCAACCTAGTTTTTTTAATATTTCAAGTCCTCTTAAAATTGCAGTTTGACCAGCGCCATCAGAATCATAACTTAAAATTACTTGCTGACTATATTTTCTTAGCAACCTTCCTTGTTCTTCTGTAAGAGCTGTTCCTAAAGATGCAACCACATTTGTTATACCTCTTTGATGCAAAGATACTGCATCCATATAACCTTCAACTAAAATTATTTTCTTACAATCTCCTTGTTTTGCAAGATTTAGAGCATATAAATGTTGTTTTTTTGAATATACTAAGTTTTCATTTGAATTTATATATTTGGCAACTTTTAAATTATCTTCTAATCTTCTTCCTCCAAATGCAACTACTTTTCCTTGTACATTCATTATTGGAAACATTAATCTTTTTCTAAATCTATCAATAAATTCTCCTCTATCATTTTTATTAACTAATCCTGTAGCCAATATTTCTTCATCTTTAAATCCTTTTAATTTTAGCATTTTATATAATTCGTTATATTCACCAGAATAACCAATTTTAAAAGCTTTTAAAGTTTTATTATCTAACTTTCTCTTTTTTACGTATTCTTGAGCAATTTTAGCTAACGGCTTATATAATCTATCATGATAAAATAATGCTGTTTCTGCATTTATTTTATACATTCTATCTTTTAGGTATTGTTTAGGATCTAATTTCTCATTGTTTACCGGTAACTGAATTTTTGCTCTTTCAGCTAAAATTTCAATACTTTCTTTAAAAGAAACATTTTCAATTTTGCTTATAAAAGAAAAAACATCGCCACCTACATGGCAACCGAAACAATGAAAATATTGCCTTTCAGGAGAGACTGAAAAAGAAGGAGATTTTTCAGAATGGAATGGACAAATTCCAAAGTAGTTTCTTCCACTTCTTTTTAAGGGTAAATACTGAGATATAACATCTACAATATCATTTGCAGATCTAACTTTTTCTTTAAAATCATCATCGTATCCTACCATTTAATCAAACCTTCCATTTATATTATTCGACATATAGTTTTTAAATCCCTCAAATTTATCAAAAAAGTATACATAATAATTAATTTTATTTATGCAAAAAAACGGATTTTTTAAAATCCGTCTTACTTTTATTTAAGATATATATTAAACTTCTGTTGTTGTGAATTTTTTCATAATCTTAGGTTGTTTATCTTCTATATTGTTGTTATTTACTAATGTATGTAATTCATAAGAGTAATTAATTTTATTTTCTATTAATTCTTCAACTTCATCTTTATCTTTGCTTTCTGCTAAAACTAATTCACTAACTAAAATTTGTTTTGCATTTAAAAGCATTTTCTTTTCTCCTGTAGATAGACCTTTTTCTTTTTGTTTAAAACTTAAGTTTCTTACAATGTCTGCTACTTCATAAATGTCTCCACTTTTCATTTTTTCCATATTATCTCTATATCTTTTGTTCCAGTTCATAGACATTTCAGTACTATCATGTTCTAAAACATTTATTACTTTTCCAGCAGTTTCTTGATCTATTATGTTTCTAACGCCAATTTCCTCTGCTTTAGCAGTAGGAACCATTACTTTAACTTCTCCTGGCATTTTTATAATATAATAAGATTGTCTTTCGTTTAAAATTGATTTGTCTTCAATAGACTCGATAACTCCTGCTCCATGCATTGGGTAAACAATTTTATCTCCTACTTTAAACATTTACTATCTACTTCCCTTCTTACCAATTTTTAACTGACCACGTATTTATTATACTACAAAATTTGGAAGAAGTCAAAAGTTTTTTTACAAATTTTACATAATTTATTCACTAGTTATTATTTACTAGTTGATCCAAATCCACCTAGTCTTTCACCTTCTGCGCAATCATTATCTGTTATTAAATATTTTTGGAATATTGCTTGTCCTATTGCATCACCTTTTTTTATAATGCAATCTTCATCTTTAACATTATAAAAAGCAAACATTATAGCTCCATCGTTATCCGGATTTCCATAATAGTCTTTATCAATTACTCCAACACTATTAGATAAAACTAATCCTTTCTTTTTAGGGTTAGAACTTCTATTATATAATAATAGCATTTCATCATCTTGCATATATGCCTTTAATCCAGTCTTTACTAAAGTAGGGTTTTGTCCTTCTTTAAATGCTGGTACTATGCAGTCTTCTGCAGCTTCAATATCATATCCAGCTGAATATTTTGTTTTTCTTATTGGCAAATTAATTCCTTTATCTTCAAATCCCTTTGCCACTTCAAATCCTCTTAATTTTTCCATTTTATTTTCCTTCTTTCTTTTTTATATTTTTTATTATATATTTAAAAATACATGATTTCAATTTTTTTAATGCATTCTAATTTTATTATAAGTTTTTAATGTAAACCGGTGGAAGAATACAATTCGTCACTATGTTAATTCATCTATAAATTTTTTAAAGGCTTTTATTCCTTTTTCATCAGTTTTAAATACACCAGCATCTTCTAAAACCTTTTCAAAAACCAATCCGATTTCTTCATGTAAAATATCTTCTATATTATTTTTATTGATATCTGAATACTTATTTTTTATTTCTTTTGCCCATAACTCATGTTTTTTTATTTTATCGTTTTGACTAATATCCTTGTTTTCTAACAAATATTCTGATAATATCTCCATCTCTTCTTTAAGTCTTGCTGGAAGTATTGCGAGCCCCATAACTTCTATAAGACCAATATTTTCTTTTTTAATATGGTGCAATTCTGGATGTGGATGAAAAACTCCTAAAGGATATTCTTCGGTTGTTAAATTGTTTCTAAGTACCAAATCTAATTCATAAGTTTCTTTATTTTTTCTTGCTATTGGAGTTATAGTGTTATGCGGAGTATTTTCTGTATATGCATAAATTCCAGAGTCATAATCACTATATTCTTTCCATTTTCTTAATATTAAATCACCTAATTCTATTAATTCTTTATAGTTCTTACTTCTTATTCGTATTACAGACAATGGCCAATTTAAAATTCCAAATTCTACATTATCAAAATTTTTTATTTTTGTTTTATAAATATATTCTGCTTTATCCATAGGAAAAGTAGCTTTTCCTCCTTGATAATGTTCATGTGTTAATATTGAACCTCCTACAACTGGCAATCCAGCATTTGAACCTATCATATAATGAGGAAATTGATTTATAAAGTCAAATAATTTTTCAAATGTTGTTTTATCAATCTTCATAGGGACATGGTTTCCATTTAAAATTATACAATGTTCATTATAATAAGAATAAGGAGAATATTGAAAAAACCACTCTTCACCATTTAATTTTATTGGAATTATTCTATGATTATCTCGAGATGCTGAATTTATTCTTCCTTTAAATCCTTCTGCTTCTTTGCATATAACACATTTAGGATAAGATATTTGTTTTTGCTGTTTTAAAAGAATTATATCTTTGGGATCTTTTTCTGGTTTAGATAAATTTATTGTTATATCTAAAGTTCCATATTTAGTATCTGTTTTCCATTTTAAGTCTTTTTTTACTCTATATGTACGTATATAATCTGTTGCTTTACTAAATTTATAATAGAATTCAGTAGCATTTTCAGGAGATTTTTTATATTCTTCTCTAAATTTTTGTATAACTTGACTTGGTCTTGGCATTATGCAATTCATTATTTTGGTATCAAACAAATCTCTTCTTTTTATTGTATCTTCTTCAATAATCTTATTTTCTACTGCATAATCTAATATTTCTTTTAGAATTTCTTCAATATTTTTTACTTCTTCAATTTTTTCTTCATGAAATTCTTCTAAATTTAGTAAATTTAATAATTGATTAATTGAATATATTTTATCTTCTTCATATAGAATTTCATTTTCTAAGCCATATTTTATTAATTCATTTATTGCTTTATTAATTTCCATTTTTTCCTCATTTATTTTGTTTATTATTTTATAATGCCTTTATATCATAATTTATCCATAATTTCAATATAATGTTTTTTGATTTAGGGTATGTTTTTTATATCGGGGGTAATTTTATTTTTCATTTTTTTCGGGCGGACACAAGGCCTACCCCTACATATAATATTCATCTTTTTTCCAATTTATTGGATTGTTTTTTATGTATTCTTTTATTTTATAATATTCCTTTTCATTTCTTATTATATGTTCGTAATAATTTCGTTGCCAAATTTTATTATAATTATATTTAAAACATTCTCTTGTTGTAACAGATTTAAATCCTTGTATTATTTTTTGTAGGGGCGGACGACTCTGTCCGCCCTTTCAAAATTATTATTCCATGTATATGATTTGGCATGATTATATATTGATCTGTTTCTACATTATCATAAATTTCTTTTATTTTTTTCCAACATATTTCTATTGTTTTTCCTATTTGCGTTAATTCTATTTTATTGTTTTTCGGGCGGACAGGGTCGTCCGCTCCTACATATGTATTATTTTGTAATTTCCCCAATATTTCTTTTCTATTTTTTGTACATATGGTTATAAAATAATGTCCTTCCTGTGAATAATCGTATTTATCTATTCTTAAATTTTTTCTTTTTATCAATTTTTCTTCCATTTTTGCCTTTCTTTTTTATTTTTTCTATTGATTTTATTTTTTCGGGCGATTAAAATCGCCCCTACATGTTTTGTTAATTCTATTTTTTCATTTTCCGGGCGGACAGGGTCGTCTGCCCCTACATATAATATTCATCTTTTTTCCAATTTATTGGATTGTTTTTTATGTATTCTTTTATTTTATAATATTCCTTTTCATTTCTTATTATATGTTCGTAATAATTTCGTTGCCAAATTTTATTATAATTATATTTAAAACATTCTCTTGTTGTAACAGATTTAAATCCTTGTATTATTTTTTGTAGGGGCGGACGACTCTGTCCGCCCTTTCAAAATTATTATTCCATGTATATGATTTGGCATGATTATATATTGATCTGTTTCTACATTATCATAAATTTCTTTTATTTTTTTCCAACATATTTCTATTGTTTTTCCTATTTGCGTTAATTCTATTTTATTGTTTTTCGGGCGGACAGGGTCGTCCGCTCCTACATATGTATTATTTTGTAATTTCCCCAATATTTCTTTTCTATTTTTTGTACATATGGTTATAAAATAATGTCCTTCCTGTGAATAATCGTATTTATCTATTCTTAAATTTTTTCTTTTTATCAATTTTTCTTCCATTTTTGCCTTTCTTTTTTATTTTTTCTATTGATTTTATTTTTTCGGGCGATTAAAATCGCCCCTACATGTTTTGTTAATTCTATTTTTTCATTTTCCGGGCGGACAGGGTCGTCCGCCCCTACATTTTTAAATTCAATTATTAATTTATTTTTAGGCATAAAAAAAGAAGGCTTTTTATAAAGCCCCCTTATTTATGTTTTTATATTAGTCTTGTGTATATGGTAATATAGCAATATGTCTTGCTCTTTTTACTGCTAATGTTATTGCTCTTTGATGTTTTGCACAAGCTCCTGTTGCTCTTCTTGGTAATATTTTACCTTTTTCATTTATAAATTTTCTTAATTGATCTGCATTTTTATAATCTAATTCAAAATTTTTGTCACTACATAAAGGACAAAGTTTTTTTCTTACTTTTCTAAATTTTGGATTAAAATCATCATCTTGATTATTATTTCTTCTTTTTGATTGTTTTTTATCAGACATCTTAAAACCTCCTTTTTCTAATTTTTAGGTTAGAATGGTAAATCATCATCAGATGAATCTACTTGAAATTCAGCACTATTTGCAACTGTTCCTCCAAATGTATTTTCAAAATTTGATGTATCTACTCCATCTCTTTTGCTGTCTGCAAAATATGCTTCTTCTGCGACAACTTCTGTTATATAATGTTTTTGTCCTTGGTCATCATCCCAAGTTCTTGTTTGAATTCTTCCTATTATACCAACTTGTTGACCTTTTTTAAAATATTTACTACAGAATTCTCCTACTTTACTCCAAGCAACAATATTTATGAAATCTGCTTGTCTTTCTTCTCCTTGCCTTGCAAATCTTCTATTTACTGCTAGACTAAAAGAAGCTACTAAAGTATTGTTTGTTTGAGTGTATCTTACTTCTGGATCTCTTGTTAATCTTCCCATTAAAATTACTTTATTCATATTTTTCTCCTCAAATTAATTTATGACATTATTCACATGTCAATACTGATTATTGTTCATATTTCTCTGAACATAAGATGAAGAAGAATTGCTATTTGGCTAGGCGCATAAGTTTAAAATTTATGAGGCGTACTTTTTGTACGTTGATTAAATTTTAAATGCAATGCAACAACGCCAAATGGTGATTATTGTTCATCTTTTCTGATTACGATAAATTTAATAACGTTATCAGTTATTCTGTAGTTTCTTTCAAGTTCTTTTATTAATTCTGGGTTAGCTTCAAAGTTTATTAATACATAATATCCTTCTGAATTCTTTTTAATTTCGTAAGCTAATTTTCTTTTTCCCATTTCTTGAACTTCTGTTACTTTACCATCATTATTAATTATGTTTGAAAATTTTTCTATTAGTTCTTTAACTCCAGCTTCTTCAACACTTGGATTAATAATGAATACTGTCTCGTATTTATTCATTATTTTTCACCTCCTTTTGGATTTATAACCCATAAAATTTACTTTATGAGTAAGGATAGATAGCAAATAAGCATTGCTTTCTAAACTGCAATGCTTATTTTAACATATATTCTTATTATTTGCAAGGGTTAATTTATAATTATGTCCCACTGCCAAATCTATAATAATCTGTTATATAATTATATTTAATTTCTGCAGAAGATAAGGCTCTATCGTAAATCCTAACAGAATAAACTTCATCATTTAAAAATTCTTGATATTGGAATGTCATATTGATTTCATTTCTCTTACCTTCATATGAAGAATAAAGCGCAGCATAAACATCCTGCAAAATACTGCTTCTCTCAGTATTAGTCGTCTTGGATGTACAAGTCCATTTTTCAGAACAATAAATATATGCACGTATAGAAGAATTATTTCTTAAATTATCTATATATTGAACTGTTGTTTTCATATTAGTTGCTCCTATTGTTATCTCTCTTAGTTCTGTATTCGGAGTTTTTCCTTCTTGTGCTTTTAAAACTCCATCTAGATATATTTTTGTATTAGTTCCATCGTATTCTACAGAAGCTGTATGAACCCCACTTGACAAGCCATTTTCATCATCCGCAACAACATCATTTCCCCAATAATATGACTTAATTCCATTTCCAGAATCACTTATTCTTATTGCATTAGACTTTCCATTGTCAAGCCCTAGCTTATTTGATTCATATAGCATAAATTCATTTTTTCCATCAGTTAATATATTTGTGGCTTCAGTACTATCTATTTTACTTCCATACACATTAGTATAGTAATAGCTTCTTGTACTAGTATCTTTTACTATCTTCTTTACAACTGGGTTATCTTTAGTCATATCTTCAGTAATATCTACTAGTGAAATTGCATATCCAGATCCTGTATTGTTAAATTTCAACGGATTAGAATTAGAGTAATGCCATTCATCTCCAACCACCGGATAATAACCAGTCTTAAAATCTACAGTTTTTAAGACATATCCAATATTTTTATAGAAATAGTCTGCACTAAAGTATCTGCAATAATTATCATTTGTTCTTTCATAATTTTTATTATTGTAAGTCCCCATTCCAAATAATCCCGCTGATTTATTATCTCCATTGTAATAAAATGAGATTTCAATAGTATATGGCTCAGAGCCATCTGGAATCACAAAAGCTGAATCAGATTTTCCAGAAATATAATTATTATAAGTGCTATCTTCATGAGTTAACGTTCCATTGTAATTATAAAAATCGCAGACAACATAATCGTTACCAGACAGTCTTAATGATTTATTCAAAAATTCACTTGTTCCTGCTGTTCTTTGAGAAACTTGTCTAAAATATTTATCGGTATCAACATTATTAGTAGTTTGATTGAAAAGATAATTCAACTGCTTCCAAACCCAACTATTAGAGTTTACAATATTTCCATTATTTCCATTCCCAGTTAAATCTACCCATGTTGTTGTTGAAGAATCATGGTAATTTCCTGTTTTTCCTGCATTATATTCTCCATCATATTGTAATACTAAATTTGTTG